>JAFWLF010000007.1:0-4213 GCA_017511185.1 Lachnospiraceae bacterium | reverse complement strand
CCGGAAAAGAATGCACTGGACTATTTCTATGAGCAGAAAGAAAAGGGTCGTATCCGCCATCTTGGTTTTTCTTCACACGCAGACTATGATGATCTGAAAAAATACCTGGAGGCTTATGGTGACCACATGGAATTCTGCCAGATCCAGCTGAACTGGCTGGACTGGGATTTCCAGGATGCAAAGAAGCGGGTTGAACTTCTGAAAGAATACAACATTCCTATCTGGGTCATGGAGCCGGTCCGTGGCGGCAAACTGGCCTCCCTTCCAGATAATTATTTGGATCAGCTGAAGCCTTTCCGTCCGAACGCTACTTCTGTAGAATGGTGCTTCCGGTTCCTTCAGGCAATCCCGGAAGTGACAATGATCCTTTCTGGTATGTCCAACATGGAGCAGCTGGAAGAAAATATTAAGATCTTTGAAACAAAAGAACCGGTAACCGAAGAAGAAAAAGCTGTTTTGTTTGACATCGCAAAAGACATGGTCAATAAGAATACGCTTCCTTGTACGGCATGCCGGTACTGCACGAGCTATTGTCCGAACAACATCAATATTCCGGAAATCATTGCCGCTTATAATGAGGATAAAATGGGAGGGCGTGACTTCCGTGTCCCAATGCTCCTGAACCGGACACCGGAAGGTCAGAAACCTTTTGATTGTGTGGCCTGCCGTTCCTGCGAGGATGTTTGTCCGCAGGATATTAAGATTTCCGAATTAATGGAAGAACTGACCAATAAGTTTCAAAAATAAGAAAAAAGAGAAAACAGCATAAAAGAGACCGGCTTTCCGCCGGTCTCTTTTAGTATGAAATATGTTGTACCTATCCTAAAACCCGAATCGCTTCAGGTGTACAAGACTTTTTGAGTACAATTATTATAGCACCAGCCCTCAAAATAAACAATCAACAAATTACTATAATATTGTTGTGTTTTGTCTTTTTGCTGTCTATAATAATTTGCATGAAAAAAGAGCTGTTCCGTATCATAACTGAAGACAACATTCTGACTTTAGACGGTGCAACCGGCTCTTTTCTGCTTGCAGCGGGGATGCCGCCTAACGTCTGTCAGGAAGAATGGGTCCTGAATCACCCGGATGTTCTGATCGGACTTCAGAAACAATACGTGGAGGCAGGAAGTGATATCATCTATGCCCCGACCTTCAGTGCAAATCGTCCGCGCCTGGATGATTTTGGATTTGGAAATGATGTCCGTCAGATCAATAAACGTTTGACGGAGCTCTCCAGAGAAGCAGCCGGATCAAAAGCAATGATCGCCGGCGATGTGTCTGTCACATCCTCTTCGCTTCTCCTATATGAAGAAGAACTCTTCGCTGCCATCAAAGACACTTATAAAGAACAGATCCTTGCCCTAGCAGATGCCGGCTGTGATCTGATCGTCATAGAGACCATGCTGAATCTGCAGGAAGCCCTGGCCGCCGTGGAGGCAGCCGTAGAGGTTTGCGATCTTCCGGTCATGGCCAGTCTCTCCTTTGAAAACAATGGCCGCACTCTTTATGGGGATAAACCGGCCGACTGTGCACACGTTCTGACAGAGGCAGGCGCAGATGCAGTTGGCGCCAACTGCTCCACTGGACCGGAGCACATGCTCCCGATCATCCAGGAAATGCGCAGTGTAACTGACCTTCCAATTCTGGCAAAGCCAAACGCAGGCCTTCCGATGCCTGGACCGAACGGCACCACAAAGTATGATCTTTCAGACGATATGTTTGCCATGACCATGATCTCCATCATCGAAGCTGGTGCAAACATTATCGGCGGATGCTGCGGCACTTCTCCATCCTATATTGAAAAACTGCATTGTCTGGCACAAAACATGTCTTTTACATCGAAAAAGCAGTAACTCTTCCATTCGAAAAAATCCTTGAAAAATCAATTTTTTGGATATATGATAAGCGGTAAGTTTATTTCTATTTTTAATAGGAAATTTTAAGAGATAGGAGATTAACTATGAAAAAATTTCTTGCAATTGTATTAGCAGCTATTCTGGCTGTTGCAGCACTTGCTCTTGCAGCATGCGGCGGCAACAAGGGTGGTGACACTCCTGCAGGAAGCGGCGACGCTTCTGCACCGGCAAAACCGATCACGATCGGTATCCCAAATGACCCGACAAATGAGGCTAGAGCTTTGGAATTATTACAGGCACAGGGACTTCTCAAACTGAAGGACACTGGTGATGTAGAAGCAACCGTTATGGATATTACAGAGAATCCATATAACATCCAGTTCAGTGAGATTGAAGCAGCTCAGCTTCCAAACGTCCTTCCGGACCTGGATTATGCGATCATCAATTCCAACTATGCAATTGGCGCACAGCTGACACCATTCCTTACAGAAGGTACGGATGTCTCTTATCCAAATATCATTGCAGTTAAAGAAGGCAATGAAGAATCCGATAAGATCAAGGCTTTAATTGCTGCAGTTAACAGCGATGCAGTTGCTGCTTACATCAATGACACATACAAAGGTGCCATCGTCTGTGACCTTACCGCTCCTGTAGCAGACGGCCTGGATCCGAGCGTAGATTATGACGCACTGAACGGACAGACGATCACGATCGCTGCTTCCCCGACACCGCATGCAGACATTTTGGCAATCGCAAAAGACATCCTGGCAAAACAGGGCATCACTCTGGACATCCAGGAATACAATGACTATGTTGTTCCGAACACAGTCGTAGATACCGGAGAAGTTGATGCAAACTACTTCCAGCACATTCCTTATCTGAATGACTTCAACAAAGAGAACGGCACACATATCGTTTCTGTACTGGAAGTACATCATGAGCCAATGGGCATCTATTCCAACAAATATGATTCCCTTGACCCGATCAAAAAATAAAACCGAATGAGAAAAGCGGCCGGCTGCTTGCGGCTGGCCGCTTATCTTGTCTTTAGCAGTTTTTTCTGCATTGCTGACACCGGAGAACTTTAATTTATGATTGAGATCAAACATCTAAGCAAAACATTCAAAACAGCAGACGGCGAGCTGGAAGCTTTAAAAGATATCAACCTGTCCATCCCGGACGGGGATATTTTCGGCATCATCGGAATGAGTGGTGCCGGCAAAAGTACGCTGGTCCGCTGCATCAATATGCTCGAGCGGCCGACTGCCGGAACCGTAGAAGTGGATGGTGTTGATCTTGGGAAGCTGTCCCAAAAGGAGTTGCGTGCCCAAAGACGGGACATCACCATGATCTTCCAGGCATTCAATCTGTTAATGCAGAGAAACTGTCTGAAAAATGTCATGTTCCCGTTAGAACTTCAGGGCATGAACCGGAACGAAGCAAAGAAAAAGGCAATGGAGCTTTTAGGTATCGTTGGTTTGTCAGAGAAAGCAAAAGCCTACCCTGCACAGCTTTCCGGCGGACAGCAGCAGCGTGTGGCTATCGCCAGAGCCCTGACTACCAACCCAAAGGTACTGCTTTGTGATGAAGCAACCAGCGCATTGGATCCAAATACCACAAACTCCATTCTGGAACTGATCAAAGACATTAACAAACGGCTTGGCATTACCGTTGTGGTCATTACACATCAGATGAGTGTTGTGGAAAGCATCTGTAAACATGTGGCCATTCTGGATTTGGGCGAAGTCGTAGAAGAAGGCGATGTGGAAGAAGTCTTCTCTCATCCGAAAAGCACGGCCGCAAAGAATCTGGTCTTCCCGGAAGGCGAAGAAGGTTCCTTCTGTGTCGGCAATCAGGGTGAGCACTTCATCCGTGTCGTATACAATGGCGCATATGCAGCCGGAAAACCAATGATCGCCCGCCTGGCGATTGAAAAAGGAATCGAAGCCAATATTTCCTATGCTTCTACAAAAGGAATCAGTGGAAAAGCATTCGGCACGATCCTATTAAGTGTTTCCGGCGATGAAAACATCGTAAAAGAAACGATTGACTACCTGACACAGGAGCCTGGCATCGAAGCAGAGGAGGTGGAAGTCAATGTTCAGTAACATTTTTACATCTGAAGCCTTGGCGGAAGCCTGGAATATCATCCGGACCCAGTTCCCTCTTGCACTGTGGGAGACTTTTTATGTCACAGTCCTGGCCACCGCATTTGCGATCGTCATCGGGCTTCCGTTGGGTGTCCTGCTTGTTGTCGGAGAAAAAGGCGGTATCAAGCCTATGCCGAAAACTCTTATGGCAGTCATCAATTTCATTATCAATATCCTGCGTTCGGTACCGTTCCTGATCTTAAT
>JAFWLF010000055.1:0-5647 GCA_017511185.1 Lachnospiraceae bacterium | reverse complement strand
GTTGCTGTCCTGGCAGATAAAGTACACCCGGTCTTTTTTCGGATCCAGCTTTTTAGGGAGCTGCTCAACAAATTCATACTCCATACGCTTTGCCATCGTTTTGCTGATCGTCTCCTGACACGTGATCATGTCTGCGGTCAGCTTTTTCCATGGAGCAAAAGCAAGGATGATTCCCACCGGGATCAGGATCAGAATATTTCCGAAGCCGCCAAACCGGGTAATGATCCAATGCACCAGCATAAAGACCAGAAAAACGAGCGCACCCAAAATGTAGGTATACATATAGCGGTCCATGGACGCTAAGTGCGCCCCTTCGTACGGCGTAAACAGATAGATATACATAAATCCAAGTGCGCCGGTGTAGCCCGCATATCCCAAAAGGACAAGAATGGAGAGGACGATGCTTCTTCCCGTCTCTTTTCTGCCTTTGGCAAAGAGAACGATGAAAAGACCGATCAGGGCAAAGACCGCAAGCCACAGCACGTAAGAAAGCTTAAACTTTCCGTCGGCTGACATATTAAAAAGCGCCGCACGGAAATTCTCCAGGATCGAATCTGCAGACATCGTATTCTCTTCTGTGATCTCAATGTAATCAAAGACCTGCAGCATATGATGATGCGCCGTGAACAGCTTCCAGGAAAGATAGGATGCGGCAGAAATGACCACATACAAAACCGGCAGCAGCCATCTGCCTGCTTTCTTACACATCTGTCCAAATTCCTTCCGGCGGAACAGAAGCACATCTAATATCACCATGCCGAGAACCATCAGTGCGAAGAATTCGCTGCCCGGCTTGATCAGGATGATCACAGCGCTGTAAAGCAGCATGCCATAATACAGAAATCCTTCCTGTTCATGTGTATAGTAGTGGAACAGCATACTGCCAAAGGTCACCGCCATCGCGCAGTCCACATACAGTGTGTTGTACGGAATGATGGCAGAAACAAACAGCCACGGCATGATAAAGATGAGCGGCAGCATAAAGATGCCGATGATGATCCGCTTCCAGGTGATCTTGCGGTAGACGACCAGCAGCATTGCCACGGTATAAATATTCATTGCCTGCAGAACATCGCATTCGTTCATATAACGGCGCAGTGCCGTAAAGTAATAACAGAACAGCGAAATACCCGGCTGGTAGCCTGCACCATGCGTTGTGCTGCCTGCTACATTTGCATAACCGTCGAACAGGATAAAGTTTTTGACAGTCAGTCCCCAATGAGTAAATTCATCAAACCTGGACAAAAGCCTTCCGGCTGTCATGTAGTAAATAAAGGCCAAAGCTAAAAGAAAGATCACAAACCCGACGGAAAAGATGTTGACCACATACTCTTTCATCTCTTTTTTGATCAGACTCTTTGTCAGTCCTGCGAGGAACAGAACATAGGAGATACCGATCGCAATGACAACGCCCATTCTTAGCTGCGCGAACAATCCTGCCACATACAGCACCAGGATGGAGGAAAAGATAGACAGCGGCAAGCATTCTTCGAACTTTTTCTTAAAGATACCGCTGTATCCGAACGTTTGCGCGATCAAAGTCAGACAGATAAAAATAAATAATCTCATATTAGTTCCCCTGTAATTGGTAAACGGCAAAACAGACGCCGTCAAATTCCAGTGTTTCGGTTTGGTTCAGTTTGACAGACTTTCCTTCTCCCCGGTAAAAATCTGTCCAATATGTCATATCGCTTTCTTCAAAAGCGATCAGATAAACATGTTCATTCTCCACGGCCGCTTTTTCGATCGATGTGATCCCAAAGCGCTCCCAGATGGTTTTGGCCTGCGGCATTTTGCTTGGCCAGCCGCCCGGCCAGTACAGGTTCTGAAGGCTCCCATCCATCTGCTTTTCATTGAATCCGAGTGTGATCACATCGGACTCACAGACGTAAAGGTTTTCCGGTGATGCTTCACACCACGCTTCCAGCTGTGCCCTCACTTTTCCAGAGGCAACAAAACCCTGGACTTGTTTTTCTATTTTACCATAATCCGCATGAATCCCCCAAATAAGGGCGCCCGCCATCACCGCAGTGATCAGCACCCTGGCAGCCACTCTGCCCGCAGAAGATCTCCCTGCTTTCTTCTCCAGAAAGCTGCCAAGAGGTTCTGCGTGATCGATCAAAAGTCCCAGGAGGAACAAGAGCCCCGCATACCAGATGGCGGATGCTACCCGGGCAACCGGACGCCCCATAAAGATCATATATAACCACGGGATCAGGCTCGCCGGTATAAGAAGCAGTGTATGTACAAAAAGCCGCCAGTGCCTGGTAAGGAGGGATGCGATCAGCATCAATAAAAGGAGACCCATTGTGATCAGACTCATCGGACGATAGCCTTTTTCATTCAGGTTCGGCCACAATGCTTTTAGGGTCAGACCGATTCTCTCTCCCATCGGGACCTTTTCATAGGACTCTTCCACAGCGCGGTCTGCCATCCGGTTTAAAAAGTCTTCCTGCATTCCGTCTGTAAACTCCAGATAATAACGGTCCTTATACATGAAAAGACGCTCTTTGCTGATCCCCAGTTCCTCATAAAATGCCTCATTGCCTTCATACGGCGGCACACCGTAAAAATCATACATCGTGGTACGGGCATCGTTAAAGGAAAGGAACGCCTTCCACTCTTCCCCGCGGTAAGCAGCGCGGTGGGATAATTCCAGTGCCCCAATGCCTACAAACAGAATGACCGGGAATAAGATCCAGCGGACAATGTTTTGTCTGGTAAATGCCGGCTTTGTACGCAGGAATTTATATAAAAAGGCGACAAACGCCAGCGGCAAAAGCATAAAAAGGGTTCTTGCACGCAGGCAGTACGCCAGATAAAGCAGCAATAAACAAACAATATAATTCAGGATACGGTTTGCGCGTTTGCACCCGTCTTTGATCGTCAGGAAATAAAAGATCCCTGTTCCGGTCAAAACGCCGGCGCTCATGGAATAATGTGCCGTCGTATAAAGCCTTGCCAGACAGAACAAAAACAGCAGCAGAAACAAAATGGAGAGCAGGATCTTATTTAAGATCTTCTTCACATTGGAACAGATGCGGAATGTGACCAGAAATGCGCTGGCGCCAAAGCATCCGGTCAAAAGATGAAAATGCCAGTTGACCTTAGGCCAGATCGAGAATAACGTTTTCAGGATCCACGCCAGCGGATACTTGATATAGACAACATGCGCATCCAGTTCTCCTGTATAGGCACCGCTCAGCACGGTCTCGATAAACGGATCATCGATCACGCCGTATGTGAAAACGTAAAACAATCTGACACCTGCCACGAACGCTGCAGTCAGAAGAACGGCCAGGATAAGATTCAGAAACGTCCCTTTTTTGGTATTGTTATCGATCATCAGATTCCTGTTCCTGCTTTTGTTCCAGTTTCTCTTCCAGATATGCCACTTTCTGGATCAGATCCCTGGTTTTCTGCCGGTTCGTATAGATTGAGACTGTCAGGGAATAGATCACCATCACCAAAAAGACAATGCCAAGGAAAAAGACCATGTTAACGGGATCGTAGATGCCAAACAAATGGGAAACCTTTTCCATCAGATCCGGTATCGCCGCAAACAAAATGACCAGGACAAATACGATCATCCACGGCAGGGTGATCTTTAATCCCAGCAGTCCTTTTTTGATCAGCACAAATGTCAGAATGATCGCCAGTACTGCAATAGCGATAACAACGATCTGGATCCGCAGTGTCATTTTCTTTTTCCTCCAATTGCCTCTATCAGAATACCTGCACTTACTTTCACCATGTAATAAACGGCTTTCAGCGGATTGCCAATGGACGATTTCCCGCCCTGACGCTCCCGCATCATAACCGGAACTTCGTGAATCTTGTAACCGCATTTTGCAACAGTCACAATGGTCTCCGGTTCCGGATAATCCCATGGATACCATCCGGCAAACAGACGGATCACGTTTTTGTTTCCCATCCGAAGTCCCGAGGACGGATCCGTGACTTTTGTTTTGCTCACCCACCGGATCAGAGTGCACATAAATGCTATGCCTGCCCTGCGGGCTCCCGTAGACTGAAAGCCCTCTTTGTTGATAAACCGGGATCCGATCACCAGATCCGCTTTATCGGCAGCCCCTTCGTCTGTGCGCAGGAACTGCTCCATTTCCATAAGGGCTGCAGCCGGGTGCTGGCCATCTCCATCCAGCTGTACGGCAAGATCATATCCTTCCTGCAGTGCGTACTGGTATCCGGTCTGCACGGCTCCGCCGATCCCCAGATTGCTGGCAAGGTCCAGAAAGTGGATCTGATGTTCTTCGCAAAGCTGTTTGGTACCGTCCGTGGACGCATCGTTAATGACTACATAGTCGTATCCAGGCGCATTGTCCCGGATATCCTGTATCACCGACAACAGGCTTTTCTCTTCGTTATAGGCCGGAATAATGATCAGTTTTTTCATGCCCGTTCAATGACCTCCAGCATCTGGTCAATACTCCGATTCCGTTCAAAGTGCGCCTGCTGATATGCACGGGCGTTATCGCCCAGCTGTTTTCGTTTCTCTTCATCCATTGCATGCAATGCTTTGATGTTCCCAGCAAGCGCTTTCGCATCGCCCGGTTTGGAACAGAATCCGCAGTCTGCTTTTTGAATGATCTCCTCCGGCTCACCTTCCATAGCCAGAAGAAGCGGCCTGCCGGCGGCAAGATAACTCATGACTTTGGCCGGAATGGAAAAATCCTGCAGACCGTCCTTGGATAATGTTCCCAGCAAGGCATCTGCCAGTGCCGTATATTTAGGAATATCTTCGATCGGATGGAATCCTTCAAAGATAAAGTAATCATTTAATTTGGCCTCTGCGATCAGATCCTCCCAATGAGAACGGCTCATGCCATCGCCCACGATGATAAAACGCAGATCGGTCATTCCCTCTTTCACACACATGGCTGCTGCCTGTGTGATGCTCTCCACATCCTGTGCAGGAGAGATATTTCCGGTATATACAATACGAAATCCCTCTGAGAACCTGGCTTCCAGTTCTGGATCATGCACCGTTTGTTCGTACAATTTTTCCGGACACTGCGGGATAAACGTGATATCTTCCTCTCTCTTCCCCAGCACTGTTAAGAAATACTGGCGCATTTTCTCTGATACAGTGATCAGCTGCTCCGGCTTTTTGTAATACCACATCGACCAGGAATACAGGAATTTGCGCAGCAGCTTGTTTTTGATCGGTATGACAGAGTACAGATTCTGCGGCCAGATATCCAGGATGTACATGGCACAGCCGATCTTTTTTTTCTGTGCGACCCGGATGCCCGCATAAGACATCATGACCGGGGAAAGCTGATAAATATATACTTTGTCATAGTGATTCTTTTTCAGCTTGCCCACCTGAAATGCACTGGCAATCGGAAAAGCCATGTAATTCAGGAAGATCCTGAGGTTGCTGTTGCTTCCCCGTTTGATCTCAAACGTCCGATATACTTTGACCTTTCCGTGCATTTCTTCTTTGATGCTGTGGGAGTCGTATCCATCAAAGAATTCTCCGGTCGGATAATTAGGCTGCCCGCAAAGCACGTCCACTTCATGGCCGCGCTCCAGGAACCCTTCCACGATATCATTGATGCGGAAATTCTCCGGCCAGTAATGCTGGCATACGACTAGCAGCTTCATTTTTTCAGCCAAACCGTCC
>JAFWLF010000054.1:0-27460 GCA_017511185.1 Lachnospiraceae bacterium | reverse complement strand
TGGGCACCTCCTTTGATTCAATTGAGTGCGGTTGGCGAACCTGCACCTATTGTACCATTGGAGGTTTTTGCTTGTAGCTGAAGCTGGCTGATTCCACCTGCATAGCAGGTGGTTTATTGTCAGGCCTTGCCTAACAATAAAGAGGCCCGGCTGCAACTGCCGGGCCTCCGATTGAGGTTTATTATGCATAAAGAACGTTATTGTAAAGGTGGGAATGCGAGTCTGCTCCCCGCAATCTTCTCCTTATAACTTTCATTATACATCTGAATAATTGTATCTTTTCCTTCTGCCGCCTTCTGATGGCATTTACCAATATTCTGCATATGCAGATCCTGTCCATAAACACCCCAGCGGCTTTTAGCAAGATTCTCCTCAGTATAGCTGACTTTGACCTTTCCATCTGCCACAGTTACATCCGCTTTGATATTGCATTGCGGACAATATGCGCGGCCTTCCTTATCTATCTTCAGAAGATCGCTGTGACAATATGGGCAGAGTCCTTCGTCACCAACATATGTCATGTTTTTTCCAGTTTCCTGCTTATACTGCACAGCTTTTGCTACGGTCTCGCCCATCTGACGCATTCTCTCCAGGACGAAATCATCCAGAAGCACGGCCCGTTTTGCATTGACAAAATCAAAATGTACGGAATCGACCACGCCATTGTATACGCCTACCAGCTCTGTAGTGATCATGCGCATGATGTTCGGCATATAATCTGTCCAGTCGGTGCCTCCGATAGAAAAGCATGCTCCAACTTTGCAAATGTCCACTCCTTGCGTAATCTTTCTGTAATCACCGGAAGCATGCATCTTATTCAAGAACTTGATCATGATTCCCGGTGGAAGAAGGTTATAAGCCGGTGCACATGCGATGATAGCATCTGCCTTTCTCATGAGCATCTCAATAAAATGAAAATGGTCACTGTCAACACCCTGAATGCAGCGGAATTCAAAATCTCCCTGCAGTTTTTTTGTCATACATGTATCACATCCCACGCAGGCGTTAATGACGGCATCCTGCAGATTGACAAAGCTGCATTCTGCATCCGGGCAGATGCTTTTAACGCCCTCAAAAACCTCTTGCAGCATGATCTCTGTATTGCCGCCTTTCCGGCCAGCGCAGATCGCAAAGACATTCATTATTTTTCTCCCATCATTTCTGCTGCAGATTTGGTCAGGCCCTCTTCCGGAAGTCCTGCTTCTCTTCTGTACTGCTTATCTCTTTCAATGATCATCTTCGGACGGAAAATCAGTGTAAGGATCAGGGAAAGAAGACCAAGAGCACCGATTACGATCCATACAACGGTAAATCCGCCGGTTGCTGCACGAAGACCTGCAATCAGGAATGGTCCAAATGCACAGATCAGATTTGCTAATGGGTTAATAAAACTAAATGCAGAAGGAAAGTCCTCTCTTCTCCAGTACTGCGCACCGGCAGAAACTGTAAAGTTGGAAGAAGCTCCCATGAAGATCTGCAAGCATCCGAATCCAACAAAGAATAACGGCAGGATCTGGAATGCACACAGGATTCCGGAAAGTACCATCAGTGCACTGGAAATGATAATGGCAACTCTTGTTCCGAATTTCGTATCGATGACGCCAAGCAGCCAGCTTCCAAAGCATCCAATAGCAGCAAAGATCAGAAGTGTGATCGTTCCCTTTGCCGTCGGGGCAACACCGCCGATTACAAAACCATCATATACATTCAGGATAGACATGACCTGTGTCATCGCACCAACAGAGCCAAGAAGAAGGATACCCTGTGGGATCGTGATCAGCCAGAAGCCAGGTGTACGGAAAGTATTCTTTATATTCCAGACGGATTTTTTCTTTGCTTCTTCCTGTGCTGCGAGCATTGCATGTGCCTGTTCCGGCGTCATGTTTTTATCGTTATCCGGGTATGCACCGCACTGCTCCGGGTATTCTTTCAGGAAGATCACACAGATCAGGATTCCGACAACATCCATGATAAGCCATGGCAGCCAGCAGAGAAGCTGATTTCCTTTTGTGGAACCGAGCATATTGCCGAAAATCGTAAGAGCGATACCATTGATGATCGGGAATGCCAGTGTTGCGATTCCCATAACAGTTCCTTTTCTTCTCGGGAACCACTGTCCAACCATAGTAGAAACAACAAAGGTTGCACCTACGACAGAGGTAAAGACTGCAAGACCCCATAAGATCAGCCAGAGGATTTCACTGGATTGAAGGGTTGCCATTCCAATCGTAAATACTGCTGCCAGTGACAGCAGGATGATGGATGTCCCCTTCAGGTGTCCGGAGTTTGCCACATATTTTCCAAGGACAAACTGCAGGATAATTGCAACAACAGATGCTACGGTGTAGATTGCGGAAATCAGTGTGCCGTTCCATCCTTTGCCTGCATTCAAAGTCGGATACAGGTTCTGACCGATGTTATTGATAACACAGTACATAGCAAATGCCAGGAACTGGTAAATAACAAGAAGTGTTCCTCTGGATCCGAATCCAATTGATTTCTTTTGTTCCATAACTAAACCTCACTTTTTCATATATCATTAATAACTACAAACTCATATTATTTCGGGACTCTTCTAAAAAACAGCATTAAAAAAAGATCTTTTTGCAACATTTTGGTTGCAAAAAGATCTTTTACCATTTTTCTTTATTTGTTTAAGGTTGTTAAAGCGATGCCATTTTTTTTGCAGCTTCTGTCAACTCATCTTTTTTCCATACCAGAAGCATCCGTACTGTCGCCTGCTCCGGAGACAATTCGATTGGAACGATCCGGATATTATCCTTGGATTCCTCCAGGAGTTCTTCAAAGATCACAGCAACACCACCGCCTGTCTCAACAGCAATAGTAATTTCTCTCGGACCATGAAATGTTTTAATAGACGCCGGCATAAAACCGAAGTGCTTCATGTCTTTTTTAAAGCGTCGAGTCGCTTCATTGGAATAAGATGTGTCCACCATCAAAACGGTTTCCTGATTCAGATCCTGGATTTTTATCGTTTTCTTTTTTGCAAGTGGATGCTGTTTTGACATGACAATTGCAGGATGAAGTTCGCTGTCAGGAATACTTCGGGTGTGATATCTTTTTGCCCGTTTGACATCGGAAGAAATCATAACCAGCATATCGACCCGTCCATCTTCCAACATATCCAGCAATTCTTCCGGATAGCCCAGACGATATTCCACAGAATACGGCATATCGCCGCTCTGTGCCTTTTGAATCATCGGGATCACATAACTCCGGACGAATTTCATATCCTGAATCCCGATGATCAGTTTTCTTGTTTCCGCTTCCTGAACCTTTTTAGCATGTTCTAAAGCATGATTCTCTATTGCAAGCATTTCGACCCAGGCGTCGAACATGACCTTTCCCGCTTCAGTCAGAACCACCTTTCGCTTATTACTCCGATCCAGCAGACGGAGCTCCAGTTCTTTTTCCAGGGCTTTAATATGATTGCTCAAAGCCTGATGAGAGATAAACAGCTTGGCAGCTGCTTTTGTAAAACTCTCATCCTGAGCCACTTCAAGAAAATAACGAATCTGTGTGTTTGTCATTACTCAGACCTTTCTCAGACACACGATCAGATTGCTCCCCACGTCAGAAAATGCTCCATCAGGATACGCAGTCCAATGGTCACAAGAAGATATACGAACAGCAGGATATATGCAACTTTATCCCTGGTCTCATATTTCAGCGGGAACATCTTTGTCCTGTTTGTTCCGCCGGCATAGCATCTGGCTTCCATAGCTGTTGCCAGTTCGGTTGCCCGCCGGAATGCGCTGACAAACAGCGGAACCATGATTGGGATCATGCCCTTTGCTTTCAGGATGATGCCGCCGGTATCAAAATCCGCACCGCGCGCAAGCTGTGCCTTGGTGATTTTGTTGATCTCTTCCGTCAGGATCGGGATAAAGCGCAGTGCGATGCTCATCATCATGGCGATCTCATGACCAGGAAAATGGATCACATCCAGCGGCTTAAAGACCTTCTCCAATCCATTCGTCAGCGTTGTAGGCGTTGTGGTGTATGTCAAAAGCGATGCCCCGACGATGACATAGATCAGACGCAGTGCAAAGAAAACTGCCCGGTAAATGCCTTCATAACTCATCCGGAAGATCCACCATCTCCAGATGATCGTGCCGTCGCTGAAGAACAGGTTAAAGAACACGGCCAGGATCACCAGAAACCAGACAAAACGGAGCCCTTTTAAAATATGCTTCAGCGGCACTTTGGACAAAGCGATCAGTGTAGCGATCGCAGCCGTAAGGAAAATAAACCCAATGAGATTATTAATAATAAAAACGGCCGCAACGTAAACAACTACGCCGAAAAGCTTCACTCTCGGGTCCAAACGGTGCACTATGGAATTTTCCGGGTAATACTGCCCGATCGTAATATCCTTAAACATAGTTTTCTATAGCTTGTACATCTGCAGGATCTTCTCTGCTGCTTCCTCAACGGTCAAGGTATCTCCCAGTCCGATGCTCTGGGTAAATGCACACACCTCCGGCACGCCCAGACCGATCTCTTCCAGTTCCTGCCGATGGGAGAACACATCACGTGTGCTGCCATCTAAGACCACTTTCGCTTTGTGCAGCGCGATCACACGGTCCGCATACTGTGCCACCTCTTCCATACTATGAGAAACCAGGATAACGGTCACATGCCGTTCCTGCTGATATTTTTTCAGCAATTCCAGGATCTGGGATTTGCCCAGCGGGTCTAAACCGGCTGTCGGCTCATCCAGGATCAGAACTTCCGGCTCCATCGCCAGCACGCCGGCAATAGCCACACGTCTCTTTTCACCTCCGGAAATCTCAAACGGAGATTTTTCATAAAGACTTTCGGAAAGACCGACAGCGGAAAGTGCAGCACGTGCCTTTTCTTCCTGCTCCTCTTTTGAGAATCCCAGGTTCTTTGGTCCGTAGCAGACATCCTTCAGAACATTTTCTTCAAACAGCTGATATTCCGGATACTGGAAGACCAGACCGACGCGGCACCTGAGTGTCCGCAGCGCTTTCTTCTCCTCTTTGGTCAGTTTGCCTTCTTTGTAGATTGGCACGCCATCATAAGTAATGGATCCGGAGGATGGCTCCAGAAGGCCGTTAAGCATCTGGATCAGCGTAGACTTGCCTGAACCGGTGCTTCCGATGATCGCGGTAAAAGAATCTCCGCCCAGTTCCAGATTGACATCTGAAATCGCCGTCACTTCCTCTGCCGTTCCCGGATTATATATGTAATTGACGTTTTCTAAACGAATGATCATTTCTTCTTTTGTTCCAAAGCTTCTTTTAACTCAGCCGCGTGTATAATGTCGTTCGGCAGCTCCATGCCCTTCTCCCGCAGGATATAAGCCAGATGATAGATCTGCGGGAACCAGAGTCCTAACGCATACAGTTCGGTTCCTCTGGAAAAGATCTCCTTTGGCGTTCCCTGCAGAGCAACCGCACCTTTATGCATAACATAAATGTAATCCGCATCCAGCGTTTCTTCCATGAAATGGGTGATGGATATGATGGTGATCCCCAGCTCTTTATTCAGCTTTTTCACCGTTTCCATTACTTCCTTGCGGCCGCGCGGATCCAGCATAGCCGTTGATTCATCCAGCACGATGCATTTTGGACGCATTGCCAGCACGCCTGCTACAGCGACACGCTGTTTCTGTCCGCCGGAAAGTTTATTTGGCGAATGTTTGGCAAACTCACTCATGCCGACACCTTCCAGCGCCGATGCCACTTCCTTCTGAATCTCTTCGGAAGGAACGCCCAGATTCTCCAGTCCAAAAGCCACATCCTCATCCACCACAGAGCCAATGATCTGATTATCCGGATTCTGGAATACCATGCCGACCGTTTTACGGATCGTCCAGATCTGGTCTTCTGCTTTGGTGTCGATGTCATCGACCCACAGCGTCCCTTCTGTAGGCATAAGCAGCGCGTTCAGATGTTTTGCAAAGGTAGACTTACCGGATCCGTTTCTGCCCAAAATGCACAAAAACTGGCCCTGACGGACTTCCATGCTGACGTCCTTCAGCGCATTCTCACCTTGCTTTTTCTTAGGCTCCGGCTTTTCGGTTTCTTCTTTCTTCTTTTTGGTGTCGAACTCATCGGTGTCATCGATCACCGGATAGCTGTATGAAATTTTGTCTGCTTTGATAAAACTCATTCTTTACTCAATCTGTATAATCAACATCAAAATTGATATTGATCTGGTAGCCCGGAAAATCTTCCAGGACATCTTTTTTCAACTCTTCCGTAAACGCATTCTTATCCCTGACTTTAAAATCAATAAGAATGTCAAACGAAATGAATTTCTGATCATCATCTATATAAATGCCGTGACAGCCCTTTACGCCGTCATGCTTCATCATATCTTCTTTCAGATGCGCCTGCTTATTAGATGCATAATCCGATGTGTCTGCTGCATAAACACCGACTGTCAGAAAGATATGATGTTTTGCATAGATCGTATTCTGGATCTTCATCGTCAGAACATGCAGTTCCCGTGCGGTCATCGTATCCGGGATCTCAATATGAACGGATCCAATTGCTGCATCCGGGCCATAATCATGCAGGATCAGGTCATATGCTCCAAGCACGCCCGGGATGGCTGCGACATCCGCTTTAATCTGTTTGGTCAGATCACCGTCCGGGCGGAACCCGACAACCTGATTGATCGGGCTGATCAGCATTTCTACACCCGCTTTAATAATAAATGCGGAGATGACAACGCCAATATAGCCGTCAATGGAAATATGAAACAGGAATGTGATGATGGCGCCTACCAGGGTTGCCCCGGAGAGGATAGCGTCGAATAATGCGTCTTTTCCGGACCCGATCAAGGCGTCACTGTAATATTTCTTTCCCTGCTTCTGCACAAAGATCCCGAGAAAGATCTTCACCAGGATCGCCATTCCGATAATGATCAGGAATACAACCGTAAACTCTGCAACTTCAGGATGGATGATCTTCTTGATCGACTCTACCAGAGACATGACACCGGCGCCAAAAACGATAAATGCGATAATGATCGCACTGAAATATTCTACTCGGCCATGCCCGAACGGATGCTTCTCGTCTGGTGCACGGTGTGCCAGTTTGACACCAACGATCGTGATCACAGAAGAAATGGCATCAGTCAGATTGTTCACGGCATCCAGAACAATAGAAATAGAACCAGACAGCAATCCTACGATTGCCTTAAAAATAACCAGGAAAATATTAGCCGCAATACCGATAATACTAGTGCGGGTGATTCCCTTTTCCCTTCCTATGCTCTGTGTTGCTGTCGATTCATTCATGAGGTAATTCCTAAATAATCTTTCAGATCTCTCCGCAGAAAGACCCACTTTAATAACTGTATTATTATACACAGTTCCGTATATAAATAAAACTATTTTTATGCATGAGGTCTTTCATAAACGTTGTTTTTCAGCCGAAAGGTATCTTCTCAATTAGTAACTATTCGTTTATAATAAAAAAGGATAGGAGCAGTGATGTTAGGAGGTCTGTCATGGAATTTCGCCGGATCGAATATTTTCTGGTACTGGCTGAAAAATTGAATTATGCAAAGGCAGCGAATGAACTTTGCATCTCATCCCAGGCACTCACCAAACAGATCCAGCTTTTGGAGGAGGAACTGGGAACCAAACTGTTTGAACGTACGACTCGCTCTGTGACGTTAACAGAAGACGGCAGCTTCTGTCGGGATCGCTTTGCTGAACTTAAGGACCACTATGATTCCACACTCGCGGAAGTGGAAAATGTGATCCGTTCCAGGAGTCATGTGATCCGTGTCGGCTTTTTTGCTGCTCTGCCTAAAAACGAACTGGTCAATCCTCTGATCCATATGCTTTCTTCAGAATTTGAAGATATCGATTTTGAGATTAAAGCTAACAACATGGATGGTCTGCGGGATCAGCTAAAAGGCGGAGAAACAGATCTTGTGCTGACCAATGCGCATGATTTTGAAGACTGGCTGGGATGCGAGATCGTTGTGTTTAAAACAGTGCCTGCACAGATCGTTGTTTCTTCCAAACATCCATGGGTAAAAGCAGGCAAAAAAATGATCACCAAAAAAGATATGGCAGAGGCTGACATTCTTCTTCTGGAAAAACATGGTCCTTATGAATTCAACAGTTTTTATGCCAAGGTAAAAGCAAAAAGCAGGATGATCCTGCCAGATTTCGATTCCATGATGATCGAACTGGAGAAAGGCAAACGCTACGGCGTTTTTCCTATGGTCTTTAATGATGCTAAAAGCGCCAATTACGTTTGTTATGACCTGCCGGAGGACTGGAGGTTCAATTTCCGCACGATGTGCGCCTGCCGTACACAGAAAGCATCCCCTGAGTTAAAAAAGATCTTCCAGTATATTAAAAAACATAAAAACGATTTTTCTTTCTGAAAAGTATTCCGGCAAATAAATGCGAACAAAAAAACTGCCCGCTTGAATGCAGGCAGTTTTTTAAATGTCATTGTCTTTTAATTACTGGCGAACACCTGTCAGATCAAATTCGCCCATTGGGTTTTTGGATTTGCCGGTAACATTGTCACCATCCAGTACGCCGTTGATCTCGTTGGTCATTTCGCCAACAGCTGTCTTGATCGTCAGTGTGTAGGAGAAGTTTGTTCCATCAAATTTGCCATTCTGGATCTCAGCGCATGCACCGTTGCTTGCGTCTGTACCAGTTCCGGTAAGAACATCGCCATCAACCTTAAACTCCATGTGAGATCTCATGTCGCCCATAAATGTGTGAACTGTGAACTCCCATTTTCCATCCATGATACATACCTCCTGTAAATATTGCTTTTTATACTTTCTTACAATCTATTGATTATGCTGTCCATTTATTTGCTTTATTCAGCTCAGCATAATTACCGTATTTCTTTCCTTCGTCATCGATGATTCCATCTACACCCGGAACAACCGAGAACATAACTGCGGAAGAAGCCATCAGTCCGCCGCCACGACCAAGATCATCAATAACTCTTCTAACTTCTGCACGAATCTCTTCTTCTGTGCTGTCATCTCTGTCAGTTACCTTCGGAGATACACAGCCTGCAAAGATCATTTTATCACCATAAGTCTGCTTCAGCATATGCAGATCATTATTTGGCTGGACGGAGTGCCAGGAATCAACACCGATCTCAACCAGATCTCCAACGATCGGTGTAATATAACCGCAGCTGTGATGCATATATTTCATTCCAAGGTCATGTGCTGCCTTTGCCATGCGGCGTTCCGGCTCTTTATAAAACTGTCTCCACATTTCCGGTGACATGAACATAGCTTTTTCATTTCCCCAGTCATCATGCATCATGACAAAGTCAATGTCCATATACTCTTTCATCGGCTCAAAGAAAGCGATTCTCCAATCTGCATATGCGTTAACATAATCTGCGTATGCTTCTTCATCGTCGTACGGAGCCATCAGGCCATTGACGTGACCCATCTCTGAACAGATTCTTTCAAATGCACCTACATTGCCAACGTAATAGCCCTGCAGCTCATCTTTTTTGAACCACATTGCCTTTGTTCGTTCACCCATAGCTTTCCAGTCTAATGTTCCTCTGTAATCCGGGAACTGCAGATAATCCTGCCATTCAGTAATATCATCAAATCGTTCACAGCCCGGTTTTACGTGTGTCATCAGCAGCGGGTTATCTTTATCCAGCTCCCACTCCAGTCCGGACCAGTCAACTCCATCCATGAAAAGCGGACGGTCATTGATTTCCGGTGTAATGATCATCTGAGCTGCCGTATTGATCATCGGCACCCATTCAGGCTCTTCATGATTCCAGCAGATCTCCATGTTCTCGCGTTCTGTTAACATTCTTTATCCCTCCATTAAATACCTGTCAAAAATGTTTTCTTTTCTTCTATTTGCAGTATAAGTGATTGGTGTTCAATAGAGAAATCAATATAATTTGGAGATTAACAACCTGAAGTTACTAATAAAAAAGAGGAGCCGAAAAGCTCCTCTTTTGATTTGTCAGTATATAAAATACTAAATTATTTACGTCCAACCAGAACATCATCCAACGGCTTGCCAGCTGCTGCTCTGTACTTATCATCGTATGCTTTAACACGTGCAGGTTTGAACAGTAAGCAGCAGATGATAGAAATAACAGCTGCGATACCAGTTACCATGAACACGCCAGTAACACCCAGCTTGGAAGCGATGAGTGCAGCAACGATAGTCGGTCCAAATGCGTTGATCAGGTTAGCTACCGGGTTAACGCAGGAGAACACACTTGGGAAGTCCTCAATTCTCCAATACTGAACTGCTGCAGAAACAGTGTAGTTGGAAGAAGCGCCCATGAACATTGCCAGAAGGATCAGTGCGATGAACATTGCTGTGGAATTGTTAAGCATTCCAAGGATACCGGAAGCGAGCATGCAGATATGGGAAAGAAGAACTGCCATTCTAGTTCCAAGCTTCGTATCAAGAAGACCAAAGACATAGCTGCCGATGATTCCGAATCCAGCAATCCAGTACATAACGCCTGTGTATCCGCCTGTCCAGTCAAAAGCTTTACCCTGGGAGGAAATAATAGCCATGGACTGTGTCATTGCACCAACTGCGAACATAAGCAGTAAGCCCATAGGAATTGTAATGAACCAGAAGTCCGGAGAAGCCATTGTATGACCTGTTTTCCAAACTGTGGTCTTTCTGTTTTCGATTTCCTCAAGCATCATCTTGTTAGCAATCTCAGGTGTAAGGCTCTTGTCGTTATCACGGAAAGCACCAACCTGCTCCGGGAACTCAGAGATAGTAGCAATACCAATGATGAAACCGATCAATACGACCACAACATATGGCCATAAGGATTTCAGAGCTGCCATGCCGTCTCCACCAAATGCCAGTGGAAGGAATTTTCCTGCGAATCCGCCAAGAAGTGCATTACCAATTGGGAATGCAAATGTGATGATACCCATAACCGTACCTTTTCTTCTTGGGAACCAAACACCAACCAGAACGGAAAGTGCCCATGTTCCGTAAAGAGCAGAGATAGCAGTTGCGATACCAAAGCAGATGATCCAAAGGATGCTTGCTTTACCATTTCCGCCAGGAACGACCATCTCTAATACCATGAACACTAAGGTTGCGATACCTAAGATGACGGACAGTTTTTTCCAGTTTCTAACTTTGCTGGAAAAGATAACCTGGATGATGATACCTACGATAGAAGCACCTGTGTAAACCATTGACAGTGTCGTGCTCGGACCATATGCCGGTGCATTAGACATAATGTTCAGTGGATAGTTACCAGCTACAACGTAGGAGAACATACCGGTGGCAACCCAAAGGATGAGCAGCCAGCCACGGAAGCCAAAGTTATAACTCTTTTTTTGTTGCATAATAAACCTCTCTCTCCTTTTTTAAAAAAGAATCTAAAATTACTGATGAAGTATACCATGTTCACAATTAATACACAACTAAAACACGGATATAAATAGAATCAAAATTGCGAAAAATGAAGAAAAAACAACACTTTTTCAAAAAGTGTGTCATAAAAAAGACCGGCAGATGCCGGTCTTTTTACTTATGTATTTTTTGAATTAAACAAGCTCGATCAGAACTTCCATAGCTGCATCGCCTTTACGAGGTCCGATCTTCACGATGCGGGTATATCCGCCATTACGGTTAACATATTTTGGTGCGATCTCATCAAAGAGTTTAGCGACCAGATCAACGTCTTCCGTATTTTTCTTTCTGCCCGGAGCTTCCTGCGGAACCTTCTTTACAGGATAAAGAACTTTCAGCATTTCTCTTCTTGCGTGAAGTCTGGATGGAGCATCTTTCTTGATCTTCTTATCCACTTCATCAAAAACGGTAACCTTCTTGCCGTCTTTAACTTCTTTCACGCGTTTGCCGTCTTTGTCCTTGCGGGCAACTTTTGCTTTCACGGTTACTTCTTCGAAGTTATCTTTTTCTCTTACAGCCAGAGCAATCAGATGTTCAGCTTCTTTGCGAATCTCTTTTGCTTTTGCTTCAGTAGTAACAATTTTTCCATTATTTAATAATGCAGTCACCTGATTACGGATCAAAGCTTTTCTCTGTGCGGCTGTTCTGGATAATTTTCTATATCCGGCCATGACGTTTGCCTCCTTTAGTTATTCTTCATTTGAGCTCTTAAGCTCTAATCCTAACTCCTTCAGTTTTGCGAAGACTTCTTCCAGTGATTTACGTCCAAGGTTACGGACCTTCATCATCTCTTCCGGAGTTTTGTTAATTAACTCTTCCACTGTGTTGATAGAAGCTCTCTTTAAGCAGTTGTAGGAACGAACAGATAACTCCAGTTCGTCAATATTCATCTCAAGGACCTTCTCTTTATCATCTTCTTCTTTCTCGATCATGACCTCTGCGGTCTTTGCATTCTCGGAAAGGTTGATGAATAAGTTCAGGTGCTCACTGAGAACTTTCGCTGCCAGACTGATTGCTTCATCCGGAGCTAACGCCCCATTGGTGAATACTTCGATCGTCAGTTTATCGTAATCGGTGATCTGTCCAACACGGGTATTCTCGATCTGGATGTTTACACGCTCTACCGGGGTGTAGATGGAATCGATCGGGATGACGCCGACTGCGGAATTATCAGAACCATTCTTTTCTGCATCCACATAGCCTCTGCCTTTTGTGATCGTCAGCTCCATGTACAGCTTGCTGTCAGCACTGTCCAGTGTTGCGATAACGAGATCCGGATTAACGATCTCAATATCCTGATCGACCTGGATATCTCCAGCGGTGATAACGCCTTCGCCAGTGTAGTCGATATAGGCGATCTTTGCCTCATTTGTTGGACTGTTATTTCTGATTGCCAGATCTTTGAGGTTCATGACGATCTCTGTTACGTCTTCCTTGACGCCCGGGATCGTTGTGAACTCATGTAATACGCCTGCGATCTTCACCTGACTGACTGCTGCGCCAGGAAGGGAAGAAAGCATAATTCTTCTTAATGAATTTCCGAGAGTGGTACCATAGCCTCTCTCCAATGGCTCCAATGTGAATCTGCCATATTTGTTATCATCAGAGATCTCAACGACTTCAATATTCGGCTTTTCAAATTCGAACATATGCCCTCCTTTTCAAAGTGATTTCCATAGCATTTGCAGGAATTATTATTTAGAATACAACTCGACGATAAGCATCTCGTCAACCGGTACGTCGATGTCTTCTCTCTTCGGAAGTTCCTTCACGGTGACTTTCAGGTTTTCCAGATCTGCCTCTAACCAGCCCGGTACCAGTCTTCCGCCAGTGATCTCAGTAATGCTTGCATATCTTGCAGAGCCTTTGCATTTTTCTTTTACTTCGATAACATCACCAGCGCTGACCAGGTAAGAAGGAATGTTGATTCCTTTACCGTTTACCAGTAACTGTTTGTGGTCAACGATCTGTCTTGCTTCGCGGCGTGTTCTTGCAAAACCTGCACGGAAAACGATGTTGTCCAGTCTTCTCTCCAGGAGTACCATCAGGTTCTCACCGGTCTGGCCTTTCATCTGTTTTGCCTTCAGATAATAGGTATGGAAAGGTTTCTCTAATACACCATAAATGAATTTTGCTTTCTGCTTTTCTCTCAGCTGAAGGGCATATTCACTCTTTTTGCCGGAACGTCTGCCATTAGCAGCGCCTCTTTTTGATTTTTTATCAATTCCTAAATAAATTGGATCTAATCCAAGTGATCTGCATCTTTTCAGAACAGGAACTCTATTTACTGCCATTCTTTCGCACCTCCTAAATCAGACTCTTCTACGTTTTGGCGGACGGCATCCATTGTGTGGAACCGGAGTCACGTCACTAATACTTGTTACCTGCAGACCGCTTGCCTGAAGAGCACGGATAGCTGCTTCTCTTCCGGAACCTGGTCCCTTTACAAATACGTCAACATACTTGAGTCCATGAACTAAAGCTGCTTTTGTTGCAGTTTCAGCTGCCATTTGAGCTGCATAAGGTGTAGATTTCCTTGAACCTCTAAAACCCAGACCGCCGGCACTTGCCCAGCTCAGTGCGTTACCTTCTGTATCTGTCAAAGTAACGATCGTGTTATTAAAAGATGACTGGATATGTGCCTGTCCTCGTTCAACGTTTTTCTTAACGCGCTTTTTGGTCACTTTTTTCGTAACTTTTTTTGCTGCCATTTTCTAAACTAACCTCCCTTATGGGTTCCCGTCCGTTCTTCTATATATAAATACGAATTTCCGGATTGGGGTAAACTTGATTATTTCTTCTTGTTTGCTACTGTTCTCTTAGGTCCTTTACGGGTTCTTGCGTTGGTCTTTGTCTTCTGACCACGAACCGGTAAGCCCTTACGATGACGGATACCTCTGTAGCATCCGATCTCCTGAAGTCGCTTGATGTCCATAGCGACATTTCTTCTTAATTCACCTTCGACCGTATAGTGCTCTTCAATAACGGAAGATAATTTCTTAACTTCGTCATCGGTAAGATCTCTGACACGGGTATCAGGATTGACGCCTGCTGCTTCAAGGATCTTTGCAGCGCTGGAAACACCAATCCCGTAAATGTAGGTCAGACCGATCTCAATACGTTTGTCTTTTGGTAAATCAACTCCGGAAATACGAGCCATTTATTCTACCTCCATTAAAATTTTGGGTAATTAACCCTGACGTTGTTTATGCTTTGGGTTTTCACAGATAATTCTGATTTTACCTTTTCTTTTAATTACTTTGCACTTTTCACAAATCGGTTTAACTGATGCTCTAACCTTCATGTCAAACTACTCCTTTCCAAAAAAAGTCCGCTGAATATATTATCATAAATAATTCTTCTGCACAAGGAAAAACTTTTTCTTTTTTTACTTATCTCTCCAGATGATCCTTCCCTTAGTAAGATCGTATGGAGACATTTCCAAAGTGACCTTGTCTCCCGGGAGGATCCTGATGTAATTCATTCTCAGCTTGCCGCTGATGTGTGCCAGGACCGTATGTCCATTTTCCAGTTCAACCTGAAACATGGCGTTCGGTAATTTCTCTACTACTTTTCCTTCGATTTCAATTACGTCAGCTTTAGACATTCATTTCCCTCCTAAAGTGATAAAATCTCTGGTTCACCGTCTGTGATCAATATCGTATTCTCGTAATGAGCGGAAAGGCTTCCGTCGGCTGTTGTGCATGTCCAGCCGTCATCGTGAAAGATCACATCACCGGTTCCGATATTGATCATCGGTTCAATGGCCAAAGTCATTCCTGCGCAGAGCAAAATCCCTTTTCTCTTTTGCGGAAAATTAGGAATTTGTGGTGCTTCATGCATTTCTCGGCCAATACCATGGCCGACCAGGTCACGTACCACACCATACCCGCGGTCGATACAGTAATAACCGATCGCATTTGAGATATCGTGCAGATGGTTCCCTGCCGTTGCATATTTCATGCCTTCAAAGAAGCTCTCTTCCGTCACCTTGATCAAAGCACTTGCTTCTTCTGAAACCTGTCCGACCGCATGGGTTCTTGCTGCATCGGACTGGAAGCCGTTGTGGATCAGTCCTATATCCAGGCTGACAATATCTCCCTCCTGAATGATCCTGTTTGCTTTCGGGATACCATGCACTACCTCATCATTGATAGATACACACACCGATGCAGGATATCCTTCATAGTTCAGGAACGACGGGATGGAGTCTGTCTTCCGGATCAGTTCTTCTCCAAGCCTATCGAGATCCAAAGTGGAAATTCCGGGTGCGATTTCTTCTCCTAAACGAAGATGCACATCGCGCAGGAGTTTGCCCGCATCCCTCATCAACTCGATTTCTCTTTTGGATTTAATAGTTACGCCTGGCATAGATTATGCTCCTAAAACCTTAACAATTGACTCGAAAACATCTTTCATGTCAACTGTTCCGTCAACATCCTTCAGAACGCCTTCTGCTTTGTAGTAGTCGATCAGCGGCTGTGTCTGCTCGTGATAAACATCCAGTCTCTTCTTGACTGTCTCCGGTTTGTCATCATCTCTTAAGATGAGTTCTGCACCGCAGACATCGCAGATGCCCTCTTTTTTCGGAGGAATGTTCACTATATGGTAAGTAGCTCCGCAGCTTACGCATGCACGTCTACCGCCCATTCTGTCAATAATGTTCTGATCCGGGACATCGATGTTGATCGCAAAATCAACTTTCTCGCCTTTCTCAGCCAGAGCGTTGGTCAGTGCCTCGGCCTGTGGAATCGTACGTGGGAAACCATCCAAAACATATCCGTTCTTTGCATCTTCCCATGTCAGTCTGTCCACGACCAGATTAACGACCAGCTCGTCCGGAACCAGGAGCCCCTGGTCCATATATTCTTTTGCTTTCCGGCCAAGTTCCGTTCCCTCTTTGATATTTGCACGGAAGATATCTCCTGTGGAAATATGAGGGATTGAAAACTTGTCAGCTATCATTTTCGCCTGGGTTCCTTTTCCGGCACCCGGGGCACCTAACATAATAATTTTCATCGTGATGCCTTTCTTATCTTGATTCTGGTTTCGTAAGAGCTGCTACGCTTCGCTACTTAGCCAGGAATCCACTGTAATTTCTTACCAGAAGCATTGACTCAAGCTTCTTAGCGGTCTCCAGAATAACACCGACTACGATGATAAGAGAAGTTCCCGCGAAGGAAAGCTGTGCGTTAAATACGCCGGATACGATCATCGGAATAACTGCGATAATAATCAGTCCAACTGCTCCGATAAAGATCAAATACCGCAGTACTCTGCTGAAATACTCTTCCGTCGGTTTGCCCGGACGGATACCAGGAACAAATCCGCCCTGCTTTTTGATATTATTGGATACTTCTGCAGGATTGAATGTAATCTGTGTGTAGAAGTATGCAAAGAATATGATCAAAGCAATATAGAGGAGCAATCCCAGTGTGTAGATCGGGTAGCCCGGTCTGCACCAGTAACTGGAGATAAAGAATCTTGTCCATGTGCCCGGATTATAGTTGGTTGCGAAGTTCGCAATGATGACCGGGAACTGGAACAGCGAAACAGCAAAGATGATCGGGATGACGCCGGCGGTGTTGACCTTCAACGGAATGTGGGAAGCCTGTCCGCCAAAACTCTTTCTTCCGACGATCTTCTGTGAGTACTGAACACTGATTCTTCTTTCACCATCATTCAGGTAAACAATGAAGGCGACGACTGCGACTGTAAGTGCAACGATAATGATTGCTGCCAGAACAGCCATACCAACACTGCTTGCTCCTTTGACAAACTGTTCGAACAGGTTCGAGTAGTCTGCCGGCATGGTGGAAACGATGTTGACCAACAGGATGATGGAGATACCGTTTCCGATGCCTTTTTCCGTGATCTGCTCACCGATCCACATAACCAGAACTGCGCCAGCTGTCAGAACAAGTGCATCACAGATGATTGTCCAGACGTATTTTCCTCCGGAAAGAGAACCGAAAATACCCTGGTTTCCGAAGCCGATCACCATGATGGTACTTTCTACCAATGCAAGTCCAACGGTGAGATAACGGGTAATTTTAGCAATTTTCTGTCTTCCATCCTCTCCTTCCTTCTGAAGCTCTTCCAGTTTTGGAATCGCGATCGTAAGAAGCTGGATGATGATGGAAGCAGTAATGTATACTGTGATATTCAATGCAAAGATAGACATGCTCGAAAACGAGGATCCTGTCAATGCATCAAAAAAGCCAAATGCTCCGCCTGCCATATTGCCAAGCACTTCCTTGACAACTGCCGGATCAGTTCCCGGCAGCGGGATCTGGCAGCCGATTCTGACAATAATCAGCATTACGATAGTAAAGATCAGTCTTTTACGGATCTCTTTTACTTTGAATGCCTGAACTATCGTTTTGAACATTATTCTTCTACCTCACAGGTTCCGCCTGCTGCTTCGATTTTTTCTTTTGCAGCGGCACTAAAAGCTGTAACTTTAACGTTTAATTTCTTTGTGACATTTCCTTTGCCCAAGATCTTGACGCCATCACGCGGATGTTTGACCAGTCCGATGTCCATTAAAGTTTCAATGGTAACGTCTGCGCCGTCTTCAAAGCGATTCAGTGCACTTACATTAATGCCGACGATTTCTTTCGTATTAATGTTCGTGAAGCCTCTCTTAGGGAGTCTTCTGTATAATGGCATCTGACCACCTTCGAAACCGATCCTTGGTCTTCCGGAACGTGCCTTCTGACCTTTATGTCCTTTTCCTGCTGTCTTGCCGTTTCCAGAAGCATGGCCACGTCCTCTACGGAAGTTATTGCTCTGTTTGGAACCCTCTGCAGGATGTAAATTTGATAAATTCACTTTTGTGACCTCCTTTATGCTTCTTCAACCTTGACTAAATGTCTTACGTGCCAAATCATTCCTCTGACTGCTTCGTTATCCGGAAGCTCAACTGTATGATTCACTTTGCGTAAACCTAAAGCTTTCACAGTTGCTCTGTGTTTCGGAATCGCACCAATAGGAGATTTGACTAATGTAACTTTGATTTTTTTATCTGCCATTTTTCTTTCCTCCTATTCCTTATGCGGTCACTTCTTCGATTGTTTTCTCACGAAGTCTTGCAACCTCTGCCGGAGTCTTAAGCTGTTTCAATCCATCCATAACTGCGAGCACAACGTTCTGTTTGTTGTTGGATCCCAGAGATTTTGCACGGATATTCTTAATGCCTGCAAGCTCGACTACGCTACGTGCCGGGCCGCCGGCGATAACGCCGGTACCTTCGGAAGCTCTCTTCAGTAATACGGAAGCGCCACCGTAATTTCCGATGATGTCATGAGGAATACTTGCTGTATCGTCAACCGGTACTTCGATCATATTCTTCATTGCATCTTCTTTGCCTTTCCGGATTGCTTCCGGAATTTCGATTGCTTTTCCAAGGCCTACGCCAACTTTTCCTTTGCCATTGCCGACAACGACCAGTGCCGTGAATTTGAAGTTACGTCCGCCCTTTACAACTTTGGTAACACGTTTAATAGTAACGACCTTTTCTTCGAACTCAGGAGCTTCACTATTTGCGTGATTATCATCTCTTCTCATTGCGTATCTCCCTTCTTAAAATTCTAATCCGGCTTCTCTGGCTGCGTCTGCCAATGCCTTTACTTTACCATGATAGATATAGCCGCCTCTGTCAAAAACAACAGTGCTGATACCTTTTTCTTTTGCTCTCTCGGCGATCACTTTGCCAAGGTATGCAGCTGCTGCTACATCATTGGTCTTCTCAAGCTCTGCCTTCACATCCTTCTGAACAGTGGATGCGGATACTAATGTTGTATGTGTATCATCATCGATGATCTGTGCATACATATGCATATTGCTTCTGTACACTGCAAGACGTGGTCTTTCTGCAGTACCTTTGAAGCGATTGCGTAATTTCATGTGTTTCTTTTCACGAACCTCAGTTCTGGATTTCTTACTGATCATTATCTCTCACGCTCCTTTATTACTTACCCGTCTTTGCAACTTTACGTCTGATATGCTCTTCTGCATACTTGATACCTTTGCCCTTGTACGGTTCCGGTCCTCTGAATGCTCTGATCTCCGCTGCTGCCTGGCCGACTTTTTCTTTGCTGATCCCTTTTACGATGATCTTTGTCTGATCAGGAACTTCGATCTCAATTCCTTCCGGTTCCGGATACTCGATCGGGTGGGAGTATCCCAGTGTAAGGTTCAATACGTTTCCGTTCTTTGCAGCTCTGTAACCAACACCGTTGATCTCAAGAGTCTTCTGGAAACCATCTGTGACTCCGACTACCATGTTGTGGATAAGAGCTCTGGTAAGACCATGGAACGCTTTGTTTCTCTTCAGATCGTTCGGTCTTGTAATAATGATCTCTTCACCTTCCTGCTTGATCGTCATCTCTGACGGAAGCTGTCTGGAAAGTTCTCCTTTTGGTCCTTTTACAGTCACTACATTATTTTCTGCGATATCAACAGTAACTCCTGCTGGTATAGCGATAGGCATTTTTCCAACTCGTGACATGCCGTTTCCTCCTTTTCTTTTTTCCGCATCTGCTTTGTGGTGGTGAACACAAGCATTGACAGCGGTTAATAACGTAATATGTTTGTGTCAGTTTTTACCATACAAAGGCAAGCACTTCACCGCCGATGTTGAGCTTTCTAGCTTCTTTGTCGGTGATAACGCCGTTGTTGGTAGAGATGATAGCGATTCCAAGTCCGCCAAGAACCTTTGGAAGTTCATCTGCGCTTGCGTATACACGAAGTCCCGGTTTGGAGATTCTCTTTAATCCGGAGATGATCTTTTCGTTTTTGTCCTTGCCGTATTTGAGCTCGATGCGGATCACATCAAAGTTTCCGTCTTTTACGATCTCATACTTAGCTATATATCCTTCATCTAATAAGATTTTTGCGATAGCAAGTTTCATTTTAGATGACGGAACATCTACAGAGTCATGTTTCGCTGTGTTTGCATTACGAATTCTTGTAAGCATATCAGCAATAGGATCGCTCATTGCCATAATAGTATTCCTCCTTCTAAAATGTTTTTACCAGCTTGCTTTCTTGACGCCAGGGATCTGTCCTTTGTAGGCCAGTTCACGGAAGCAAATTCTGCAGATTCCGTATTTTCTCAGATAAGCGTGCGGACGTCCACAGATTCTGCAACGGTTATATTCCTGCGTAGAGAATCTTGCTTTACGCTGCTGTTTTACTTTCATAGCTGTTTTAGCCATTGATATCCTCCTTTACTGCTTTGCAAAAGGCATGTTGAACATTGTTAATAATTCTCTTGCTTCCTCATCTGTGTTGGCTGTCGTTACGATAATAACGTCCATACCTCTCACTTTGTCGATCTTGTCATACTCGATCTCCGGGAAGATAAGCTGTTCTCTGATGCCTAATGCATAGTTGCCTCTGCCATCAAATGCGTTCGGGTTAACTCCTCTGAAGTCACGGACACGTGGCAGTGCAAGGTTGATAAGTCTGTCAAGGAAGTTATACATCTTCTCGCCTCTTAAAGTTGTTTTGCATCCGATCTGCATGCCTTCACGAACTTTGAAGTTAGCGACAGATTTCTTTGCTCTGGTCGTTACAGCCTTCTGGCCTGTGATGATCTGCATGTCATTAACTGCGGATTCCAATGCTTTTGCATTTTCTTTTGCCTCGCCAACACCCATGTTGATCACGACTTTAGCAATCTTTGGTACTTGCATCACATTTTTGTATTCAAACTTCTTCATCATAGCGTCTACGATTTCAGAATTATACATGTCTTTCAGTCTACTCAACTCTTTGAACCTCCTTCCTCATTAATCAATTGCCTGATTGTTGGATTTCGCGTAACGAACTTTCTTTCCGTCAACGACCTGGAATCCGACTCTGGTCGTCTTGCCGTTCTGAACGTACATTACGTTGGAAATATGGATAGGTCCTTCCTGAGTAATGATGCCGCCTTCCTGGGTCTCTTTGCCCGGTTTCAGATGTCTTTTGATCATGTTGACGCCCTCTACCACGACAGTGCCTTTTTCAGCGTTTACAGCAAGTACCTTGCCTTCTTTATCTTTGTCTTTGCCGGCGATGACTCTGACGGTATCGCCTTTTTTGATTTTTAATGATGCCATGTCTCTACCTCCTACAATACTTCAGGAGCCAGTGAAACGATCTTCATGAACTGTTTCTCTCTGAGCTCTCTGGCTACCGGTCCGAAAATACGTGTTCCTGTCGGAGTTTTATCTTCTTTGATAATGACGGCAGCATTCTCGTCAAATTTGATGTAGGAACCATCTTTACGACGAGCACCTTTTTTAGTACGAACCACTACAGCCTTAACAACATCACCCTTCTTGACAACGCCGCCCGGGTTAGCATCTTTTACTGTAGCGACAATGATATCACCGATGTTAGCATACTTCCTAGTAGAACCACCAAGAACTCTGATGCAAAGGATCTCTTTCGCGCCGGTGTTATCAGCAACTCTGAGTCTGCTTTCCTGCTGAATCATAATAATTCTCCTTTCTACTATTTAGCCTTTTCAATGATCTCAACAAGGCGCCATCTTTTATCTTTGGACAGCGGTCTTGTTTCCATAACCTTAACTGTGTCACCGATGTTGCATTCATTGTTTGCATCATGAGCTTTCAGCTTATAAGTTCTCTTAATGATTTTCTTATAAAGAGGATGCTTAACGTTATCAACAACTGCAACAACGATCGTCTTGTCCATTTTGTTGCTCGTAACTTTACCGGTACGAACTTTTCTTAAATTTCTTTCCACGTTTTCTCCTCCTTATTTACTCGGCAGCTTTTGCTTTCTGTGTGATCACGGTTTTGATACGCGCGATGTTTCTTCTGACTTCTTTAATTCTGCCTGTATTTTCCAGCTGGTTTGTTGCATTCTGGAATCTTAAGTTGAAAAGCTCTTTCTTAGCTGCTGTCAGTTCTGCATCAAGTTCAGCAGCGGATTTAGTTCTTAAATCTTCTAAATATTTATTCGTTTTCACTTGATTCACCGCCTTCCAAATCTGCCTTGGAAACTATCTTGCATTTTACAGGTAATTTGTGTGTTGCAAGACGGAGAGCTTCCTTTGCTGTTGCTTCCGGTACACCGGCAATTTCAAACATAACACGGCCCGGTTTTACAACTGCTACCCAGTACTCAAGAGCACCTTTACCTGAACCCATACGTGTTTCAGCAGGTTTTGCTGTAACTGGTTTATCAGGGAAGATCTTGATCCAGACACGTCCGCCACGCTTCACGTATCTTGTCATAGCGACACGGGCAGCTTCGATCTGATTGGATTTGATCCAGCCTGGTTCCTGTGCGACGATACCGAACTCGCCGTAAGAAAGTTTGTTGCCTCTTAAAGCTTTACCTTTCATAGAACCGCGGAACTGTTTACGATGTTTTGTTCTTTTTGGCATTAACATTATTTATCGCTCCCTTCCTTGTGTTCTTTTACCGGAAGCACTTCACCTTTGTAAATCCAAACTTTAACGCCTACTTTACCATAGGTTGTGTCTGCTTCAGCAAAACCATAATCAATATCTGCACGTAACGTCTGAAGAGGAATTGTTCCCTCGGAGTAGAACTCGGTACGAGCCATATCAGCTCCGCCTAAACGGCCGGATACGGAAGCTTTGATACCAAGTGAACCAGCCTTCATGGAACGGCTCATAGCGCTCTTCATTGCTCTTCTGAAGGAAACACGGTTCTCCAGCTGCTGTGCGATATTTTCTGCAACAAGCTGTGCATCCTTATCGGATCTCTTAACTTCGATAATATCGATGACGGCATCTTTGCCGATCAGCTTTTTAACCTGTGCTTTTACTTTCTCGATCTCACCGCCGCCTTTGCCGATGATAACGCCCGGCTTTGCAGCATGTACTTTGATCTTGATGTTTTTGTCGGATGCTCTTTCAATTTCAACTTTAGCGATTCCGGCATTGTATAATTTGTCTTTCAGGAATTGTCTGATCTGGTAATCTTCAACCAGGTTGTCAGCAAAATCTTCTTCTGCATACCACATGGAATCCCAGTCTTTGATAACTCCTACTCTTAAACCATGAGGATTAACTTTTTGTCCCATACTCCCTCCTATCTTTCGTCGAGCACGACAGTGATATGGCTCAGTCTCTTTTCGATTCTGTATGCCCTGCCCTGTGCTCTAGGTCTAATTCGTTTCATTGTAGGTGCCTTATTTGCGTAACATTCTGCAATATAAAGGTCTTCTGGATTCATACCATTATTGTTCTGTGCATTTGCAATCGCGCTCTTCAAGAGTTTAGCAATAATGGAAGCTCCATATCTAGGATTGTATGCAAGGAGACCAAGGGCTTCATTTACATTTTTACCTCTGATCGCATCAAGTACATAGCATGCCTTGGTGGTAGAGATTCTGGCAAATGAAAGTTTTGCTGATGGTCTGGTATCCTTCTGTGCATTTCTTTCTCTTTTAATTTGTGATCTATGTCCCTTTGCCATGGATTAAACCTCCTTTCGAAATATTTGCTTATCTTGACTTCTTCTCGTCTTTGCCATGTCCTCTGTAAGTTCTGGTTGCCACGAACTCGCCGAGTTTGTGTCCGACCATATCTTCTGTTACATACACAGGAACATGTCTTCTGCCATCATGAACTGCAATCGTGTGTCCTACGAAACTCGGGAAGATCGTGGAACGGCGTGACCATGTCTTGACAACGCTCTTCTCATCGTTTGCGTTCATTGCTTCTATTTTCTTAAGCAAACTTTCGTCTGCAAAAGGGCCTTTTTTTAATGATCTTGCCATGGTAACCTCCTTACTTCATGTTACGTCCATCGCGGCGACGGATGATGAGTTTGTTTGACTGTTTGTGTTTGTTTCTAGTCTTAAGACCAAGTGCCGGTTTGCCCCAAGGAGTGCTTGGACCTGGACGTCCGATACCGGTCTTACCTTCACCACCACCATGCGGATGGTCGTTCGGGTTCATTACGGAACCACGTACGGTAGGTCTGATACCCATGTTTCTCTTACGACCTGCTTTACCGATATTTACAAGGTCATGCTCCACATTGCCAACCTGGCCGATGGTTGCCCTGCAAATGATCGGGACCATTCTCATTTCTCCGGAAGGAAGACGAAGTGTTGCGTACTTTCCTTCTTTTGCCATGAGCTGAGCTGCGTTTCCGGCGGAGCGGACTAACTGGCCGCCTTTGCCCGGATAGAGCTCGATGTTATGGATTTCTGTACCGATCGGGATGTTTTCCAGCGGGAGGCAGTTGCCAACTCTGACTTCTGCATTCGGGCCGGACATAACGGTCATGCCGTCTTTCAGGCCGAGCGGTGCGATGATGTATGCCTTTTCTCCATCTGCGTAATGAAGAAGTGCAATGTTTGCTGTTCTGTTCGGATCGTATTCGATTCCGGCAACCTTAGCCGGGATACCATCCTTATTTCTCTTAAAGTCAATGATTCTGTACTGTTTTCTTGTACCGCCACCTCTGTGTCTGACAGTGATCTTACCCTGGTTGTTACGTCCGGAATTCTTCTTGCTGACTGCGAGTAAGGATTTCTCCGGTGTCTTCTTTGTGATGTCCTTCTTGTCGAGGGCTGTCATCTGTCTTCTAGAAGGTGTATATGGGTTAAATGTTTTGATTCCCATTTTTTTCTCCTTTCAGTTAATGTCTTTTCTTATCACGCTTGACTTGCGTATATGGTTCGAAGGTAATTTTACAGTCCCTCGAAGATCTCAATGTCTTTGCTATCAGCTGTTAATGTTACGATAGCTTTTTTCGTCTTAGGCATCTTGCCGACGATACGGTTACGCTGTCTTGTCTTTGGATGATTGTTGATCGTGTTGACTTTCTCAACCTTTGTTCCTTCGAACATTTTCTCAACAGCGTCTCTGATCTGTGCCTTGTTTGCATCTACATGAACCAGGAATGTATACTTCTTTTCAGACATCTGCTCCATGCTCTTTTCAGAGATAACCGGTTTCAGGATTACATCATAATATTTCAGATCTGCCATTATGCGTACACCTCCTCGATTGTTTCCAGAGCTGCCTTATCCAGTACTAACGCATCATATTTCAGAATATCGAATACGTTGATCGTGTTTGTAAGAGCAGTCTTTACATTCTGGATGTTTCTTGCGGAGCAGATCACGTTCTGATCATTGTCATTCAGGACGATCAGCGCTTTGTTCAGATCAAGGCTCTTTAAGAATGCAACCATCGTTTTTGTTTTGATCTCATCAACTTTCAGCTCGTCGATCACGAAAATCTTTTCTTCCTGAACTCTGGAGGTTAAAGCGCTCTTTAATGCAGCTCTCTTTTCCTTCTTGTTCATTTTTACTTCGTAATCACGCGGCTTCGGTGCGAATACCACACCACCGCCGGTCCACTGCGGAGCTCTGATGGAGCCCTGACGAGCGTGGCCTGTTCCTTTCTGTCTCCATGGCTTTTTGCCGCCGCCGGAAACATCGGAACGAGTTTTGGCACTCTGTGTGCCCTGACGTTTGTTGGCAAGCTGTGCTACGACTGCTTTGTGAAGAAGATGCTCATTTACTTCTACGCCAAAGATCTCGTCCTTCAGTTCAATATCGCCAACTGTTTCGCCTTTCATATTGTAAACAGATACTTTTGACATCTGAATTTCCTCCTTTCCCTCAATCGTCATGCCTTAACAGCTTCACGTACTTCTACTAAAGCCTTCTTTGGTCCCGGTACAGCACCTTTGACCAGGATCAGATTATCATCGGCATCCACTCTGACAACTTCCAGATTCTGAACGGTAACTCTCTTTGCTCCCATCTGGCCAGGCATATGTTTTCCTTTGAAAACTCTGGACGGATCGGATGCGCTGCCGTTGGAACCTGCGTGACGATGGTACTTGGAACCATGTTTCATAGGCCCTCTGTGCTGATTGAATCTCTTGATCGCACCCTGGAAACCTTTACCTTTTGAGATAGCGGAAACATCGATCTTGTCTCCAGCCTCAAAAATGTCTGCCTTGATTTCGTCTTTTACATTGTATTCTGCAGCATTCTCAAAACGGAATTCTCTGATGAATCTCTTATAAGGAATGTCTGCCTTGTCAAATTTTCCACGGTCCGGAGAGTTGACCAGAGTCTCTCTCTTGTCCTGGAAACCAACCTGTACAGCTGCATAGCCGTCAGTCTCTTCTGTCTTGACCTGTGTAACGACACATGGGCCAGCCTGAAGAACGGTAACCGGTGTTAAGACGCCGTCTTCATTGAAGACCTGGGTCATACCGATTTTTGTTGCTAAAATCGCTTTCTTCATATTTTAATAACCTCCTAATCTACAGCGGAGCGCCAATCGTAATCGGTTGATCTTGACTGTCCGACTGATTGCTGATCTTATTGTCTGACAAGTCTTGATCGGATCCGTCGTTGACGTTCATCCTAGAACAGATGTGTTCTTACTGTTCCTTCATTTTAATGTTGACATAAACGCCTGCCGGCATATCGAGTTTGGATAAAGCTTCCATCGTCTTCTGTGTCGGTGCGATCACGTCGATGAGTCTCTTATGAGTCCTCTGCTCGAACTGTTCACGGGAATCTTTGTATTTATGCACAGCCCTTAAAATAGTAACAACTTCCTTTTTAGTAGGAAGTGGAACTGGACCGGAAACCTGTGACCCGTTTTTCTTAACAGTGTCGATGATCTTTTCAGCTGACTGATCAATTAATTTGTGATCATAAGCCTTAAGTGTGATTCTCATTACCTGATTTGCCATATTAGCCTCCTGTTTTATTATGATTTTTTGTTTTTGCACACTCTTCCGTGCGTGTCGCGTTTTTCCCGTAAAAAATTGGCATAGTTCAGCCAATCCCTATATTCCGCCGATCCTGCCGCTCGCAAGCTTTTCGCCCCGCCTTCGGTGCCTTTGCCATATGCATTCTGGTAAATGGCTGACCAGCTCTTGTTACGCTTCTGCACGTTGTTTCCGTCTCAGTTAACGGACCATGGTGTGCATCGACCGGTGTCGTCAGATCTTCTGACATTGCTCCACGGAATTACCTGCTTTTCCTGCAGCAACTTC
>JAFWLF010000053.1:0-2619 GCA_017511185.1 Lachnospiraceae bacterium | reverse complement strand
GCTCCAGATCTTTCTTGGCCATCTGTTCCCAGTCAAATCCGCTGATATCCGGGGCTTTGATGACATCGCGCCATTTGGTGATGTCATCCAGGATGAAATCCCAGGTTTTTGGAAGCATACCGCCGGCAGCTTCTGCACTTGTAATATATTCCACACCAAAGATATCTCTGTGATCTCCGGTTGGATCATAGTGCTTTCTTAACCATGATACAGATGCGTTGCCTGTCGGGCCCGGTCTTTTTGGATCCATCGACATATGCGGGATCCATTCCGGCTGTTCACCTGCGAGACACATCAAATAGTTTTCTTTTTCTGTCAATTGTGCCATAACATAAACTCCCTTCTCCTAATAAAGTAGACATTCTTTTAAAATGATGTTAGCACAATGAAAATGCAAAGTAAATTTCATAAAAAGAATCAGGTGATTACAACAAGTAGAGAAGACATTTGACAATCTCTTAACAGTACTTGACAGGGGCTCTTATTCCATGAGATAACGACTGCAGAGCGTTTAGCGTTAAATGTTTTGACTGGAGAGGAGCTTTATGGATATCGCAGGTATCCTGTCTCTGATTGGCGGTATTGCCCTGTTTTTGTTCGGCATGTCTGTCATGGGAGACTCCCTGAAAAAAGTTGCCGGCAGCAAAATGGAGGTCATCCTCTATAAACTGTCCGGAAATACCATAAAAGGCGTTGCACTCGGAACCGGAGTGACTGCTGTGGTGCAGTCTTCTTCTGCTGTTTCCGTCATGGTCGTAGGCTTTGTTAATGCCGGGATGATGAAGGTTAAGCAGGGTATCAGCGTCGTTCTAGGAGCTATTCTGGGAACCAGTATCACAGGCTGGATCCTCTGTCTCAACAGTCTGAGCGGGGGCAAGTCCAGTGTGGCATCCATTCTAAGCACAGAAGTTCTTACCGGAATAGTCGCCCTGATCGGTATTATTCTCTGGATGTTCGTCAAAAAGACATCCCTTAAAAATGTTGGCGGGATCATGCTTGGCTTTGCCGTTCTGATGTTTGGCATGAGCATGATGTCCGGAGCCATTGAGCCACTGCGTGAGGATCCAAATTTTATCCATCTTCTGACCAGCTTTACCAATCCGGTGCTGGGTGTCCTGGCCGGTCTTTTAGTCACAGCTGTGATCCAGAGCGCCAGTGCTGCTGTCGGTATCCTGCAGGCTTTGGCAGTTACCGGTGCACTGGAGTTTGACATGGCATTCCCGATCATAATGGGTATTGGAATCGGCGCAGCAGTCCCTGTTATGCTGAGTGCACTTGGGACCAGCGCAAACGGAAAACGAACCGCTTTTGTATATCTGATCATTGATATTATCGGAGCTATCCTTTGTGGCGTGATCTTTTATGTTCTGAACGCGATCTTCCATTTTCCGCTGATGACTACGACTATGACGATGGTCATGATTGCCCTTGTGAACACATTGTATAGGTTAGCGGTCGTTATTCTATTAGCGCCCGCCACCGGGCTTTTGGAAAAATTAGTCTGTGCGATGTTCCCGGAAGGAGAAGAAGCGGCAGCAGAGAAGGCGGATATGGACCGTCTCGAGCCTCGGTTTCTGGCACATCCGCCGCTTTCCATTGAGCAGAGCCGTCTGGTGATCGACTCCATGGCAGGCAAAGCCCTGGACAGCATCAACAGTGCCATCGGTGTTCGCAGGAAATACAGCAAAGAAGGGATCAAGCGGGTTATGGACCTGGAAGAGGTCCTGGACCGTTATGAGGATAAACTGGGAGCTTACCTGTCCAAGATCACTGCTGCCGATCTGAGTGAAACGCAGTCTTTGGAAGTTGGTAAGTATCTGACCGTTCTTTCTGATTTCGAGCGGATGTCAGATCATGCAAAAAATATTGGTGAGGCGGCAACAGAGATCAATGAAAAGAAGCTGCTGTTTTCTGAAGCGGCCGAAAAGAGCTGTCTCGTCTGGAAGATGCCATCCAGGAAATTGCGTCACTTACCATCGATGCCTTTTTAAATAATGATTTTGAGGAAGCCAAAAAAGTGGATCCTCTGGAGGAAGTCGTCGATGATCTCTGCGATATCTTGAAATCCAGACACATAGACCGGGTCAGCCGCCAGGAGTGCACTCTCGAAAATGGTTTTGTGTTTAATGATATTCTTACAGACTATGAGAGGATTGCTGACCACTGCAGTAATATTGCGCTGGACCTGGTTGAAGAAGGTGAAGAACTGTTCCATGAGCATGAATATCACCGGAACATGGATTATCGTCAGGATCCGGTTTACGTAGATTATTTTAATTCCTATAAAGATAAATATGAGATGAATCTGTAACGCATCTTTTGTATTGAAAAAGTACCGGAGTTGTCTGCATTTCTGCGACAACTCCGTTTTTATTTGTGCTAAATTCTGCTGGTCATCGGTTTCCATATGCGTTTCAGTATCAATAAAACGCTGGATATCCAGTTTGAAGAAAAAATGATATATGAACAGGAGATCCATTTTGATTCGCATGTGTCGGCAGATGCAGAAAAAGAGATCAAGTCGGCGCTGACAAAGCAGGGCATATCAGCCGCTGCACTTTCAACCGGAAACTACGGATATGGTGCTGATGGAGATATGCTCCTGACAAAAATATACTG
>JAFWLF010000052.1:0-2963 GCA_017511185.1 Lachnospiraceae bacterium | reverse complement strand
GGCTGCAGCCGGGTGCTGGCCATCTCCATCCAGCTGTACTGCAATATCATATCCTTCCTGCAGTGCGTACTGGTATCCGGTCTGCACGGCTCCGCCGATCCCCAGATTGCTGGCAAGATCCAGAAAGTGGATCTGATGTTCTTCGCAAAGCTGTTTGGTCCCATCCGTGGACGCATCGTTAATGACTACATAGTCGTATCCAGGCGCATTGTCCCGGATATCCTGTATCACCGACAACAGGCTTTTCTCTTCGTTATAGGCCGGAATAATGATCAGTTTTTTCATGCCCGTTCAATAACCTCCAGCATTTGGTCAATACTCCGATTCCGCTCAAAGTGCGCCTGCTGATATGCACGGGCGTTATCACCCAGCTGTTTTCGTTTCTCTGCATCCATTGCATGCAATGCTTTGATGTTCCCTGCAAGCGCTTTGGCATCGCCCGGTTTGGAACAGAATCCACAGTCTGCTTTTTGGATGATCTCTTCCGGCTCGCCTTCCATGGCCAGAAGAAGTGGCCTGCCGGCGGCCAGATAGCTCATGACTTTGGCCGGAATGGAAAAATCCTGCAGACCATCCTTGGATAATGTTCCCAGCAAGGCATCTGCCAGTGCCGTATATTTAGGAATATCTTCGATCGGATGGAATCCTTCAAAGATAAAGTAATCATTTAATCTGGCCTCTGCGATCAGATCCTCCCAATGAGAACGGCTCATGCCGTCTCCTACGATGATAAATCGCAGATCGGTCATTCCCTCTTCCACACACATAGCTGCTGCCTGTGTGATGCTCTCTACATCCTGTGCAGGAGAGATGTTCCCAGTATATACAATACGGAATCCCTCTGAAAACCTTGCTTCCAGTTCTGCATCATGCACCGTTTGTTCGTACAGTTTTTCCGGGCACTGCGGGATAAACGTGATATCCTCATCGCTCTTTCCCAGCACCGTTAAGAAATACTGGCGCATTTTTTCTGACACCGTGATCAGCTGCTCCGGCTTTTTGTAATACCACATCGACCAGGAATACAGGAATTTGCGCAGCAGCTTGTTTTTGATCGGTATGACAGAATACAGATTCTGCGGCCAGATATCCAGGATGTACATAGCACAGCCGATCTTTTTTTTCTGTGCAATCCGAATGCCTGCATAAGACATCATGACCGGGGAAAGCTGGTAAATATACACTTTGTCATAATGCTTCTTTTTCAGCTTTCCTACCTGAAATGAGCTGGCAATTGGAAAAGCCATGTAGTTCAGGAAGATCCTGAGGTTGCTGTTGCTTCCCCGTTTGATCTCAAACGTCCGGTATACTCTGACCTTTCCGTGCATTTCTTCTTTGATGCTGTGGGAGTCGTATCCATCAAAAAATTCTCCGGTCGGATAATTAGGCTGCCCGCAAAGCACGTCCACCTCATGGCCGCGCTCCAGGAACCCTTCCACGATATCATTGATGCGGAAATTCTCCGGCCAGTAATGCTGGCATACGACTAGCAGCTTCATTTTTTCAGCCAAACCGTCCTGTTCACGATATCTGTATAACTCTGAATGGTTTTTACCACTTTCAGTGAAACATTCTTCTGACAGTAATCTGCATTCAGTTCAAACAGATCACCGTTTCTGCTGATGCTGACAGCCAGCTCGATCGCCTGCTCGATCGTCTCTGTATCAATGCCGCCAAGGACAACACTTCCCATATCCAACGCTTCCGGCCGTTCAGTAGAGGTCCTTATCAGGACACCAGGGAAGCGGCACATCGCACTCTCTTCAGAAAGCGTGCCGGAATCAGACAGAACGCAGAATGCATTTTTCTGCAGCTTGTTATAATCAAAGAAACCGAACGGTTCCATGCTCTTTACCAGCGGATGGAACTGAAAGTTTCTCTTCTCAATAAACTTTTTGCTCCGTGGATGCGTGGAGTAAATGACCGGCATCTGATATGTCTCGGCAACATCATTCAACGCATTCATCAGAGAGAGGAAATTTTCTTCCAGATCGATATTCTCTTCCCTGTGAGCAGAGACCAGGATGTATTCCTTTTCTTTCAATCCCAGCTGGGTGAGCACATCGCTCGCTTCTATTTTGTCATGATATTTATCCAGCACCTCGCGCATTGGGGATCCGGTCACAAAAATAGTCTTGCCGTCGATGCCTTCAGACAGGAGATAACGTCTGGAGTTTTCGGTATATGGCAGATTGATGTCTGCAATATGATCCACAATTTTCCGGTTGATCATTTCCGAGACGTTCCAGTCCCAGCAGCGGTTGCCTGCTTCCATGTGGAAGATCGGCACCTTCAACCTTTTTGCGGAGATGGCGCACAAAGCGGAGTTGGTATCACCCAGCACCAGCAGCGCATCCGGTTTTTCCTCTTCCATGACGCGATAGCTCTTTGCGATGATATTGCCCATGGTATCGCCCAGTTTCTCGCCGGCGGCATCCAGATAATAATCTGGTTCCCTCAGTTCCAGGTCCTCAAAGAATACCTGGTTCAGTTTGTAATCGTAGTTCTGCCCGGTATGGACCAGCACATGATCAAAATACTGATCGCACGCTTTGATCGTCTCGGCCAGCCGGATGATCTCCGGACGTGTGCCGACCACTGTCATGACTTTTAATTTTTTCATGATTTACTCCTTAAGGCTTTTGGTAACGCCCCCTCACTGTGTTCGGCGGCAAGTCGGCCTTGCATGATCAATGCTGCTTTGCAGCCTGCAAGGCCTTCATTACATACGCCTGCTTTAACAGCAGCTCTTTGATCTCTTCACGGTTCAGCTGCACGGTATTATCAGAAGTGAAGGATTGATCCTGATGGATCTGGGTGTTTCCATCTTCAAAATATTTTTCATAGTTCAGATCCCGGGCATCCACTCTCACGCGGTAATAATCGCCCAGATCTTCTGCTTTACTAAACTCTTCGGCCGTCATCAGTGTCTCACTCATCTTCTCTCCGTGGCGGATACCGAT
>JAFWLF010000051.1:0-12525 GCA_017511185.1 Lachnospiraceae bacterium | reverse complement strand
TATACCGGCAGCATCAGCGAGGATCCATATGCAGTCAAGATCACTGTTTTGCAGGAAAATGATGAACCGGAATATTTATATGCATATGGAATTGTTTCGGAGGTTACAGACACCTATTTTGTACTGAGCATAGATTCTGCAGATGCTAACCTCTTTGCATATACCCCTGACACAGTAATCACGGGTGAAGCTAAAACGATCCAGGTTGGCGACAGTGTAAGCGTAACGTTTAAAAAGCCTGCTCAGGGACAGACACCGCAGGCAACAGCTGTTGATATTGTGAAAGCCGCAGAACGGAAAGAAGAGAAGAAATATACGATCAATGGAACGATAGAATCCATTTCTATTAATACGTTTACGTTAAAGACAAGCACCGCAAGATATGTTTTTACAGCTAACGATACTACAAAGTATACGGGGGTGAAATTTGAAACAGGTGTTACCGCAGAAGTTACTTATACAGGCAATCTGGTAAACAATCCGGTCGCAGTAGCTGTTTATTGTTCGAAACCGGCACCGCCTCCGGAACCGCCGACAGAAAAACCGACGGAGAAACCAACAGAACCTCCGACAGAAAGACCGACGGAAAAACCGACAGAGCCGCCAACAGAACCTCCAACGGAGCCGCCAACAGAACCTCCAACGGAGCCGCCAACAGAGCCTCCGACAGAACCTCCGACAGAGCCTCCAACAGAGCCTCCAACAGAACCACCAACAGAGCCGCCGACACCTACGATTCCGGAAGTACAGGCAGGCGGATTGATCACCAAATGGGGTGATAAGGTTCGTATTGAAATCGATACAGGAAAAGAGATTGAACTGACTGTCAGCGATGACATGACAATTGCCAGCGGATATTTCCCGGAGGAAGGAGATATCGTTGAGTTCAAGTATCGTCCGACAGAATCGAAGTTGATCGAGATTGATCTGAAGGGCAGAAAGAACGATGTTGCTGCCGGCTGGGTCACCGCGTTTGAAGGTGGAAAGTGCAAGATCCTGTTTACGACCGGAGAAGAGAAAGAACTGGTATTTGATGATAATATTGATATCCTGATCGGATATACGCCGAAAAAAGATGACTTCATTTATTTCAAGACCGATAAGGATGTCACGAAGCTGACATATATCCGTTTCCTGTCCCATCCGGAAAAACTGGAAAGCAGCGACCTGTATAAATCTGTACAGGAACTGGCCAAAGCAAGGAAGCAAAATAGCGAAAAGAGCACTGAAGAAAGCAAAGAGGAAGAGACCACACAGAACTGACAAGGCTTGCTTATAAAAAGTCACTTCCACTGTTACTGCAGAAAGGGACAGGTAAGAAGAGATGAGTGAGTTAAAGAAAGTCATTATCACTGGCCATCATACGGAAGAAAACATCAAACGGTTTCAAAGCATTCCGGGATGTGAGATCGTCTTTGCAGAAAAGATCAGTGATGTTCCGGAAGAGGCATTTGCAGATACAGAGTTTTTCGTTGGAATGATCACCAAAGAAATACTTCCGAAAATGCCAAAGCTGCGTTTTGTGCAGCTCTTCAGCGCAGGTGCTAATGGATACACCTGGCTTCCGGAAGAAATCACATTGGCAAATGCCTATGGGGCTTATGGAGACACCATCGCAGAGCATATGCTGACCACTACTTTGATGGCAGTAAAACGGATGCCGGAGTATGTGAAAAACCAGCAGGATCAGAAATGGGAGCTGCTCCATGATATTAGTCTTTTTGAGGGCTTAAAAGTGCTTTCTGTCGGCATGGGTGCGATTGGTACATCCTATGCACGGAAAGCAAATGCACTGGGAGCTATCTGTTACGGCGTAAGGCGGACGATCCATGATCAGCCGGAGTTCGTGCAGAAACTGGTCACTCCGGAAGGAATGGATGAGCTACTCCCGGAGATGGACATTGTGGCTTTGAGCATGCCGGGCACAGATGAAGTCGGCGGTATGTTTGATGAAAGACGGCTGCGTCTGATGAAAAAGACCGCCATCATTGCAAATGTCGGCAGAGGAAATGCCATTGTGACTGAGGATCTGATCAAAGTCATGAATGAGGGGCATCTGAAGGCAGCATGCCTGGATGTCATGACACCGGAACCGCTTCCACAGGGACATCCTTTATGGACCACACCTCGTGTCTATCTTACGCCGCATATTTCTGGTGGTTTCCGCGCTGGCGTTAATTATGAACGCGTGATAGATACAGCGATTAAGAATCTGACACTTGTTGCTCAGGGAGAGCCGCCGATTCATGCCGTGAATCGCGAACTGGGATATTGATTCATGAGTTATATGGAACCTGTCATACCGGAAAAACCGGAAATAGCATATGATCCGACAGCCGCAGAGGAGATCCTTGTCTGTGCGGAATCGTATTTAAGGCAGGCAGATCATCTGATCTACTCTTATGGCAGCAGAACGTTTTTATCCGGATATCATATTTTTGATGCAGAATTTGAGAACAGGGGGAACATTGATTGTTCCTCCTTTGTTTTACTTGTTCTTGCACAGATTCCGTATGAGGAAAGTCCATATGCCACTGGAACGATCGTCGATCTGAAATCCAGAATGAAAAGAAATCTCCCGGAAGAGGTGATCGATTTTTCTGATCTTCCGGACCGGTATGTTGGTATTGCAGAACGTATCGGAAGGCCGTATCTTGCCGGACCGAGAGGACTAGACCTAAACAAAGCGGAAGAAATGGGCATCAGTCTGGAAACGCTGAAAGAAGAGATACGTGCGGTCGGAGGTCGCAGGCTTTCGGCTTCTCTTGCCCAATATTATATTGATCAAGGAGCTTGTTTTCTGGATGCTTCTTGTGCAAAACCCGGAGATATAGCTTTCTTTCGTTCAAAAGGATTCTTCAAAGAAGGCGACCGTATTTTCGCAGTAAACAGGGAAGTCACACATGTCGGGATCATCGCCCGCGATCCTTCTCAGATGATCAACAGTTCCGGAACCTATCAAAAAGCAGAAGACAAAAAAACATCACCAGCTGTATCTCTTGTGCCTCTTTTTGGAACAAGAGAGCCGGCTTTTTTTGCCCGCCCAACGTAAAAAGTGATATAGTATAACCATCAATAAGAATGCGGAACTCCTGTCAGGATCGTCTGGCGGGACACCGCGGAGAGGAGCTGAAATGAATATACCTGAGAGTTTTTTAACAAATCAAACCTTTGATTCCCGTGCCATCGGTTTTAACCGGCAGCTGCTGCCGACGATGATCATGGGCGGAACTTACAAGGACACCAACATTGGTTACAAAGTGATGCCGGACGGAAAAGTCTGGGTATGTCTGTATGGCCCTACCGCAAATGAAGTAACTGCAGGATACCCGGAAAATATGGTCAATCTGGAAAAAGATGAGGACGGCATGTGGAGCGGTACGATCCAGTATGATGAGCCGGGTCTGAAACAGCTGATCTTTTACGTAGACGGCGTCCGCATCATCAACCCGCTTGCACCGATCGGTTATGGCTGGGGCTACGGCATCAACTATATTGAAGTGCCGGATCCGGAACAGGATTATCTGCTGATCAAGGATGTCCCGCATGGAACGGTTTCCAGAGAGTATTTCTTCTCAAAGATCACAGGAGAGTGGGAATGCTGCTACGTCTACACTCCTCCGAAATACCGTGATGATCTTGATACCAAATACCCGGTCCTTTATCTGCAGCATGGCGGCGGCGAGAATGAGACCTGCTGGATCGATCTGGGCAAGACCAACTTCTCCATGGATAACCTTCTGGCAGAGGGTAAGATCGTTCCGTTCATTATTGTAATGAACAATGCCATGATGCAGGTGAATAATGACGGCAATCCTCGGCTGGATAACAGCCGTTATAATGACATGATCATTGAGGACTGCATCCCGTTTATCGAATCGCATTACCGCGTGATCTCCGATAAAAAAGCCCGTGCGATCGCCGGCCTTTCTATGGGATCTCTGCTTTCAGGCGAAATGATCATGCAGCACTATGATGTCTTTGGCTCTGCAGGCCTCTTTACCGGCTATACCTATCCGAAGATGCCGGGACGTGAGCCGCGTTCGCAGGCAGAGCAGCTGAAATGCTTCGACGATGCGGAAACATTCAACCGCGAAGTGAATCCGTTCTTCGGTGCCATTGGCGATCATGAAGTATCTCTGCCGCTGTTTGAGCAGGAACGTGAATACTGCAAAGAAAAAGGCATCAACTATATTCAGAAGATCTATCCGGGCTATCATGAATGGAGAGTCTGGAGAGCAGCCTTTCATGACTATGCGCAGATGCTGTTCAGGGATCTTTGATGTTGTGGATATTTGTTTTAAGCATTTGTTGCATACATTTGTTGAAAGCATTTATTGCATACGTTCGTTGAATTTTAAGGCGTATCTGCCGGCAGGGCTGCTATAAAAGCAGCCCTGCTTTTTATTGTTAGGCAAGGCCTGACACAAACCCACCTGCTATGCAGGTGGAATCAGACAGCTTTAGCTTCAAGCAAAAACCTCCAATGGTACAATAAGTGTAGGTTCGCCAACCGCACTCAATTGAATCAAAGGAGGTGCCCAAATGGACAAAAACAGTTTAGCACACACAAAGTGGGAATGTAAGTATCACATCGTGTTCGCACCGAAGTACAGACGCAAGGTCATCTACAACCAGATACGAGCGGATATCGGTCGCATCCTCAGCGAATTATGCAAAAGAAAAGGAGTGGAGATCATAGAGGCAGAGGCCATGCCAGATCATATCCATATGTTCGTGAGGATACCGCCAAAGTACAGCGTGTCAGAAATAATGGGATATTTAAAAGGCAAAAGTTCGCTCATGATATTCGAGAGGCATGCGAACCTAAAGTATAAATATGGGAACCGGCATTTCTGGTGCCGGGGATACTATGTGGATACAGTAGGAAAGAATGCGAAGAAGATCCAGGAATACATCCGGAACCAGATGAAGGAAGATCTCGAATACGATCAAATGACACTCAAGGAATATATCGACCCGTTCACGGGTGAGCCGGTAAAGTAGGGCGGGGAGAGAGGCCCTTCAGGGTCAGGCCCGTGGATGGGGTGCGGGAGGCGGACGATTCAGTGCCCCTTTAGGGGCAAGTCGGGAACAGCGGCTTATAGCCGCAGAGCAAACCACCGGCTAAGCCGGTGGTTATGATTTGCGGTGAGGGAAGATCGGGCAGGCGAGGAATCTTCCCATACCTTTTGGCGGACCTTGTGAGGGAAGATTGGGCAGGCGAGGGATCTTCCCATACCTTTTGACGATCATTGTGAGGGAAGATTGGCAAGGCGAGTAAAGTTCCCATACTGTTTAGCGGCTATAGTGAGGGAAAATAGGGAGGATGCGCGAAGTTCCCATACAAAAAGGGCGCTCCAGTATGGGAAGATTGATTTATGCCGCAAAGTTCCCATATTTTTTGGCTGTTTTTGTGAGGGAAGATTGATAAGAAGAGCGATGCTCCCACATTTTAAAGCTGACTCAGTATGGGAATATTGGGAGAAAGAAGAAAGTTCCCATACTTTAAGGGCGTTTTTGTGAGGGAAGATTGGCAGAGCGGACAATCTTCCCATATTCACTCTTGGCGCAGGGATAGATAAGGGAAATAACGCCGCTATCAAAGAAGGAAATCATATAAACCCCACCGCCGTAAGGAGCTTAACTACAAAAAAGCTGCCGCAGTTATCCTGCGGCAGCTTCATGTCAAAATTATATCTTAGATAACCCCTGTCCAGGCCAGGACGACCAGCACCAATGAGATGATCACAAAGATGGAAACCAGTGTAACACCCAGGGAAAGGCCCTTTTTCTTCGGGGCTTTGGATGTGCTCTGCGGGACCAGGTTCGCCTTCCGCAGTGCAGTGACGATCGGATGATAGAGCAGCAAAGTGATGGCTGCATTGATCGCACCCTTGATCAGGTTAAATGGCAGGAAGACTGGAAGCAGCATACCTACGACCGTTTCGCGCGGTACTCCCATGTATAAAGGGGTGATCAGCCAGTTCCAAAGGACCATGATGATTGCCATACAGACAATGCCAAGGATCAAGCCGACTACAGCGCTGGAAAATTTTCTCTTGGAGCGGTAGAACAGAGCGGCAGGAACTACAAAGGCACATGTGGAAAGTACGTTCATCAGAAGACCGATCGGACCGGTGGAGCTGATGGTGATCATTTCGATCAGGGAAACGATCACTGTCACGATGATGGCCGGGAGCGGACCAAAGAGAAAGCCGCAGATGGCAATGACAAAATCTTTGAAGTCAAAGTTCAGAAATCCGGCGATACTGACCGGGATCAATTTTGACAATGCCATGACAGCGTAAGCAAGAGCACAGAACATGCCCATACATACAATTTCTTTGGTACTGAATTTGCGTTTTGTTTTTTCCATAGTTACAATTCCTTTCTTTAAAAAATTTTAATAAGGAATCTGTTTCATGAAAAAACCCTGACATAAAGCCAGGGCGCAACGAAAACTAATGTTGATTCGTTTCTCTCATCCGGACTATACCGTCGGTTCGGGAATTTCACCCGATCAACCCTTAAGGGCTCGCAGACTGTGACTGCCGGTGGGGAATTTCACCCCGCCCCGAAACAGATTTATTATTGAGTGGATTATAACGCTGTGCTTTAGGATTGTAAAGTGCTAAATAAAAAAAGAACCCCTAGGGGGGCTTAAAAGAGCCTGTTTCCTGTTATAAACTTCTATCAGGTTTTTATTGGGGAACAATTTGATGGGAGCGTGAACAATGAAAAAGAAACTGATTTCAATGATACTGATCGCTATTACGGCTATTGGACTTACAGCTTGCAACAGTGGCAGCCCAGGACCGTCAGGAAGTGGCAGCACAGAACCTGGAAAGATGATCTTAAAGGCAGCAGTATCTTTCGCTTACCCGAGCCTGGATACACATAAAGAATCCTATGGCTGGTATACGATGATCTACGGCATGTCCGAGACACTGTTCAAGATGAATGAAAACATGGGCATCGACCCATGGCTGGCTGACAGTGCAGAAGCAGACGGCACGGTCTGGACGATCAAACTGAACGAGGCGTCAGCTTTTTCTAACGGAAATCCAGTGACTGCTGACATGGTGATCCGGAATCTGAAAAGAATCTCGGAAGTTAATACCTCTTATGCCTATTTCGCTGATTACGATATGACAGCAGACGGGGAGAAGACGATCATCATCGATACAAAGGAAACGTATCCGACGCTGATCAATGATCTGACTGCTCCGGCAACTGGCATCATCGATCTGGATGCAACAAGTGATTTTGATAACGCTCCGGTCTTTACCGGACCGTTCGTGATGAAACACTTCCAGCCGGAAGGTGATGCGGAGGTGGAAAAGAATGAAAACTACTGGGGAGGCGATGTCGTTCTGGACGGTGCGATCTTCTATTACATGCAGAAAGATGATCCGAAGCTCCTCGCTATGCAGGGCGGTGAGATCGACTGTTACAACAGTGTGTCCGCCGGAGCCCTGGCTGTTTATCTGGCAGAACCGGATAAGTACAATGTCGTTTCCATCCCTGGTGTAAGGCTGCAGTTCTATATTTTGAATGAGAACCGCCTGGATGACAATATCCGCGAGGCTGTGAACCTGATCGTAGATAAAGATGCGATTGCGCAGTATCTGGAAGGAACTGTCTCCGCTGCAGTTGGACCGTTTAACCCATCCGCAGCGTATGGAAAAGTCACGGTTCCGCCAGTGGATGTTGCAAAAGCAAAAGAGAAGATTGAAGCAGACGGTTACACCATGGGAGCAGACGGTTTTTACGAGAAGAACGGTCAGAGGCTGACCATCAATGTGGCGTACTATGCAGCCCGTTCCCTGGATACGATCGCAGTGCTTCTTAAGGAGCAGTTTAAGAGCGCTGGTATCGATACCACTTTCCGGCAGGAAGAAGATCCGGATGCAACCTATATTGCAGATGGGAACTTTGATCTGGCACTTTACTGCATGATCGCGGATAAATCCGGCGACCCGCTTTACTTTATTACTTCTACTTTGGAAGATGGAGCATATTATGATGTCGGTGGATTTGATGATGCGCACTGCCAGGAGCTGATCGGACAGCTCAAGCATGAGGTCGATACTGCAAAGAGAGCAGAACTCGCCAATGAGATCATCCAGATTGCGATCGACGACAATGCTTTCGGCTATGTGGGACTCTTTAACAGCACAACGGTACTTCGTCCGGGCGTATCCGGTTTTGCTGAGAATATACCGTTTGATTTTTATGGAATTGACGCAAATACAACAATCGGATGATTGGAAAGATTTTAAAAAAACTTGCTAGTTTAATTGTAATCCTCATTATCTTAAGCTTCTTAGTCTTCGGACTGATGGATCTGGCCCCAGGCGACCCTGCCGAACGGAAACTTTCAGAGCAGGGTATCGCCATTTCCAGAGAAGTCTTAGAAGCGGAACGCGCAAAGATGGGCCTTGATAAACCATTCTTCGTCAGGTACGGAGAATGGTTTTCGGGCATCATCCGCGGCGATTTCGGAGATTCTTACAAGGATGATATGCCGGTAGGTCCAAAGCTGGCTGCCGGTCTTAAAAATACACTTATCCTTACTGTGAGCAGTCTTCTGACTGCGCTCCTGATCGCGTTCCCGCTTTCTGTTCTTTCCGCTTTCCGTAAGAACGGGATTATGGATCATATTGTAAGAATCTTATCCTTTATCGGGAATTCACTCCCCAATTTCCTGATCTCGATCCTTCTGATGTATTTTCTGTGCTTAAAACTGAACTTATTTCCAGTCATTGCGAAGGGAACCGTGGAAGGCCTTCTGCTTCCGGTACTTTCTTTATCAATTCCGATGGCAGGACGGTTTATAAGGCAGATGCGTGCAGAGATCTTAGATCAGTTGAAAGAAGACTACGTATCAGGTATGCAGGGGCGCGGCGTAAAGCAAGGATTTATCGCGATGAATGTCCTTCGGAATTCACTCGGACATATTTTTACGATCATCGCCCTGCAGGTCGGCTCTCTGATGGGCGGAAGTGTAGTGATCGAGACGATCTTCCGCTGGCCTGGAATCGGTAAACTTGTGATGGACTCGATAACGGCACGTGATTACCCGGTCATCCTGGGATTTGTCATCATTATGGGTGTGATCTATGTCGTCATTAACCAGTTGTCAGATATCCTGCATCACGTACTGGACCCGAGGACGACACTATGAAAAAAAAGAAACGGGCAAAAATCAAGATCGTAATCGTTGCGGTACTTGCTTTGCTGCTTCTTTTCTGTGCAGTCTTTGCCGGTGTCTTGGCACCGCATGATCCGTCAACTCCTAACGCAGCAGCAATAAGGATGGCGCCTTGTGCGGAATACCCTCTGGGAACAGATAACCTTGGAAGATGTGTTTTATCCCGTGTACTTTACGGAGGCAGAACAACGATCGCTGCCACGTTCCTTCTGGTTTTCATTTCTTTTGTGGTCGGAACCTTGATCGGCATATTCAGCGGATATTACGGAGGGGTGCTTGATAAGTTCCTGATGCGTCTGGCAGATGTTTTTCTGGCGTTCCCGCAAATGGTCATTGCCATTGCCGTCGCAGGTATCTTAAATGGCGGACTGATGGGAGCAATGGTCGCACTCGGGATAACGATGTGGGTCTCCTTTGCAAGGCTTGCCAGAAGTCATACCGTATCGTTAAAAAACGAGGCCTATATCCAGGCGGCTGCATTTGCTGGAAAGAGTGATTTTTATATCCTTCTGGTTCATATTTTCCCGAACCTTCTGGCACCAGTTCTGACACAGGCACTGACTCAGATCGGAACCACGATGATCGGCCTTTCCGGTCTGTCTTTCCTGGGCCTTGGCGTAGTCCCGCCGACTCCGGAATGGGGAACTATGATCGCTGAAGCGAGAGCTTATATCCAGATTGCGCCATGGGCGATCATGGGACCTGCAGCGGCGATCATTGTTACAATCGTCCTTTTTAATTATCTCGGTGATGCCGTGATGGATTACAGGGAGGTCTGAGTGATGGCGGAAAGATTACTGGACATCAAAGACCTTCAGGTCGCCTATGAAGAAATAGAAGCAGTGAAAGGAGCCAGCCTGTATGTGGAAAAAGGGGAGGTTCTGTGTATTGTCGGTGAGTCAGGTTCCGGAAAATCAACCCTGATCCAGGCTGTTACGGGGAGCAGCGTGATCACGGTCAAAGGTTCCATCCTGCTGGAAGGAGAAGACCTGGTGCCGATGAAAAAGAGAGAACGGCAAAAACTGCTTGGAACGAAGATTGGCCTGATCCAGCAGAATCCAGCCGAGGCGTTTAATCCGATCCGAACATTTGACAAACAATTCAGGGAGACGTTAAAGAGCCATGATATTTCATTTGACAATGGAAAACTGGACCAGCTGTTTGTGACGCTTGGTCTGAAAGATACACAAGGCATTTTAAAAAGTCGGCCGTATGAGATGAGTGGCGGCATGAACCAGCGGATCGCCATTGCAGCGGCAATGCTTATGGATCCGGAGCTTTTGCTCTGCGATGAGATTACGAGTGCTTTGGATGTGACGACAGCTATTGCCGTTACAGATGAACTCCTCCGGTTAAAGAACGAAAAAGGAACGACGATCATTCTGGTCACGCATAATCTGGGTATTGCAGCAAATATCGCGGATAAGATTGCTATTATGTCAAAAGGTGAGGTCATAGAGTTTGGTTCAGCAAAGCAGGTTCTTCATGATCCGCAAAGGGAGTATACTAGGAATCTTCTCCGGGATGTTCCGAAGCTGATGGAAAAATAAATGGCACATCTGTTAGAAGGGAAAAATCTATATAAGACATACCGGGAAAAAGCAAAAGTGACACCGGCTCTTTCTGATGTCAGCTTTTACTTGGACCGTGGGGAGATCCTTGGCATTGTTGGTGAGTCGGGCTCTGGAAAGAGCACGCTTTTAAAAGCGATAGCCGGAATGCTGAAATTAGATCAGGGATCCGTCCTTTATAATGGCAAAGATTTCACTGGCATGACTCCGCGGCAGACTGGAGCATTTCTACAGATGATCTTCCAGGACGCGAATAGTTCTTTTGATCCGCGGAGAGTAATGAAGAAGTCCATTATGGAAAGCGGGCGAGGGAAAAAAGATGAAGGAAGGATCTTGGAACTGGTCTCTTTGGTCGGCCTGGAGGAAGATTTGCTTTCCCGTAAACCGTCCTCCCTCTCCGGAGGACAGTGCCAGCGTATGGCGATTGCAAGAGCATTTTACAGTGATGCAGATATCCTTTTATGTGATGAGATGACAAGCGCGCTGGATGTCACCACACAGGCACAGGTCGTGGAACTGTTGCAGGATCTGAAAAAAGACGGTAGACTGTCCGCAGTCTTTGTTTCCCATGATATTGCATTAGTCAGTATGTTGTGTGACCGCGTCATGGTGATGAAGGATGGGAAGTGCGTAGAAGAAGGGGATACGTTAACGGTCATAAAGCATCCTTGCGCCGATTACACAAAAGAACTTCTGGAAAGTGCCAGAAGACAGAGTATTCAGGAATTATCAGAATGAACGATACGGAAAAGATCAATCAACAGAATCATGCGTACTGGACAGACCGGGCATCAGGGTATTCCGAGGTCAATCAGGAGGAGCTGGCAGGGATCCAGAAAAAAACCTGGTCGGATCTGCTGGATAGAGAGATCCGGGATCATTTTAAGATCGGGGAAACACAGAGGAGCAGGATCCGCATTTTAGATATTGGAGCAGGCCCGGGTTTTCTTTCCGTTATACTTTGTGAACAGGGATATCAGGTAACGGCAGCAGATTATGCAGAAACCATGCTGGAAGAAGCAAAACAAAATGCCGGGACTTTAGCAGAGCAGATCTGTTTCCGGAGAGAAGATGCGATGAATTTGTCTTTTCCGGAGGCTACGTTTGATGTGGTGCTTTCCAGAAATCTGACATGGAATCTGCCGGATCCGCAAAAAGCCTATAAGGAATGGCTGCGGGTGTTAAAACATAACGGGCTTCTTTTGATCTTTGATGCAAACTGGTATGCCTACCTGAGAGATACGGAGAAAAAACAGGCATATGACAAAGACAGGGATAACGTAAAAAAACAAGGATACGAAGACTATAATATTGGAGCCAATTTTGATATTATGGAAAAGATTGCAGACGAACTGCCCATGACAGGAAGACATCGGCCGGCCTGGGATGAAGCTGTTTTTGGGGAACTGGGGGTGCAGTCGGTCAGCAGTGAAGAAGACATCGGCAGCCAGGTGTATTCAGAGAAAGAAAAGATCAACTATGCATCGACACCGATGTTTATGATAAAGGTTATCAGATAATATGAGTGAACTGAAATATATACCTTTCGAGGAAGAATCTGATGAGATCAAGAATAAAGTAACGGACTACTGGACTGAGCGTGCAGATAGTTTTTTTGCGCAGCGGCAGCATGAATTAAAAAGTTCAAAGGCAGCACAGTGGCTTTCTGAGATAACGGCCTTTCTGCCGGATCCGAAAACCGCGAATGCTCCGATCCGTATTCTGGATGTCGGCTGC
>JAFWLF010000050.1:0-27146 GCA_017511185.1 Lachnospiraceae bacterium | reverse complement strand
TTTAGCGGTGACATCCGGAAAACCCCCTTTCTTAAAGCTTTTTTTGGATTTGGACGGACTTCGAATCCCTCCTTCTCCGTTGCAACAGGAAAAGATGCCAGGGGCATCTTTTTTTGTTGAAAAAATTTCAATGGAGAGAAACGTAGTATTTATTATCAGAAGTTTTATGTATGACTCCTGACTCAACAAGATGATTTGTTATTCTCTTAAATCCGTTCGGATTAATAACACCCGCCTCTGCTAAGGTCTTTGCTGTAGATTCAGATACTGCTCCGCAGGCCCTCAGACGTTTCACTATTACATTTCTACGAATCAAAGGTATTGGTGGGAAAAAAGCCATACAAATGTCTCCTCATTATTCTCATTTTTCTTTCATCGTAATTATACTACAAAAGCCCGCTTGTCAAAACGCGTCTGCCGTCAAGGCTCCTGAATTGACGATAGTTTTTGTATAATGATAAAATATTTAATCAATAATCTTATTACAATAAGCAATTGAAAACGTATGCTTTTTAAAGGATCCCCAAAGAGAACAGCAGTATAACAATAATGAAAATCGGTGAGATGTAGCGTGTCATGACCGTATAGAGGGTCTTGCGCCGGAACCTCTCACCGTTTTTTGTTACTTCATCGATCACAGAATCCGGTTTAAGGACCCAGCCAATCAGGATGCACGTTGCAAGAGCAACGATCGGCATCATGAGATAGTTGCTGATGTAATCGAGTATATCCAGGATCTGTCCCGGATTCTCGCTGTTAGGCAGCTTCAGTTCAAAATAAAGCAGGTTATATCCAAGACAGACAACAACGCCGATGACAAGCGCGAAAGCGGTTTCGATGAGCGTTGATTTTTTTCTGGAAAGTTTAAACTTGTCCATAAAGCTGGAGATGACGGCTTCCATAATGGAGATTCCGCTGGTGAGAGCTGCGAACAGAACCATCGCAAAGAATACGGTTCCCACGATATTTCCGGCAGGACCCATCGCGGCAAAAATTTTAGGAAGCGAAACAAACATGAGGGAAGGACCGGTGGACATGCCGTCAGGTCCCATAAACACATAAACTGCAGGAATGATCATCACTCCGGCAAGAAATGCAACGACCGTATCAAACAGCTCGATCTGATTGATGGATTTGGAAAGATTGGAACGGTCCGGAACATAGGAACCGTAGGCGATCATAATACCCATGGCAATGCTCAGACTGTAGAACAGCTGCATCAGGGCATCCACGACAATGTGGAAAAACTTATTCAGCGTCACGCCTTTAAAGCTTGGGATCAGATATACCTTCAGACCTTCCATACCGGATACCGTCTGACCGGCATCATTCGTATGACTGAGGGTAAGCGAATAAATGGCGATTCCGATCACGAGAACGACTAGAATCGGCATCAGGATCTTGGAGAACTGTTCAATGCCTTTCGACACGCCATTGAAAATTACGATGGCACAGGCTAAAAGGAAAATCGCAAGAAAGATCAGAGGCTCATATTGTCCTGTAATAAAACCGGAGAAATAACCATCCTGTGCAGCTTCCAGTCCATGACCCGTAAGAAACGCCCAGAAGTATTTAATGACCCATCCTCCGATCACACAGTAGTAAGGCATGATCAGAAATGGAACGAGGCAGGAAAAGATGCCGATCCAGCTCCAGTGCTTGGAAAGCTTTCCGTATGCAGTGAGAGGACTCTGTTTTGTCTTTCTTCCAATGGAGACCTCACTGGTGAGCATAGCAAAACCAAAGGTCAGAGCAAGAATGATATAAATGACTAAAAACAGTCCGCCGCCGTCTCTTGCTGCAAGGTAGGGAAAACGCCAGATGTTTCCAAGTCCAACTGCACTTCCGGCTGCGGCTAAAACAAAACCGAAAGATCCTTTAAATGTGCCTCTGTTATGATGTTCCATGTTTGTCTCTCCTATGCTGTCAGTCTGTTGCTGATACGAGCATTACTACATATCTGCTGCGGGTCTTATCATAGACACTCCAACAGCATGATCCATACCATTCGTGTCCGGCATCAAAAAAATCTGACCAGTCTGTTGTCCATTCATAGATGTCAAGCGTATCTGTACCGTTTGGAAACAGAACTTCGTTTACTTTTTTAAAGTCTTCAGGCGTGTTTCTCCTGCCTTGCACCGGCTCCAGAATTGCATACCAGTAAGGAACCGTAGTTCCGCAGTTTTCGTCATTAGGCTTCCACTCGGCATCATAAAAGGCGTTGCCATAATAATCAGTCTTTACAATATTCGGACAGTAGAAAAACACTTGCGGATCCAGTGGAGAAGGCTGCGCCTTGTCGATGTCATAAACCAAAGGACGCAATCGATCTGCATAGTCGTCACCAAACATTGTCCGGGCGTTTTCTTTATTTTCTATGTCTTGTTTCACCAGCCAGTCAAAGACAATGCGCAATGCTTCCCTATGAGAAGTCATCCCCTTATAAGGCTTATCGTCACTCAATAAATGATAGTCAACCTCACCGACAAGATGATATTCACTATTCGGATCATATTGTTTTATAAATTCATAGAAAGCGTCATTATCTATTCTTTGCATAGTGTATACCTGCGAATTCCAATTATTTGTAATTGATGCTCAATCGTGATTCCGGGATGCTGCGGACCTTTCCTTCCTCTGCCGGATGTCCGACCAGGATTCCGATCAGCGGCTCAAAGTCTTCCGGAAGATCCAAAAGTTCGTTGTGTGCGTATTCCGGGAACATGCGCTCGGATTCCAGCACGCCCCAGGCGAAGCAGCTCCCCAGTCCCATTTCTGTTGCCTTCAGGTGAATAAACATCGCCACATTCATGGCATTGCACCACTCGATGCCCGGCTGCAGGTCCTGCCTTTTGTGGGAGATGAAGATGACGGTTGGCGCGCCGTAATAAGGATCCTTTGGCATTGGTGCTGCTTTCTGAGATTCCACCGTTTCAACGATTGCAGCCATTTCTTTTTTCTTCCGTTCCAAACGGACAAAGAGGGCTTCCGTAAGTTTCATGCGCAGATCCTTGTCCTGAACTACGGTCAGGTGCAGGTCCATATAGCGGGCACTTCCGACAGGTGCTCCGTTTGCGGCTGTGATCAGTTCCTTGAGTTCTGCTTCTGACAACGGCTCGTCCGTATAATTTCTGCAGGAATACCTGTGTTCCATCAGTTGATTAAAATCCATTTCATCTTCACCCTTTCAAATAGCGGTTTGCAAAATTCTTTTCAATTATAGCAGAAATAAAATATAATGAACAAAAGAGGTACGTTTATGAAAGATAAAGTTCTGATCGCTATGAGCGGAGGAGTGGATTCCTCTGTGGCAGCATATCTGATGCAGCAGAGGGGATATGACTGTATCGGCGCAACCATGAAACTGATTTCCGAAACCATTTCGGAAAATCATTTTCCTGAGAGCTATTCTTCAAAAACCTGCTGTTCACTGGAAGACGTTGAGGATGCGCGCAGTGTGGCGGCACGGTTAAAGATCCCATATTATGTGTTTAATTTTACAGAAGATTTCAGAAGTAAGGTAATCGATCGTTTTATTGATTCTTATGAACAAGGATTTACGCCTAATCCGTGTCTGGACTGCAACCGGTATCTGAAATTTGAAAAGCTGTTTCAGCGGGCGATGGAGCTGGGGTGTAAATATGTCGTTACAGGACATTATGCCCGGATCTCCTATGAAAACGGAAGATACCTGCTGAAAAAAGGAGTTGATCCAAATAAAGATCAAAGCTATGTCTTGTATTCGATGACACAGGAGCAGCTGGCGCATACCTGTTTTCCGCTGGGAACCATGGAAAAGAAACAGATCCGCAGCATCGCAGCAGAAAACGGATTTGTTAATGCAGATAAAAGTGACAGTCAGGATATCTGTTTTGTGCCGGATGGTGATTATGTCCGCTTTATGGAATCCTATACCGGCAAAAGCTATCCACCAGGGGATTTTATCGACGATAACGGAAATGTCCTGGGACAACATAAAGGAGCGGTCCGCTATACCACAGGCCAACGCAAAGGGCTTGGCATTGCCTTTGGGACACCTTTATACGTAAGAGATAAAAACATAGAAAAGAATACGGTCACATTGGTAACGGACGAAAACCTGTATGCGTCTGAACTGGTTGCAGATGAATTGAACTGGATCAGCTTTGATCGTCTGACTGAACCAATGAGACTGCATGCGAAAATCCGCTATCGTCACAAAGAACAACCTGCCCAGGTGATCCCTTGCGGGGACGGTACAGTGCGGGTCGTGTTCGATGAACCGCAGCGCGCCATAACGCCCGGACAGGCGGTGGTATTCTATGACGGAGATGTCGTTGCAGGCGGAGGAAGAATACGATGTACCACTTCTGGCCCTCACGAGTGGTGAGTAATAAATCTCCGAAGAAATGCACATTCCTCCCGCGTGCACTCGATTGCTTCCGGCAAGCGGATATTGCATTGGAAGACATGACCTAAAACATGTTCTGCATCGCCATAGTAGTGGTATTCTGCAGCAACACCCAGGCTTTTTAACTTTTCATAAAACGGCAGAGCCTGATCTGCCAGAAAATCCCCCTCGCCGGTCATGATAAAAGCAGGAGGGAAGTCCTTTGTTACGCATTCGTCCACACTAAGAAGCCGGTATTCTTCCGGTGTGCCTTTATGGGGCATCAGATTAGCCATAAGAAGCGCATCCAGATTCTTTTTGCCTGTATAAGTGCGGTGGTAGATGCCGCAGTTTAAAAGAACTGCTTTCGGACAGAGCGGCACTGCAAAAGAAAAGTTCTTTGCATAGTCCGGATTGTTGTAAATACAGCAGTAAAGACCCAGCAGGTTTGCGCCGGCGCTGTCGCCGACAGCAAAAATATGATTCACATCAAAACCATATGTTGTGCTGTTTTTTAGGACCCAGTCAAAGACAAGTGCTGTATCCTCGAGAGCAGACGGGAACTTGAATTCCGGGGCAAGCCGGTAGTTAAAATTAACGACTGCAAAGCCATGCTCAGCCAGTCCCATACAATAATACTGATAGGCCTCTTTGCTTCCGTATACCATGCCTCCGCCGTGTACATTTATGAGGACGGGCAGAGGCCCGACTTCATTGATGGGACGATAAACATCGAGGATCTGCCATTTGCGGTCAGCTCCATATGGAATATCATCAAAACGCTTAACCGTATCCGGTGTGGTCAGTCCCGCATCGCGCTTTTTATCATTATTCCCAAATGCTTTTCGAACTAAATAGCTTGTGATTGACATTGTATTATCCTATCACAAGCATCCGAAGATATAAAGCACCCGGGAAAGAGACCAAAGCCGTACCGCTTTTGTTTCTTGAGCCTCTGTGATGCCGCGTGATATAATTTTTAAAAATAGGAAGTACAAACGATGAAAAGATTTTTGATCGAAGAAGCAAAACGCACAGTTACAAAAGGCGGTCCGGAATGGGAAGCTGCTCCGGCCAGCGTGGTCGTAACTGTCAAATATAAAGAAGATGCCGCAGCGCAATGGCTCAACATGGTTGAGTTTGAAGGCGTTCCAAACGTGTTTCTTTCAGACAGAGACATCTTTGACAAACTGGTCGAAGAAGATTTTGAAGATCAGGCATTTGCCGATTACCTGAATACGCATTTTATTGAAGATTTCAATGGGATCACCATGGGAGAATACGCAGCCGTTTTTGATTCCATCTCCAACGATCCGGAGAATGAGGCCGTTCCGCTGGTCCGTTACATGATCCTTCTGGCAAGAAGCAGTGCGGATGAGGCAGAGGCGCTCATAGAAATGTCTGCAGGGAAATATGCGGATGAAATAGAAATTCCGGAAAGCGATGTCGAGAGAGAGCATCGGGGAGAGGTGGATTACAGTTTCTTAGATACCCTCGATGAAGAAAGCCTTTACCGTCTTCTTCTGACACTTCAGACAGACAGCGAGTCCGTTTCCGTATTCCATGACATCGACCCGGAAGGCTTTGCAGAAGAGAAAGATCAGCTTGCAGTAGTGCTGGAACGATGCAAAGATCAGGCGGGCTTTGAGGCCTGGAAAAACGCTTTCATCTCTGAAGAATACGAGAAAAGCAAAAACCAGAAGTTTATCACTTGTAAATATGTGTTTGTAAATATGGGACAGTATGAAACAACCATCCCGACGTCCGGGAAAGAGACGTTCCTGGAATGGATCAATGGAAGCGGCGCAGGCTTTTTTGAAAGCGACCGTGAAGCAACAGAAGCAGAAATAAAACAATATATCGCATTACATGCAGCAGACCATTTGGAATAAAAGGAGTTGAAGATCATGCCATCATTAAAACTTGCATTTAATATTTCCGTAAAAGTAGATACCCCGATCGTTGTGGGGCAGGATGAAGTAAACGGCCGCAGACAGCTGATCCCGATCCTTTCCGGCGAGCTGACAGGAGAAGGCCTTCACGGCACCGTGCTGCCGGGCGGTGTAGACAGCCAGGTCATAAGGCCGAATGGCGTGTGCGAACTGTCTGCCAGATACGGCGTCAGAATGGATGACGGTTCCTCGTTCTATATCCAGAATGACGGGATCCGTACAGTTCCGCAGGAGTATGTGCCGGCCGTCAAGAACGGGGAATTCATCGACCCGGATCTTTATTATTTCTGCACACACCCGGTCTTCGAGGTCTACGACAGACGTTTGGACTGGCTGAACGAAAAGCTCTTTGTCTGCTGTGCGACCCGCCTGCCGGATCAGGTCATCCTGGGGTATTATACCGTGGAAGCAGAATAAACTATTAGGAGTACAAATAAACGCCTGCTACAGTATCTTTTGTAACAGGCGTTTTTCTGTGTCTTTTTTTAAGGAAAGAAAGGTGCTGGAGCATTCTTTTCTGCATCCGGGTCCGTGCGTTTTGTACGAAACAGTGCAGCGATCTCATCTGCGATCATCCCATATGGCTTGTCATCCGATTCTTTATAAACCAGATTGATCGGAACCTGGTTCGGCAGAGGAATAAAACCGAAACGGTTGGCTGCCTCAACATTTTCCCACTTGGTCAGAAGCAGGGCGCCTTTCCCACAGGACATACTAAACAAGGCGGAGATAAAACTGTTGAATGTCCTGATATCCGGATCGGAACCATAGCTGTTGCACACCTTCTTGATCGCTTTGGAAAATCTATCCTCGATCTGCTGGATGTTGTAAGCCAGAATATCCACATTCTGCAGTTCAGAAAGAGAACTCACTTCCCCGAAATGTGCCTTGGAATAAAGCAGACCGCAGCTGGTGTCTGCAATATGGCGGACAGCATACCCATACTGAAGCGGCTGCTGGGACTCGTAAGTCAAAATAAAATCCAGCTTATCATTCCGCAGGCGTCCGAACAGGTCTGAGAGCAAAAATCCTTCGATCTCCAGAGAGATGGAAGGTTCACTGGAACGGAAATGGTTCATGAGCTGATCATAAAAGAGGTCCGGGTTCCATGTATCCGGGCAGCCTAGACGGATCGTTTGCATAGACGTGCTCGCAAACTGCCGCACGGACGCCACCGTCTCCTGATAGTCGTTTCTCATTTTTACGAAGAAATCATAAAAACTCCGTCCTGCGGGAGTAAGCTGCAGTTTTCCGCCGTGGCGGTCAAGCAGTGTCACCCCGAGTTCTTCCTCCAGTTTGGAAACGCTTTTGCTGACCGATGGCTGTGAGATAAATAATGTGCTCGCAGCTTTGGCAAAACTCTGCTCGTTAACAACGGTTACGAAGCACTTGATCTGACCGAACGTCATTTCCATTCCTCCAAAACATAACCAAAAAGTTATAAATATATTACCATTCTTCCATTAGATTATCATAAAACGCTATGATATAATAAACAAAAAGAATGGTAATACTGCAGGAGTTTTTGTTCATGTCGACGAAAAACGGCATGTACAGATGTGATCTGCCGTTCCATATCAAGAAAATTACCGGCGCTACGATGACAAAGTCCGGAAGATAAGGAGGTAAAAAAATGCCTGAAATGATGTTTCCACCACCGGAAGTGGTTAAGATTGATGAAAACTCATATCGGATCGAGCAGGGATTCGTCCGCTGCTTTCTGTTCATTGGCGAGGAGAAAGCCTTGCTTGTGGATGCTGCGTTTGGCGGCGAGGATAACCTGAAGGATCTCATTGCAACCCTGACGGACAAACCGGTGCAGCTGGTGCTGACACACGGCGATCCGGATCACATTGGCTACATGGCAAACTTTGATAAAGCTTATCTGCTGGAGGAAGAATTTCCTGCTTGTCAGGAGATGGCAGCAAAAGCAGGTACAGAGCTTTGCGCATTAAAAGAAGGCGATCACATTAATATTGGCGGCAGATTCTTTGAAGTGCTGCATGTACCGGGACACACGCCGGGAAGTCTTGCACTGCTCGACCGTTTAAACCGCATTCTTATAACCGGCGATCTGGTTTCCAAGATGATGCCGGTCTTCCTGTTTGGAGAGGGCCGTGATTACGATGCTTACTTAAGAACCTTGCAGAAGCTGTCCATGATGAAAGTGTCATTTGACCAGATTTATCCGAGCCACGGCGAGTTTCCATTAACATCGGATTACATTGACAAGCAGATCGCTGCAGCAGAGAAGATGCGCGCGGGCGAACTGCCAGCGTTAGATCCGCCGATGCCGCTGCCTGCAAAGATGTATATGGACGGCGATGTCGGATTCTATTTCTGCATGTAACGGTTCCGGGGAGAAGGTATGGATACAAACAATAAAGACAATAAGGGAATCGTGTTCAACATCGTTCACGGTTCTATGGTGGATGGCTACGGCATTCGGACTACGATCTTTCTGAAAGGTTGCCCTTTGCGCTGCAAATGGTGCTGCAACCCGGAGGGACAGAAGTTTGATCCGGAGCTTCGCTATGTGGAAATGCTATGCAAGGGCTGCATGAAATGCATCGATGTCTGTCCGGAGGGTGCCATCCAAAAGAGCGAAACAGGGGAGACGGTTACGATCGACCGGGAGCGCTGCAATAACTGTATGAAGTGCATCGACTCCTGCTTCTTTGGCGCGCTGGAAAAGTTTGGCGAATATTACACGATCGATGAACTGTTTGACATCATCCGGCGCGATGCGACCTACTATAAGTCATCCGGAGGCGGAGTGACCATCGGCGGGGGCGAGGCTTCCATGCACACAGATTTCACACTGGCGCTCATCCGCAAATGCAAAGAAAACTTTATTAATGTTGCAGTGGACACCTGCGGCTATACCATAAATGAAAAGGCATTCCAGGTCCTTAAGGAAGCAGATTTTCTGCTGTATGACTTAAAAGGGATGGACCCGGAAAAACACATGCGGGACACTGGCGTTTCCAACGACCTGATCTTATCTAACCTGCAGGAGCTGGATAAACTGAATGTCCCGACCATCATTCGGATGCCGTTGATCCCGGGACACAATGACTCGGATGAAGACATCATAAAAGCTGCAGAATTTTTATCCACACTGAAGAATCTGGACCGTGTGGACCTGATGAACTATCACACATTCGGCGTCGTCAAGTACGCCCAGATCGGAAAGAAATATGAATTGGACTTAAGCCCGCTGAGCACCGAACGTCTGGATGAGATCTGCGCGATCTTTGCAAAGTATTCCATCAAGACGCAGATCGGCGGGTGAGAGAAAACACTGGAGGAGGAGAAAAACATGAGGATGCGGAAAGTCGGAAATACGGACCTGATGGTATCGGAGATCTGTCTTGGCACAGGGTCCTTTGGCGGCGTTGGTATGTACCGCATGAGCGGAAACATCCAGCAGGAAGAAGCGAACGAGATTGTTGGCACGGCGCTGGATAGCGGCATCAATCTTTTTGATACTGCGGAGATTTACTCAGACGGCGTGGCGGAAGAGATTCTGGGAAAGGCTTTGGAAACGCGCAGAAAAGAAGCTGTTATTCTGACCAAAGTGGCCCCTAAGAAACCGGATGGAAACGGTGGCGGCGGCTATACCTATGATCACATCATCAAGGTCTGTGAAGGATGCTTAAAGCGTCTGCGCACGGATTATATTGATATTTTTGAACTGCACATTTTTGATCCGATCGTTCCGATGGAAGAATCTCTTAGAGCATTGGACGATCTGGTGAAACAAGGAAAAGTCCGCGCCATCGGCTGCTCTAACTTTAGCGGATGGCAGATGATGAAAGGGCTTGCCATATCAGACGCCAATCATTATGCACGCTTTTCCTCGCTGGAGGCAAAGTACTCCATGATCGTGCGCGACCTGGAAAATGAACTGATCCCTTGTGCCGTTGATCAGAATGTAAGCATTTTTGCCTACAGTCCGCTGAACGGCGGATTCTTAAGCGGCAAATACGACCGTGACAAACCATGGCCGCAGGACGCCCGGTTCCCATCCAAGGAAGCGGCTGGTCCTTGGGCCGTCGATTACAACGTATTGTATGACATTGTGGATGCAATGAAGAAGATCGCGGATGAACGCGGTGTCAGCGTTTCGGATGTGGCACTGAATTATCTGCTGCAGAAGCCGGCAGTGACATCGCTGATCATCGGCGTCCGCAAGATCGAACAGTTGAAAGCAAACCTGACAGCCAGCGGCTGGGATCTGAGTGCAGAAGAAATGAAGATCTTAGATGGCGTCAGCAGACCGGCAGACCTTTATCCTTACGTGGATCAGAAGATGGGGTTTGTTGTAAGTAATGAATGAAAGGAGTAAATGCTATGAAAATCTACAGCCCGTGGGCAGAAATCGACAATGAAGGAGCTATCGCTCTGAACCCGCGTCTTGACACCCTGGAGGGAAAGACCATCGGTCTGTATGCCCATTTCAAAGGACATTCCCCGATCATGCTTCAGGTCGTTGCAGATCTGCTGCAGGAACGTTATCCGACTGCAAAATTCAAAAGCATCCAGCTGAAAATAGATACGGCAGAAGCAGTCAATATTCCGGAGTTCGATGCAGAACTCAAGGAGTGGTTAAAGGATGTCGACGGCGTCATCACCGCGTACGGCGACATGGGATCCTGCTGCATGTTCCATGCATACAACACCGCTTATGTAGAGCGGCTTGGCAAGCCGACCGTCATGATCTGTCATGAAGAGCTTCTGGCAGCAGGCAAGAAAGGCGCATCCTGCAGGCAGTGCCCGAACCTTCGCTTTGTCACAACGTGGCTGCCGGATATGAGCTGGTTCCCTGTCATCGATGACAAAGTCATCAACGGGATGATGAAGCCGGCATTTTCTGCATGTCTGGATCAGATCATCGACGGACTGACCAAACCGCTGACCGAAGAAGAAAAGACTCCTGTCATCCGCAGCAATGCAGAAGCAGAGCCGTTCGAGGTGGACTCGATCGATGGCATCAGCGACCTGTTCTATAAACGCGGCTGGACATGCGGCGCACCAATCGTCGCTCCTACGGAAGCAGCTGTAGAGAACATGCTGCGCGGAACCGACCTGCCTCGTGATTACGTGGTTGCAGAGATCCCGCCGATGAACGGAAAAGCAACGGTAGAAAAGATCGCAGTCAATGCTGTTATGGCTGGCTGCCTGCCGACTTATATGCCGGTATTGATCGCTGCCGTCCGTGCGATGACTGACAAGAAGATCCATCTGGAGGGCTGGACTTGCTCTCGCGCAAGCTGGTTCCCGCTGATCACCGTCAGTGGCAAAGTGGCAAAACAGATTGGCGTGGATTCCGGTCTGGCTTCTTATAAAAAAGCATCGACCACAATCGCACGTGCATTTACCTATATCATCATGAACATCTCCGGTGTGCGTCCGGGCATGGAAGATCTGAGCGAGCCTAACCATGAATCCCGTCAGGGCGTCTGCATTGGCGAGAATGAAGATTTGAATCCATGGAAACCGCTGCATGTCCGCTTTGGAGTGGATGAGAATGATTCCGCAGTTACCGTTATGTGGCCGGAAGAGAGAGCAGAAGGACACGGCGCAGATCCGAAAGAAGCTTTTGAGACAATGTTCCGTATCAATTACTCCGGCTATGACAAAGGTGCAGCGTTTGTGATGACACCGGGCTTTGCAAAAGTGCTCTATGACGCAGGCCTGACCACACAGGATATGGTCATGGATTATGTAAAAGAATACTGCCGCCAGCCTGCATCGCAGGTTGCTTATCGTTGGCTGACAGGCAGCAATCATCTGCCGGAGGGCGTTGTCCTTCCATTTGATACACAGAACGGCAGCATCCGTAAGTTCTGGTCGACCGACCATATGCTCATTGTCGTTGTCGGCGAAACGCAGGGAGGCACCTGCATCACATTTGCAGGAGGCGGAGAACACGGCGGTCCTGCATGCTGCAAGATCGACCTGCCGGAAAAATGGGATGAGCTTCTGGCAGAGTATGATGACATCAAGCCAACCTATCACATCTATTGATAAAGGAGTGATGATATGACAGCAGAAGAACGTATTCAAATATTAAAAAACGCGATCCGCATTGAGCCGGGATTCTGCATCGAGCGTGCTCGGCTCTATACCCAGTCGCATAAAGAAACAACAAATCTGCCGCCGGCACTTCGCCGGGCAAAGGCGATGGAAAAGATCATGACAGAACGCTCCGCCATAATTTTTGACCAGGAGCTGCTTGTCGGCAATCCAACTTCCAAACGTGTGGCAGCGCCGATCCTGCCTGAGGTTGCATGGAAATGGTACATCGATAATGAGAGTTCGTTCGGCCCTCCGGGTGAGCACATCGATGTGGAAAGCGACCTCACGGATGAGGAGAAAAAAGAGTTCCGTGACATCCTCGCCTACTGGGACGGCAAGTGTCTGCGTGACCAGTGGATCGCCCTTGTTCCGCAGGAATACTGGGAGATGGAAAACTTTGCGTGGATGCAGAGCAGCGGCAACCCGAGTGCCGGTTATTACTTTGCACACTGCATCCCGGATTATGAAAAGGTTCTGAAAAAAGGCATTCTTGGCATTATCGATGAGGTGGATGCGCGCCTGGCAGAGCTGGACCCGATCGAGCTTTCCAACATGGAAGCTATCACGTTCTTAAAGGCGATGAAGATCAGCCTGGCATCCGTGATCGTCTGGGCGGAGCATCTGTCCGATGAAGCTGCGCGGCAGGCAGCAGAATGCACAGATGCACAGCGGAAAGCGGAACTGGAAAAGATCGCAGCAATCTGCAAAAAGGTTCCGGCAAATCCGGCAGAAACATTCTATGAGGCACTGCAGTCGACCTGGATCACCTACATTGCTATCATGCAGGAGAGCTGGGGACCGGGCGTCGGCTTTGGCCGCATGGATCAGTACCTGTATCCATATTATAAAAAAGACATCGACAGCGGCGAGATCACGCAAGACGGCGTGAAAGAGCTGATCGCAATGCTGTATCTGAAACTCAACGAATTAGTCAATCCGTTCCCGGTTGGCAAGAGCACTGCTGGAACGCTGTCCGGCATCACCATCGGCGGCGAATCCAGAGACGGCACGCAGGCAACGGAAGAACTGGCGATGCTGTTCCTGGAGGCAGAGGATATGGTGGCAATGATCGAGGACCTTGTCGTCCGCATCCATCATTCCTGCTCCGATGCTTTCCTGTATCGCGCCTGCCAGCTGGCGACATCGGTCCGCGGCAAGATTAAATTCCTCTGCGACGAAACGGTTTACAAACAGCAGATGAACATGGGCAGGACTTATGAGATGGCCCGTGAGTATGCAGCAACCGGCTGCTTCATCCACACCATCCCGGGCAAGAGTCACGACCCTGGAACGGATGCACAGAACCTGCCGATGATGCTGGAGCTTGCTTTGAATAACGGCAGAACGCGTCTCTTTGGCAAGAAAATCGGCGCAGAGACTGGCGATCCTCGCAGCTTCCAGACTTATGAGGAACTGTGGGAAGCCTATAAGACACAGGTTGCTACGGTTGTTCCGCAGTGCCTCATTGGCGTCAGCTATTATGAGAAACTTTGGGCAACGCAGCTTCCTTCGCCGTTTATGTCCACCTTGTTTGACGGCTGCATCGAGCGAGGCCGCGATGTCGTAGACGGCGGTACAGCTCCGTATTCATCCGTTGGTCTGTGGGTGACAGGAACCGTCAACGTTGGCGATTCCCTTGCAGCTGTAAAGAAGGTCGTCTTTGACGATAAGAAGATCACGATGGCGCAGCTGATCGATGCGCTGGATAAAAACTTTGAAGGTGCAGAGGACATTCTGTTCCTGCTGAAGAAGGCGCCTAAGTTTGGCAACGACATCGACTACGTAGACAATATTGTTAATGACGTCATCTGCAACCTGGCAGATGAGTTAGAGAAGATCAAGGGCCACGCAGGACGCAAGTTCATGATGGCAGCGGCCACGATCGGTTACAACCAGGCATTTGGATTCTTCCTCGGCGCAAGCCCGGATGGAAGAAGAGCACACGAGGCGCTCGGCGAAGGCGGTATCTCGCCGCATCAGGGCCGCAATGTCAGCGGCGCTACGGCAACCACACGCTCTGTCGCAAAATTGAACTTGGTGCGCAGTGCAGGAGGCAATGTGCTGAACATGAAGTTCGATCCGAGCAGCGTCGACAACCCGACCAAGATGATGAACTTTGTAAACTTCCTCCGCACCTTTGCCTCTACCGGAGGAGATGTGATCCAATTCAATATGGTCAGCAATGAGATGCTGCTTGATGCGCAGAAGCATCCGGAGAAGTACAGAGACCTGCTGGTCCGCGTTGCAACCTACAGCGCATACTTTGTCGAGATGGATCCGATGGCGCAGCAGGAGATCATCGACCGGACATCCTTTGGAGGATTCTAAGGATAGGAAATATTGATAGTTTGTTACAGTTGGAATTGTTGTGAACTCTGAAACATGTTACAGAAAAGGAGGGCAACATGAAGAAACAGAAAGGATTCAATGCGTACAGCAGTAACTTTGGCGGCAGGGGTTGGTTTCTGGTTATCTTTTCATTGGTGACTCACTATCTCGTTACGGCCTCTGTCAACACCATGAACTTAACCGCCGGCGTATTTGGCGGCGCGCATGGATGGAGCACGACGACACTTTTCTCATTTCAGACGATTGCGGGCTGGGTAGCCGTCTTTACCATGTTCTTAAGCGGCTATCTGGCTCAGAAGTACTCCCCGAAACTGGTCAGCCTAGTTTCCCTGATCTTCTTTGCGATCGCATTCTTTGTATGGGGACACGTTACAGCCTTGTGGCAGTTCCTGCTCGTACTTGTTGCACTGCAGGTATTTGGTTCGGCCGCTTCTTATAACGGAAACAGCGTATTGATCGCAAACTGGTTCCCGCGGAAAAGAGGCCTTGCAATAGGCTGGGCGACTATAGGTATGCCGCTGGCAGCTGCTACGGGTATCGTTCTGACCCAGACGCTGCTTGCAAAAGGCGGACTTACTTTACCGTTTTATGTATTTGGTGGAGCTACGGTTGTCATCATCATCCTCGGCTTCATCTTCCTGCGTGATTATCCGGAGCAGGCTGGATGCTTCCCGGACAATGACCGCTCGATGACGAGCGAACAGGCGAAAGCCATGATGCAGCAGGGCATCGAAGAATCCAAGAACAGCATCTGGACGCCAAAGAAATGTTTCTCGACAAAAGAGGTCTGGATCATCGGCGTCAGCCTTGGCCTTATGTTCCTGTTTGCTAACGGCGTTATGGGACAGTTTATCCCGAAGGCATTGTCTATGGGATTTGATCTGAATCTTGCCATCGCCATGATGTCAGTGGCAGGTATTTCTGCCTGCTTTGGCAGCTACCTCTGCGGACTTGTTGATGCAAAAGTCGGACCGCGCAAGGCGGCTATTTATACACACATCATAGCAGCAGTCGCAATGATCCTGAGCATTATCCCAACCGTGCCGACTCTGATTATTGGCACAGTTGTTATTGGTATCGTTATGGGCGGATCTTCCAACTATCTGGTTTCCATGTGCGTTGCACTGTGGGGCCGTTATGATTTCCCGAAGGTTTATAAGATCCTTGCTCCTATGAGCCAGTTCGTAGGTGTCGGCGGATCAGCGCTTGTCGCACTTCTTGCAGAAGCAGGCGGCGGACAGTATACTCTTGCGTATATCGTTATGGCAGCTTTAGGCGTGATCGGCGCTGTTATGCTGATATTTATAAAAGATGAGCTTCCGGGTCAGCCGCAGATCGTCAATGCAGAACCGCCAGCAGAGGCTTGAAGTTAACGGGCGTGAGAGCCTGCACGGGCCATTACTCCCTATATGATTTTTTTGAAAAAAAGGAGTAATAAAATGGCCTTCAAACAGGCCTAAAACAGCCTTTTTCATCCTATATGAAACTTTTTGAAAAAAGGGAGTAATTTTTGAAAATAAAATTACTCCCTTTTAAAATTTTTCTCTCTATGGGAGTAATTGGGTTTTCAGGAGGAGTTATTTTTTCTGCAGAAGTAGTTGAACTAATCCTCCCGGTAATTACTGGGAGAAAGATTATTCTTGTCAGAACAAAAGTTGCTCAGGAGAATAATTTTTGACAGGAAAATTATTCTTGCTGAGAACAGCATCGCCAGGGAGAATAATTTTGGGGGTTTTGAGCCATTTTTGGGCGTTTTTATTATTCTTGCTGTGAAAAAAGTCGCTGAGGAGAATAATTGAAGCAAGTTGTTGCGCGCAAGAATAATTTTTGAGAAAATAATTATTCTTGCTGTGAAAAAAGTCGCTGAGGAGAATAATTGACGCAAGTTGTTACGCGCAAGAATAATGATAAATGCAAAACGAGCACCCGAAGGTGCTCGCTTTTTTTACAGTTTCGTCATCCAGCGCTGCGAATATCTTTGCAGCCACATCATCCAACGCAACAAAAAACTTTACAGTCCCATCTCCGTTCTGTGGATCAGGTCGTCCTGCGACTCTTTGAACACTTCTACAAAGTAAGCAGAGAAGCCTGCTACACGGACCACCAGGTCGCGGTAGTTCTCCGGGTGCTTCTGGGCATCACGCAGTGTGTCTCCGGAGATGATGTTCAGCTGCAGTTCCATGCCGCCCTGGCTGAAATACGTGCGCATGACAGCGATCAGTTTTTCCAGACCGCCCTCGCTCCGAAGAGCAGTCGGATGGAATTTCATATTGCACAGCGTGCCGTTGCCGTACTTGGTATAGTCAAAAGTCAGGAGTGACTGCAGTGTGCTGATCGGGCCGGACTTGTCCATGGACTGTACCGGAGAGATGCCATCGGAAAGCGGATCGCCCGACCTGCGGCCATCCGGAGTAGCACCAGTGATCTTGCCGAACACCACGTTCAATGTCACAGGGTAGCAGCCGGCATCATAGTGATTGCCGCGCGGACCGGTGCACTTGCGGATCGCATCTGCGTAAGTCTCTGCTGCAAAGGTCATGTATTTATCGCATTCCGGGATGGCATTGCCGAAGTGCGGCACCTTGCCCATGATGAGCTGGCGCAGATCCTCATATCCTTCCCAGTCGTTCATGACCGCATCGTACAGCTCGCGGGTTGTAGCAAGTTTCTGCTTGAAACAGACCTGATCGATGATGTTCAGCGAGTCTGCTACATTGCCTATGCCGATGCAGGAGCTGCCAGTGGAGTTGAACATCGCGCCGCCCCACATAACATCCTTGCCGGATTCCATGCATCCGGTCATGGTAGCCGAGACCATCGGAAGCGGCGTATGGAATGCCGCAATGGACTCCCAGGCATTGGTGCAGTTTGCGTGCCAGACCATCCAGTAATCAAACTGTTTCTTCACAGCATCGAGGACTTCGTCCATCGAGTTCATCTCATACAGGTAACCGGTCTCCGGTCCCTGGATCTTTTCATTGGCCGGCGTTCCTTTTGGATGGAACGGGTTGATGCCGTTATTGATAGCCATCAGCATGGCTGTGGTGATATTGATATAGGACTGTGTGCCATTGCCGCCAGGCTGTGCCCATTCATAGCCGCCCACACATGGCTCCACGCATCCGATCAGACAGTAGTTGCGGGCATATTCCAGAGGGATTCCTCGGCGCATCAGTGCCGGGATGATCGCCTCGTCACTCTCAAAGGTCGGAATGCCGCCAACGACTTTTGTCGTCTCGATGGCTGCTTCCCAAAGATCTTTCGGTGTGCCCGGATGGACGCGCAGTGCCTGCGGAATGATCAGTTTTAGCCGTGCGCTGGCCTGCAGGAACATATAGGTCACATCGTTGGTCGCGTCGCGGCCTTCCATATCTACGCCGCCCAAAGTCATCAGTGTACCGCAGGTGTATCCCGGGCCGGAAGCGGTTGCTTTTTCATTCCAGAGTTTATTAAGTTCCATGAGTTTGAGGAAGAACAGATCTACCAGTTCCTGTCCTTCTTCCGGCGTGATGCGGCCGGCCTTGAGATCTTCCTCATAGTAGCTGCCCAGATATTGGTCTATGCGGCCGAAGCTGATGCCATGCAGCTGTGCATCCAGGCACATAGCCAGCAGATACATCCATGTGCATTGCAGCGCGTCATAGAACGTGCGGCAAGGATTCTCCATGATCCAGTTCAGTGTATCGGCCATGCGCTCCAGTTCTTTTTTGCGTACAGGATCTGTGCATTCGTCAGCCAGACGCTGTGCTTCCGCTGCGTAGCGCTTGGACCAGATGATTATACCGTCGGAAACAATCTCCACAGCACGATAAAAGTGATACTTGTTGATGTCTTCGCCCGGGATGCCGTTTTCTTCATAAGCTTCCAGTTTTGCGCGCGCTTCATCGCGGATGGCGCCGAAGCCCTTGCGTGTCGCCGTCCAGAAGTTGGCGTTGAAGTGACCAACCGGAGCCTGTGCATTTTCCGAAGCATTGAAATAGATTACGCCGCCTTTATCCAGCTTGTCCATCAGCGGACGCGGATAGTATTCGTTAACGATGGCGCTCATATTGTTCTTCAGCCAGAAATCGCCTGTTTCCAGCAGATATTTTTCATCTTCTTCGTCCAGCTCGTAAGGGTCCACGCCGCGGGTACGGAAATTGTTGGTACGCAGTTCTTCCATGAACCAGGTCCAGGATACTTCCGGATACAGGGCACTGGAGCGGTACTTTACGCCCTGCCAACCGACGATGAGTTCGTCGTCATTAATGGTAACAGGCAGTTTTTCAAACAAGTTGCGCAGATTCTTTGCACGCTTCAGGATGCCGGTCAGCTGCGGGTTATTCATATAAAATTCAGTCACCAGCCGGTAGCGGCTGATATCGATCGCCGGTTTTGTGCTGCGGCATTTCTCGCGAATGGCCTGCACACGTTCCGTCATAGGGCTTCTCTGATACATATGATTTCCTCCAATTTAAAATACAAAAATAGTAATCATTATCATTTTATGGTCTGAACATTGTTCTGTCAACGGACTGTATTTATGATTTTTATAAAAAATCAAGCATTCTGCGGTGTTCCCAAATGGATGCCTTTTTGATACAATAAAATGTACTCTATTATTAGATTTATATACTAGGAAGAATATCATGAAAAAAACCTCATATAAACGAATAGAAAAACTGGTGTGCGTGTGCCTTATTCTGGCCATGGTACTGTCTTTGCTGGTCATTATCAGTGTTGCGGCGGGAGCCCGGCAGAGATCATTGGCTGCGGGCACTTCTTCGGGAACGATCACGATTGGCGATACGACATTCAGCGCGGAAGAAAATGTGACCTCCGGCTGGAAAGAGGGAAAAGGTTGGAAGAACCTTGCCGGCCAATACGTTGTATTGGTGGATTACGATGGTTCCGAAAAAGAGATTTCCATGGAAGGCGGAGTCCTGACGCTGGGCGTTGCCGGTGTCAACCGGATCAAAACGCTGAAGAGCGATCACTCCATCAACATTTTCGGCACTGGCATCGTGCTGATCGATAACATTGAACTTGGCGAGGGGCAGACACTCTCTCTGATGCCAAACACTGCGCTCTATGAGACAGGAAGCGCGGCTGTCTTTCTGAAACAGGGAGATGAGTATGTGCTCATCAATGGCGATATCCCTGGAATCCTGGATGAGGATTATCAACTGGACGGTGTCGACCTGAGGATCCCGGGAGGTTCTTCTGTTATTCTCAATGCGACTGCTATTCGCAAAGAAACATGGTATTCGTACGACGACGAAGACCTGGTGACAGATGTCACAACATATAAAGACGAAGTACCATGGCAAGCGAAAGACCCACTTCATGATGGAGGCCGGGTCGAACTGGAAGGAATCGCAGCCAGATTGACACTCGGAAATAACAGCACACTTACTGTTGACGATGGCGCTTCCGTGCGCGTGGAGCAGGTCATTTCCCATGTGATGGGAATTGAATTCCAATCGGTGTTCTCACACCTGGTCATATCCGGAACTCTGAATAACAACGGAGTGATAGAGGGAGGCTGTGTGGATGTGAATAACGGCGGCTCTCTCTCTGGATCTGGAACGGTACTTTCTTCAGAAGTCACGCTGAATGCCGGAGGAGAGCTGTCAGAGGAAATACTTCTGGATACAAGCGGCTTGACGATCGCCGGTGAGGGTATGACCGTTTCTGCGCAGATCAAAGACAGTGCGATATATCTGAAAGCGTCGAATATTTACGTAAGTAATCTAATCGTCAAAGGGACTTCCTGGGTTGGTATTGAACCTGATGACGAAAAGCCAGGGCTTTTCCTTTACAGCACGATCGGTAATATCACAGGCAGTCAGGGAGCGAATCTTGAGATCGTCGCTAATGATCATGACATGTTTCCGAACAATAGTCATAGCGCAAGATATGTGGAAGACTGTCACTTGGAGATAAGCGGGACAATCACCGATTGTACGGTCTCTGTGCTCGCAGGCTATGTAGAATATACCGGAAGCCAGAAAAAAAACATACCGGTTGTACCGATGGGTTACGCTTCCAGAGTATATGTCACAGGATTCGATATCGATTCAAGTTTTAATCCATTAATCATGAGCAAAACAGATGGCGCGGGACTTTTGAATCCATTAATCATGAGCCAAATAGATGGCGCGGAACTATTGAAGGAGAATAAGATCCCTGTCATGCATGCTGACGTTTATGATACGCTGATCTCCGATCGTGTGCATGCACGCAAATGGGTTGCCCCGTTTGGACCTCTTGCTCCGCTAGAAAGGGAGGCGAATCAGGAATTCACCTGTGCTTCTTTCCTGGATGCTTACAATATACAGGGCAGCATGAGTGACAATAGTTATTGCACTGCAGTAGAACTCATCCACTCTGATCTTTCACGACAACTTTATTTCTTTAATGACGATTACCCGTTTTCCACAGAAGGCGTGATCCTGATCCGCGTGCTCAATTGTATCGGAAAAGGCGGTATGGGAGGCTCCTTCGCAAGTCACACAGAAACCAGCTTTACCGGAAGCGGCACCCTTGGGGGAACGGTGGATGGATCCGCTACAACCGGTAAAGGTACGGTAGTTTACCCTCCAAATCATACGGAACCAACCACCGAAGAGACGCAGCCGACTACCCAGGAACCAGAGCCGACTACCAAAGAGCCGGAACCTTCTACCAAAGAGCCGGAAACGACTACCGAAAAGGAGAGTACGACTGCCAAAGATACCAGCGAAAAGGAAACAACAACCGGAAAGAAAGACAACGAAACCGGCGGAACCGGCGCAGGCAATAACCAGCACTTTGTACAGGAAACAGAAGTGGTGGGAACGTTCGGGAACGCCAGAGTTTCGATCGAAGATGAAACATACCCTTCTGCAAAGACAAACGTACCGGTATACCGGAAACTGTCCGTTCGGATCGGAGGGAAAACAGTCACAGACCTTCCGGAAATGATAACTGTTGAAACAGTTTTGGCAAAAGACGAAACCTATGGTGAGAATCTATATGTGGTCTTTGTTGATGAAAACGAGAATCTGAAGGTATTTCCGGCAGCTTATGATAAAAAAGAAAAGAAATGCCGTTTCGAGACAGATGAGACAGGAAACTTTGTTTTTGTCCAACTGGATGATGTCCCTCTGTCCGAAAGCGAACTGATCAAAGCATGCAGAGCCAGTGATGAGGTAAGGATCCTCATCATGATCATGCGGCTGCAGGCATTTTGGGGCCGATGATGGATAAATGGGATATTTGCGTGGTTTCTGCCCGCAGTGATGAGGAAGTTGCTAACTCCCTGGCAGACAGCATACGAAAGTACCGTCTGCCTTCTGGCATTGCGTCTTCACAGAACGATACAGACTATCGGAGAATCCTTCTGGATACACAGGGAACGCCTTTTGATGAGAAGGTGCAGGAGCAGCTTGATGCCAGTCGTTTCCTGGTTTTGCTCTGTTCTCCGGATGCGAAAAACAGTGTGGCCGTGAATCAGCGGCTGGCCGCTTTCTACCGTACACATAACAGGGACAAAATGATCGCTGTGATCGTACGCGGGGAGCCGGAAGATTCTTTTCCGGAAAGTTTCATAGAACGGAAGATCGTTCAGCATATTCTGCCCGATAAACGAGTGATCGAGAGAATGGAGACCATTGAACCAATCGCAGCAGATCTGCGTGCTGATACAGAAAAACGCAGGAAACAGCTGCTGCATTATGAAACGATCCGTATCGTTGCATCTGTAATGTCTCTCCATCCGGATGATCTGGTGCAGAGGATGCAGACCAGACGAAAGAAAACACTGATCAGGGGTCTTGCCATGATCGCGGCGGTAGTCCTGATCATATCCGCCATCTTTATACGTCTCGGCATTGTTGCACACAATGAGGGAAAGATCGCGGAGGAACAGACAAAGCTGAGTGTGAAAACAGCAGAGCGCACGATTCAGGAACTGCCGGAACTGTTTGCAGATGAACCGATTGCCCTGAAGTATGTGGAAGAGGCAATCCGGAACGCCAGAAGCTCCCTTGCAGAATTGGGACTGGAAGAGCTTCTTGACAGTACAGAAAGCGGGGAATGATCATGAGCTTCAAGTATGATGTATTCTTCAGCTATCGGCATAAACCTCTCGACGCAGAGATCACAGAGAAAGTCTTTCATTGGTTTGAAAACTACAGACTTCCTGCATCGCTGAAAGAAAAAGGCGCCAAAGATATAGAAAGAGCGTTCCGCGATACGGAAGAACTTCCGGTCAGACGTATTCTGACTGAAACCATAGATGAAGCCCTGAAGTCATCAAATGCCCTTGTTGTCGTATGTTCTACAGACACACCGTCTTCGGAATGGGTAGACCGTGAAGTGGAACTTTTTATAGAACTCGGCAGAGCGGAGCATGTGTTTCCGCTGCTGATCAATGGCGATGAAAATACTTCTTTCCCGCCATCATTGAAGAAGATCCCTGACATCGGCGAAAGGGTCATGGATGTCCGTACGGAGGGCGGCACAGCAAAGGAGATCTTAAAAAAAGCTCCGGATGAGCTTTTAAAAGCGGTTGCGGACATCACAGGCTGTGATCCGGGCGAACTGCGAAGAGAAAACAGTTTCCGCAAAAACAGGCAGACCCTGCGAAGGACCGTGAGCACCGCTGCCATCCTGATCTTTGTCGGCATTGTGTCATTCCTGCTCATGTCGCTGGCGCAGAACTACAGGACTAAAGCGCAGCTTCAGGAACAGGCAACGCTGCGTATCCTGAGTGAGCTGACGTATGATCTTCCGGATCATCTGACAGATGTGCCGGGAACCTACTCCCGCATTGCAGGGATACTGGAAGAGAATGCCCAGACGATCGATACGATCATAGGACTGTCCAAAAACCGCAGCAAAGCGGTTGTGGAAGCATCCGCAAACCGGGAAAAACTCGCAAATGCAAGAAGCGTACTTGGAATGTACGAGGAGGCACTGAAAGCGCAGGACACCGCTATTTCGTCTTATGAGACGCTTGCAGCAGACGGGAATGATGTTTTTGTTCTTGCTTATGGGTCATCCTATAACAACAGAGGAAATATCCTGCATGCAGCCGGAAGATACAGTGAAGCAGAAACAGATTATCAAAAATCAGCCGGGATCCTTCAAGGCATGAAGAACCCGGATCGTCTGGTCCTGGCCAGAATATATGGTAATTTAGCCGCAAACGCAGTCAGTATGGGAGAAGATTCCGCGGATTCTTATTTTGAGGAAGCGCTGTCTCTGCTGGAAGAAAATACAAAAGATCCGGAGTATATCCGGGAAGCAGCATCGATCCTTTATAACCGTGGTGTCGGATTATACAGGGCAGGCAGATATGAGGAAGCTGCAAACGCGCTGGAACTTTCCGCTCAGAATGATCGGATCATTTTGGAAATGGCAGATAACCGGCAGAATCATATGACTTACCTGAACTGCATGTCGATCCTTGCAGCATGTCTGACAGATTTCGGAGAATACGAAAAAGCAGAGAACAACTATCGTATTGCAGAAAAAGAAGCAGAAGAACTTGTGAAGGATGCGGAAAATCTGAAAGATCAGATCCTGCTGGCAGACTTTTACAACAATTACGGCCTTTGTCTCAATTCGCAGGGAAAATACGAAGCTGCAGACGGATTGTACAGAAAGGCGGCCGGACTGTATGGCAGGATATTTGAAACAACCGGTTCTGCTTCATCCGGAACCGTATATGCGGTATCGACGCTGAATACAGGAGAGAACGCGTTCAAAGCAGGAAAGTATGCGGAAGCGGAGCAATTGTTCCGGGACGGGCTGGCGGTTTTTGAAAAGATACGCAGCGATCTGGATGTTTATGATCAGGCGCAGTATTATACCTGGCTGTCCTATCACAGACTGATCAACCTTCGTGATTACAGCGGGGCATATGAAGCAGCAGAAACCGCATGTACCCTGCAGCCGAACAATATTCTGGCCAACATGAATCTGGGATATGCATGTCTATACTGCGGTTATGAGGAAGAGTGCGACAGGGTGCTTGGAGCCGTAGCGGCTTCCGGAAAAGGTCAGGCAGAGATGATACAGAACGATCTGAGGGCGCAGGGTTTGGCAGGTCTGCATAGTGACCATACAGACGCAATCCTTCAGATGGTGAAAGAGTTGTACCCGGAATTGCAATAGATCCTCCAGAAAGGGAGTTATACAGTTATGGAGAAAAAGAAAAAACGGATCCCGGTCATATTTGCAGCTGTGTTTGTGATCATGGCAGCAATGCTTCTGATATGTTCCTGTCGGAAAGCAGATTCATCCCGGGATGGCGCTGCGATAAAAACGGAGAAAACCGAAGAACGGTATGAGATCATTGCAATGATATCAGAGGGGAAAGAAACGACTGCTGAAGATCTTTCGCTTCTTAAGAGCAAAGGTCTCAATTGTACGATCGTTTTAAGAGCGGATGGTACAGGAGTCCTGGATCTCTTTGGAGAAGAAACAAACCTGACCTGGGATGAAAAAAATATTTCTACCGGCACAAAAACCATGCCTTATACACGCAAGGACGATCAGCTCACAGTTACGGATGGAAACTCATCACTCACATTTCTGAACATGAATCAGTCGGAGGGTGCAAAATGAGTCTTTCCCTGATCGTGGTTTATCTGATCGCGCTTTTACTGTTTCTGATACTGATGCTTTCACTGGGCTTCCAGCCGCGGATCATGTCAAAGATCACCGGCTCGCTGCTGATCATCGCATGTGTTTTGGGCACAGTCTTTTACGGATACGGATATTATACGCTTAGCGGCAGCATCCCGATGGCAGCCGCAAGAACGTTGTTCTCCGTCTTCTGTATGTTCCTGGGCAGAAATGAGATCAGTTCTATTGCATCCGCACCTCTGTTTGCAAGCCCTGCCATGATGATCATCCTGTATATTACCCACCTGATGGCTTTCTATTGTACTGCCAGCGCGGTGATCGCCACGATCGGACAGAGGCTGATCCGCACACTGAATCTCCTGCTTACAAGAAACGGTAATCTCAGCCTGATATACGGTGTGAATGACGATACCGTATCACTGGCGCAGAATCTTCCGGGCAAGACTAAGATCATTTTCATAGATACGGGAAATGGGGCACCGCTGGATCAGAAGATCCTGAAAATGGGTGCTTTGATGCTTGCGGATGAAGATGCAAAAAATGGGTCGCCTGGTTTATTGAAACGGATCGGAATGCGGCCGGGAAAACGCCATATTTCAATCTATTGTATTGATAATGATCCTTCTGCAAATCTGAAATTTGCCATTTCACTTAAAGATTCTCTTGAGCAATTTGGGATAGAGCCTTTCCAGACCAGCCTTACGGTGGTCCTGCCGGATGAGGCTGTTTCTGCAAACCTGCAGGCTTCCGGGGGCACTTACGGATACGGCGGCGTGATCGCCTATGAGAAAGCGGAACTGATCAGTCGTCTGATGATACATGCATTTCCGCCTTGTGATACGATCCGCTTTGACGGAAAAGGAAGAGCGGATGAAAATTTCGAAGTGCTGATCGTAGGTTTTGGAAAGACCGGTCAGGCGGTGCTTCGCTCACTGATCATGAACGGTCAGTTTGCGGGAAGCAGGTTCCATGCAACCGTCGTATCAAAAGATCAGAAGCAGCAGGCAGGCAGTTTTTTCAACCGTTATCCTTCCCTTTGCGAACAATATGATATTGAGTTTATCGATGCGGATGCACGGAGTATTGAACTGTACGATAAGATCGTGCAGACAGGCCCGGCACTGAATTATGTTGTAATCTGTATTGATAAGGAAAAGGAGTCGGGAGAGATCGCGGTTGAGTTTTCCCGCCTTTTTGACGATCTAGGGATTCATGCTCTGATCATTCAATGTCTGCCAGGCTGCATACGAAAAAATGCAGACAGCCGTGGACCGGCAAAAAATGTTTCTGTCTTCACACCGGAGATACTGGCAGATGAAATACTGGATTCTGCTGCGATGCAGATCAACTGCGGATACCACGGAGGCGATAGCTCATCTGCAAAGGAACTTTGGGCAAACTGTGACTATTTCAGCCGCATGAGCTGCCGTGCCAGTGCGGATTTCCTGGGTGCTTTTCTGCGTGCAGCAGATGTAGATGCGAGCGATGCGAAAGGGGAAGCCTTCTGCCTTTCTCCGGAGGTGCTTGAAAACCTTGCCTGCACGGAACACCTGCGATGGTGTGCATTCCATTATGCAATGGGATATAGACCAATGTCAGATGAAACCTGGAATGAAAGAGCAAGGAAATATATCGAACAGAAAAACGCGGGCGAAGAACCGCTGCGGATCGGAAAGGATCCGATCCATCGGCAGCATGCATGTCTGATCGGATGGGAAGAACTGGATATGCTTTCAAAGAAGGAAAATGACATCACCGGCGGAAATGTGGACTAC
>JAFWLF010000006.1:0-130885 GCA_017511185.1 Lachnospiraceae bacterium | reverse complement strand
TTGCTGCACATACGCCGCCTTTTATTTCCTTCATTGTCTGCCCTTTCTGTTTATATAACCAGACCTTCTGATTCTTCGATTCCTAATGCAATATTCATATTCTGGATCGCTGCTCCCGATGCACCTTTTCCCAGATTGTCAAAACGGGAGATAAGAAGCAGTCTTTCTTCATTTCCTGCAAGGCTGATCTCCATGTCATCTTTCCCTGCAAAAGCGCCTGCGGAAAGGAATCCATCCTCGTCCGCCTTTTCATTGAAGTGGACGATCTTTGTCTTGTAGTAATCCTGATAGACTTCTTTGATCTGCGCTGCTGTTGTGGAAAGCTCCGCCGGAGAGATTGGGATCACCACTTCCATCCCGGCAAAGTATGGTGCTACGATCGGGGAGAAGATCACATCTTTTTCCAGTCCCGCAATCTTCTTCATCTCCGGAAGATGCTTATGCATCTGTGTTAAGCCATATAATCTAGGCGCATCCAGAAGTATATTTCTTCCATCTGCTTCATACTCTGCGATCATTTTTTTGCCGCCGCCGGAGTATCCGGTCAGGGAAAAGCAGGAAAGCTGCATTTCTTTCGGGATGATCTTGTTTTCTGTCAACGGTGTTGCTAAGGATAAAAATCCGCTGGCGTGACATCCCGGATTTGCGATCTGCTTTGCTGTTTGGATCTTCTCACGCAGACCGGACAATTCTGCAAATCCATAAGTCCAGCCTTCAGCGACCCGATGTGCAGTGGAAGTATCAATGATCACTGTATTTTCATTTTCCACCAGCGGGACTGCTTCGATAGCCGCATCATCCGGAAGACAAAGGAAGACCACATCTGCCTGATTCATCGCATCCTGGCGCGCTTTGACATCTTTCCGCACTGTCTCATCCAGTGTGATCATGGCAATGTCTTTTCGTTCGCTCAGTCTTGCAGCAACTTTTAATCCGGTCGTTCCCGCGCTTCCGTCAATAAATACTTTTTTCATGCGATCATGCCTCTTTGGGTTTTATTTATTCTTGTTCTTTGCGTCGACCATAGCCTGCACCTTGATCGGAAGGCCATACAGATTGATAAATCCTTCTGAATCTTTCTGGTTGTAATCACTTTCTCCGAAGGTGGCGATGTCTTCACTGTAAAGGGAATAGTCACTCCATACACCGGCTTTGATGATATTGCCTTTGTACAGTTTCAGTTTTACCTGTCCGGTCACATGCTCCTGTGTCTTATCCACAAAGGCGGAAAGTGCTTCCCGAAGAGGCGTAAACCATTGACCATTATAAACCAATTCTGCAAAGGTGATCGCGATTTTTTGTTTCTCATGCAGTGTCATCTTATCCAGGCAGACACTCTCTAAATACTCATGTGCTTTATAAAGAATCGTTCCGCCAGGTGTCTCGTAAACGCCACGGCATTTCATACCAACTAACCGGTTCTCTACAATATCCAAAAGGCCGATTCCGTTAGCTCCGCCCAGTTCATTCAGTTTCAGAATGATCTGTTTCGCGGTCATTTTTTCACCATTCAGTGCCACTGGTTTTCCTTCTTCAAAATCCAGGGTGATATACGTTGGCTCATCCGGTGCCTGAAGTGGTGATACACCCATTTCCAGGAATCCTTCTTTTTCATACATCGGTTCATTTCCGGTATCTTCCAGATCCAGACCTTCATGGGATAAGTGCCACAGGTTTTTATCTTTGGAATAATTGGTTTCCCGGTTGATCTTCAGCGGAATGTTGTGCGCTTCTGCATAATCGATCTCTTCTTCCCTGGACTTGATGTCCCACTCCCTCCAAGGAGCAATGATCGGCATTTCCGGAGCAAAGTGTTTGATGGCCAGTTCGAAACGCACCTGATCGTTTCCCTTTCCAGTGCAGCCATGGCAGATAGCATCTGCGCCCTCTTTCAGCGCGATCTCAACCAGACCTTTAGCAATACACGGCCGTGCATGGCTGGTACCCAGAAGATATTCTTCATAAATTGCACCCGCTTTCATAGTCGGGATAATATAATCGTCAACGTATTCTTCGGTCAGGTCCAGTACATAGAGTTTGGAAGCTCCTGTCTTGATCGCTTTTTCTTCCAGGCCGTCCAGCTCGTCTCCCTGTCCTACATTTCCGGAAACAGCGATGACCTCGCAATTGTTATAGTTCTCTTTCAGCCATGGAATGATGATAGATGTGTCTAATCCTCCTGAATAAGCCAGTACAACTTTTTTGATATCTTCTTTTTTCATTTTTTAGCTCCTTTATTCATCTGATTTGTATATTTTTGTCTGTTTTATGCAATTTTCGTGCATATAATGTAAATTCTTGTTGTGTATTATAGCACGGACTTTTAATAATGCAACCCTTTTTATGCATAAAATCCGTTTATTTTTTCAGATTTTTCCGTTATTTTGCATAAAAAGAGCCGATATGCATAATTTTTGCATATCAGCTCCTCTGTTTTTTGTTGTTATACTATTTTTGCGTCAGCAGGCTATTATTTTCTTCTCTTGTAATCTGCCCTCACTTCTTCCAGATCCTCACTACTGTAATCACATCCAGCGCGCATATTCCCTACAACAGCCGACATAGCTCTGTAGACAGTACCCGTTCCTATTTTATCGGCATGATAGTTAGCGACCCGGTCTTCCTGGATCCCAAAATGTCTGGCAGTTTCTACTGCATCAATGTTGGCACCGATGAAGACAAATTCCCATCCATCGTTTTCTTTCTTCTGCTCGATCATTCGTTTCACCTCTTTGCTGGAATACTTCGTGCTGGCGTTTTCTAGGCCATCGGTTGTGATCATAAATAAAGTATGTGCAGGGACATCCTCTTTTCTGACATATTTATGGATCATCTCTGTATGCTCGATGGCTGCACCAATCGCATCGATCAATGCGGTGCATCCGCAGACGCGGTAATCATCACGAGTCATCTTTGGTACCTCTGTTAACGGGATCCTGTCATGAATCGTCAGGGAACGGTCATTAAAAAGGATCGTTGTGACATAACATGCTCCATCTTTTTCTTTCTGCTCTTCGATCATGCTGTTAAAGCCTCCGATCGTATCCCCTTCCAGTCCGCTCATTGAGCCGCTGCGGTCTAAAATAAATACGAGTTCTGTAGTATTGTTCTTTTCCATGTTCTTTTCCTCCTGATCATCTCTCACATAAAAAATGTGGCTGTTTTGTTTTACAGCCACATTTTATGAAAAAGATGATTCTATTTGGTCAATTCACATTTGACTTTTATTTGGACCCCAAAATCTTCTGATCATGCTCGAAAAGCGTCTGATTGATCTCAAAGATGTTGTACCGTTTATGAACAATGAAGTATTCCACGATCACATCAGCCAGACTGCTGTGGGAAATGGCATAGCCTGCCCGCTCCAGCAGCTTTTTGGTCTCGTCCAGATCCAGTTCTAATGCAATGGCCAGCGCCAGGACCGTTGTCTTGGATGGCAGATACTGCGGATTGCTGCGGATATTGGAAAAGACCTGTTTGCTGACGTTCGCCTTTTTATAGCAGTCAGCGTCTTTCCATCCCCGTTCGTCAATCAGCTGGAACAACAGCTCGGAAAAGCCTTCATCCAGTTCAAACGCTGCCGGTGCAGAACCTGCATAACTTGCATGTTCTGCATACACCGTTTCCTGCGAACGGGCAAATCCAGTTGGCATGGCTTCACGAGGACGAGCTGCAGACGGAGCTGCATCACGCAAAGGCATGGCTTCCCGTGCAGCATTTATTACTTCTGCTGCTTCCTCTGGCTCAGTGGCCTCCTCTGCTTCGAAATCTTCGTAATTCTCATTAATATATTTTTGAACATCTGCCAGCAGATCTTGTGAAACTGGCGCATCCACAAACGCATCAAGGACATCGGTCAAGCCGCCTTGCTGCAGACTGATCGTCTTTATCACGTGGTTGCCCTGCAGATTGTTTATGGTTTTACTTAATGTTTTTTTACCATCTCCGCTGCCAGATACGGCAAAAAGATAAAAATCTTTCCCCTGCGGATGCGTTTTGCGGATAAATGCCGCAATGGCGCCCGGAGCATTGCCTGCCCAGACCGGCATGCCAAGAAAGATCCTGTCATAGCTATCCAGATCGATCTCTTCATTCAGGATACCCGGGTCTTTTTGCGTCAGCGCCATCCAGCCGCCGACCATAAATTTCCCCATTCCTGCATGCGGAGGTTCCTTTTTGACCCGGATCCGCAGAAGATCTGCCTCCCCGCCGTTCTGACGGATCCGCGATGCGATTTCCTCCGCGATCTTTTCTGTATGTCCCTCAAAAGAATAATAGGCAATCAGTACACGTTCCATAGCTCACCTTCCGTTTACCGTAGAGGTTTCAATAATGCAGCTAGGGTCTACACTGACCTTGAGTTCTTTGACGGTGTCGCCCCAGCGGCTTCCGCCGGAAGTAGCGAACAAAATAATCTTTTTATTGGAGAAATCATATTTCTCCAGGAAGGTGTTGATGATCCGCGGCGCTACGTAACACCAGATCGGAAACCCCAGATAAATGGTGTCGTACTTTTCAATGTGCGCATCATCATTCACGATGGCCGGACGAAAATCTTTATCCAGCGTTTCTGCTACACTGCGGTTCCCTTCCACCCACCATTTCAGGTCGTCTTCTGTATACGGGTTTTGCGGTTTGATCTCGTACAGGTCTGCACCGAGTTTATCTGCCAGCTTTTCCGCTTCTTTTCTTGTAACTCCTGAAGCGCTGAAGTATGCAACTAAATTACTCATATATTACCTTTCCTTTCTTAAACAGTGTTTCCCTTAAGAAACTTACCTGTGCTCCCTCAGAAACTGCATGATAGCATCATAGTGGTCCGGATCATGCGGGAAGGAACACTTTGTACACACTTTAATGATCTTCCCTTTTGATTCCTTATAGGTAGGATTTCCAAGACAGTCCTTGTAGGTATACATCGGGCAGTAGCAAAACAGACAGTTAAAATCCCCCTCCCGGTCATGGCATGGAAAATACTGACAATCGGTATTCATAAAAAACTTTGATGAATTCTCCATTACTGTTTCCTTTCCTTCATTACCTTTACAAAGTGCTCCGTGAATTCTTCATTGGACGGATAATATAGATGCGGGAAGCCCCAAAACTGTGCCTCTCCTTCATGAATGCATTCCCAGCTTTTTCCCGTGACCGGCTTAAGCGCCGTACATGCTTCTCCGTTATTGGTCGAATCATAATAGTGGAATTCATGCGCTTTGATGGAATGGCCTTCCTGCAGGAAGCATGGCTGCTTTTCTGTCAGTTCCACATAACCAAATCGTACCAGTTTTCCTTTAAACTGCACGGTGCCTTTTACAAGACCGACCATCGGATAACATCCGCCTTCCTGATCTTCCATTAATTCATGCAGATACATAAAGCCCCCGCATTCGGCCAGCGACGGCATGCCGCCTTCAATCGCACTGCGGATGGACGCTTTCATGCTTTCATTCTCACTTAGTTCCTTTGCATATAACTCCGGATAGCCTCCTCCCAGCAGAATACCGTCCGTTTCCGGAGGAATTGCCTTGTCATGAAGCGGTGAAAAATAACGGATCTCAACGCCTCTTTTCCGGAATGCACGCATATTCGCTTCATAATAAAAACAAAATGCTTCATCCCGCGCGACCGCCAGCGTCAAAGGCACCTTTTCCGCCGATGTGCTGTCAGCTGCAGCCTTGCCAGCTGGTTCCACATCAGTAATATCTTCTGCCTGATCAGCAATCGCAAGGATCTTTTCAAAACCAGCCGTTGCAAGGAACTGATCAGCTGCTGCATTAAGCTGTGACTCCAGGTCTTCAATCTCGCCCGGCAGCATCAGACCCAGATGACGACTCTCTAAATGGATATCTTTCCTGGCCGGGAAAAATCCGACGATCGGAACCGGCAGCTCTGCTTCCAGCATCGGACGCATGGTCTCCAAAAAGCTCTCTGTCATCCGATTCAGCAGTACTCCTTTGATCAGGTGCTCCGTATCATAATCCAGAAATCCCTTGATCAAAGGAATCATGGATTTGCCCATGCCATGCACATCCACCACCAGAATGATCGGCGTAGATGTTACTTTTGCCAGATGATAAGCAGACCCTTCCTCACGGGTTCCTCCCAATCCGTCAAATAATCCCATAACGCCTTCCATTACAGCAATGTCCGCGTCCCTGGCCAGTTCTGCAAAAATACCCCGGGTCTCTTTTCCGGTGAAGAAGGTGTCCAGATTTTCAGAAGGAACCTTCAGGACCGTCCGGTGAAACATTGGGTCAATATAATCCGGACCGCATTTAAATGCGGCCGGTTTTAAGTCTTTCTTCTTCAGTGCACCCAAAAGCGCGCAGGTGATCAATGTTTTCCCGCTTCCGCTTTTCGGCGCCGCCAATAAAATTCGAGGTTTTTTCATTCTTCGTTTCCCTTAAAAGAACAGATCCAGACCGGATTCTCTGCCTGCAGCATATGATAGTTTCCGACCTTTCTTGTTCTGGTCACTGCCATCTGGACGATATCAAAGTCGCTGACGTTAAAGTTCTTTTCAATCTGCAGAAATTCTTCAAAAGTCTCATGGCTGACCGCATTGGCAACAATCGATGTCTTTGGATTCTTCGCAAAGATTGCTGCAAGAATCTCTTTCAGGTTACCTCCGGAACCGCCGATAAAAACATGCGTCGGGGCAGGAAGCTCTTCTAACCCTTCCGGTGCATACGCAGGAATGATCTTCACATTTGAAAGTCCGAATGCTTCCGCATTCTGCCGGATCAGCTCTACCGCCTCTTCTTTTCGCTCGATCGCGTAAACCGTGATATCCGGGGATATCCGGGCAATCTCCACAGCGATAGATCCGGTACCGGATCCTACATCATAGACAACAGCACCGCCTGTCAGGTGCAATTTGGAAATGCTGGCTGTCCTTACTTCTTCCTTTGTCATAGGGACTTTTCCGCGGATAAAGGAACTGTCCGGAAGTCCGTGTGTCACAGCCACAACTGCAGCATTTGGATTTATGATAAACAGGGCATATAACCCGTCTTTTTCTAATGATTCACATTCCGCCGGTGCCAGATCCCGCAGCTCCTGCTCCGGATAAGACATCTGATATCCGGCCAGGATCCGGCAGTCTTCCATGCCCTCTTCTATCAATATTTTTCCGATGGTCTTCAGATCATCTACACCGGAAACCAGAAGGAATGTTTTCGGGCTGGTCCGGATCGTATAAAGGAGCCTTCCTCTCCAGGTTTGTGCCGTTCCCCTGCCATGTATACTAAAGAGGGTGGCATCTTCCCAGGAAATACCAAAAAGAGCCGCCAGATTGGAAACGGATGAAATACCCGGATACACCTTGATCTCTCCGGAGAGTTCTCCATTGGCAACTGCTTCTTTCAGAGCCAGTGTCATCTTTGTGGCTCCGCTGTAAAATCCGCTGTCTCCGGAGAAAAGAATTGCCGCATCACCCGGTTTTTCTTTCAGAACCGGAATGATCTCTTTGGCAAAATAAAATGGATAGCTCTCTGCTGTGATCTTACAATCCTCCAGGATCCTCTTTGCACCAAAAACAAGATCCGCGCTTACCATTGCCTGATACGCTTCTACGGTCAGGTTTTCCGGATGACCCATGCCGCATCCGATCAGAGAGATCTTTCGTTTATGCTCATCCAGATAGCCGTAGAGCGTCCGTCTTACCTCTGCTGCAGACATACCTGCAGAGTTTTCCGGAATTCCAATCACATACAAAGGGATGCCCGCCTTGGCTGCTGCTTCCTCTTTCTCTGCAAATCCTCCGGATTTTCCGGTCTGTTTTGTGACCATGATCTTAATGTCGTGATCATGAATGATAGCCAGATTCATCGCCAGCGAAAACGGCCCCTGCATAGCTATGATCCGTTTTCCCGGAATCCCGCTTTTTTCGCAGATCGCAATGCTTTCTGCTCCAGGGAGGACACGCGCAAAGATGCGGTCTTTGAGCTTTTCATTTTCACAGTACGTTGGCAGTTCTTTACTGCCTGTGGTCAAAAGAATATTTCCTTCTGTTTTCGAAAGCGCTTCCATGCAGAGTGCGGTATCAGGAAAGAAATACTTTTCTGCTGCAGTGCTTTGTGTTTCTTCCTTTGTTTGATTTCGATCCAGGCGGAGATATGTTACGCCGGTTTTTTCCGCTGCCTGCCTGATATTCTCCGTCGCCTCTTTCGCATAGGGATGCGTTGCGTCTACGACCACGCGGACTCCTTCACGTTCCATAAATGCCGCGATCTGTTCTGCATCCATCCTGCCCATATGCACTTTTGCCAGCGGGTCCTCATGCATGGCCTGTTCGCCATATTCGGTTGCCACACACAGATCATGTGCGCAGCCTTTTTCACAAAGCCACTCCGATAATTCTCTGCCTTCTATCGTCCCTGCAAAAATCAGAATCTTACTCATCCTTCTCTTCTTTCTGACGGATAGCCGCGTTTTGTGACCAGTTTGCCGTCAATGATCTCGGCCGTTGAATTGCCGATAAATACAGTTGTGAACATATTTACGCTTGTATCGCGCAGTTCCTTTAATGTGCAAACGGTAGCCTTTGTATCGTCTCTTCCGATATTTTCGACATATCCGCATGGGCGCTCCGGTTCAATGACTTTGAGCAGGATATCGCAGGCCTTTTGCAGATAGTCATGTCTTTTTTTACTGGAAGGGTTATAGATCGCCATGGCAAAATCTGCTTTGGCAGCCAGTTCCAGTCTTTTTTCGATCAGCTCCCACGGGGTCATCAGATCGCTCAGACTGATGACGCAGAAATCATGATTAAGAGGCGCCCCCAGAACAGCTGCGCCGCTGCTGGCTGCTGTAATGCCAGGGATGATGGTCAGTTCACATTCCGGAAATTCTTTTCCGATCTCATACATCAGAGATGCCATTCCATAGATCCCTGCATCGCCGCTGCAGATCATGGCAACCCTCTTTCCTTTCATAGCTTCTTCAAAGGCCATACGGCAGCGTTTTTCCTCCTGCATCATCGGTGTGGAAAGCAATTCTTTATTGTCATATTTTCCGCCAAGCAGGCCAAGGTAAACCGTATAGCCAATGATCGTATCGGCCTTATTTAGTGCTGCTTTGGCTTCTCCTGTCATCATTTCTTCTTTGCCCGGACCAAGTCCAACCACGTAGATCTCATTCATAAAACCGTAATCTCCATTTCTTTTCCGCAATTGCTGCGGTTACTCCGTTTTCTGCTGTCTTTTTCAGGATCAGTGTACCTTCTCCTTTGCAATGATACATAGCCGCCCGCTCGGACACACAACCGGTGCCGATCGTCTGTCTTACAAATTCGCTTTCGGTAAAGTCTCCTTTAAGACTCTCCAGCGCATCTGCTTCATACGTTACAAACGGGACCTGCATATCTCTGGCAAATGCGATCAGTCCTTCTTCTTCGTGCTTTCCAACGACGGATGCAACCGCACAGACCTCTTTCGGGGATATGCCCTGTTCTGCAAGGACTCTGTCTGCCAGTGTCCTTATTTCGTCTTCCCGTTTCCCTTTCCTGCAGCCGATACCAAGCACGTATTTAGCTGCATCCAGATACAGCAGCGCTTTTGGCGAGGTCTCTTTTTTCTTTCCGATAAAGATATCGCAAGTCTCCCCGGCATCTTTTTCCACAAGCAGGATCAGATCTTCTTCATGCTTTTTTGCAAAGGCGGCCTTTGCCTCTTCATCTACCGGTATCTCTTCACCGATGCAGATAGACACTTTCTCTCCTGCCAGCACTTTTGAAGAGACCATAGCGATCCCGCCTTTATTGATGATGGAAAGAGAATTCTTCTTTGCAAAAACATCTGCAGCAAACTTTCCATTGATATCGGTTGCCGTTGTGATGACCGGAACGCTTCCCGTTCTTCCGCCGATCGTCATGGCCAGTTCATTGGCGCCGCCTACATGACCGGAAAGTAAAGAAATAATGTACTCTCCCCGATCATCCATGACCAGAACCGGACTATCTGTCAGTTTGTTTTCCACAGAGTCTGCAATGGCCCGTACTGCGATCCCAGTTGCGCCAATAAACAAAATGGCGTTCTTTTTTTCAAACTGTTTTTTTGTCCAGGAAGACAGATCTTCCTCAACATAGAAATCCGCACATTCTTCTTTCAGGCGGCTGCATTTACAAAACATTTCAATGGAAATGTCTTCAAACGCAATGCTATTTAATTCCTTCATTCTGTCGTACCCGTTAGGAGTAAAACAGATCACTGATAAATTCATATTTACTTTTTCGCCTGTCTGTATTCTGTCGAAAAATCATCTGCATACAATCTGGAAAGACTGTAATTGCTGGTATTTAAAACGTCGCCGACAATGATCATGGCAGTTTTTGTAATGTTGTGTTCTTTGGCTGTCTTCGGAAGTGTTTCGATCGTGCAGATATATCCTTCTTCTTCCGGCCAGGTTGCCTTGTAGATGATAGCTGCCGGTGTGGTCTTCTCATAGCCGCCTTCTATCAGTGCCTCGCAAAGCTGATCCAGAACGCCAGCACTCAGATAAATAGCCATCGTGGAATGATGTGCTGCAAAACTCTGAATATTCTCTCTCTCCGGTACTTTTGTCTTGCCTTCCATACGGGTAATGATCAAAGACTGGGAAACATCCGGCAGGGTGAATTCCAGATTCAGGGAAGCAGCTGCACCAAAGCAGGCGCTGACACCCGGAGTGGTTGCGTATTGAATGCCATTTTTATCCAGGTCATCCATCTGCTCACGGATCGCGCCATAAAGGCTGGCATCGCCGGTATGCAGACGTACCGTCATCTTGTTTTCTGCTTCTGCTTTTTTCATAACGTCCAGAACTTCTTCTAACGTCATATAGGCACTGTTGTGAATTTCGCAGCCCTCTTTTGCATAATCCAATAATGCCTCACTTACCAGTGATCCTGCATAGATGATCACATCTGCTTCTTTCAGCAGATTCATACCTCTGACTGTGATCAGATCTGCTGCGCCTGGTCCTGCACCAACAAAGTTAACCATTTTTCTGCTCCTTTACTTTTTGCTAATTCTCCATATTTCGATGAATATACAATACACTCTATTTCGATTCTGCCTGCGGCACGTTTGTTCAGATAGTACATGATCTTTTCCAGCAGACAGTTCATTACTTCATCTTTTTTTCCTTCTTCCTCGATCAGGCGGATCGCTTCATCCGTCATCACGCAGTCTAAGATCTTAAGGCACGTTTCTCTGCTCACTCCGCACTGCAGCGCTGCTGCCGTCATGATCTCCATCCGGCAGTCGCCCTCCCTCGAGTGAGTATTCATAATACCGCCGGCCACTTTGACCAGCTTGCCCATGTTGCCGGTCAGCAGCATACATTCAAATCCCAGTTCTGCTGCCATATCAATGGTGTCACCTATGAAATTGCTGCACTTTACACTCTTATCCAGGTCGTAGTCATACGTCTCCTTCATATAATCGACGCCATAGTTGCCCGGAGAAACTGCCGCACACGAATAACCGAAGGCACGATGCTGACGGAGTTCCACTTTGATCGTGTCCAGGATCGCCTGCATACTCATCGGCTCCACCACTCCGCTGGTTCCCAGGACCGAGATCCCGCCTTCTATCCCCAGACGCGGATTAAAGGTATTTTTAGCTATCTCCACACCTTCCGGAATGGAAATGATCACCTGCACCTCCCCGTGGAAATCGGCACTTTCCAGAACCTGCGTTACCTCATTTGTGATCATCTCCCGCGGGACATGATTAATGGCGGCATTCCCGACCGGCTGATCCAGTCCCGGCTTGGTGACTCTGCCCACGCCGAGGCCTCCGTCGATCGTAACGGTAATGTCACCTTCCTCTGTACGGTTTATGATCGATACTTCCGCATAGACCAATGCGCCGTTGGTCGCATCCGGATCATCCCCGGCATCCTTTTTCACAGCGCAGGAAACAACATCCTGTTTCCGCTCGATCTCCAGGATCTCCGGCTCATAGACAGGTCCTTTTGGCGTCGTTATCTGAATGGTTTTCTTTTCCGTTCCGAACAACAGCATATATGTGGCAGCTTTCGCTGCCGCTGCTGCACAGCTTCCGGTAGTGAATCCACTTCTCATAGATACTCTTTGCGCAGTTCATACAGAAGGGCGTTGCAGATGGCTGCTGCCACATTGCTTCCGCCTTTTCTTCCGCGGTTGATAATATATGGAACATCTGTATCCAGGAACAATTCCTTAGATGCTTCTACATTTACAAATCCAACCGGGACACCGATGATAAACGCCGGCTTCCAGTCAGAGGTCTGCATTTTTTCATAAATAGAGATCAATGCCGTAGGCGCATTGCCGATGGCAAAGATGACTGGTTTTTCAATAGCTGCTGCACGTTCCATGCTGACGGTTGCACGGGTAACGCCGCGCTCTTTTGCTTCTTTTGCTACATCCGGATCCGCCATAAAGCAGTGCGCCGTTCCGCCAAACTGCGCCAGTACTGTCTTGTTCACACCGGAAAGACCCATGTTGGTATCGGTCACGATATCCGCCCCGTTCTTCAACAGTTCTTTTGCGATAGCCACAGCGTTTTCAGAATAGGTCAAAGTATGTGCATACTCAAAATCAGCACTGGTATGGATGACACGGCGTGTTATCATATCCTGCTCTGCAGGAAGAGAGATTCCTTTTTCCGCAAGTTCTTTTGCAATGATCTCAAAACTTCTTTTTTCAATATCTTCCGGTTTGACAAACTCAATTTCTTTCATCATTTCTCCTTAATGACATCTCTGACCTCGCGGATCAGTTCTTCATTTTCCTCTTTTGGTCTTACTGCAACACGATAATAGCCTTTTGAAAGCCCCTGGTAATCTGAGCAGTCCCGGATCAGGATCTCTTTTTCCAGAAGCTTTTCGTATAAATCTTCACGAGGACTCTTCAGCAGCAGGAACCCAGCGTTGGATGGGGTGCACTGCAAGCCCGCTTCCTCTAATTGTTCTTTCAGATATGTACGGTCTTTTATGATCTGCGCTCTTGCTTCTTTCAGTGTTCCGATCTCTTTGAGAGCAGCTACACCGGCATCCTGTGCCATCACGGAAAGATTCCATTCCGGCAGCATTTGACGGATCTTTTCATTCAGCGCAGTATCCGCGCAGATCATGTAGCCCAGACGTACGCCCGGGATCGCAAAACTCTTTGTAAATGCCCGCAGAATGATCAGGTTCGGCCAGCGGCTGATCTGTGGTACACAGGTATTATGTTCCGGATCATCACTGAGCTCCATAAAGCATTCATCCAGGATCACCAGGATCTTCTTTTCCCGGCAAATATCCAGGATTTCTTCCAGCAGGTCATGCCTGATATACCGCCCGGTCGGATTATTCGGATTTGTCAAAAAGAGCATATCCATCTCTTCCGTCAGCTCTCCGATCAGCTTTTGTGTGATCTGGAAATCATCTTCCATTTCGACATACCGGATCTTTGGAGCTTCCGGCCGGAGCGCCCATTGATAGCCGGAAAAGGACGGAACCGGAAGGAGCACATTCTTTGGTTTTGCCGCACGCACAGCGGCTGTCAGGATCTCCGAAGCACCATTTCCAAACAGAAGCATATCCTCCCGAACCTGCAGTGCTTCCGCTAAGTCCTTCCTTAGTGCAGATGCTTCCTGATCCGGATAGTGTTCTGCTTTGGAAATGCTGTTGATCAGGCTTTGCCTGACGCTTTCCAAAACACCTGCTGGATTGGTATTGACCGAAAAGTCCAGCCTCACTTTATTTCGATAACGGTCTCCGCCGTGTGACATCGCTTCTACCTTTCTATACAAAAGCAATCACACACATTATTGCTGTGCAGATCACTTCGCCCAGGATTGCCGCCCCATACATTAATTTATTGACCCTGCGGATATCTGCATATTCCACAGGCCTTAAGGCATCCCCGATAAATGGTTTCTTATGTACTTCGCCAAAATAAACGGCATCGCCTGCCAGCTGGATCCCCAGTGCTCCCGCTGCTGTGCTTTCCGTCTGTGCAGAGTTAGGGCTGGCATGCTTGCGGCAGTCTCTTTTATGAATGCGGATGGCATCACGAGCACTGAAATCATTCCCCAGGAAAAAGCAGGCAATGATCATCAGCCATGCACTGATCCTGGATGGGACAAAATTCACTACGTCATCCAACAGTGCCGCTGTCCGTCCGAAGTACAGATACTTATCATTTTTATATCCAACCATGGAATCCATGGTATTCACTGCTTTATAAAAAAATCCCAGGATCGGACCGCCGATCGCAGTAAAGATCAGCGGCGCTATTACGCCGTCTGACGCATTTTCCGCCACGGTCTCAATGGCTGCTTTCGCTATGCCAATATCATCCAGAACAGACGTGTCTCTTCCAACGATCATGGAAACCGCATGTCTGGCGCCTTCTACATCTCTGCACTCCAGTGCACGGCAGACCTTCATGCTTTCCACCCGCAGGGATTTGGTCGCCAGAATATAATAGGTCAGGATTGCTTCTACGACAATGCCGGCGATCGGATGGATCAGATAGAAAACAAAAATAAGGATTGCCGTCGCAAGGACTGCAGAACCGGTCAATGTAACAACCAGCCAGCGTCCCATGATCCTCTGTTGATGTCTGGAACCATTATTCCATTTTTTATCCAGCACGTCGATCAGCTTGCCGATCAGGCGGATCGGATGCGGGAAATTATGCGGGTCCCCGATGATCAGATCCAGAATAAAGCCAGCGACAAATGCCAGAATGTGATATTTCATTTCTTATCCTCAGATTAATGATTCTCTCAGCATTCCGTAGACCGCATCCATATCCATGGAGCTGCGGATCACGTCTGCCAGTTTGTCATATTCTCGTTCTTTTAATTCTGCATAATCAATGGCATTGTCTTTTTCCAGATCGATCCCCTTGTTTTTCGCCAGGGTCTTTACGATCTCAGTAACAATACCGCCTTTATCAAAAATGGAGTGGATATAGGTGCCGTATACGTTTCCATGGCGGACCAGCTGCGGGAGCTTTTCGCCCTGATCAGAAACCGTGTCACCCATATGGATCTCATATCCGGTGTAATCCTGTCCGGACAACCCGGCAAAGATTCCTTCCACCTCATTCAATCTTCCTTCCACCTGCCGGCGGGTCTTCTGCGGCAGAAGAACGGTATCGATTGGAAGCAGTTCCATACCCCGCATTTCTCCGCCTTCTTCTGCATGATCCGGATCAGCAATACTCTTTCCGAGCATCTGATAGCCTCCGCAGATACCAAAAACAGGGATCCGTTCTGCCATTTTTTTCACAGCAGTCTCCAGACCGCTTTCCCGCAGCCACTTCAGGTCGCCCATTGTATTCTTGCTGCCCGGCAGCACGATCATATCCGGGTTTTTCAGTTCATTGACGGAAGTCACATAACGAACGGATACGCTGTCGATCTGTTCGAATGAATTTAAATCTGTAAAGTTGGAGATCCGCGGATAACGGATGACCGCGATATCGATCAATCCCTGCTTTGCACTGTCAAAACGCTCCGTCAGGCTGTCCTCGTCTTCGATCTGTAAATAGGTATATGGCACCACACCGACAACAGGTTTTTGACCGCGCTCTTCCAGGATCTCAATACCCGGATCCAGGATGGTTTTATCTCCGCGGAATTTATTGATCACCAGTCCTTGGACCAGTTCCAGTTCATCTTCCTCCAACAGCATCAATGTTCCAAGGAGCTGCGCAAAGATACCGCCCCGGTCAATATCTCCAACCAGAAGGACCGGCGCGCCAACCATTTTAGCCATACCCATGTTGACGATGTCATCATCTTTTAAATTGATCTCTGCAGGAGACCCGGCGCCTTCGATCACGATGATGTCCGCAATCTCTTCCAGCTTTTTAAACGCTTTCTGGATATCCGGGATCAGCTGTTTTTTATATTTAAAATAATCTCTGGCATTCATGTTGCCCAGGACTTCGCCGTTTACGATCACCTGGGAGCCAACATCATTTGTCGGCTTTAAAAGGATTGGATTCATGGCGACATCCGGTTTGATCCCGGCTGCTTCTGCCTGCACAACCTGTGCGCGTCCCATTTCCAGGCCGTCTTCCGTCACGAACGAATTTAAAGCCATGTTCTGGGATTTAAACGGCGCAACACGGTAACCGTCCTGTTTAAACACACGGCAAAGCCCTGCTACGACCAGACTCTTGCCTGCGTTGGACATTGTCCCCTGCACCATGATCACTTTTGCCATTATCGTTCCTCCGCCTTCATTTCGGAAAGGATCTCCGGACCAAACAACTTGCCTTCGCTTTCCGCAAAATCTATTAATTCCTGCATCCGCTGATTGGATGTGCCGATGCGGCATCCGGCATCGATCACTTTTTCACAGCTTTTGATCAGTTCTTTTGCATGCGCCAAAGAAGCGTCTCCAATCTCACTAAACGGTTCCTCTGTAATAACCTCTGTAGCGAACAGACGCGCTAACTGATAGTCTACATCATTTGTAAACAGGATGCCAGTTGCAAACGGTATGTTCTTTCTCTGGAACGTACGGAAAATTGGAATGCCGCTCCCATTTCCTGCCAATACAAAGATCCGCGGAACATCACCCTGTGGTTTCTGCAGTTCAATGCTGCCAAACATCGGATCAAAGAATCCGTTATCGATCTCGTAAAGATTGCGGATCCGTTCTTCTTCAAAAATATCTTCCGGCTTGCCGAATCCAAAAACATCTTTTCCTTTTACAGTGACGATCCGGTCCGCCACTTTCTCCGCCAGGTCAATCTCATGCAAAGATGTAATGACCGTAATACCTTTCTTTCTTGCCATTCTTGTCAGGATGGAAAGAAGCTCCAGTTTATGTCTGACATCCAGGAAGGAGGTCGGCTCATCCAGGAGGATCAGTTCCGGTTCCTGACAGATTGCTCTGGCCAAAAGGATCCTTTGTTTCTGTCCGTCACTGATAGCATTAAAATCGCGGTCCGCCAGATCGACAGCGTGCACGGTTTCCAGCGCTTCGTAAACTTTCTGCTCATCTTCCCGGGAAAGAATGCCCAGTCTGCCGGTATATGGATATCTGCCGGTTCCAACAATATCCCAGCAGGTCATTAATTCCACCTTGATCCGCTCCGTCAGGATGACTGCCATCTTTCTGGACAGGTCTTTAAAGGAGTAGGAAAGTAAATTCTTTGTATCCAGTTCAATATCGCCGGAAATCTTGACCAGATCCCTTGCGATCGTTTTTAAGATTGTTGATTTGCCAGCACCGTTCGGTCCGATCAGTGCAATGACTTCGCCTTTCTGGATATCCAGGTTGATGTCCTCAATAACCGGAACGGTGTTGTAGCCGACAGATAAATGATCGAGTTGTAAGTATGTGCCCATATCAGTTTCCCCTCCTTCTGCGAAGCATCATGAGGATGACGATCGGCGCACCAAAGACGGACGTCACTGTACTGATGTTGAGTTCGGTCGGTGAAAAGACGGTCCGCGCGATCAAGTCACAGATCATACAGAACACCGCTCCGCCTAGAAACGTGGCGGGTATAACAATTAATGGTTTTGATGTATTCAGCGCATGCTTGACCAGGAACGGAACTGCAATACCAACGAAAGAGATCGGTCCTGCAAAAGCCGTAACGGTCGCTGCGAAAATACTTGATACAATGATCAGCGCAACACGGAAGACTTTAATATTAACGCCCATACTCTGCGCATAAGCCTCTCCCAGCTGATAAGCGCTGATCGGCTTGGCCATAAAGAAGCATATGACAAAAGTGATGCCTACAACGATTGCGGCTACTTGTACATTGCTCCAGTTCATACCGGAGAAGCTTCCTTTCGACCAGTTGTGCAGGTTGACGATATCGGAGTCTGCTGCAAACGTGACAACAAAGTCCGTTATGGCAGAACAGATATAACCGATCATGATACCGGCAACCAGAAGTGTTCCCATGTTTCGTATTCGCCTGGAGAACAACAGCACAAAGCCAATCGACAGCAGTGCTCCAACAAAGGCTGCCACGATCAGAATATAAGAAGAGACCATTTTGAACCGCTGCATAAGGAAAATCATTGCAAGTGCGACGGTCATTTTTGCGCCGGAAGAAATACCAAGCACGAATGGTCCCGCAATCGGATTTTCAAAGAATGTTTGCAGTAAAAAACCTGAGAGAGATAAAGCCCCTCCCAGGATTGCTGACATAATGATCCGGGGAAGTCTGATCTTCCAGATGATATTGATCTCTGTTGCCGTGCCGTCCCTCAGGAAGAAGATACGGAGGATCTTCGGAATAGAGATGTGCACGTTACCGGTGTTAATGTTCAGGACGATAATGGCAAAGAATGCTGCAATCAGCAATACAAAGACCAAGGTATATCTTGCCCTTCTGCGTGCTGTTACGCTAAAAAATTCCGCTTTGCCTGCTTCGTTATGATTCATATTTTCTACTCTACTTTACTTAAAAATGTCATATTTGCCTGATCACCATTCGTGACCATGATATTCACATCACGGATCATCTGTCCGACGATATCCGTTGCCTGATAGAAAGATTTACCGGTTGTCCAGACGTTGCCTTCTTTTACAGCCTTAAACTCCGCAAACATCTGATCTTTTTTGATCAGATCATCCGTAGTTGTAAGCGGTGTGTCAATGGAGCCGTTGTAGATAAGATAATCTGCATCAACCGCTGTCGCGAAGAACTCTTCCATCGTGATCTGAATAGAAGATGCCGTCTGATCTGTTTTCAGATCAGCAAATGCATACTTTCCGCCAGCGATATCGATCATCTTAGGAATATAATCTTTTGGATTCCGGATGACGACGGCACCATTGGAATTCACATAAAAGAATGCCACTGTTTTTCCTGTATTCTGGAAATCTTTCAGTTCTTCAATGACTTTTGCCTGCTCGTTAAAGAATGCTTCTGCCTCTGCCTGCTTATCGGTCAGGACAGCATACATCTTGACCCATTCCGTTCTTCCGAGTGGATGCTCTTCATAGCTGGACCGGTCTACCAGAACAGGGATGCCAAGGTCTTCGATCATTTCTTTGACCTTTGGTGTATGGTAGATCATCGTAGATTCGATTGCCAGATCACATCCTTCCTTGATCAGCATCTCATAATCCGGTGCACTGTATTTTCCGGCATAGATAATATCGCCGGCGTTCATAGCTGCAACCGCGTTATCGATGTACCAGCCGGAGGCTTCTGCTCCGGACATGCGGATACTGCCAATGGAGTCTGTTGCGTCAAAAAGTGCCATGGCAGATGTCGCTGCAAGATAAATCTTATCTAACGGTTTCTGCAGAACGACGATGCCCTCATCCAATCCTTCCGGAACGTCTTTTCCCTCCGGGACGACCAGATAAGTTCCGCTCTCCGGAATATCGATCAGAGAATAACCCTCGTCATAGTTATAAATGGTAAAGCAGTCCGCATACTGGAGCGGCGTAATATCTTTAAAGGTCAGCCCTGCAATCTGCGGCGCTTCTTTTGCATCACTTTTTCCAGATTGCTCTGTGACCGGCTCCGTGGCTGCGCTGCCGCTTTCGGAAGGCGTATCGCCGCTATTGCCGGATCCGCATGCCGTTAATACCAGCAGAAGGCATAACAGCAGAGCAATGATTCCGATGTATGATTTACGATATGTCTGTTTCATATCTGGTCCTCCTTAGCTGCATCAGTTTCCGTTTGCGATCAAAGCATCCGCTTCTTTTTCTTTTCCGAAAAGTACTCCGTAAAGCTTCAGCCATTCCAGCTGGCCTTTCGGATCTTTTTCGTCAGCCGAACGGTCGATCAGCATCGGGATATCCAGAAGAGCCATACGCTCTGTAATCTTTGTATACTGATCCTGGTAATCTTTTGCTTTTTTATTCTTCTTGGCTTCTTTTGGCAGGATTTCTCCTCCTGCACCAAATACAAGATCCGCTTCTGCTTTCACAAGTTTGGTGTAATCCAGATCATCGATTACGCCAGCAGAAACCGCTTTCTTATCTTTCAGCATTGCCTTCAGAGCTTCATTCTTGCAGTCCTCTTCTGTAAGGCCAGTTGCTTTGATCAGGTCTAAAAGTCCCAGACTCTCCATCGTCTTTGCTTCATCCTCAGAAGATACATAAACCGATTTTTTCGGAAGGCGTATGACGAGGACCTGTTTCTCCATACCTGCCGGAATTTCAACACCTTCTGGAACGATCAGATATTTAACAACGTCTGCCTGATAAAGCTCCATCGCATAATCGGCATCCGTCTTCACGTTGGACTGTCCGCCCTCTTCCTCAGCTACTTCTGCGGTTTCTTCTGTCGGTACTGTCTCGTTCTGAGCAGCCTCATCTTTGTTTTCTTCTGCTTCCTTTGCAAGTTTTTCCGGATCAAGAACCGTGTCTTTGGTCCGATCGATTTCAACCAGTACGCACCCGTTGTCATAACGGAACATCTTCAGGAGTTTGGCATGCTCGAGTTTGATTTCTTCGCCCTCTCCAATTCCTGCGATGACTGGAGCCTTCTCATCCAGTTTGTTGTCTTCGCCAATGGTTTTTCCGCCAGCCTCTTGTCCAGCAGCTGCTGCAATATACACGAAAAGCGTATACTCAACCTCATGTGCCTGAGACATAGCCGTTGTCATTCCAATGATCTTATTATTTTGATTCAGCGCGATCGGAATAGTAAATGTAGATGCTCCATTTACCAGGGTTGGAAAATACGTATTGCCGCTGGCTTTTACATAGGAATAATTGCTGCTGCTAAATGCAATCGTTGCGAAGGCCTGTCCATTTGTAACGGTGACCTGCGAACAGGTGATCGTTACTCTTCCAGAGCCTCCTGAGAAGGAGAAGCTGTCCGGAGTATAAACGCCATCCGGAAGTGTTGTGGAATTATCTACTGCTGCCGTAGCTCCGGAAAGATCTGTTTCATGTTGTGATTCTTCCTGCGGAGTTACTGGTTTTTCCGGCTCCGGCTCCGGTTCTGGTTCCGGGTCTTGTCCTTCTTCAATTTTCTTTAATGTGGAAGAATCAAACGTGATCTTTCTATCTACCCACTTATTGCTCTTTACTGTGTGTGCGGCAAAACTCAGGGCTTCATCCAGCGATGAGACCGGAATGGTAAATACATACTTCCCGTCATCATTAACCGTGTATTTGATATGCTGACTTGGATCAGCAGTATCTGCTTCTTCTTTTGTTCCCGTGAACATCAGATCATAACCGGTTCCACTCAATGTGATGTCTGCTGTCATCTCTCCGTTTTTTACTTTCAGCTTCGCATCGATGATCCGGAACATGTCGTTGTCTGAAGTTGCCTTTACTTCATAATCGCCATCTTCAATCTTTTCCGGTTCTTCTTCAATTTTCTTTAATGTGGAGGAATCAAACGTGATCTTTCTATCTACCCACCTATTACTCTTTACTGTGTGTGCGGCAAAACTCAGGGCTTCATCCAGTGATGAGACCGGAATAGTAAATACATACTTCCCGTCGTCATTGACCGCATATTTGATATGCTGACTCTGTCCAGCTGCTTCTGCTTCTTCCTTTGTCCCCGCAAACATTAGATCATAACCGGTTCCGCTCAGCGTAATGTCTGCCATCATTGTTCCATTTTCGACCTTCAGCTTCGCATCGATGATCCGGAACATGTCATTATCTGAAGTTGCCTTTACTTCATAGTCGCCATCTTCCACCTTTTCTGGTTCTGGTTCTGGCTCCTCTGGTTCCTGATATGCCGGAATGTCCATCTTCAGCTGTGCCTTTGTATACCAGGTTCCGTCTGGTTTTCCGAGGACTACATTCTGCGCGGTTCCTGCTGCACTAAATGGCAGTTCAAATTCAAAGACCCATCCTCCGGTCCCGCTGATTTCAGTTCCCAGAATATATCCGGTCTTTAATCCATCTGTATTTGATCCAAAATAAATCTTATCGAAAGATACATTTGCGGTCTCTACATGAACATACAGTTTTTCCTTATCCGGAGAATACATTTTTGTCCCTGTCAGCTTAAACATGGCAAATTCTGTACCCTCCGCTGCCTTAATCACCTTAACGCCTGCATCCGGCAGATTCTCCGGCCACGTTACACTGATGGCTGGCGCTGGCACCTCTGAATTGTCTTTTTTCTCTTCTTCAGCCTTTTCATCAGCATTACTTTCTCCAAGGACCTGCTCAAATTTCACAGTCTCTGCTGTTTCTTCTTTTGATTCAATCTCTTCTGTTTTAATTTCATCCAATGCGTTCTCTCTGAATGCATCTTCTTTCTCGATCGAAACATTTGAATTGCTTTCCGGATCTTCTTTTTTCTCATTCGAATTCGTTGCCTTTTCACCACCGGCAACGATTCCTTCCTCGGATGCATTAAAAACAATGTTTGTTTCTTTTTCCTGATCCGATTCTCCTGTGACAGTCCCATTAGCTGCAGCATCTTCCGCAGCCGGCGCTTCTGTCACCGGTGTTTCAAATGTCCCTGCAGGAGCTTCCTGCTGTGTTTCCTGTGGCGTTTCAACTTCCATTACGACCGTTGTCTCTGCCGGCGCTGGTTCATCTGCTGCCAGAACAGACAATGGACAAACGGAAGTCAGGATCATACTGATGAGAAGTAGTGATCCGATCCATTTTGCCAGTTTCTTTTTCATTTTCTTTCCTCCTGTTTGCTATACTCGTTTGCAAATCGACAGACATAAAAAAGCCCCTTTCCAGACATACGGGTAAAAGGGCTAAGTGATCAATAAAACTCCACGCAAACAATACTAGCTTCACACGAGGATCCATCTTATTAATGACACTTGCCCATTACTCGGAGCTTTCTTGTCATTTATGACTGGCAGGTCTCCTGGCTGACAGTATTTGGGCAAAGCCGCCTTCCCGCTTTCGCAGTGGCAATGATGGCCTTGCTCATGACTGATCACAGTGACGAGTTCGTACAGGATTTTCACCTGTTTCCCTTTTCACCGGCACGAAAAACAGCTCCTGCCGGCACCAATCATTAAGCAAATGCATTTTATCATAAGTAGATTTTCTTTCATAGGAGTATTTTTCAATTCTTTATTAATAAAGTATGAGCAAAATGTAGTATAATTTTGCTATTAGGCGGGAAGTAAAATTTCGAAAGGAGTTCGTTGTGAAAGGGGAAGAAATTTTCAAATACAGAAAAACTGTACGACAGTATCTGCCGGATGTTGTATCGGACGAAGATGTGGAAAAAATACTCGACGCTGCCCTGGCAGCTCCACTAGCCGCAGGGGATGACAAGACCACACATATCACCGTTGTAAAACCGGGTGAAGTCATGGAGAAGATCCGTGCTGCCTGCCAGCTGACGCGGAAAAACGGAGAAAAAATGGACCCGCTTTACGGCGCATCCACCATGTTTTTTGTCTCTTCTACAGATCTGTCAGAAGACTGCATTGAATTCTGCAACGCAGGCTGTGTAATAGAAAACATCCTTCTGCAGGCAACCGCTTTGGAGCTTGGCAGTACATACATCTGGGGCTGTTTGAAAAAGCTGAAAAAGAATCCGGAAGCTGTTGCTTTGCTGAATATACCTGAAGGGTATGAGATCATGTCTGCCGCTGTCGTCGGTTATCCTGCAGAGCCACTGTCAGAACGGGTCGGTGACCGGGAGCGGATCACCCATAATATCATCAAATAAAAAAGGAGCTTTCTGCTCCTTTTTTATTTTAACTGTACACTTTCCATAATTGCTTTCACATCTGCGTCTTCTACACTGACACCGGCAAATTCAATCATATCGATCGGAACCGTAAACTGTATACATCCGGTATCCGTGATCGGATAGAAAACGTAATTGTAAATATAATATTTTCCTTCATCAACAATGGATTCCTGTTTTTCTTCCAGCACCTGACATTCTTTTCCATTGATCGTAATCGGATCTTTCTCAACAACATCGCCAAAGGACCATGATTTTGTAGATTCCGCCTGTTCTGAAGCCGTTGTGCTGCTGTAGTAATAAATATAAAGCACCGGTTTTGAGAATGCATCAAATTCAGTTTTTCCATCTTTGACAAGGCCAATGGCATCCGTTCTTTTTGGATAATTCCCCTCTGCATCTTTTTCGCCAAACATATCTGTCTGCTCCAGAACCATCCAGTTTTTTGGTGCATTAACGGTAAAATCGCCCACATCTACAGTTTCACTTTTTCCTCCTGCAGAACCTCCGCTGCTGCCTTTATCACATGCACAAAGACCGATTGTTAAAACACATACGATTGCCAAAATGATTGCGATTCTTTTTTTCATATCAGTTTCCCTTTCATTCTTTGTTCGTGTTCACTCTGCAAACGGACCAGCAGCAGGATGCAACGGCCGTCTCTTTCCGTCAATATCCGTATCAAAGATGATCTCTTCTCCGTCCGGGCCTTCAAACCGCTCCTCCGGTTCAAATGCCATCCCCAAAGTATCTGTTGAAATCAGTTCTCCTGCAGGCAAATATTCCATCAGGTTTGTGTGCAGCTGCAATCTGCCAGCTTCTTTCTCTTCCAGTTCCAGAACGATCTCATGCTCTGTATCCTGGACAAAATCGCTCTCCGTATCGCAAGGCTGTGCTCCATTGAAAAACGCATTGCCTCCGGTCCAGATCGGCATTGGCATATAATAGATATCGCGAGATATAGTGGACCCCTGCCCGCAATAGCCTTCATATCTGCTCTTCCATTCCTCTTCGGTTGGATATCCATTGTAGCAGCATGTTCCGGCAGTCAGATTCTCATCATCCCATTGATCCCATTCCAGGCCGCAGATATCGGTCAATCCCTGGCGCACATTTGGCTGCACAAACACGTTATTATAAAAACGCACATCTCCATGCAGGACCGACATAAAGCCGGTAATATCCGTACTGTGCGGACGGTGGATCGGCGTATAGCGCGTAGAATCCATGGTATCAGAACCATTCTTGGCGCCTCTTCCGACAGCTGTAATGGATCCGTAAAAAAGATTATGCACAAAAGCAACTCCCTGTGACGCCAGCCGCACAGAGCGCTCTGATAAAAACACATTATTATCCACAAGTGTCGGTCCGTGAGCGATCTCTATAAACAGATCTTCCCCCATACCCATGCCGTTTTTATTCTCTTTCTTTAAGAGATAATCTTTTGGCATGCAGTTGTTATAAAAGTAGTTGGAGGATACACGTGTTCCCTGACACTGCCAGTCCAGCCAGACTCCCCGGACACAGTCATGAAACTGATTGTTCCGGATGATCACGTCGATTGCTGCATGGAATTTGATCCCGCCCAGCTCTGCACCAAGCAGGTTCCGTTTGTTATTGATATGATGGATATGATTATTCTCGATGACAGAAAAGACGCAGCCCAGATTTCCTACAATACCAGCCTGCCCGCAGTCATGAATATCGCAGTTTCGGACGATGTGAGAACCGATCGTTTCTTTGCTCCAGCCATCCAGCTGTGCGATCAGTGAGCAGTCACGCTGTGTCTGTGTGCCGTCCTTACACTTCTCCAGCATCCACTTGTTATCGTTCCCTTCCTGATAATACTTCCCGAGGGAAATACCGGAGCACTTGGACTCTGTGATCTCGCAGTCTTCGATGACCCAGCCTTTTGACCAATGAGGGCCTACCATACCTTCCTGCAGGGCAGTCGGCGGCGCCCACTGTGTTGCAGCCTGCTTTACGACAAATCCCCGGAGCGTGATGAAGTTTACATGCTCCTGTTCCGGATAAAAGCAGTGCGGCCGCACGGTGATCTCTACACATTCTTTATTTGGATCTTTGCCCTGAAAGTTTGCAAAAATGATCGTTTCATCCTTGTTCTCATCCTGACAGGTGTACCAGGTATGTTTTGTAAAATCCCGATCCCAGGATGCGTCATCAAACGCAGGGTGCAGTACTTCTTCTAACGTGTCTCTTTCGTATAAAGATTTGCCATTCAGAAAAACATCGCCGGTGTGAGCTGTGACACACTGCTCCAGCCAGTCTCCAAACACCCGCAGTGTATAGGGATTTCTCTTTCCGAAGATGGCATTGGAAACCTTAGTTTTCCACACATCGCCTTCATATGGCTCCCAATTATCCACGATCTCGGCGCCAGTGATCACTGCCCCGCGAGGCTCCACAGAGGAATAACAGATCGGCTGATCTGCGGTACCTGCGTTGACCGGACTGACTTCTTCCCGATAAATACCTGGTAAGACTTTTACCTCATCACCAGCTGCAGCCCTCTCTGCTGCCAGCTGAATTCTATCAAACGGATGCTCCCTGCTGCCGTCTCCTCCCGGAGCGGCGTGGCAGTCCACATAATAAATCATTTTCAGACCTCTTTATAATAAATCGTTTGTCCGGCAGGGACGGAATGCGTCAGCCAGACGTTGCCGCCGATCACACAGTCATCACCGATATAAACATCTCCGCCCAGGATCGTAGCTCCTGCGTAGATCACAACATTATTTCCGATATTCGGATGCCGCTTGATTCCTTTGACCAGTGTGCCATCCTCCTCTGCTGCAAAGCTCTTCGCGCCTAAAGTTACGTGCTGGTAAAGCTTTACGTTATCGCCGATCACCGTTGTTTCGCCGATAACGACTCCAGTACCATGGTCGATAAAGAAATGCTTTCCGATCTCGGCGCCCGGATGGATATCGATCCCGGTCCTGCTGTGCGCATACTCGCCCATCAGTCTTGCCACCAGTTTATACCCCTGCTTGTACAGTTCATGACCGATCCGGTAAGCCCCGATCGCCAGGAATGCCGGATAAGCAATAATGACCTCGTCTACGGAAGTTGCCGCCGGGTCGCCTTCGTAACCTGCATTGACATCGGAAAGCAGGAGTTTATAAATCTCCGGCATGCAGCCGCAGAGTGTAGCAACTGCATTCTTTGCCTCTTCTTCCGGAACCATTTTCCGGAGGGCAAGGAACAGCGCGTCATTTGCCCTTCTAAGATATGTGGCACGGACATCTCCGTAATAGCTTTCCCGTACCGGATGTTCACAGTATGCCGGGAACATGGCATTCAGATAAAGATTGAGTGCCGATGCGATGCCTCCGCGGACGCCTTCATAATTGGCCTCTACGTTATAGCCGTTTTCTGCAGCTATCTGTTCCAGTTCTTTTGCGATCTCACTATACTCTTTCATTGCGATTACCCTTTCCTGCTTTGCAGGATCTCCTCGATCACTTTGGCTGCGCCGTCTTCTTCGTTGGTATCAGTCAGGATCATGGCCATTTTTTTCACGCTGTCTGTAGAGTTCCCCATTGCCACCGTGATTCCGGATGACCTTAGCATGCCCAGATCATTTTCATTATCTCCGATTGCCAGTATCTCTTCTTTCAAAACTCCTAATCTGGCAGACAGATCTTCCAGTGCCAGGCCTTTATCCGCCTGCAGCGAGCCAACCTCAACATCTGTAATGGCAGTCAATACGGTCTGTACCTTCCAGCGGCTGTGGATCAGCTGGTTCAGCTCATCTCTCTCTTCCTGACTATGCGACATGAACCAGATATTCTCCACACCTACATCGGACTGGTCGATCAAATCATCTATGCTGTCTATTCCTTTGCGGCTTTTCCGTATATATCTTTCATGTTTGGTTCCCATGTACAAAGCCCACTGGTCTTTAAAATACTCCTGCTCACAATAGCCAATGTCGCCCACAAACACACTGTGGATCAGGTTCCTCTCCATCGGGATCCGGGCGATCTCTTTGGCATCCTGATCATTCAGATAGGCGCCGCGCAGCCGCTCTCCCGACTGCAGGTCTGTTGTGACTGCTCCGTTGGAGGTGATGGCATAACGGATATGCGGAATCGCCATCAATTCATCCGGAATGCCCGTCAAAGGGCGCCCCGTCACATAAACCGTGATCAATCCTGCACTAACAGCTGCACGAAGCGCTGCTGCCATCCGTTCTGTTACATGTTTTTCATCCGTCAGGACCGTACCGTCCAGATCCAATGCCAGAAGCTTAACTTTTGCAAGCTCATCTGTCATTTTTGCAATATCATTCAGCTGTATCATTCTGTCCTTTCGGAAGCGTTTTTTGCCGATGCTTCCTATTTGTTAATTTAAAAAAGATTTTATCACAAGGGTTTTTCCTTGACAACGGCACGCCGGATTGACTTTTCGTAAAAAGGATTCTACACTTTTCCTAAAGAGGAGGAGTCAGAAATGTACTTTGACTGGATGTATTTAGCACTGGTGATTCCGGCTATGATCTTTGCGATCGCCATGCAGGCACTGGTCAGCAGCCGTTATACGAAATATGGAGCCGTGATGACAAAAAGAGGCATCACCGGTTATCAGGCTGCCCGTATGGTCCTGGATTCACACGGTTTGAATATGGTGCCAATTGAAATGATCGCCGGCGATCTGACCGATAATTACGATCCCCGGGACAATGTGCTGCACCTGTCCAGTGATGTCTACAGCAAAGCTTCTGCCGCTGCTGTAGGGATTGCCTGTCATGAAGCAGGACACGCCATCCAGCATGCTGCCGGTTATTTTCCGGCCAGAGTCCGAATGGCGATCATTCCTGTCACAAACATTGGTTCAAAGCTCTCCATCCCTCTGATCATCATCGGATTGATCTTTGGTCATTACGCTAAATTCTTTATTTATCTGGCTTATATCGGCATTGGCTTCTTTGCGCTGGTCACCCTGTTCCAGCTGGTCACTTTGCCTGTGGAATTTGATGCCAGCCGAAGGGCGCTCAAAGCCATTCAGGCAAACCAGATCCTTTATCCGGACGAAACAGAAGGAGCCAGGAAAGTGCTGACAGCCGCTGCTTTGACTTATGTTGCAGCTCTGGCTGTATCACTGACTCAGCTCCTTAGATTCATTGCTATTTTCGGCCGGCGGCGCTAACCGCCGACGTTAGGGACGGTTCTTTTGTCTAATTCAGATGCGTTTTCGTTATCTGGCATTTGCTGCATATTTTTTATGACTTCGACGTGCGTCGTATTTTTCTTAGGCTGTCGAAGTATTTTTCCAGGTATGAATTTCGGACTTCAAGTCCGGAAATTCATAGGAGTACGGAGGACAAAAGAACCGTCCCCCTGTCATCAAACTAAATCATGTTTTAACGGAAGCAGTTCTTCAAATGCTTTCTTAAGAGTCCTGTCCCAAAGGTCCCATTCATGACCAAGGCCAGGCACTTCCTCTGACCAGACATCGACGCCGTGCTCTTCCAGGAATTTCACGGAGTTTGTCTGTCCCGGGCGGGCGATATCTTTTTCACCCCAGATCATAAAGAACTTTGGAAGCTGCTTTCCTTCTTCTATATCTTTCAGCAGGATCTCGCAGTTTTCTTCCATCTCATTTGGTTTATGCGGCGGCATCGGCATGCCGGTGTTAAAAGTCCTCATCGGCTTTCCGTCCGGTTTCTTTGGGATCGGGAAGAAAGAACCGGCAGACATTGCCAGAACAGCGCTGTAGTTTTCCGGATAGCGGATGGCTACTTTCTGCGCTCCGTTCGATCCCATTGAAAGCCCTCCGATGAAATTATCTTCCCTCTTCTCTGACAGCGGAAATACATTCCGCAGGAAATTCGGAAGTTCTTCTGCCACATAAGTGCACATTTTCATGCCCGGATCCTGATCGTCCGTATTCATGTTGTACCCGCACGGCATGACCACTGCCAGCATATGTTCATTAGCATAACGAACGATGTTGGTATAGTTGACATAATCACAGTCATTGCCATTTCCTCCGTGAAGGAGCCAGAGCACCTGATACTTCTTTCCAGTCGGGAAAATATCTTCCCGTTTTCCATTTGCCACATCATCCGTCGGATAGAACGGAAGGATCACTTTGACATCGGTCTTCAGACGAAGGCTTGCTGCAAAAATATTACAATCAATAACTGCCATCTTACGCTTCCTCCTCTCCTTCATAAATCGGGGCATGCCGAAGCGGCAGCCATTCTTTCAAGGCCTTTCTTAACTGCATATCCCAGAAATCCCATTCATGCTTATATCCCGGCACTTCCTCGTAAAAGTAATCCAGACCCATGAATTTGTAATACTCCAAAGCCAGTCTGACATCCGGAAGGACCCACTCATCCTTATCTCCACAGGTAAAGAACATCTTTGGAAGATTCTCCGTTCCCTTCTTCAGGATCTCATAGATCGGGATAGCCATCTGCACATCTTCTTTTGGATTCTCGATCTTCGGATAATCGGAAACATCTTCGCCGTTCATGATCTTCTTTAGGAATGGGGCGACCCATTTGTCTTCCTCACGATGCATCCGCATACCGGATCCACTCAGCATCAGCGCTGCTCCGTACAGTTCCGGATGCAGCATCGCACATTTCATGGCACCGCCGCTTCCCATAGAGTTGCCTGCGACAAAGTTATCCTCCCTCTTTTCCGAAAGAGGGAAGATGCTGCGGCACATCCGGACCAGTTCTTCCGTGGTATAGGTAAAATAACGGCCATGGTTGGCGATAAAGCCGTCCGTATAGAATGCGTCATGGTCTTCCGGGATCACGACCGCGATGCAGTTTTCATCTGCATAGCGGGCGATGTTGGTGTTCAGAACAAAATCGTTCTCATCATCGCTTCCGCCGTGCAGGAGCCAGAGGACCTGATACTTGCATTTTGGTTTTTTCTCGGCTTTCATCGGCCGTCCGGTCGGGAGAATGACATTCACTTTTGTGTGAAGGCCTAATTCTCTGGATAAAAAGTTGACACTATAAATTGACATTGGTTCCTCCTTGCTAGTGGAAACGCCCCCACGCTTCGCGCGGCAGCAAAGCCTACCATGGCTTCTTCAGCTCTATCGGGCCGTCTTTAATATTGAAGTTTGGAAGTTCTACGGTCTTTTCCGCATTAAACGCTCCTACAGAATGCCCCAGGCTGTGCCAGAAATTCTCTTTTTCCAGTTTGTGCACATCGATCGGGCAGTGCGGCACATAAGCCCCAAAATAGCAAAGCGTCGGTTTATCGAACGTATATTCCTCTCCCCCGGCATAAATAGTATAGCTGCCGGAAAGTTCGTACGGATTCCAGCCATCCGTTCCATAATAGGCGAGTATTTCCGGCGTGGCGTGCACATGTGCCTGCGGTACATACAGCCAGCCGTCTGTCTTATGGAACCGCCGGAAGATGCCGTTCGGGAAATCTCCCTTCATCGTCTTCCCGGACAGATATTTCATCACGTAATGCTGTTCGGAATTAAAATTCGGGTCCGTTTCCGGGGAATAGTCGCTGAACGATACCATTTCCTCCAATGGCTGCACATTTTCCGTCACCCAGTTTTCCTCCGGAAGAACAACATGCTCTCTTCCGTAACCGGTCACAAAGGAAAAGACCGGGGTCTTCACTTTTGTGATCTCCATATTGCCGTGCGGCACAAAGGCAGGAATCTGGATGCAGCACGGTTTGTCCACGACAAGTTTCTGTCCGTTGATCTCGATCGACACTTCCGCATCCAAGACATCATCCTTACCATTGGTGCTGCAAAAGAGGAAGAGTTCCGTATAAGGGAGAGCGTAAATGCTGTCACTGATCACATAATCATGGCGGTAGAAACAGCTTTCATAGAAGAAATCCATAACCGGATGATCTTTGGAACAGATCAGCTCAACTTTTGCATCTGCATCTGTAATTGGTCTTTCGATCGGATGCAGCAGATATTTTTCAAACTGTTTTTCCATATTATCCCCCTATCCGCAGATACTTACCACGGTTTTACTACTTCTACGTCACCGTCTTCTCCGGACAGTCCCTTAAGCTGACTGCTCTTGTAGCCGCTCATGCCAGGAGCCAGGGAATGCCAGTAGCACGGTTTCTCCGTCTCTTCGATCTGAAGCGGGCAGTGGAAAACATACGGCGGGAAATAGCAGACACAAGGATAATCCAGGATGTACTTCTCTCCGCCTATATACTGCGTGATCTTATGTTTCATCTCATATGGATGCCACGGATCCATGCCGTAGTATGCCAGGAGTTCCGGATTATCATGGATATGTCCTCCTGCAAAGAACCATGGTCCATTGGCCTCAAAACGCCGCAGAACGCTGAAGAATTCTGTTCCAGGAACATATTTGTAGAGGCACTGCATAATGACCGTCTGCTGCTCTGATGCATAAGAATGCGGGTCGCCTTTGAAGCCATTGTAGTAGATCACCATATCCTCAAGAGGTTTTACGTCTTCGGTCACCCAGTTTTCTTTTGGAAGGCCGACATGCTCTCTGCCTGCGCCGGCACAATAAGAGAAGATTGGTGTTTTCATCTCTGTGACTTCGATCGGGCCATGCGGCACGAAAGCCGGAACGACGATCATAAAGTTCTTATCGGATGTAAAGACCTGTCCATTGACGTTAATGGAAACGGTTGCTCCAAGGTCTTCATTCTCTCCCGTCGTATTGGCAAAGCAGAACAGCTCTTCATATGGAAGCGCATACGTCTGATCTGTGATCACATACGGATGACGGTAAAAGCAGCTCTCGTAGAAGAAGCCCATAACCGGATGATCTTTGGAACAGATCAGTTCCACCTTTGCGTCTTCGTCCGTAATAGGTTTTTCGATCGGGCGAAGAATATACTTTTCATAATATCCCATACTTACCTCCTTTTATTTCGCTTTCTCAAAGCGGAATACATTCCATGATAATTTTTTCAGAACGGTACTGACGATACCGTTTTCTAACTTAGCATCATTGACCGGACGCGGGCAGTGCAGCGTCTGGTTGCCATGAGAGTTCCGTTCCATGGTTCCGTCATCTGCCATCACCAGATTTTCAACCAGTTTGTAATCGCCGAATCCGCGGATATCCATCGTGAATTCATGCTCCTCTTCCCAGTCTCCGTTGATAACGAACACATTCAGTTCGCCTTTTTCTTCATCATATGCAGCGGCGGCCGTCACATACGGAACATTATCGATGTCAGCATACTGGTTCTGATCATCGATCGCATAGGAATCCACATGATAGGTATCTGTCTCCGTGACCGGCATGATGGATTTACCTTTTGCCCACTCGTGCAGCTGTGTCATCGTATAGTAAGAAGCACCCTTCCAAACATTGTCATGATTGCTTGCGCAGTACATGCTTAAGCCACCGGTTGCGCATCCGATCTTGACGCGGTCAGCATGACGCAGCATCAGAAGACCGATCGATGCATTTGCAACGGCCGACACAACTTCACCCGTCAGCATCGGTGGTCCGCCTGCTGCCATATTATCCGGATCATGATGGATAAACTTCTTAGCCGGATCAAATTGATAGAACGTACTTGCCGGCAGTCTGCCGTTCAGTCCCCAGGATGATTTCTTCGGCTCCCGCCAGGAACTTGCATATTCATCCAAAGAGATCATCATCGTATGTTTTGAGCGATACTTTGTTTTCATGTAATCGCTGAGCGCGATCTCGGTCCGGATGTAGTCCTCATAAGCATTCACGCCTGCCATCAGCGCGCCGATGTCGCCGACCGGTGCAGAATGATAATGATGCAGGGAAATATAATCCACACTCTCGTAGCACTCCTCCAGCACTTTTCTATCCCAATCCGGATAATGAGAGAGGAACGGGCAGGATGATACGCACGCCACCGTCTCGATGGATGGGTCGGTAAACTTCATGACCTTGGATACTTCATGTGCCAGGATGCCATATCCTTTTGGATCCTTTTCGTAGGATGCGATCTGCCACGGGCCATCCATTTCGTTACCAAGGTACCAGACCTTAACTCCGTATGGATCTTTATGTCCGTTTTTGATACGGAGATCGGACCAATAGGTCTCGCCTGGGAAGTTGGTGTATTCCACGATGTCGATTGCATCGTTCAGATCGCCTGTCCCAAGGTTGATGGTGTACATAGCTTCCGCACCGATCTTCTCTGCCCACTGCAGATATTCATCGTGTCCCACATCGTTCGGAATGAACTGCCCCCATGCAAGATCGAGGTTCTGCTTTCTTTCCTCTTTTGGACCTATGGAATCTTTCCATCTCCAGCCGGAAACAAAGTTGCCGCCTGGCAGACGGACTGCCGGAACACCGGCTTTTTTCAAGCCTTCGATCACATCACCCCGAAAGCCCTGTTCATCGGCCGTCGGATGTTTTGGGTTATACATCGTCCCATTTACCATGGAGCCGATCGGTTCCAGAAAAGCACCAAACAAGCGCGGTGAGATATCACCGACTACGTAAGATGGATGCAGAGTGACTTTTGATTGTTTCATAACTGCCCCCTATCCTTAAAAATGAATATCATAGATACATGGTATTGTTTTCAATTTCGTTTCGTCATATGGCACGTCCAAGGATTCTACTTCATCCGGCTCAAACACCTCTTTGCCGTATGCCGTACACATAGTGTAGGAACCATAAGCATATCCCAGACCGTTCTGGATCATGCGGTCCAGATCCTGCAGCAGGATGATGCCGCCTCCGCCGACAGCTTTTTCCGGATCTGCCAGCGTCTCGTTCTCTTCACAGAAACAGAACAGATTGAAATGGTCGTTGATCGTAATGTGGAAACAAGGTTCCTCTGCAAATGGATAAGTTTTTGCCGTGCGGTCAAAACGGTCCACAAACCCTTTCAGTCTTTCTTTCTCTGCCGGATCTTCTTCTGCTTCCATACGACGGCGGAAACTTTCCGTGTCGACTTTTGGCAGACGGTAAAGCGTTGGTTTGTAATAAATGTGCATTTTATTGAATCCGGAGCTGTACTGCCAGATGATCCTCCGGCCTGCCATGCGGTCCGTAAAAGCATGGCGTTTTTCCGGAAGAGCTTTGTTTAAATGCTGGATCGCTCCAAAGACCGGTGTTACTTTGATCAGTCTCTCCGCTTCTTCCAGCTTTCCCTCCTCCGTGATCACCAATGTGACCAGATCCTGTGCCAGATCCAGGATCAGGCTGTAATGTACTTCTTTTCCTTTTTCCTCAGAAATAATGATATGGACAAAGTACAGATCTTTTTCGCCTTTCAGGCATTCATAGCGTTTTCTGACATATGGATTTTTATTTTCTACCCATTGAAGGTTTTCTTCATCCAGGAAGTTAACGTAATATTCGTTTCCGTCATCCATGACGAATTGATAATGTTTTCCTGCCAGTTCGTAGTTATATGGCGCACGGAACTGCAGGAGAGGATCAAATTTCGGTAATGGCATTTGTGCCTCCTTTCTATATTCTGTTTTTAAGTTCTGTTTGGGTTTTTTTATGACTGTGGCAGCATCCCCCCGATGCTGTCCGACAATTCCCCATAAATACCTATTATGATAATACTTTTTTACCCTTTTAATTTCAAGATGCAGGATGCTTCTTTCAAGTCTTCTTTGCCTTCGCTGACAGAAAAACGTATAATGTCCGCAGAAGGTAAACATACTTAATATAGTTAGGGGGTTTGTTATGATTACTGAGACCTATCAACTCTGGGAAGACCGTGAAGATGTAAAACTGTACACATTTCTGCATTCTGCCGGTATGGCGACGCAGTTGAAAAAGCCGCGGCCGGCGATCATCATCTGTCCGGGCGGAGCTTATTTTGAATGCGGACACAATAACGGGGATGGCGACCCGATTGCTTATAGTTTTTGCGCTGACGGCTATCAGTCATTTGTTTTGGAATATAGTGTCGCGGCTCGTGCCCCACAGGAAAAGACGCTGTTTCCGGCACAGCTTCTGGATCTCGGAAAAGCCATCCTGCTGATCCGGGAGCACGCAGAAGAATGGTGCGTAGATGTGGATAAGATCTCCGTCATCGGCTTCTCTGCAGGAGGTCATCTTTGCGCTATGCTGGGAACAACCTGGCATACCGGTCTTTTATCCGGCTATTTCCATGTGGACGCTTCTCTGTTCAAGCCTCTTTGTGTTTTGAGCATCTACGGTGTTCTGGATTATGTCCGCGCAGTGGAAGTGGCAAAGCCGGAAGAAGATTTCTTTACTCATGTGCTAGGAAGCAAACGGCCGGACGTAGAATTATTAAAGCAGCATAGTCCGGTTTATCTGGTCAATGAAAATACGCCGCCGTTCTTTATTGCGGCTGCAAGAGATGACTTTCTGGTGCCTGCTATTGAATCAATCGATATGGCGCAGGCTCTGCACAATGCAAAAAGACCTTATGAACTGCATATCTTTGAAAACGGAGATCACGGATTCTGTCTTGGAAGGGATCCGTATGAACCATGGAAGCTGGAGAGTACGCATGCCTGCGCAGCATGGGTACCGCTGGCAAAAACGTTCCTGATGCACCAGATCAGTCCGGAGACCGCAGAAAACGAAAAAGAAGTATTTGGGAAACTGGCCGCGTCGATGCCAAATCCGGCCGTCAAGTCAAAGGAGGAATGATCCATGATCTCTGAAACTTATCAACTTTGGGATGACAGAGAAGATGTAAAGCTGACTACTTTCCTGCACGCCGGCTCACCAATTCCGGAAATCCGCAGAAAGCGTCCGGCAGTACTGGTGATCCCGGGCGGCGCATATCTTGACTGCCTGCGCAATGGCGCGGAAGCAGATACCATTGCCTATACTTTCGCTATGGACGGCTTTCATACATTCGTTCTGCAATATAGTGTCAAGACGACCGCTCCAGAAGGAAAAACACTCTTCCCGGCACAGCTTTTAGATTACGGCAAGGCCATCCTGTTCATTCGCGAGCATGCAGAAGAATGGTGTGTGGACGTGGATAAGATCTCTATCATCGGCTTCTCCGCCGGTGGTCATCTTTGTGCCATGGTGGGAACCACCTGGCATACCGGTCTTTTGTCCGGGTTCTTTCATGAAGATCCAAAAGTTTTCAAACCACTTTGCGTCATGTGTATCTACGCTGTGCTGGATTATTTAAACTGGTGGGAAACCAGAAGACCGGAAGAAGATTTCTTTTCCTATGTCTTTGGAAGCAGAAACCCGGACAGAGAATTATTAAAACAATACAGTCCGGTTTATCTGGTCAATGAAAACACTCCGCCGTTTTTCCTGGCGGCTGCCAGAGATGATACCCTGGTCCCTGCAGTCGAAACACTGGATATGGCGCAGGCACTGCACAAAGCAGGCATTCCATATGAGCTGTATATGTGTGAAAACGGAGATCACGGGTTCTCCCTCGGGAGAGATTTCTTTGAGCCATGGGCTTTAGAAAAAGCGCATTCATGCGCTGCCTGGGTGCCGCTGGCCAAAACATTCCTGATGCATCAGGTGAATCCATCAACTGCAGAAGATGAAAAAGAAGTGTTCAAGAAGCTGATGGAGATATTGCCTCCGCCGAAACGGGATTGAATTACTCTTTCTGCCCCAGCATATAATTGATGAACTGTCTTGCGGTCCTGCCGGAAACACCGCCATGGCGGATCTCCCATTTCTTTGCCTCCGCCAGCAGCTTTTCTAAAGCAACTCCATCTGCTGCATCGACTGCAAGCAGTCCTTCCCGCTCTGCCATGATCTTGACCATATCCAGATATTCCTGGTAACGCGGGACGGAATAATTGATGGCAACTCCAAAGCGAGATGACAGGGAAAGCTTTTCTTCCAAGGTGTCTGAACGGTGGATTTCCCCATCAAATTCCATATCATCCTTATCTTTCCACATTTCCTTGATCAAATGCCTGCGGTTGGATGTGGCATAGATCAGCACGTTATCCGGACGGCTTTCCACGCCGCCTTCTATAACAGCCTTCAGGAATTTATACTCTACCTCATCCTCTTCAAAGGACAGATCATCAATAAAGATAATGAATTTGTAATTACGCTTTTTGATCCTTGCGATCACGTTGGAAAGATCGCGGAACTGATATTTATAGATCTCGATCATGCGAAGACCCTTGCTGCAGTACTCATTCAAAACAGCTTTTACACTGGAGGACTTTCCGGTCCCTGCATCCCCATAAAGAAGTACGTCGTTCGCCTTGCGCCCTTCGCAGAAAGCAAGGGTATTGCGGACCAGTTCCTGTTTCTGCAGTTCATATCCGATCAGATCGGAAAGAGTGATCGTATCGGCATTGTTGATCGGACAAAACTCCAGCTCTTCTCCTGTGCCCGCGATACGGAATGCGCGGTTCATGCCAAACATGCCGGTTCCCTGTGTTTTATAATGCTCGGTGATGATATCGAAGATCTCGTTTTCATCGGCTGCTGCATCAATTTTAGCCCGCAGAGCCAGTACGCTATCGCTGACGTTTTTATTGTAGATCTTCTCCCGTTTGGAGATAGCGGTGTAATTGCAGATGATAGAAAAGCAATCGATCCCCAGATCCTCTTCCAACGGACGGAAGTCGAAATCGAAAAGTTTTTTCAGCACTTTAAAATCATTTTTCGCGATCGTGTTTACGCTGCCGCCTTCTGTTGCACCAACGCCTTCACATGTCAGAGAAAACGAATTCTCATTCGTGATCACAAGAAACGTCAGATAGCACTGCCAGAGATTCTGATCAAATCCGTAATCGGTGGAAACATCCAGCAGTTTTTTAACCTGCACATAGCAGCGCTGCACCAGATCTTCCGGGAATGCTGTCTTCTGTTCCCAGTCACGCCAGATCCTTCCAAGCTCTTTTAAAATCCCATCTGCTGCCAGATCACTGTACAATATCAGTTTCGCTGTTTCTTTGTACATTTCTTTTCCTTTCAGACAAACAGATCCGCACGGGAAACGCACGGATCTGCTTAATAATTTTTCTGATCAGTTTACTTCGACTCTCCAACCGCGCTCATCCGGGATAGCTCCCGTCTGAATACCTGTTACGGTATCATACAGCTTCTGGCTGACTTCGCCGATCGTGCCGTCGCCGATCACCATGACTTCATTGCCAAAACGAAGTTTTCCGACCGGTGAGATAACAGCTGCCGTACCGGTACCGAATACCTCTTCCAGCTTGCCGCTCTTCTGTGCATCCAGAAGTTCATCCACAGAGATCAGGCGTTCCTCGACCTCATATCCCCAATCTTTGCAAAGGGTGATAACAGAGTCCCTTGTGATGCCCGGAAGAATACTTCCGCTTAACATCGGGGTCACGATCTTGCCGTCAATCTTGAAGAAGATGTTCATGGAACCGACTTCTTCAATGTATTTGCGCTCCACACCATCCAGCCAGAGAACCTGCTCATAACCGTCATCATGTGCTTTGACCTGTGCTGCAAGGCTGGCTGCGTAGTTGCCGCCGGTCTTTGCATAACCTAATCCGCCGCGGACTGCACGGACATAATCATCCTCGATCCAGATGCCGACCGGTGCTAATCCGCTGGAATAGTACGCGCCGCTTGGAGAAAGGATAATGATGAACAGATAGGTCTTGGACGGTGCAACGCCAAGGATCGGATCTGTTGCGATGATGAATGGCCGGATATAAAGAGATGTGCCCGGCTCAGTCGGGATCCAGTCACGATCTACATTGACAACTGCTTTGATCGCCTGTACAAAATCCTCTTCCGGGATCGTCGGGATGCAGAGTCTTTCGTTCGAACGGATCGCACGTTTTGCATTCATATCCGGGCGGAACAGAAATGCTTTTCCATCATCTCCGCGGTATGCCTTCAGACCTTCAAACATTTCCTGTCCATAGTGGAAGACCATGGCTGATGGCTCCAGAGAAATCTCATGATACGGCTCTACGCGCGGATCATGCCATCCTTTGCCTTCGGTATAATTCATGATAAACATGTGATCCGTAAAGATCTTGCCAAAGCCAAGTGGTCCCTGTGGTTTTTCCTTCGGTTCTTTTGTTAAATCAAATTTAATATCCAACATTTTCTTCACCTCAGATCCTATCAATTATTTCTTTTGTCATTTCCGTGGTCGAAACATGTGCTTCGCCCCGGGCGATATCTGCTGTCCGGACTCCGTCCAGCAAAGTTTTATCTACAGCCGCTTCGATGGCATCGGCTTCCTGGACAAGGCCGAAGGAGAACCGCAGCATCATCGCAGCGGAAAGAATCGTAGCAATTGGATTTGCCAGTCCTGTTCCGGCAATATCCGGTGCCGATCCGTGGATCGGTTCATACATGCCGCAAGTGGTGCTTCCCATGGAAGCAGAAGCCAGAAGACCAATGGAACCGGTGATCTGTGAAGCCTCATCCGAAAGAATATCACCGAACATGTTTGAAGTCAGGACGACATCAAACCTTGACGGGTCACGCACCAGCTGCATTGCAGCATTATCCACCAGCATATCCGATAATTCCACATCCGGATATTCCTCACCGATCCGGTGTACCGTTTCTCTCCACAGACGGGAGGTCTCCAGTACATTGGCTTTATCGATGCTGATCACGTTCTTTCTGCGCTTTTGCGCTGTTTCAAACGCAACTCTGGCGATACGTTCAATTTCCATAACGCTGTAGCATTCGGTATCATATGCCTCCGGACCGTACTTTCCTTCCCTGCGGCCGCGTTCACCAAAGTAAATGCCGCCGGTCAGTTCCCGTACGATCACCAGGTCAAATCCTTTTTCAATAATATCCGGGCGCAGTGTGCATGCGTCTGCCAGTGCCGGGTAAATTTTTGCCGGGCGCAGGTTGGTAAATAAACCAAGTTCGGAACGCAGGCCAAGTAACGCTTTCTCCGGGCGGATGTCGCCGCCTAAGCCATCCCATTTTGGGCCGCCAACGGCGCCTAACAGCACGCTGTCAGATGCTTTGCATCCATCGATCGTTTCCTGCGGGAGCGGAATGCCTGCGGCATCAATGGCACATCCTCCGGCAAGATAAGCCGGGAAATCAAATTCGTGTCCGTATTTCTTTGCGATCACTTCCAGTACCTGGACAGCACTATCCACGATCTCCGGACCGATGCCGTCGCCTTTGATCAATGCAATCGTCTTTTTCACTCTGCCACCTCCTCGCGGGCTTTCAGGTATTCCAGCAGTCCTCCGTGTTCAATGATACGATTGATAAACTCCGGAAATGCTGTCGCCTGGAAAGACTCTCCGCTTGTTTCATCTTTGATCACACCAGTGGAAAAATCAACACTGACTTCATCTCCGTTTTGAATCTTCTCTGCTGCTTCCGGACATTCTAAGATCGGAAAGCCGATATTGATCGCATTCCGGTAAAAGATCCGGGCAAACGATGCTGCGATCACGCAGGAAACGCCGCAGGCACGAATAGAGATCGGCGCATGCTCTCTGGAAGAGCCGCAGCCAAAGTTTGCACCGCCTACGATGATATCGCCCGCCTTTACATTTTTTGTAAAGTCCGCATCAATATCTTCCATACAATGCTTTGCCAGTTCTTCCGGAGCCGGCGCATTCAGATATCTAGCCGGGATGATGACGTCGGTATCCACATTATCGCCATATTTGAATACTTTTCCCATTTAGTTCACCTCCGGTAAATTACAAGGCAGTTCAATACAGCCGGCTATTGCCGATGCCGCTGCCACATACGGGCTGGCCAGGATCACTTCGCTTTCCACATGGCCCATCCTGCCGACAAAGTTACGGTTGGTCGTTGCGACTGCACGCTCGCCGGCGCTCATAACACCCATATGTCCGCCCAGACATGGACCGCAGGTCGGTGTAGAGACCGCACAGCCTGCCTGAAGGAAGATCTCTGTCAGACCTTCTTTGATCGACTGCATATAAATATCCTGCGTCGCCGGAATCACGATGCATCGGACCCCTTCTGCTACATGACGGCCTTTTAAGATTTCTGCAGCTGCACGAAGATCAGAGATCCGTCCGTTTGTGCAGGACCCGATCACTGCCTGATCGATATGCAGACCTCTAACTTCTTCTGCCGTTTTCGTATTGGATGGAAGATGCGGCATGGAAACCGTCGGTTCCAAAGCAGACAGATCAATCGTTACAACACTTTCGTAAACAGCATCCGCATCTGCTTCAAAGATCCTTGGTTCTCTCTCAAATCTTCCCTGAATATATTCCATGGTTTTTTCGTCTACCGGGAAGATGCCGTTTTTCGCACCCGCTTCAATGGCCATGTTTGCGATCGTAAAGCGGTCATCCATGGAAAGGTCCGCAACACCTTCACCTGTAAACTCTAAAGAACGGTAAAGTGCGCCGTCCACTCCGATCATTCCGATCAGGTGAAGGATCACATCTTTTCCCGTAACATATTGTTTCTTTTTCCCTGTCAGGACTACCTGTATTGCATCCGGCACCTTAAACCAGTTCTCTCCGGAAGCCATACCGGCTGCCATATCCGTCGAGCCCACGCCGGTAGAAAATGCACCAAGTGCACCGTACGTACAAGTATGTGAGTCAGCACCGATAATGCAGTCCCCAGGTCCTACCAGACCTTTTTCCGGGAGCAGTGCGTGCTCGATCCCGACTTCACCCACATCAAACAGATGGGTGATGCCGTGTTTTTTTGCAAAAGCTCTTGCTGTGGCACAAAGATTAGCGGAAGCGATGTCTTTGCAAGGAGTATAGTGATCTAACACGATCGCAATCTTTTCCTTATCAAAAACTTTGGTCAGGCCAGCCGCTTCAAATACTTCCACAGCTACAGGAGTCGTTACATCGTTGCCAAGCACCAGATCAAGCTTTGCTTCAACCAGGTCTCCCGCTTTTACAGACGGAAGTCCTGCGTGATCCGCCAGGATCTTTTGTGTCATTGTCATGCCCATTACAGTTTCCCTCCTGCTGCCAGCATTTTATTGGATGCCTGAATATAGGCCGTGATGCTGGCTTCAATAATATCCGTAGAAAGTCCCCTTCCCACATAAGTACGGTATCCAGATGACAGTTTGATGGAAACATCACCCAGAGTATCCTTGCCTTCGGAAGTCGAGTTGATAGAATACACATCGAACGTATGCTCCGGCGGATTCAGGATCTCATCGATCGCCTTGAAGGAAGCATCGATCGGTCCATCTCCCAAAGCCACTTTCTCAAATTTCTGATCACCTTTCCGCAGGCAGACCGTACTGGTCGCCGTTGTAAAGTTGCTGGTGTGAACAGCAAACCAGTCAAGTTCGTATCCATTTTCGATATCGGAAGAAGCTGATGTATTATGAAGCACGATGGCTTCCAGATCCTCATCCGATACGTTTTTCTTTTTATCGCAGAGCACTTTAAACTCTTCGAAGCAGCGCAGCAGTTCTTCTTCGGTAAGATTGTATCCCATCTCAGTAAGATGGCTTTCCACCGCATGTTTGCCGGAATGCTTGCCGAGAACAATGTTCTGTGTATGGATGCCGACAGCCTCCGGTGTCAGGATCTCATACGTCTTCTTATTGGCCAGTACACCGTGCTGATGAATACCGGATTCATGTGCAAATGCATTCTGCCCGACGATAGCCTTGTTCAGCGGAGCTTTCTGGCCGATGATGTTGTAGGTCGTCCGGCTTGCGCGATAAATCTGTGTTGCATCGATACCTGTGGTGATATCGCCAAAGATATCCGGACGGGTCCGCATTGCCATTACCACTTCTTCCAGTGCGGTGTTGCCAGCACGCTCACCCAGGCCGTTTACGGTACATTCAATCTGCCGTGCACCGCCTAAGACACCTGCCAGCGAGTTGGAAGTTGCCATACCCAGATCATTATGACAGTGTACGGAAAAAATGACATCCTCCGCACCTTCTGCCGTTTCGATCAGATACTCGATCAACGCCTTCATTTCTTCCGGCGTGGTGTAGCCGACTGTATCCGGAATATTGACCGTTGTTGCACCGTTTTTAATCGCTGCTTCTACGACTTTTGCCAGAAATTCCGGATCGCTGCGGGTAGCATCTTCTGCGGAAAACTCGATGTTTGAGCAGTATTTTTTGGCATATGCCGTCATTCTGCCCGCCGTCTCTAAGACATCCTCCGGTTTCATCTTTAATTTGTATTCCATGTGTAACGGAGAGGTGGCAATAAACAGATGGATCCGCGGATCTGCTGCCTCTTTGACTGCATTCCAGGCTGCGTCGATATCGCCTTCGGTCGATCTGGCAAGGGATGCGATGGTGCAGCCCTTGATCTCTCTTGCAATCGACTGTACAGATTCAAAATCTCCCGGGGAAGAGATAGCAAAACCAGCCTCGATGATATCTACCTTCATACGCTCCAGGCATTTTGCGATTTCTATCTTTTCCCGCAGATTCATGCTGCATCCCGGTGACTGCTCACCATCACGCAGCGTGGTATCAAATATTTTTACCTGATTCATTTTAAAATCTATTCTCCAAATGATTTACATTAATATAGCGCCTTTGTCTGCTGAGGAGACCAGTTTTGCATAGCGTGCTGCATAGCCGGTTTTGATCCTCGGCTCCGGGCATACCCATGCTTTTCTTCTCTCTTCCAGTTCTTCATCCGAAACATTCACATTGATCTTGCAGTTCGGAATATCGATGGAGATCAGATCGCCTTCATTGACCAGACCGATGTTTCCGCCAGATGCTGCCTCCGGACTAACATGTCCAATAGCTGCGCCGCGGGTTGCGCCGGAGAATCTGCCGTCTGTGATCAGCGCAACGCTTTCACCCAGCCCCATGCCGACGATAGCAGAAGTTGGGTTCAGCATCTCTCTCATACCAGGGCCGCCTTTTGGTCCTTCATAACGGATCACGACCACATCACCCGGATTGATCTTTCTGTTATAGATGGCATCGATAGCATCTTCTTCGCTGTCAAAGACTCTTGCCGGACCTTCATGCACCATCATTTCCGGTGCGACTGCAGACTGTTTCACAACACAGCCGTCCGGTGCAAGGTTTCCTTTCAGGACAGCAATGCCGCCTGTCTGCGAGAACGGGTCATCGATTGGACGAATAACGGATGGATTCAGGTTTTCGATTCCTTCCAGGTTTTCGCCCATGGTCTTTCCAGTAACCGTCATAACGTCCGTATGAAGAAGGTTTTTCTTGGTCAGCTCCTTCATAACTGCATAAACGCCGCCGGCCTGTTCCAGATCTTCCATAAAGGTATCACCTGCCGGTGCCAGATGGCAGAGGTTCGGTGTTTTTGCACTGATCTCGTTGGACATATCCAGGCTGATCTCCAACCCTGCTTCGTGTGCAATAGCCGGAAGATGAAGCATGGTGTTGGTAGAACATCCAAGTGCCATGTCAACGACATCTGCATTTTCAAATGCTTTTTCGGTCATGATGTCTCTCGGGCAGATGTTTTTCTCTACCAGTTCCATGATCTGCATGCCGGCTTTCTTTGCCAGACGCAGTCTTGCAGAAAGTGGTGCCGGGATCGTTCCGTTGCCTTTAAGTGCCATACCGATTGCTTCGCACAGGCAGTTCATGGAGTTTGCGGTATACATACCGGAGCAGGATCCGCATGACGGACATGCATTCTCGGTATATTCCTCTACGCCTGCTTCATCCAGGGTGCCTGCATGGTAAGCGCCGACTGCCTCAAACATATGGGAAAGACAGGTTCTTCTGCCGTCTTTCAGATGGCCGGCCAGCATCGGGCCGCCGGAAACAAAGATGGTCGGGATGTTCAGTCTGGCTGCTGCCATCAGAAGTCCAGGAACGTTTTTATCACAGTTCGGGATCATGACCAGTCCGTCAAACTGATGCGCAATGGCCATAGCTTCTGTGGAATCTGCGATCAGATCTCTGGTGACCAGGGAATATTTCATTCCGATATGTCCCATTGCAATACCGTCGCAGACTGCAATGGCCGGGAACTCGATCGGAGTTCCGCCTGCTGCGCGGATACCTGCCTTGACTGCATCAGCGATCTGGCGCAGGTGCATATGGCCCGGGACGATCTCGTTGAAAGAGTTGACGACGCCGATCATTGGGCGGTTGATCTCTTCATCGGTCATGCCCAGAGCGTACATCAAACTTTTATTCGGTGTTCTAGCGACACCAAGTTTCGCGTTATCAGATCTCATATCTATCTCCTAATTTAATTGTTGTGCACCGCCGCAGGTCTTCGGCCCCGTCCTCCAGCGCGATTTTTCTAACCTCGCTGCACATCCGGATAATCCCGGTGCCGGCTGCGGAACTCGCTTCGCTCAAACAGTCCTCGCCTGGCACCTATCCGTCTGCACAGCTTGCTAAGAAAAATCGCATGTCGGCCAGGCTCGAAGACCTGCGACGGTACAGCAGTAATTACAATTATTAAAATAATCGTTAACGCGTGCCGAGGTTCACGGCACGCTTAATGCATTATTTAATTAGTTGGAAGCGTTATCCAGATCGTTGTCGTTCTTCCACAGCATCTGCTCACGCAGCTGAGCTCCGACGATCTCCATCGGATGCTTTGCAAGAGCTGCTCTCTTGGAATTGAAGAACGTTCTGCCGTTCTTGTTCTCAGCGATCCATTTGCCTGCAAACGTACCATCCTGAATGTCGTTCAAGACAGCTTTCATGTTTGCTTTGGTCTGCTCGTAAGGCAGTACTCTCGGGCCGGATACATACTCACCATACTCTGCTGTATCAGAGATGGAGTAGTTCATAGCTGCAACGCCGCCCTTATTGATCAGGTCGACGATCAGTTTCATCTCATGGATGCACTCAAAGTATGCATTCTCCGGAGCATAGCCTGCTTCTACTAATGTCTCAAAACCGCATCTCATCAGGTCAACAACGCCGCCGCAAAGAACGGTCTGCTCACCAAAGAGGTCGGTCTCTGTTTCTTCATTCATTGTGGTCTCCAGGATGCCGGCTCTTGCGCCGCCGATGCCTGCGATATAAGCCAGTGCGATGTCATATGCCTTGCCGCTTGCGTTCTGCTCTACTGCTACCAGACACGGCACACCTTTGCCTGCTACATACTGGCTTCTGACAGTATGGCCAGGTCCCTTTGGAGCTGCCATGAAAACATCTACGTCTACCGGCGGAACGATCTGTTTGTAACGAATATTAAATCCATGTGCGAATGCGATTGCTTTGCCTGCCGTCAGATATGGCGCAATGTCTTTCCGGTACATATCAGCCTGTGCTTCGTCGTTGATCAGGATCATGATAATGTCCGCTGCTTTTGTAGCCTCCGGAACTGTCATAACAGTAAATCCGTCTTTTTCTGCTACCGGCCAGGATTTTCCGCCCTCACGCAGGCCGACGATGACCTTGCATCCGGAATCACGCAGGTTCAGTGCATGTGCATGTCCCTGGGAGCCATAGCCAACGATTGCAATTGTTTTTCCGTCAAGCTTTGTAATGTCGCAGTCTTTCTCATAATACATTTTTGCCATAATCAAATTCTCCTTTTTCTTTTGTTTGATCATAAATGTTCTGCGTACCTCTCTCCAGAGAGATTGCGCCAGTTCTTACAGTTTCTATTATTTCAAATTCTTCCAGAATTTTTTCAAGCCCCTGGTTTTTGGTTGCGTCGCCGATCATGGCGAGTGTTAAGGATCCGATGGACACATCGATGATCTGCGCGCGGAAAATGTTGGCGATCTGAATGATCTCGTTCCGTTTGCTTCCGTCCTCTGCCTTCACCTTGACCATGAGAAGCTCTCTCTTGATCGAGTTGTCCGGATTCAGCAGTTTTACAGAATGGACCGGATAGAGCTTGCGCAGCTGGTTTGCCACTAATGCGATATGATCATCGTCTGCCACCACTTCGATCGTGATACGGGACGTATCCGGAGATTCCGTTGTGCCCACTGCCAGTGATTCGATATTATATCCCTTACGGGAAAACAGTCTGGAAACCTGTGACAGGACGCCGGCCTCATTGTCGACCAGAACGGCCAGTGTATGTACTCTCATTTCTCCCATGTCTTCCCTCCTAATCTATCATGAATTCCGTAATATGGCTGCCGCCGCCGACCATCGGACGAACCATTTCGTCGATATCGATCGCACAGTCAATCACATAGCCGTGTCCGTACTCTAATGCTTCCTGGATCGCACCTTCCAGTTCTTCAACGGAAGAAACCCTTCTTCCTTTCAAGCCGTAGGCTTCTGCCAGTTTGACAAAATCCGGACCTCTGTCCAGGGTCGTCTCGCAGTAGCGTTTGTCATAGATGAGCGACTGCCACTGACGGACCATGCCTAACGTGCGGTTATCAAAGATAAAGGTGATGACCGGAATGTCATAGAACTGCTCGGTGGAGAGCTCGTTGCAGTTCATGCGGAAGCTGCCGTCACCAGTGATATGGATCACGGTCTTTTCCGGATTGCCGACTTTCGCGCCTAATGCAGCCCCAAGGCCAAATCCCATCGTTCCGAAACCGCCGGAGGTTAAGAGCTGGCCTGCATAATCAAAGTGAAAATGCTGGATTGCCCACATCTGGTGCTGGCCGACATCGGTCGCCACGATCGTATCCTGCGGGACCATCCGTGCGATAGTTGCCAAAATCTGCTTCGGAGTCAGCGTGTCGCCGCCTTCATCATACTCGGATTCCGTCTTGAAGGAGAAAACATATTTCTTCCATTCCGTATGATCTTCCTGTGTAAGCTTTTCATTCAGCTTTTGAAGAACATGTTTTGCATCGCCGATGATATGATGATCCACTTTGACGTTTTTGTTGATCTCAGACCGGTCAATGTCGATCTGCACGATCTTTGCCTGCTGAGCGAAAGTAGCCGGGTTCAGGGCAACACGGTCTGAGAACCGGCAGCCAACCGCGATCAGAAGATCACATCCGTCGCATGCCATGTTAGATGCCTGGGATCCGTGCATACCAATCATACCTGTTGTCAGCGGATTTCTTCCTTTAAAACCACCGCCGCCCATCAGGGTCACTGCAACCGGTGAATCAATCTTTTCTGCAAATTCTGTAAATTCTTCCTGGGCTCTTCCTCTAACTACACCGCCGCCACAGATCAGAAGCGGTTTTTCGGAAGCTTTGATCATATCCACAAGGATATCGATATCCTTTTCATCTGCCTTTGGCGTATTGAAGTTGTCTGATGCCCGTTTCATCAGAACGCCAAGCTTCCCAGAGGAATAATGGCTTGCGCGGTCCAGCTTTTCGTATTCTGCCTTTTCTGCCGTAACGTTTTTCAGAATATCCACAAGAACCGGGCCCGGTCGGCCGCTTCTTGCGATCGCAAAGGCTGCCCGGATCGTATCTGCGAGTTTATTCACATCACTGACCAGGTAATTGCATTTGGTGATCGGCATGGAAATACCAGTGATATCAACCTCCTGGAAGGAATCCTTTCCGATCAGGTTCTCACTGACGTTACAGGTAATGAAGACGACCGGTGAAGAATCCATATATGCCGTCGCAATACCTGTGGTAAGGTTCGTTGCCCCCGGTCCTGAAGTCGCAAAACAGACACCGACTTTACCGGTCGATCTGGCATAACCATCCGCTGCATGGGATGCGCCCTGTTCATGCGCGGTCAGGATATGATGGATTTTATCCTCATAGCCATACAGGGCATCATAGACATTCAGAATTGTTCCGCCCGGATAGCCGAAGACGGTGTCTACGTCCTGTTCCAGGAGACATTCCATTAAGATCTGAGCTCCCGTGAGTTCCATTTGCATCACTCTCCTTTGCTGTAAAAAAATGTCCTATGGCTGATCGTGTTTCCATAGGACTTTGCGTTTCCGATTATCTTTCGATAAAGACCGTCGATTAAATCGATTACTTCGTGAATTCCCGGGTACACCAATCAGCATTATCTCCGCTTTCTACGACGACTAGCAGGAGGATAACGCTTACGACTACAGCTAAAAGTACCAGTAAATTCGCGAACATTTCTATACGATCCCTAAAAAAAATTTTCTATAATGATACCTCTCGCACTTTACTTTGTCAACAAGAAAAAGCGTTAAAGTATCCTGTTTTTTAAGCAAAAACCGGGTCTGGCAGTAATGTTGCTGCTGCCAGACCCAATCTTCCTAAAGAGGTTTATTATTAATGAACCATCTTATTATTTTGCAGCTTTCTTTGCTGCGTTTGCTCTCTCTTCCATACCGACTCTGTCATAGAGGACATTGTCAACCGGGAGACCTGCTTCTGCACGAAGTTTTGCATCATAATCTGCAAGCTTCTTCGGGTTGAACAGGCAGTTCAGTACGATACTGATCACACCCAGAACAGCGACGAAGATAAAGGTTCCATGATATCCCAGTGCCTGTGCGCCAATGGCTGCAAAGATATACGGGAATACTGCGTTCATAACTGTATTCAGAGGAGGTGCACCGGTATAAACAGCCGGGAAGTCCTCTGGTCTCCAGTAACGGACCAGTGCGGAAAATCCGAAGTTGGATCCTGCACCCATGAAGACACCTAAGAGCATAGTTGCTGCAAAGATCGTCCATGCATTGTCAATTGCACCTAAGATACCGCAGATCGTCATGATGATGCTGGTGATAAAGATAGCTTTCTTGGTTCCGAATTTCGTATCCAGAAGACCTAATACATAGCTGCCGATCATAGCAACGATACCCATCATGAAGAGGACGGATGTGAAGCCCATGCTCATCAGTTTAAATCCAGGGATTGCGAAGATCGTGAACTTGTCGTTAAAGCTGATCAGCGCCGGTACGATCTGTACCATGAATGCAACTGCAGTCAGCATGATGATGTTGGTCGGGATGATAGCGAACCACCACTGTGCGCAGCCCCAGATCTTAGAACGTTTCCAAACGGATTTCTTTCTGTTTTCCAGCTCTGCTGCCAGCTGTGCGTCTGCCATTTCCTTTGTAAAGGACTTATCGTTATCACGGAAGCATCCACAGTCTTCCGGATAAGTCTTAACGAAAACTGCACAGATGATCAGACCTACGATACATGCAATGTAGAACGGAAGCCATGCAGTAATGTTTGCTTTCACGACAGAACCTGTCTCAGCCAGTTTTGCGCCGTGTGCTCCGGTGAAAAGGCTCAGGCAGATTGCAGAAGCAAGTGGGTAAGATAAGGTAACGATACCCATAACTGTACCTTTCTTCCGCGGGAACCAGTTACCGATCAGAATGGTGGTCATCGTATTTGCCCAAAGAGGGAATGTCAGAAGACCGCATCCGAAAACGATGCACCACAGAACTCTCATGGTATCTGCCGGTATCACGATGATCAGTGTTCCAACTGCCATAGAGATAATACCAAACAGTAAGCTGAGTGCTTTCTGATTACGGATCCGTCCGATCCGAGGTGCTACAATAAAGTAAGTGATAATGAAGCTGAGGAGTGAGCCGACCATCGTGATAAATGTGGTTACGGTTGTTCCTCCAACTTGACTGGAAAGAACATTGACCGGATAGCTGGTGAATGCGACATATCCGATATATGCGATCATCTGATAGATCATCAGCATCCAGCCACGCCAGCCAAAGCCTTTCGGCATAGGATTATTCTGTCCCATAAAATCTCTCCTTCCTTTTTTATAGAATATTTCTCTACAAATTTATCTTACGTTTGCCGCGAGTTAAAAAAAAGCAAATTATAAAATCGTATTTGCAATATTTCTATTGCGAATATGTCTGAGAATACATTAATGTTCTGAAACAATATCATTCCATTTTTGATCCTTCCACGCTATTACGATCCTTGCCATATCTTCTTCAGCCAGGTTATCGATAGAAAATAATTTTACTTTGTCCAGGATGTCGTTCATTGCCATATCCAATTCAATCGCGACGCCCTGATTCAGACAGACTGCCATTTTTACTTCCTGCACATTTTTCAGGATCTTTATTTTATATGTGCTGACCCCTGTCCTTTGCAGCATCTCATCGATCCGGTCCTTGGAACCTCTTGCAAAACTATCATCAAACGTAATGATCAGTTCGTCTTTAATATCCCGAAGCGTCAGTTTCTTCTTTTTAGAAAGCGGATGCTCTTTGGATATGACGATCACCGGGACAGCTTTTTTGCCTCCGATATCGGCCGTCATCAAGTGTTCTTTTCCATACAGAGCAAAGCTGATCACACTGCACAGATCCAACTCGCCGGAGTCCAGCTTGCTCAAAAGGGTTTCCGGTTCCCCAACAATAAACTCTGGTTTCAGATTATTCTTTTTAATATACTCACTGATGATCTGTATCGACAGTTCCCTGATCCTGGGCGAATCCTGTACGCCGATGCGCAGCGTTTTCATCTGTCCTTCAAAATGATCTTTTGCTTCCCTGATGGCTGCTCTGTGCGCTTCCAGGATTGGTGTCCATGCCCGATAAAGGATCTCTCCGGACTCTTCCAAGGTCAGTTTTCTCCGATTGCTGCGGTCAAAAAGAGGCATACCCAGTTCTTTTTCCAATGCCTGGATCTGCAAGCTTAATGCCTGATGCGTTACAAACAGCTTTTCTGCCGCTTTGGTGAAACTGCCGCTCTTTACGATCTCTATGAAGTACTCGATCTGTAAAATGGTCATTCTTATTCTTTCTATGGACAAATAGAGCCACGCCTAAAGCATGGCTCTATTCCTTCTGTTTCTTTAGTGTTTCGGATACGGTGTTCCTTCTGCGAGTGCTTTTTCGACTTCTTCTTTTGTCGGCGGAACGTTCGTATATTTATGTCTCCAGGTGCCATCTTCCTGTCTTACGGTCGTCAGGTCAAAATCGACATTCTGCCATGGATCCGGATGTCCTTCCCAAACTTTGTAAAGACCTGGTAAGAACTCGCCCAGCATTGCGGACTCAAACGCCATATGTTCTGCGATGTTCGGTCTTGGCGGTGGTGTCATGCCAGTTTTTTCTGCCATCTCAGCCATCTTCTTCATCTGCTCTGCCATGGCTTTCATACGCTCTTCACTGGAAACGGAAACGCTTCTCCAGAAGATGCCTCCTTCGGTATCCTGATACATATGAATGAGGAAACCGGAGTCTGGTGTGCTGTCTCCGAAGCAGCTCATCCAGCAGTGCTCATAGCACTCGGTGAACGGATAATACTCTACAGAGGTTCTTGTGATCTTGATCACATTGGATGGATTAAACTCGTAAGATCCCTCAACAGAACCTGCATAACCCACCTCACACGGAGGCACGATCCAGTCAAATCCATAGTGCTCACCCGGAGCCCACAGATGATAGCCTTTTTCCATGTTGCCCCAGAACCAGTCGACCATCTTTGCTTCCACGCCCGGAACAAATTCATTGACATCTGACATGACTATGAAATGCTTGTCCGCAAATTTAGGATGAATCTCCAGTGGAGGAACCGGAACGACTTTCGCAGGTGTCACTTCTTTGCGTTTAAAGACAACTGGTGTCTCACCCGGTGCATATTTTCTGCGCTGTCCGCCATTATAAATGATATCTCCCATGTTTTCTTCTCCTTTATATTAATCTTTTTTTGTTTCTTTATACTAATCCCAGATACCGTTTTCTGGAATATTCATATACTTCTTCCATGAAGACTTTGCTGCCCAAGGCTTCTCTATTGCCCATGCCAAGCAGAGCTGGTTTGCCCGGATGACAGAAGAAATCAACAAATTCTCTTGCTGCTTCTTTTGCTGCCTTGTCATCCTCCGGATCAAACGGAAGCGGCCATGCCTGGAAGCAAAGCTGCTCGCCAAACTCCGTGTAGAGTTTCCGAACGTCGTTGATGTTCATCATTTCCCAGCCGTCAATGCCTGCCTCAACAAAGATATGGATCCGGTCTTCGATCTTTCCGCAGGAATGGATCACGCAGTAGCGTCCCTTGCTGTGGATATGGCCTACAAAATCTTTCATATATGGAAGGAAATAATCCCTTGCGACCTGATCCGAGAAAAACGGTGCCTTCTGTGCGCCCCAGTCATCATGAACGGTAAAGCCGTCGATACCCGGGAAGTATTCGCAGATCTTATCGACCAGTTTATTGCCCATATCTGTCATAGCACCGAAAAGATCATGAACCGCATCTTCCTGATCCGGATCGACCAAGGCCATTGCGGCGTTTTCAAAATCCATCAAAGAGATCAGTCGCTCAAACCAGAATCCGTTCAGGAATGTAAAGATATGTGAAAACCGCGGATCGAATCGGAAATCCTTTGCCATGCCTTCCCAATCCCAGCTGTCCACATCCGGAATCGAGATCACGTCTCTCCACTCATTCGCATCCTCAAACCGCGGATTGCCGCCCGGTGTGATCGATCCGCCTGCGCTTTCGACCCATTTCCACGGCACACCAAAGAAATCGACGCTGTCATGTTTATGCGGTCTGGACAGATTCACATTATATGCTTCCAGCTGCAGACTTGTTGTGTCACGAAGCGTTGCACAATACCATGGATCCTTGTCAAAATAATGCGAGTTCATATTCTCTCTAACAGAGACCGGCGTATCAAACAGATCCGTCGGCGGCATAAACCCGCCATAACCCGGTTTCTGATCAACTATCCGTAATTCTTTCTCGCTGTATGCCGGTTTTCTCTTTAATCCATTCATAATTACCTTCTCCTCTGCTTTATTTTCCTAAATATTTGTTCCCCACTTATTGTTTTACGGCTTTTTATCCCAGATATGCCCGTACTTCTTTCAGGAGTTCCGGAATATCAAGATGCTGCGGGCAGATGTTGCTGCAGGCACCGCATTCCACACAGTCTGCGATATTTGCGCAGGTTCTGTTATACATCCGCTTCTGGGAATCCGGATTCCGGTATTTCTTTCCTTCATTATAGAAACGGAATGCCGACGGGATCGCGATGTTCTGTGGGCAGCCATCCACACAGTAACGACAGCCAGTACAGTCAATATGTTCTGTGTTTTCCAGAAGCTTAATGATCTCCTCGATGACTTTTGCCCGTTTCTCATCCATCATACCGATGCTGCTGCGGTCTGCGATCGCAACATTTTCTGTCAGCATATCCATATTGCCCATTCCGGAAAGAACAGTTAAAATGCCTTCTTTATCAAAGACATAATCCAAAGCGAGTTCTGCATTGCTGAGTTGTCCCAGTCCGTATTTTGCTTTGATCTCATCGATTTCCGGATAATCCGGGAAGATCAGGCTGCCGCCCTTAATTGGTTCCATGATAACCAGTGGAACTCCCTTTTCCTTTGCATAAGCGATCCCCTTATCGCCTGCCTGAATCTCATGGTCCACATAGTTGTACTGGATCTGGGCAAAATCGCAGCCATCAAACTCATCCAAAATCATCTTGAAGGAATCAAATTCATCGTGGAAGGAAAAACCAATATGGCGGAGCACCCCCTGCTCCTTCAGGTCGTTCATGTATTTCACGATGTTTAATTTATCCCGCAGCGTTGCCCACATTTTTCCCTGCAGACCATGAAGCAAATAGAAATCAATATGGTCTGTCTGCAGTCTTTCCAGCTGCTCATCCAGCATTTTCCTCGGATCAAAGTCCGGATTGTCGATGCCAAATGTAAACATCTTGGTTGCGATGTTGATCTTATCGCGCAGTCCGTCCTCCTTCATGATCTGGCCGATTGCCTTCTCGGAAAAACCGTTGTGATACACGTAAGCGGTATCAAAATAGTTCACGCCGTTATCGACCGCGTAATGTACCATCTCCCGGACTTTTTCAATGTCGATCTTCGACTGGTCATCATCGATGACCGGAAGACGCATAAGGCCGAAGCCCAGTCTCGAGATCTTTTCCCCTTGATAATCGCTATACTGCATATACCTTCTCCTCTCTTTCTCTCTTGAATCGGCTGTACCGATGATTAATATTTCATATATTGATAATCCGGGTCTCCATAAATTTTATGTCCGTAGAAATGTGCTTCGTCACGAACGATCCGCATTGCCCTTATTGTATTTTCATCTCTTCCCGGGATGCCTCCTGCAAAAGCATATCCGCCGTCTTTGGAGTATTTATCAATGGAATGACGGACACTTTCCCGAAGCTCTTCTTCATCATAGTGATCCGGCCAGCCGTGCGGGATATGGGAATCCCAATCCCAGCTGCCGCAGAGGACGATCTTGCCTTTGTATTTTTCCTTAATTCCCAAAAGATCGTTCACTTCCTGTGCCGGGTCCCAATACCTCACGCCAAAATCGATCATGTCTTCCACGAAGATCTCGCATTTTCCACAGTTGTGGAACTGAATCGGGATGCCCCTGTCAGTAGCAGGTTTTGCCAGACGGCGATAAATTGGAAGAAAGACTTCTCGATAAGTCTCTAATGAGAAAAATGGTGTGGCTTTGGCAGCCGTATCATCCAGCATATACCAAAGGTCCGGTTTATAGTACTCGATCGTTTTGTAAAGAACCGGTTCGATCCAGTCGACCATGGCATTCAGCATATCGGATACAACATCCGGATCCGTTGCCAATGCACAAAGACCTTCGGTAAATCCCATAAAAGCGACCAGCTGCTGGAAAGGCATCAGACCTGCCATTGCGATCGTTGCGGACTGGTTCCGGTCGATCTTCCGTTCCTCCAGGTCTTTCTTGTACATCATTTCATAGTCGAAATCATCATTTCTGTCTGGGAATTTAAGCACCTTCTCCCAGTCGTTGATGTCTTCCAGAAGGAAGTGGTTCGGTTCCGGCAGTGTAGCTCCGGTATTTGCGTCCGCTACATAACGAACACCCCACATGTCATATCCGCCATCGCGAAAATGATCCTGCTTAAAAACCATCGGTGACAATGATTTTACAGGGGCTTCGCCCATGTATTCTGTTCCCATCATGGTATAGAACGGAACATACTCAGGCATTTCCCCCCGCCCGAGCATCAAATAGTTCTCTTTCGGTGTTAATTTCATATTATCCTCTCCTAAATCCTAAATCCCAATACTACCCATGGTTTATTTTAACACCTTTATAATAAAGATGTCATTCATTAAACGGATTAAATCATTTATTTTCTGTGATTTTTAAAAAGAAAGGATTTTGTCTGCGCCTTCTGCGTCTTTTTCATCATGGGTGACCATGATCAAAAGCTTTCCGGCGCAGTATTTACGGATCACATCCATGGTCTGTTTCCGGTTTTCCGGATCCAGGCCTTTGATCGGCTCGTCCATTATGCAGACTTTGGCTCCAAGCGGTCCCGTCATGGCAACAAGCCCTCTGGCAATGGCAACGCGCCTTGCCATTCCGCCGGAAAGATCCCGCGCCGGAGTATTCAGATCATCCGCCAAGCCCAATTCGGAAAGGATCTGTTTTGCCGTTTCTTTTCCCTGTATAGAAAGGGAAACAGAGCCATCTGTTTTTCCTTCATAGAAAATAGCAGCATTCTCCAGGGCAGTCTCTTTTTCCAACAGACGGTCTTCCTGAAAAACTGCTGAAAACGTAGTACCGGCAGGGATTTCGATAGTTCCTTCGTCCGGCTTCTCCAATCCCAGAAGAAGATTGAGCAGCGTGGTTTTGCCTATCCCGGAAGGGCCGGTAACAGCAACAACTCCCTGCTCCAGAAAGGAATAAGAAAAGTGTTCCAGAACAGCTTTGTCTCCATATTTTTTTGAGATATTTGTTACTTGGATCATGCGCGCTTCTTTTCTCCGCCTGCTTTTTCGATCAGCCGTACCAGGATTCTCTCCAGAATGATGCTGATGATAACGACCACGACGGTCCAGGCAAACAGATCGCAGGTCTCAATATAGACTTTGGAATCATGCAGTGCCGTACCGATCCCATATTTCGGGTTCACGATGACTTCCGCCGCGATGCCTGCTTTCCAGGCCAGGCCAATGCCTGTTTTCACTGCTGCCGTAAAGAATGGAAGGATCTGCGGAATATATATTTTTTGAAAAACAGTTCCTTTTTTCAGGTCAAAGACCTTTGCCATTTCCAGTAATTTTGGATCTGTGCTTTTGATACCCTCATACACATTCGCCCAGACAACCGGAAGGACCATTAAAAAGACCGTGATCACTGGAATGTGATTTCTCGCTGCAAAGACAAATAACAAGATAATAAAGGATGCAACCGGTGTCGCACGGATCACTTTGGCTGCCGGGGAAAGAAAGCTGTCCAGAAATGCCACCTTTGCTGTAACGGTGCCGACAAGAACGCCCAGGATGACTGCCAGCAGATATCCGATCAGGATCCGCAGGAGAGATGTCCCGATATTTCCCCAGAAAACAGCCGTCCCTGCCAACGTAAAGATCCTCACAAAAACGTGAAATGGAGAAGGAACGATCAGTTCCTTCCCCACTATCAGATAAATCACTTCCCAAATAGCGATCCAGATCGCTGCAATGATAATGATCTTTAAAGCTTTAGGAATGGCTTTCATAAAACATTTCTTCGCCCGGAAGACTTCCGCCGACGCTGGCCGGATTGGCATCAAAAAGCGTGGTTAACATAGCCGTGACAGCTGCTGCCATCTCACTCCCATCAATATAAACAATATTGCAGTTCGGGAGCGCTTTCAGGGCAACAGGTGCCTTTGGTATTATACCATACTTCTCGATCAGCTGCGATGCTTCCTGCGGGTTTTCATTGGTGAATTTCACGGATGCCTCATATTCCTCCAGGAAAGCCTTCAGGATCTCCGGATGTTCATTTGCAAATGCTTTCTGCACCACCAGAACGCCGGTGATCATTTGCGTATCGCTGACCTTATCCCATTCATCTGTCAGGCTGATAGCTACACGAGCTGTTTCCAGCTGAGAAAGAGCTGCGGTGACTTTTGGTTCCGGGATCATGACCAGGTCCGCTTTGCCTGCAACCAGCGCAGAGACTGCTTCGTCATGCTCAGAAACGTATTCCACTTCCACCTGACCGGTCAGTCCATTCTTCTCCAGCAGATAGTTGAGTGCATATTCCGGGGTGCTGCCCTGCCCGGAAGCGACGATCTTTTTGCCTGCAAGGTCTGCCATGCTCTGTACGGTTTCTCCGTTTTCTACAATATAGATTACACCCAGTGTATTAACAGCTGCCGTCAGGACCTCTCCATTTGTTTTATTAAACAAAGTAGCTGCCAGATTAACAGGCACTGCTGCAATATCGATCTCCCCAGAGATCAGGCCGCCGACAACCTCGTCTGGTGCTCCGGCATAGTTAACAGTGTATTTATAAGCTGTGTTTCCATCATCCGACTGCTGATTCAGATAAGCCATGCCCATACCGGTAGGCCCTTTCAGCGCGGTCACATGAATGTCAACAGATGTGTCCTGTGCCGCTTTCTGTTCCTGTGTGGTTGGCTGTGGCTCTTCTTCTTTTTTCCCGCATCCTGCCAGCAGGCTGATGCCCAGTAACAGAGTCAGAATGATCGCGATTGTTTTTTTCATAGTATTTCTCCTTTAATGTCCACTATTATGATTGTTTTCTTTATTATATTGCGCAATCAGCAGACTTTATTGACATTTTTGCACGAAAAATGCTTATTTTTTATGCACGTTTGGATTCTAGCACATCCATATATATACTGTAAGCATCGTCTTTCTTTTCACAATCAGGCATAAAAAAGGCACCCGCTTTTACGGGTGCCTTGAAACTGTGCGCTTTTTATTGATTTAGTGTATCACATCCTCCGGGACGTATGTTTCCACAATATCCGAGTAGAAGAGTTCATCGAGCAGCGCAATATCTTCCGGAGCCACTTTTTTCCAGTATAAGTCCTCTGGCATCGAGGATTCTTTGGAATAAGCTCCATAGATATAATAATCTCCGGTGTTCGTTTTGCTGACTTCCAGGTTGATGTCATTGGTGAACAACAGATCTTTATCTGTATAACGCAGGTCTCTAAACTCTGCATAACCAGGATACTCTGTCTGTGGGTCCAGATCTGTAACCGGATCATACGGCCGCGCTAAAGTCTTTCTGATCACTTCGGCGGCTTTCTCGGAAACCAGCTGTTTTTTATAGCCCACTTTGTTATCCGGCTCGAAAAACATCATTTTGGTGTAATAGAACTGATCCAGCTTCACATTGTCCAATTTGGCTTTCAGCGTGTCCAGATAATCCGAACGGCAGTAATAAACATTTACCGACCCATTATTTTCCCGGTAATCAGGAACACACAGGATCACCGGATCTTCTTCATCCCGACTGTTATAACGGACGGTATCTCCATAGCTTTTCGCCAGAAGGACCGGGATATCTTTATCGGTTACTGTTAACGACCACTCATCCGCAAGCAGATAGGTTTCCCATTCTGTATTGCCGAACATGATCCGTTCCAGCACTTTTTCATAAACATGTCCGCGAAGCTCGATCTCTTCTTTGGATTCATCCAGGTATATACCACGGTCTCGCTTCAGATCATCCAGCTGTTTACATCCCACAAGGGAAAAACTCAGAAGTGTCAGCAGCAGGAGCGAAATAACGATTTTGCTTATTTTCTTCATGTTTTTACCCCCTTTCTTATGATAAGTTCAGCCGCTTTGTCATGATCCGTTCGGTTACCAGGAAGTAGACAAAGGCCAATACCGACTGCGCAAAAAGTGTCAGGAGAGATGCGATGTGGATCGCTGAGATCCTGTGTTCTGCTGCCCAATCGAAAAGATCCTGCAGAACCGTTCTGATGACTCCAATATTAACGAGTGTCGGTCCCAGGATGATCAGAATCGTGGCAAGGATCTGTCCAAGGATATACAGTCCAAATAAAACACCAAATGCTAACAGGATCTTTTTCCGGTTAACCAGCTGTCCGATCGAGATGCAGAAATACATTATCAGAAGGCTGGATGCCATTGCAACAAGGAAGATCAGGAGCCATTCGATCAAAAACAATACGCCGTTAAAATGCACTTGCGCAAAAAGCTCTTTTGCCAGATATCCGCCCGCTTTATACACTTCTGCCCCAACTTCTCCAAGCGTTGCAACGTTTGCCGCAATAAAGATGGCAAGCAGTGTTCCGCATTCAAACAGCATAGAAACGATCAGTTTCGACCAGATATGCTGTGTGGATGTGACCGGCAGAGAGTGGCTCAGATACCCTTCGCTGGAATACAGTCCCTGATAAAAACGAACAATGCCGATCACATAGGACATTACCAGTGCCACCACACAGGCGATCACAAGAAGAACGATCGAAGAAATAAAAACGGTTTTATAAGTACTTGTTTCATTCTCAAAGATCTGAACGATCCGGTTCAGGCCGGCGATGCCGATCACGATCAGCTGTACCGGAAACAGCAGCCGGAAGAAAGATTGAAAATCATATTTTATTAATTTGCCTACCATGCGAACACCTCCCTGAAAAGTTCATCCACTGATTTCTGGTGCTGCTCTCTGATTTCATCCACGCCCTGGTGCAGAACGACCTGTCCGTTTTTCAGGAAGATCACCTCATCCAGCACATCTTCAATATCCGAGATCAGATGTGTGGAGATCAATACGGACGAATCCGGATTGTAGTTGTTAATGATCGTGGAAATGATATAGTCCCTTGCGGCCGGATCCACACCGGCGATCGGCTCATCCAGAACATAAAGGGATGCGTTCCGGCTCATGATCAGGATCAGGGCCATTTTTTCCTTATTTCCTTTTGACAGGGTCTTCAGGCGGTCTTTTTTATTGATGCCCAGACGCTCCAGCATCTGATACGCCAGGTCTGCACGGAAATCTGCAAAGAAATCCTGAAACAGGGAAACGATCTGTTCCGCCGTCATCCAGTGATACAGAAAATCCACATCCGGCAGATAGCTGACTTTTGCCTTCGTCTTTGTTCCCACTTTCTCTCCATCCACAAGGATGGTTCCTGCAGATGGTGTCAGCAGGCCGTTGATGATTTTGATCAGGGTCGTCTTTCCGGCACCATTCGGTCCAAGCAGACCTATGATCTTGCCCGGCTCTATAGAAAGTGAGACATTATCCAATGCATTCTTTGAACCAAAGCGTTTGGAAAGATTTTCGCATTTTAATAATTCACTCATTGATAAACTCCTTTACGTATTTTTCGATTTCGTCTCCGGACAGTCCCAGGATCTGCATGTTTTTGATATAATCTTCCGTTTTGGAACGGATATACTGCTCCCGCACATCCTGTGCGATCTCCTGGTTTTCGGAAACAAACCAACCAGCGCCTCTTCTGGAATAAATGACGCCCTGCTGCTCTAACTGCTCATAGGACTTCTGAACCGTGTTCGGTGTCACCTGTGCCATAAGTGCTACTTCGCGGACAGACATGATCTTATCTCCCGGCTTCAGGTCATCCCTGGCAATCATGATGCAGAGCTGCTCACAGATCTGAGGACAGAGTGGTCTTTTTTTATCAAGTTCCCAATCCATTTATTTCCTCCTTAACTGTATTACTGTATCAGTACAATAATACAGTTGGCATTATTTGTCAATCCCTTATTATGGGAAACCCTCTAATAATTCTATGGATAAAACACAATTACTCCCATAGAGGGAAAAAAAATAAAAGGGAGTAATTTTATTATCAAAAATTACTCCCTTTTCGCAAAAAGTTTCAAAACAGAAGCTGCTATCTGACAAAATCGCGGATCGCTGCGCCGTCTGCCAGGCCTTTTTCGTATAAAGCCTGCAGGCCTTCTTTGGTTTTCTTGGTTGTATCTACACCGCAGGTGTCATCCGGTGCAACGATCAGGACCTTTCCTTCTTTTTCCAGTTCGATCGCTCGATCTACCGCACGGTTGTAAGTTTCCGCCCGTTTATGCAGTGTTTTTGCCACTTCCGGATATTTCCGTCTGATCAGTTTGACGCCTCTGTCATCCTTTTCAGATGTTCTCCGCAAATCTTTTGGTTTGGTCAGAATCAAAACGACTTTGTCGCAGCCCAGTTCAAAGGCTCTTTCCAGCGGAACCGGATCAGATACACCGCCATCAAAATATTGTTTTCCGTATACTTTCTGCGGATTGCAGAAAAACGGGAGCGCACAGGAGGCTTTGACTACTTCGTAATCATCCTGATGCAGATCATCCAGCGTAAAGTATACCGGCTTCCCGGTGACACCATCCGTGGTAACAATATTGACGATCCCCTGATATTTGGCCAGCGTCGGGTAATCCAGCGGGTTCTCTCCTTTGCTTCCGGAAAGGGTGTCATATACATAGTCCAGATTGAAAAGACGATGGCCGATGAAAAAGTTCCAGATGCTCATATAGCGCTTCCGGAAGGAATAGTCATAGAAAAACTTATAATCTCTTCCCCGCTGCTTGGCCAAAAAAGCCAGAACGTTTGCCGCTCCGGCAGAGATGCCAATGCAGCAGTCAAAGGCGACTTTGTCATCCAGACACCGATCCAGCACGCCGGCTCCGTAAATACCGCGCATGCCGCCTCCGACATCGATCACTCCAATCATTAGATCCTTCTTTCCGCACGATTTTTTGCCGCGCCGATAAATCCGAGAAACAGCGGCTGCGGCCGGTTCGGGCGGCTCTTAAACTCCGGATGATACTGCACACCGACAAAGAAGTCCCTGTCTGTTAGTTCTACGGTTTCAACCAGTTTTCCGTCCGGAGAAATACCGCTGAGCACAAGCCCGCACTCCTGCAGCTTCTCCCGGTAATCATTGTTGAATTCATAACGGTGGCGATGCCTTTCGCTGATAGATGTCATCTGATAGCACTGCTCCATTTTTGTCCCCGGCTGGATCTCACATGGATAAGCGCCAAGCCGAAGGGTACCGCCCTTATCTATATCTTCACTCTGTCCCGGCATAAAATCAATCACTTTATGCTGACACTGCTCATCAAATTCACCGGAATTTGCGTCTGCAATACCTGCCACATTCCGGGCAAACTCAATTACCTCTATCTGCATACCGAGACAAATGCCAAAATACGGAATATCTTTTTCCCTTGCATACTGCGCTGCAAGGATCATGCCCTCAATCCCGCGGCTGCCAAAACCACCTGGCACAATGATCCCGTCCAGCCCGGAAAGGATCTCTTCCACATTCTCCGGACGGATCTGTTCGGAATCGATCCAGTGGATATTGATATGCACATTATGATAAAAGCCGGCGTGATGCAGTGCTTCTGCTACAGAAAGGTACGCATCATGCAGTCCGACATATTTCCCGACCAGTCCGATTTCTACACAATGTGTCCGCTGGCCGTTGATGCGGTCGACCATTTCTTCCCATTCGGCAAGATCCGGTTTTGGCGCATCGATCTGCAGTTCCCGGCAGACCACATCCGAAAAGTTTGATTTCTCCAGCATCAACGGTGCTTCGTAGAGATTTGGCACCGTTATATTTTCTATGACGCAATCCTGTTTCACATTGCAGAACAATGCGATCTTCTGGAAGATGGATTCCTCCAGCGGCCGGTCGCATCGCAGCACGATGATGTTCGGATTGATGCCCATGCCCTGCAGTTCTTTTACAGAATGCTGTGTCGGTTTGGATTTGTGTTCCTCAGAACCACTCAAGTACGGAACCAGCGTCACATGGATAAACAGGCTGTTCTCGCGGCCTACCTCCAGAGAGATCTGACGCACCGCTTCAATAAATGGCTGCGACTCGATATCACCAATGGTGCCGCCAATCTCTGTGATCACAACATCCGCGTTGGTCTTTTTTCCGACACGGTAAACGAATTCCTTAATCTCATTGGTGATGTGCGGTATGACCTGCACCGTGGATCCCAGATACTCTCCCCGGCGCTCTTTATTTAATACGTTCCAATAGACTTTGCCGGTGGTGAGATTGGAGTATTTGTTCAGATCCTCATCAATAAACCGCTCATAATGACCGAGATCCAGATCGGTTTCTGCTCCGTCTTCCGTTACATAAACCTCTCCGTGCTGATACGGGCTCATCGTTCCCGGATCTACATTGATATATGGATCCAGTTTCTGTGCGGCCACTTTCATGCCTCGCGCCTTCAATAGTCTTCCCAAAGATGCCGCCGTAATTCCTTTTCCCAGACCGGAAACCACGCCGCCGGTCACAAAAATATACTTTGTCATCGCTTTTGCCTCCCCCAAAGGCTTTGTCTTTTATTCTACAGTTACCGATTTTGCAAGATTCTTTGGTTTATCGATGTCACAGCCGTTTTCTTTCGCTACATAATAAGCAAGGAGCTGTAACGGAATGATCTCCACGACCGCAGAGAAGACCGGATCAACCTCTGGAATGAACAGAAAGTCATCTGCTGCTGACAGAATCTTCTGGTTGTTCCGGAACGTCAATGCCAGCACTTCCGCGCCGCGGGATTTCACCTCTACTATATTACTGAGTGTTTTTTCCATAATGGTTGGATTGCAGCATACCGCGATGACCGGCTGATGATCTTCGATCAGCGCGATGGTACCATGCTTCAGTTCACCAGCTGCATAGGATTCTGCATGCAGATAGGAGATCTCCTTCATTTTCAGGGCCCCTTCCAGCGCAATGGCATAGTCTGTATTCCGCCCGATAAAGAATAACGATTTGCTGGAATGGTATTTCTTTGCCAGTTCCGGGATCTGTGCATTCATATCGATGGCCTGCTGGATCTTACGAGGCAGCGACTCCAGCACTTTGAGAAGGTGTGCCTCTTTCTCCTGCAGGCGTCCCAGCTTATCTGCAAAATGCATGGCCAGAAGATAAAGCACCGCAACCTGAGTGGTAAAACCTTTTGTAGTTGCGACCGCAATCTCCGGACCCGCCCAGGTATATACGGTATCATCCGCCAGTGTTGCAACTGTACTTCCCACCACATTAACAATAGCCAGTGTCCTTGCGCCTCTGGCTTTACATTCTTTCATTGCCGCAATGGTATCTGCCGTCTCTCCGGATTGAGAAATGACGATCAGCAATGTATGCTCATCGATCAGCGGATCACTGTACCTCAGCTCACTGGCCAGTTCTACCTCGACCGGGATCCGAGCCAGCTTTTCGATCACATATTTTCCGGAGCAGCCCGCATAGTAAGCAGAACCGCAGGCCGTGATCACAATCTTACGGACCTTCTTCAGGTCATCCTGCGTTATGTTTAATTCTTCAAAAAAGACTTTCCCATCCCGGATACGCGGAGCAATCGTTGCTTTGACCGCACCCGGCTGCTCCATGATCTCTTTGAGCATGAAGTGTTCATAGCCGCCTTTTTCTGCTGCCTGCACATCCCAAAGGATGCGTGTCACTTTTTTATCGATCGTTTTCCCCAGAACATCAAAGATTCGGACAGATTCTTCTGTCAGCTCAGCAAACTCGCCGTCCTCCAGATAGATCACATTTCTTGTATAGTTCACAAGCGCTGTGACATCGGATGCAAAAAAGTTTTCCCCGACACCAACACCTAAGATTAAAGGACTGGCTTCTCTGACAGCATAGATCTTTCCCGGTTCCTCTGTGCAGATCACACCAAGAGCATAAGATCCGCGCAAACGGTTTGTTGCTCTGATCAGTGCTTCGCGCATGTCCCCCTCATAATACATTTCAATCAGATGAACAATGACCTCTGTATCAGTCTCACTATCAAAATGATAGCCGTCTTTGATCAGCTCCTCGCGCAGTGCGATATAGTTTTCGATGATGCCGTTATGCACAACTGCAAACCGGCCGTCATTGGAAAGATGCGGGTGCGCATTTTCTTCCGTCGGTGCCCCATGTGTCGCCCAGCGGGTATGCCCGATGCCGCATGTTCCCGGTACAGCCTCACCATCCTTTGTTTTTTCACACAGATTTGCGATCCGCCCTGTCACCTTAACAACATCGATCTGAGCCTGATCCATGACCGCAATGCCGGCCGAATCATATCCGCGATATTCCAGTTTTTTCAGCCCATCCAAAAGAATTGGTGCTGCGCTTTGTTTTCCTGTAAATCCTACTATTCCACACATATCATACCTCTGTAATTAATATATCTTTTTGCCGCGCCATCAGGCTTTGGCTTATTTTTCCAATAAATGAACCAGTCGTTTTGCTGCTTCCTGCGTATCTTCCGGACTGCCAAATGTTGAGAAACGGAAATATCCTTCGCCGCAGGCTCCAAATCCTTCCCCTGGTGTTCCAACGACCTGTATCTCCTGCAGCAGATAATCGAAGAATTCCCAGCTTCCCAAACCTTTTGGGCATTGCAGCCAGATATATGGCGCATTCTTTCCTCCGCAGTACCAGATTCCAAGCTGATCCAGTGCCCCCATCAATGTTTTTGCATTGTTTTTATATACCTGTATATTTTCCCTGATCTGACGCTGCCCTTCTTCTGTAAAGACGGCTGCTCCTCCTTTTTGGATAATATAGGAAACCCCATTTGTTTTTGTTGTCCGGTTGCGAATCCACATTTCATTAAAGCACATTCCATTCCGAACCAGGTCTTTCGGGATGACTGTATATCCCAGACGTGTTCCGGTAAAGCCTGCCGTTTTTGAAAGTGAGCAGATTTCGATCGCACAGGTCTTTGCTCCCTCTATTTCAAAAATGCTGTGCGGTAAGGAGTCATCCTCGATAAATGCTTCATATGCTGCATCAAACAGGATCACTGAACCATTGGCATTGGCATAATCCACCCAGCGCTGCAGTTTTGCTTTGTCAAAAACTGCTCCGGTCGGATTGTTCGGTGAGCAGATATAGATCAGGTCTGCCTTTGTCTCCTCATCCGGTTCAGGCAGAAAACCGTTCACTTTCCCCGAGGCTAAATGGATGATCTTTCTTCCAGCGATTACATTCGCATCAACGTATGCCGGGTATGCCGGTTCGATGACCAGCGCCGAGGAGGATTTGTCAAACAAGTCCAGGATATCTCCCAGTTCATCACTGGCTCCACTGGATACAAATACTTCTTCATATGCCAGGTCGATCCCCCGCTTATGATAATGATCCTGAATGATCTCTCTAAGAAACGGCGCGCCGCATTCGGGCATATATCCATGAAAGCGCTCTTTATCCGCCTGATCATCTACCGCTTCGTGGAGGGCTTTAATGACTGCGTCGCAAAGCGGCAGAGAAACATCTCCTATCCCCATGCGGTACAGGTGTTTTCCTGGATTTGCCTCCAGATAGGCATTCGTCTTCTGCGCAATATGATAAAACAAGTAGGAATCTTTCAGGTCGGCATAATGCATGTTTGGGGTAATCATAGCACATCTCCTTCAAAAACGGTTTCTGCAGGTCCGCTCATTGTGACAGAATGGTCTTTTGTAATCTGAATTTCCAGCACTCCTCCATCCAATCGGACAGATACCGGTGTGCGGAAATGACAATATCCTTTTTGAATTGCTGCCGCAACGGCAGCACAGGCACCCGTCCCGCAGGCCATGGTGATTCCGCTGCCGCGCTCCCAGACTCTCATGCGAAGCTCCTGTTCAGAAATCACCTGTACAAACTCCACATTCACCCCGCCTGGAAAGACGGCATTTTTTTCAATGACCGGCCCCAGTTCTGCAACCGGCACCTCATCAATTGCATCCACAAAGAGGACTGCATGCGGATTTCCGACAGATACCGGTGTACAGAAAACTTTTGTTCCATTCAGATTCAGTTTTATATCTTTTCCGGCTTCTGCAGTTCCCATATCAACGGTAACTTCTTTCACTTTTCCACTCAAAACCTGCATACGAAGAGTTTTGTTTCCGGAAAGCGTCTCAATTGTCAGATTTGTTTTATCCGTGTATCCCTTATCGTAAACATATTTTCCGACACAGCGGATCCCGTTTCCGCACATCATTCCTTCACTTCCATCTGCATTAAAGATCCGCATTTTGAAATCGGCTTGTGTGGATGGAGAAATATAGATCATGCCATCTGATCCTACTCCAAAATGACGATCAGACAGCCGTCTGGACAGTTCGGCAATATTTTCCGGCACTTCCCCGTACACATACAGATAATCATTTCCTAACCCGTGCATCTTTGTGAAATGCATTTATTTCTTCCTCCTTTATTCCTCATCAATGGTGGAAACACCCATCGTACCTTCTTCCAGAACATCGAGCACCATGCGCACCGTATCCAAAGATGTCAGCATCGTAATGTTATTCTGTGCCGCACAGCGGCGGATCTCCACTCCATCGCCATAATGCACCCCGGAAAGGATCGCCCGGGTGTTGATCACATAACTAACGTACCCTGCCCGGATTGAATCCAGAACTTCTTCGCTTCCCTCGCTCATCTTATGGCGGATCCTTGTACGGATCCCGTGATTCTTCAAAACCTCTCCTGTCAGGGAGGTGGCTTCGATATTAAATCCCATATTGTAAAACCTGCGGATCAGCGGCACCGTTTCTTCTTTATCTTCATCTGCTACGCTAACCAGAACCGTCCCATAGTTTGGCAGTGACAGGCCGGATGCGATCAGGGCCTTGTAAGCCGCACGATGCAGCTGCTTATCATATCCGATCGCCTCTCCGGTGGATTTCATTTCAGGAGACAGATATGCGTCCATACCCCTCAGTTTGGAGAAAGAGAACGCCGGAACCTTTACATAGTAACGCGATTTCTCTTTCGGATACCGCTCAAATATTCCTTGTTCCCTTAGGGAAACACCCAGCATGACCAAAGTTCCGATATCTGCCAGGCTGTATCCGGTCGCTTTGGATAAGAACGGCACCGTCCGGGAAGAGCGCGGGTTGACTTCGATAATATAAACTTCCTCCGATGCATCCACGATGAACTGAATGTTGTAAAGCCCTTTGATCCCGATCGCCAGACCCAGTTTTTCCGTATAATCCAGTATCGTTTCTTTGACTTTTTCCGAAAGACTGTACGATGGATAGACGCTGACAGAATCTCCGGAATGAACGCCGGTCCGCTCCACCAGCTCCATGATACCCGGAACAAAAACGTTTATGCCGTCACAGACGGCATCGACCTCCACTTCCTTGCCGCGTATATATTTATCCACAAGAACCGGCTTGTCCTGATCGATTGCTACCGCATTCTTCAAATAATCCCACATGGACTGCTCTTTTGCCACGATCTGCATTGCACGGCCGCCCAGTACAAAGCTTGGCCGCACCAGCACAGGATAACCAATCTCCTGCGCTGCTTTAATACCATCTTCAATACTGGTCACGGCCTGTCCCTTTGGCTGCGGGATATTCAAAGATAACAAAAGTTTTTCAAACAGATCCCGATTTTCAGCTCTGTCAATTGCTTCACAGCCGGTCCCGATCAGGTTCACTCCTCGTTCCATTAACGAATCCGCCAAATTGATTGCGGTTTGCCCGCCCAAGGTCGCGATCACACCTTCCGGCTGTTCCAGATGGATGATGTTCATGACATCCTCGATCGTGAGCGGTTCAAAATATAATTTATCAGAGCAGGTATAATCCGTGGATACCGTCTCCGGGTTGTTATTGATGATAATGGCCTCATAGCCTGCCTTCTGGATCGTCCAGACCGCATGGACCGTGGAATAATCAAACTCCACGCCCTGGCCGATGCGGATCGGGCCAGAGCCTAAAACGATGATCTTTCGTTTATCGGAAACGATGGACTCGTTTTCTTCTTCATATGTGGAATAGAAATATGGAATATAGCTCTTAAACTCCGAAGCGCAGGTATCGATCATTTTGTAGACCGGGAAAACACCATGTTTCTCACGCATCCGATAGACTTCCATTTCGTCTGTATCCCAGAGAAAGGCAAGTTCCCGGTCCGAAAAGCCCATCTTTTTGGCAGCGATCAGATGCTCTAAGTCCCATGGGTACTGCTTAACTTCCTTTTCCATCTCCACGATCTTTTTGACCTTTCGCAGGAAGAAAAGATCGATTGCCGTGATATCGGCAATGATATTCTCGTCAAATCCCCTCCAGAGCAATTCAGCAATGGCATAGAGCCGGTCATCCGTGCCGATGTGGACATAGTCCAGGAGTTCTTTTTCTGTCATATCGTCAAACTTAGGAAGATACAGATGAAAAACGGCAATCTCCAGAGACCTTGTCCCTTTCAGAAGGCTTTCCTCAAAGGTCCTGCCGACACTCATGACTTCGCCGGTCGCCTTCATCTGTGTGGAAAGCGTATTGTTGGCATCTGCGAACTTGTCAAACGGGAACCTTGGAAGTTTGGTCACCACATAGTCCAGCGACGGTTCAAAAGAAGCCGGCGTGTTGGCAATCCTTATCTCATCCAGCGTCATTCCGACACCGATCTTTGCTGAAACACGGGCAATCGGATATCCACTAGCCTTGGATGCCAGCGCTGACGACCGGGACACCCGCGGGTTGACTTCGATCACATAATACTGAAACGAATACGGATCCAATGCAAACTGAACATTGCAGCCGCCTTCGATCTGCAGCGCGCGGATAATTTTTAATGCACTGTCCCGAAGCATGTGATACTCCTTATTGGTAAGTGTCTGCGACGGGCAGACTACGATGGAATCTCCCGTGTGGATTCCCACCGGGTCCAGATTCTCCATATTGCAGACAGTGATGGCGGTATCATTGGAATCCCGCATCACCTCGTATTCAATCTCTTTGTATCCTTTGACACTCTTTTCCACCAGCACCTGCCGGACCGGAGAAAGTTCCAGTGCATTTTTCAGCACTTCCCTGCATTCTTCTTCATTTTCTGCAAATCCTCCGCCGGTACCGCCCAGTGTAAAAGCCGGCCGAAGAACAACCGGATAACCAATCTGTTGGGCTGCAGCAAGGCCTTCTTCAATGGAAGATGCGATGTCCGATGGAAGGACCGGCTCCCCCAGTTCTTCACACAGAAGCTTAAACTGCTCCCGGTCTTCCGCTTTTTCAATCGAACTGCTCTTCGTACCTAAAAGTTCCACACGGCATTCCGCAAGGATCCCTTTCTTTTCCAACTGCATAGCCAGATTCAGACCTGTCTGTCCGCCAATGCCTGGCAGGATCGCATCCGGCCGTTCGTGACGGATGATCCTGGCAATATATTCCAGCGTCAGCGGTTCCATATAGACTTTATCGGCGATCTGCGTGTCCGTCATGATCGTGGCAGGATTAGAATTGCAGAGGATCACCTCATACCCTTCTTCTTTCAGCGCCAGACAGGCTTGCGTGCCCGCATAGTCAAACTCTGCGGCCTGGCCGATCACGATCGGTCCGGAACCGATCACCATGATTTTATGAATGTCTTTCCGTTTCGGCATGCTGCTTTTATCCCTCCATCTGCTTCAGAAACAGATCAAACAGATATGGGCTGTCCTGCGGCCCCGGTGCGCTTTCCGGATGGTACTGCACACTAAAAGCTCTATCCTTATCGCAGCGGACGCCCTCGATCGTTTGATCGAGCAGATTGATATGTGTCACAGATAATGGTGTTTCCGGAATACTATCCGGATCCACCGCATAAGAATGGTTCTGCGAGGTGATCTCAATTTTTCCAGTCAGAAGGTTTTTAACCGGATGATTGCCCCCGCGGTGACCAAATTTTAATTTATAAGTTTTTGCTCCATAAGCAAGAGCCAGAATCTGGTGTCCGAGACAGATTCCGAAGATGGGATATTTCCCCAGAAGATCCTTCACTGTCTGAATGGTTTCCGGAACATCCGTCGGATCCCCCGGTCCGTTGGAAAGAAAGATCCCATCCGGACGCAGTGCTTTAATGGCTTCTGCCTTCGTATTCCATGGCACGACCGTAACAGAACAGCCACGTTTTACCAGAGAGCGGACAATATTCTGCTTCATTCCGCAATCGATCGCCACTACATGAAACTTTTCTTTTTCTGCCGGATATTTTTTTATCTCCTTGCAGCTGACGCGTGCCACCTGGTCATGAGGAAGCTTTGCCTCCTGCAATTTTTCCAGGCATTTCTCAAGCGGAACCTCTGCGTCGGTCAGCAGTGCTTTGCGGCTTCCGTAATCGCGGATCGACCGGTTCAGTTTCCGGGTGTCCATGCCGTAAATACCCGTAATGTCATAGCGTTCCATGACAGCGCCAAGCGTTTCTTCGCTGCGAAAGTTAGATGGCTCGTCATTATAATCATGTACGATCAGTGCCCCGATTGTTGGTGTTTGTGTTTCATAATCATCGGCATTCATGCCGTAATTGCCGATCAGGGGATACGTCATGACAACCGCCTGATCTGTATAGGATGGGTCGGATAAGATCTCCTGGTATCCAACCATGGATGTATTAAAAACGATCTCCAGGATTTTTTCCCGCGTGGAACCAAAGGAATATCCTAAATATTCCGTCCCGTCTTCCAGCACGATCTTTTTATCCGGATTCTTTAACATACGTTAACCTCGTCATTTATTTCAGACAAACGGCGTTCAAACCGGTCTTTCCGCGAATCTTTCGGAATCTGTGTCGGATAAGCCCCGTCAAAACATGCGCTGCAGAACCTGCCGTCTGCCACAAGGTCTTTAAGATGTTCTTTTGGCAGATATCCCAGGGAGTCTGCCCCGATCATTTCCGCAATCTCCGGAACAGAATACCGGCAGGCGATCAGATTATCCTGTGAATCGATATCCGTTCCGTAATAGCAAGGGAACAAAAACGGCGGTGCAGAAATCCGCATATGCACTTCTTTTGCCCCGGCTTCCCTAAGGAGCCTCACGATCCTTCCGCTCGTCGTTCCCCGGACGATCGAATCATCGATCAGAACGATCCGTTTATCCTTAACCACTGACTCTACAGCTGACAGTTTGATCTTGACCTGATCCAGTCTGCCGTCCGGCGCTATAAACGTCCTGCCGATATATTTGTTTTTGATCAGTCCGATCTCACATGGGATTCCTGATTCCCGGCTATATCCCAGTGCTGCATCCAGCCCGGAGTCCGGGACGCCGATCACAATATCTGCTGAGACCGGATGGGTCCTGGCCAGTGCCATGCCGGCATTGATCCGGGCTTCATGGACAGGAATACCATCCACTACCGAATCCGGTCTTGCAAAGTATATATATTCAAATACACAGATCTTTTTCTCTTTTTTCCCGCAGTGTTCCTTCCGGGATCTGATTCCATCCTTACTAAAGATCAGGATCTCTCCCGGTTCCACATCGCGGATAAACTCTGCTCCTACCGCTTTGAGTGCACAGCTTTCGGATGCGATGATATACATGCCGTCTTCAGTTTTTCCATAGCAGAGCGGCCTGAACCCATATGGGTCACGTGCACAGATCAGTTTCTGCGGAGAAAGCAGGATCAGCGAATAGGCTCCTTCCAGAATATTCATCGCCCGGCTGAGAGCTTCTTCGATCGAAGGGGACTGCAGCCGTTCCTTTGTCACGATGTATGCGATCGTTTCCGTGTCAGAAGAGGTGTGGAAAATCGCGCCGGAAAGTTCCAGTTCGCTCCGCAGCTCTGCCGCATTGGACAAATTGCCGTTATGCGCGATCGCCATGCGTCCTTTCTGATGGTTCACTTCGATCGGCTGGCAGTTGTTCCGGTTTGAGGCTCCGGTCGTACCGTAACGAGTATGGGCGACTGCCATCGTCCCAGCCGGGAAGGAAGAAAGGACTTCTTTGGAAAAGACATCGTTCACAAGCCCTAAGTCCTTATGCGACACAAAGACGCCGTCATCATTGACGACGATCCCGCAGCTTTCCTGTCCTCTGTGCTGAAGGGCATACAGCCCGTAATAGCAGATCTCTGCTGCGTTGATGGGTTTGCTTGCGATGACACCAAAGACACCGCACTCCTCATGGACATCCATGCTTTGTAAACTCCTTATTCCCACTCCACCGTAGAAGGCGGCTTGGATGAAATATCATAAACGACCCGCGAAATCCCACGGACCTCGTTCGTGATCCGACTGCTTGCTTTCTCCAATACTTCGTAAGGAAGGCGGGAGAATTCCGCGGTCATGAAATCATCTGTTTCTACTGCGCGGAGTGCCACGACATAACCATAAGTTCTGGCATCTCCCATCACACCCACACTGTGTGCATTCGTCAATACTGCAAAGTATTGATCCGGTGTATGTTCCAACTGCGCTTTCGCAATCTCTTCGCGAAAGATGGCATCTGCTTCCTGCAAAAGCAGCAGTTTTTCTTTTGTGATGTCTCCGATGATCCGGACAGCAAGGCCCGGTCCCGGGAAAGGCTGGCGATAGACCAACTCTTTTGGCAGGCCCAACAGGGTGCCGACCGCACGGACTTCATCTTTAAAAAGATCCCTCAGCGGTTCTGCGATCTCATCAAAGGAAATGACATCCGGAAGGCCGCCGACATTGTGATGGCTCTTGATTACGGCCGAATCTCCTTTTCCGCTTTCAATCACATCCGGATAGATCGTACCCTGCGCCAGAACGTTGATCTTCCCAAGTTTAGCGGCTTCTTCTTCAAAGACCCGGATAAACTCTTCTCCGATGATCTTGCGTTTAGTTTCCGGATCTGTCACGCCGGCTAATTTATTTAAGAATCTCTCTTCCGCGTTCACCCGGATCAGATTCATCTTCTGTTCTTCTTTGAAAGTCTTCTCTACAAAGTCGCCTTCGTTTTTCCTAAGGAGACCATGGTCTACAAACACACAGACCAGATTGCTGCCAACGGCTTTGTGCAAAAGCACTGCTGCCACAGAGGAATCTACGCCGCCGGATAATGCCAGAAGCACCCTCTTTCCCTGCAGCTGGTTTTTATATTTTTCGATCAGCTGTGCGGCAAAGTCTTCCACCTTCCAGTCCGCACTGCATGTGCAGATATGGAACAGAAAATTCCGCAGGATCTGTGTTCCGTATGCGGTATGTGTTACTTCCGGGTGAAACTGCACGCCATACAGCTTCCTTGTATCATCTGCCATGGCTGCGCACGGACATTTTGCAGTGTATGCGATTGTCATAAATCCGGATGGAGCCTTGCTGATATAATCTGTGTGGCTCATCCAGCAGATACTCTCTGCGGGAACATCCTGAAAAAGGATATGCTCTGAAACATGCAAATTTGTCTTTCCATATTCGCTGGAAGTTTCTGCGGAAGAAACTGTGCCTCCGGCCATATACGCCATAAGCTGATCGCCATAACAGATCCCTAAAATCGGAATGCCTAAATCCAGCACAGCCGGGTCATAATGCGGCGATGACAGATCATAGACGCTGTTTGGGCCTCCGGTAAAAATGATTCCTTTATATTTTTCTTCCCGAATCTCTTCCGGCGTGATCTGCTGCCAGGATTTGATCTCTGCATAGACCTGCTGGTCACGCACTCTGCGTGCGATCAGCTGATTGTATTGTCCGCCAAAATCCAGGACCAGAATTTTATCCATAATTCCCTCTCTATAGGTCAATCGTTATATCCTGTTTTTCTGCTGTCGAAAGAATTGGCTGCAGACGTTCTAAAAACAGGCTTACCTGCTCTTTGCAGCGGCCAATATAAAGATCCGGTTTCAGAAGCTCTTTCATTTCCTCTTCTGAGAGGCCGAACTGTTTTTCTGCTGCCAGACGGGATAACAGGTCACAGTCTCTGCCGGCTTTCATTTCTGCCGTCGCTTCCATGGAACATTTGCGAATGATCTCGTGCAATGCCTGCCGGTCACCACCTTTCTTTACGGCTTCCATCAGCAGATTTTCCGTTGCAATAAAAGGCAAGTATTCCTGTACAGACCGTTCGATGATCTTTTCATTTACATGCAGACCATCTGTAACATTCTGTGCCAGACGCAGGATGGCATCCGCACAGAGGAATCCCTCCGGCATGGAGATCCGCCGGTTTGCGGAATCATCCAGCGTTCTTTCCAGCCACTGCGCAGAAGCTGTCAATGGGGCATTCATAGCATCTGTCATTAAATAACGGGACAGTGAACAGATCCGCTCACATCGCATTGGATTGCGTTTATAGGCCATTGCGGAAGATCCGATCTGATCCTTCTCAAATGGCTCTTCTACCTGCCGGTCATGCTGCAGAAGTCGAATATCATTTGCCATGCGGTAGCAGCTCTGCGCCAAAGAGGAAAGAGCATTCAGAATCCTGGCATCGACTTTTCTCGGATAAGTTTGTCCGCAAACGTCATAGCAGGCATCAAATCCAAATGTTTCTGCCAGTGCCTGGTTCATTGCATCGATCTTTGACACATCTCCTTCGAACAGATCCAGAAAACTTGCCTCGGTTCCGGTCGTTCCACGGCAGCCAAGAAATTTGATATTTTCTAATGCGAAATCTATCTCCTTCAGATCGGAATAAAAGTCCTGCATCCAAAGGGTTGCCCGTTTACCAACCGTCACAAGCTGTGCAGGCTGATAGTGCGTATAGCCCAAGATCGGCATTGCTTTATACTGATCGGCAAACTGTGCCAGATTCTTTAAAACAGAAAGCAGTTCCCTGCGAAGATAGATAAGGGCGTCCCGATAAAGGATCAGATCAGCATTATCAGTTACATAACAGCTGGTCGCACCCAGATGGATGATTCCGGCTGCCGAAGGTGCGGCCTTTCCATATGCATAAACATGAGCCATCACATCATGACGAACTTCTTTTTCCCTTGCTCTAACACAGTCATAATCGATATCTGTGATATGCTCTTCTAATTCCTTCACTTGCGCTTCACTAATCGGAAGCCCCAGTTTTCCTTCTTCACGGGCCAGTTCGGTCCAGAGTTTTCTCCAAAGCTGATACCTTGCATCTGCAGAAAACAGTTTTAACATGTAGTCTGATGCATAACGTGATGCCAACGGTGATTCATAATGATCTGTCATGGTTCTCTCCTTCTTTCATGCTGTCAACAATTCTTATTATCGGATGATCAGGCTGTCTCTTTCCGGACCAACGGAAACAAATGTGATCGGGCATTCAATTGCTTCTTCGATCATAAGAATATAGTCCTGCGCTGCCTTTGGCAGATCTTCCCACTTTCTTGCGCCGGACAGATCACACTTCCATCCCTCCACGTATTCAATAACCGGTTCTGCGTTTGCCAGTTCCATTGGGAACGGGAAGCGGTCGATCAGTTTCTCTCCAACTTTATAATGTGTGCAGACTGGAATCTTTTCCATATATCCTAATATGTCCATTTTTGTCAGCGCGATCTTGGTCGCTGCCTGCACTTCTACTCCATAACGGGTGGCAACCAGATCAATTGGTCCGACACGGCGCGGCCGCCCGGTCTTGGCGCCATATTCACCGCCAATCTTTCTGAGCTGCTCTGCCTCTTCTCCAAACATTTCACAAACAAAAGGACCCTCTCCAACACAGGTGGAATATGCTTTTACCACACCAACCACATCAGTCAGCTTCAGAGATGGGAAGCCAGCGCCGATTGGTGCATAAGCGGCTGTTGTATTGGAAGACGTCGTGTACGGATAAATTCCGTAATCCAGATCCCGAAGCGCACCAAGCTGTGCTTCAAACATAATACTTTTATCTTGTTTCTGCGCATCCCGCAGAAAAGCACCCGTATCACAGATAAATGGTTTGATCGGGTCGCAATAATCATGCAGCCATTGCTCCAACATTTCCTTCGTATATGCTGTTCCATGATAAACATTCGTCAACGTTAGGTTTTTCCACTCCATAAGATCGGAAAGATGTGCCTTTAATTCCTTAGGATAAAACAGCTCTCCCGCAAGGATCGTTTTTTTCTGGTATTTATCAGAGTAAAACGGTGCAATGCCCTGTCCGGTAGAACCGTATTTTTTATCTGCAAGCCGCTGTTCCTCCAGGCCATCCAAATCTCGGTGCCACGGCATCAAAAGAGATGCCCGGTCACTGATCTTCAGGTTTTCCGGGGTCAGGGAAACTCCTTTTGTAATGACTTCCTGCATTTCCTTCCACAGATTTTCCGGATCCAGCGCAACACCGTTTCCGAGAATATTGACTACACCTGTATGAAAAATGCCGGATGGAAGAAGATGCAGTGCAAATTTGCCCTTATCATTAATGACCGTATGGCCTGCATTTCCTCCTCCCTGATAGCGAATAACAACATCATAGTTTCCAGTCAGGTAATCGACCATTCGGCCTTTTCCTTCATCTCCCCAGTTAATACCGACAATTGCACACGTTTTCATGTTTTGCTCCTTTTCCAGATTTCTGGTTCTTTCAAATTTGCTGCTTCATACGTTTCATGATCTCCTGGTAGGCTTCCTCAACACCGCCAAGGTCACGGCGGAATCGGTCCTTATCCAGTTTTTCTCCGCTTGCAGCATCCCACAGCCGACAGGTGTCCGGACTGATCTCGTCTGCCAGAACAATCGTTCCGTCAGAAAGTCTTCCGAACTCCAGCTTGAAATCGACCAGCGTGACCCCGCAGGCATTCCAAAAGGATTGTAACTCTTTATTAATCTGGAAGGAATAGTCTTTGATCATTTGGATTTCATCATGTGTGGCCAGCCCTAAAGCCGTCGCATGATATTCGTTCATCAGGGGATCCCCTAATGCATCATTTTTATAAGAAAACTCTATGGTTGGGTTCGCAAGTGGTCTTCCTTCTTCAACTCCGTAATTTTTGGCAAAGGAGCCCGCCGCAATATTACGGACGATGACCTCCAGCGGAACAATAGTCACTTTTTTAACGACAGTTTCTCTTTCATTTATTTCCTGCACAAAATGAGTCGGGATCCCGCGTTCTGACAGATAACCCATCAGAGCATTGCTCATCTGGTTATTAATGATGCCTTTTCCTGCAATCGTCCCTTTTTTCAGACCGTTAAATGCGGTTGCATCGTCCTTATAGGAAACGATCAAAAGCTCCGGGTCATCCGTTGCAAAAACCTTTTTGGCCTTGCCTTCATAAAGCTGTTCCTTTTTTGTCATACCTGCTGCCTCCATAAAAATATTAAATACCGCTTTCGCCATAGTTTGATAAAACACGGGCGGACGGGTCATCTACATTACAGCCCTCCCACTCCTTGTTCGGCATCCAGAAATCTACTACCATCTCTGCCTGCTGCGGGTAATACTTTTCAAAGATTTCCCGGTAAAGGAGTGATTCTTTGGTAAACGGCTGTGCATAGGAATATTGTGTACGTTTTGTTTCAAATTCTTCATCTGAATATTGTGCCTGGGCATATTCTTTCAGGTAATCCACCATTGAGTGTCCGACAGCATCAGAAAAAGCTGCTTTTTCCCGCCAAAGGATTGAATCCGGAAGATATTCCTGCCCCTCAAATGCATGGCGGAGCAGGTATTTTCCTTTTCCATATTTATTGACTTTCAATTCCGGATCAATATGCATCACATATTCCACAAAATCCAGATCGCCAAACGGGACCCTGGCTTCCAGGGAATTGACGGAAATACAGCGGTCTGCCCGGAGCACATCGTACATATGAAGCTCCCGGATACGTTTTTCCGATTCTTCCTGAAAGGCTTTGGCCGATGGCGCAAAGTCTGTATATTTATAGCCAAACAGTTCATCCGAAATTTCCCCGGTCAAAAGCACACGGATGTCTGTCTGTTCATGGATCGCTTTGCAGACTAAATACATGCCCATACTTGCACGGATCGTGGTGATATCATAGGTCCCAAGCAATTCGATCACTTTTTCCAGAGAGGAGAGAACCTCGCCGGGTGTCATATAGACCTCTGTATGATCTGCTCCGATATAATCAGCCACCTGCTTAGCATATTTCAGGTCGATAGCATCTTCACTCATGCCTATGGCAAAGGTCCTGATAGGGGCCTTGCTCTCTCTTGCGGCAATCGCACAGACCAGCGAAGAATCCAATCCTCCGGAAAGCAGGAAACCAACCTTTGCATCAGCGATAAGACGCTTTTGTACGCCTGCTGTCAGTTTATCGTGGATGTTCCTGCAAACTGTTTCCAGATCATCTTCACATACCGTATCCACTTTCGTGATATCGCAGTAGCAGATGAACTGCCCGTCTTTATAATAGTGTCCTGGCGGAAATGGCATGATCTTGTTTACCAGTCCCACCAGATTCTTTGCCTCACTGGCAAAGACGATCACTCCTTTTTCATCATAACCATAGTAGAGCGGCCGGATACCGATCGGATCTCTGGCCGCCAGAAACGACTTGGTCTTTCCGTCATAAATGATGCAGGCGAATTCCGCGTCTAATGCGGCAAAAAAGTCGGTGCCATACTCAAAATATAAAGGGAGGATGATCTCGCAGTCACTGTCACTTTGGAAACAATACCCTTTTGCCTCCAGCTCTTTTCTTTGCTTTTCAAACCCGTATAATTCCCCGTTGCATACAACATAACTCCCATCAAGCGTAAAGGGCTGCATGCCTGACGGCGTCAGCCCCATGATCGATAATCTGTGAAATCCCAAAACACCCTCGCCGGTATCTATGATCCGGCTGTCATCAGGTCCTCTGGAGATTGTACGCTCAAAACCCTCTTTGAATTTTTCCATATCGGCATCTCTGCCGCAATAACCCATGATCGAACACATATCAGATAACTCCTCCGGCCTTTTTATTCCACGTCCTGAAGTGCGTCATAGCCTTCTTCACCGGTACGTACCTTGACTACGTTCTCTACGTCATAAACAAAGATCTTGCCATCACCGATATGTCCGGTATACAGTACGCTTTTGGCTGTTTCGATCACATCACGCACTGGTATTTTGGAGACAACGATATCCACCTGTACTTTTGGTCGAAGGTCCGTTTCCACCGGAACACCACGATAAAATTCCGTGTGTCCTTTCTGCATGCCATACCCCATAACATGGGAGACGGTCATGCCAGTTATTCCCAACTTGCTCATGGCATCCTTCAAGGCATACAGTTTTTCTTCCTTGAACACGATCTCCACTTTGGTAAATTTATGTCCATCACCAGCAAATGATGGCTCCCGTTTCACCGGAACCGCTTCAGCCACAGGCGTCGTTCCTGTTACGGCTACAATATGGTCGCCGGTCCCATACTCAGCATATTTATCCACTGCAGGCATAAAGTCAGCATAAGCGCTAGGCAGTCCGTGTTCGCTGCCATCCAGGCCGGCTAACTCATCTGCGGGTTCTGCCCGTAAGAAATTCACTTTTTTAAGGAGCAGGAAGAAAAGTGTCATCGTCACAGCGGCCCAGGCTGCAACTGATATAAATCCAAGGAACTGCAGGCCCAGCTGGCGGAAGTCACCCGTATAAAAGAGTCCCCTGAGTCCAGCAGGCGCATTTGGATTTGCCAAAAGACCTACGGCAATCGTTCCCCAAATGCCATTTGCACAATGTACGCCCACAGCACCTACCGGGTCATCAATATGAAGTTTCAGATCCAGGAATTCAACGATGATCACAACCAGAATGCCGGAAACAACTCCTACGATCGCTGAGCCAAAAGCATCCAATGCATCACACCCTGCCGTAATTCCAACCAGACCGGCCAGAGATGCGTTGAGGCACATGGAAACATCCGGCTTTCCATTTTTGATCCACGTATAGATCATGGTCGTACAGGTTGCAATAGCCGGGGCAATCGTAGTCGTCAGAAAAATAGACGAAAGCTCAGACGGAGAAGTTGCTGCCGCGCCATTGAAGCCGTACCAGCCCAGCCAAAGAATGAACACTCCTAATGCCCCCAAAGGAATGGAATGTCCCGGGATCGCATTGACCTTTGTAACTTTTCCATCTTTATCAGTCACATATTTTCCAATACGCGGCCCAAGAACGATCGCACCGATTAGGGCAGCAATGCCGCCAACCATATGGATCGCACAGGAACCGGCATAATCGTGAAAACCAATCTGACTCAGCCAGCCGCCGCCCCAGATCCAGTGAGCCTCGATCGGGTAGATGATCAGACTGATCACGCCCGAATATACACAATAAGCAGAAAATTTTGTCCGCTCTGCCATAGCCCCGGAAACAATGGTTGCCGTTGTCGCACAAAAGACCAGATTGAATACAAAGTAACTTGCATTTGTAAATCCTTCAGCAGGAGCGGCGATAAACTCTTTAAAATGCAGGAACAGATCCAGATTTGGCTTGCCGAGCAGACCAAACAGTGTATCTTCTCCCATCATCAGAGCATATCCCAGAAGGGAAAACACAACAGTACCGATGCAGAAATCCATCAGGTTCTTCATGATGATATTGCCGGCATTCTTTGCGCGGGTAAATCCCGTCTCCACCATGGCAAAACCTGCCTGCATCCAAAATACCAGGGCTGCACCAATTAAAAACCAAAATTCGACTGTCATGTTTTCTTCCTCCGATTATTATTAATTACTTCACTCCGAAGAGCAGATCTTCATAAGCCGGGAACGGCCAGTAGCTCTTTGCCGTCAGCAGTTCCGCTTTATCACATGGAACCCTTAACTCACTCATGACCGGAAGCAGGTGATCCCGGATCAGGTAGCCCTCTTCCACAATGTCTTCTGCTTCCTGAACTTTCAATAAAGCCGCATCAAGCTCTTCTGTCTTATCTGCAATCTCATTGACCAATGCAGAAAGCTTTCCAACCAGTTTTGTTTCATATTCGCATTTCAATGTTGGTGAGATTGCTTTCTTTGCTGCTGCCGCTTTTGCGATATCTGCTGTATAGGCTTCGATAGCTGGTGCGATCAAAGTCCTTGCCATATCCACCATGGTATTGCCTTCGATCACAACACTCTTGCAATAGTTCTCCAGCATGATGTCCCTGCGGGATCTCAGTTCATCTTCAGAGAAGACCCCAAGAGAGGTCAGCATATCCACATTTTTTTTGTCCAGGAGATGCGGCATGCAGTCGGCCGTTGTACGGTAATTCAGGAGACCTCTCTTTTCGGTCGCTTCCCTGATCCAGGCATCATCATATCCGTTTCCGTTAAAGATGATGCGCTTGTGATCTTTGATTGTTTTTTTGATCATTTCATGCAGTGTCTTTTCAAAATCTTCAGCCTGCTCCAAACGATCTGCATAGATGCGAAGACTTTCAGCGACTGCTGCGTTCAGCATAATATTTGCGCAGGCAATGCTGTTGGAAGAACCAAGCATCCGGAATTCAAATTTATTACCCGTAAAAGCAAACGGTGATGTGCGGTTACGATCTGTCGTATCCCTGTTGAAGATCGGGAGCACATCCACTCCAAGCTTCATCTGTGTTTTGGCTATGCCTTCATACGGCGTATCTGTTTCGATGGCCTCCAATACAGCGTTAAGTTCATCACCCAGGAACATGGAAATGACGGCAGGCGGAGCCTCGTTTGCCCCAAGACGATGATCATTGCCTGCTGTTGCAACAGATATTCTTAAGAGATCCTGATAATCGTCCACTGCCTTGATCACCGCGCAGAGGAACAGCAGGAACTGTGCATTTTCATACGGAGTCTCGCCCGGTGTCAGAAGGTTTTGCCCTTTATCTGTTGCTATGGACCAGTTGTTGTGCTTGCCGCTTCCGTTCACGCCTGCAAACGGTTTTTCATGCAGCAGGCAGACCAGTCCATGTTCTGCTGCCACTCTCTGCATTATTTCCATGGTCAGCTGGTTGTGATCAGTAGCAATATTGGTTGTTGTATAGATAGGAGCCAGCTCATGCTGTGCAGGTGCGACCTCGTTATGCTCTGTCTTTGCCAGAATGCCGAGTTTCCAGAGTTCTTTATTCAAATCTTCCATAAAGGCCGCTACGCTTGGCTTGATCACGCCAAAGTAATGATCATCCAGCTCCTGCCCTTTCGGAGGCTTAGCCCCAAACAAGGTTCGGCCGGTAAAGCGCAGATCCGGTCTTTTGTCATACATTTCTTTGGTAACCAGGAAATACTCCTGCTCCGGTCCCACAGAAGAAACCACTCTTTTTGCTGTATCATTTCCGAACAGCTTAAGAATCCTGAGTGCCTGCCGGCTGAGGACTTCCATGGAACGAAGAAGCGGTGTCTTTTTATCCAATGCGTGACCGCCATAAGAACAGAATGCTGTCGGAATACAAAGCGTTTTGCCTTTGATAAATGCGTACGACGTAGGATCCCATGCCGTATAACCTCTGGCTTCAAACGTTGCCCTGAGACCGCCGTTCGGGAAAGAAGATGCGTCCGGTTCTCCTTTGATCAATTCCTTGCCGGAGAATTCCATGATCACGCTGCCATCCGGTGCCGGCGAGATAAAGCCATCGTGCTTTTCTGCCGTAATGCCTGTCAGTGGCTGGAACCAATGTGTAAAATGGGTTGCGCCGTGTTCGACTGCCCAGTCTTTCATTGCCTGAGCCACAGCATTGGCGACGCTGCTGTCAAGCTCGCTTCCCTCATCGATTGTTTTGCGTAAAGATGCGTAAATGTCAGCAGATAATGTTGCCCGCATTACGCGATCATCAAAAACCAGGCTCCCAAAAATATCTGATACTGTACTCATTGTTCCTTCTCCTTTCGAAATAAAAAACAAAAAAGCAAAGGCGCCTTCGAGTAAAATACTCAAAGACGCCTTTGCCTTTATGCATTGCATTTTACACCTGTGAAACCGTTTGTCAACTGCTCATTTTCAAAAAAAGCATTTCTCACAAAAATCCGATTTCAGTCCATGCTGTTTTTTAAATTTTGCACAACGGAGCTGTTAAGATCAACTTCTCACCCTGCAGATCATGATACAGCCGGCATCCCTTGCCGCTGACATCATAAAGCGAAAGTACATGATTGAAATCTTTGTTTTCATAATTCTCGATTGAAAGTTTTTGCCCCGCCTGCAGTTTTTCCGGATGAAACTGCACCGTCTTCTCATTTGCAAAGATGGCCGTGTACAAAATCTCCGCTTCTACCAGATCCTGAAAAATATGGCTTCCATAGGAAAGCTCCGGATTATAGCCTGCCCCTTTTTCTTCCATCTCACAGATCACATCGAACTCACTGATATCCGAAAAGGATGTCGGAACTCCCAGTTCCGGAGATGATGTTCCTATTCTTCCGGGCACCATTAACATCATATGTTTCCCCTGATTTCGATATTTCCAGTTGATATTTCCAATTACCCGTGCCACCGTCGGCTTGTCCACATAGGCAAGATTGTAATATGCAACCGGATCTACATAAAGGATCAGATCCAGTTCAATGCTCCTGGACAATCCCATGGAAGCGCCTCTGCTCTCCAACACGATCTGCTCCTGCGAAAGATTTTCCGGGATCGTAACCTTTCCGGTATCTTTAAACACCTGCAGCGGACGGCACTGCAGTAAGTTGATCGTATACTCCCCATCTTCCGAAAGATTCATCGTATATTCTATGTCCACCGGCTGACCATATTCCTGCTGGATAATCTGCATCAGTTTCTGGATCTGACCCATCAATTCCCGGTTTTTCACCAGACCCTGACAGGAAATAAACCGGACTTCTCCGCTCCGCCCCAGCTCCCGGAGACGATATTCCGCTTCGTTATCTCTTTCAGTAAGAACATGCAGCAGGTAATTTGGCATTTTTGCACTGATCTCCTGCAGATTCAGTTTTTTCAGATCATGGTCGTTCGTATCTACCACTTCGACTCTGCGCTGTGAATACTGGTGTTTTTCTGCTGCACTGGTATAGACGCTCGCCTCCGGCCGGTCCAGGCTGACCAGCCTTGGATAAGATCCTTCCGTACGATCAACTGCAGATGTTCCCAATCCCATGACCAGCCGAAGCATCCCCGCTTTCGGATCTGTATTTTTCATAAACTGATACGGGCTGTAAGAATAGCCAACACCAGCTGCGCACGGCATATAATAAGAACCATAATAGGAGCCGGAAACCCTTTGGATCAGAAGAGCCATTTGTTCATCTTTTTTGTCCAATCCCCTGCGTCTGCGGTAATCCAGCGCAGACATGCTCATCGTGCTGGCGTATACCGTCTTGATCGCGTTTTCAAATTCTTCCAGACGTTCTTCGATCGTGCCCCGGTTTGCGCAGAAAACAGATTCATACTTGCCCGCAAAGGCATTGCCAAAACCATCTTCCAGGATACTGCTGGAGCGGACAATAAACGGATCCTGTCCATAGTATTCCAGAATATTCCGAAAATGCGTCCGCATTTCCTCTGAAAAGCTTCCGGTCAGAAGTTTTTCTGCAAATTCTTCTGCCAGAGCAAAGAAGCCTTCCTCCGTCCGCTGCCTGATCCTCAGGTCCCAAAAATCGTTGTCCACAATATAGGTGTAATACATATCAGAGCCAATAAAGAACGAATCGTGCGGTTCTAGCACTCCGTCAATATCTGGTGCATTATTTCTTAGGATTGCCCGGGCAAGCAGCATTCCGCAGGCCTTGCCTCCAATCATTCCGGTTCCGATCATATTGCTCCGGGTCAAAAAATAATCCTCCGGGGTAAAATGCGTTTTCACCATTCCCCGCATTTTCTCATCCCGGGTCATCATAATATTACACATCTCACTGCAGTATTCGGCGATCGGGGCACCTGCATCATGCAGCGTTTTTGCCGTATTGAAAAAGCGGTCCCAGGAATCCACGTACTGCTCTTCCCCTGGCCTCTGATACTTGCGCAGAACCTGATAAAAACGGCTGGAATGAACGCCGTCCAAAACAGGGCGGAAACTTTTTGTTTCTGGATTATAAAGATGTGGCAGGAACATGGTCTCACTGTTGCGGTTCCACACTTTTGATGGCCTTACATACACCGTTTCCTGATCAGAGTAAACATCCAGAAACAACTGTGTGGTATTGCTGATTTTATTGATCGCTGCAATCGAATGTTTTCCGCGAAGGACCGGGAAAAAAGCCACGGTATCCAGTATAAACAGGAATGGGCAGGTGACACGGAAAAAGTTTCCCATCATCAGATCTGTTGCCCACGCCGTCTGCAGTTCCGAGAGACAGTCAAACACATAAAAAGCGTCCCTGCCTTCTTTTTCAATAATATTGTGGATCTCCACGGTGAATGTCTCAAACTGATGTGACAGAGGTATCACATATGTTTTGACTTCCGGGCAGTCCTCTACTAACGGTTCATGACTGGCAAAGCGGAAGTAGATCAGATTCCTTTTGTCTTTTTTTGCCTGCTCCACATACGGGTCAACAAACAGATGGAATTCTTCCAGGTTTGAGACCCGAAAAACAACATTATCTCCCAGCCGGATGTGATCCAGTGCGGTATCCATTTCCGGAATTCCGGATAAAACTTTTTCAAACGCTGCCATGGTCCGCCTCCTGTTCTAAATGCATAAACTAAAAAAAGCAATGACGTCCGCACGTAATGTGCGAAAAGACGTCTTTGCCTTTCTGTCTGCACTTTACACCTGCAATTATTTACTGTCAACGGATTTTATAGGAACGGTTGACATTTTAATCGGGCAGGTGTAATTTTACTTTAATGAGCAAAGGCGTTCATTTGAATGGAAGAGAATTCTCTTCGAATCAAATGGGCGTCTTTTTTTATTTCCTGAGAAAGAAGGATCAAAAAAATGAAACAGGAAGGTCAGGTGCGCATCCCTTCCGGATGTGCCATCGCAGCAGTTATCTCAAAAAGCGGGGATCGGATATCCGGCGAGCTGATCACCAATGCCATGCGGCCGATGCACGACCGCAGCAATGGCTTGGGCGGCGGATTTGCAGGTTACGGAATCTATCCGGAATACAAGGATTTCTATGCCCTGCATCTCTTTTTTGACGATCGCTCTGTCCGAAAAGATTGTGAAGCATTTTTAAAAGAGTACTTTGAGATCGTGCATTCAGAAGTCATTCCGACAAGAAAGATCCCGGCGATCACGGACGAACCGATCATCTGGCGGTACTTTGTCGCCCCTTTAAAATCCATGCTGTTTGAACTGCAGCTGGACGAAAAAGAACTGGTCGCACGCGTCGTCATGAAAATCAATGCGGAGATGAACGGGGCTTATGTTTTTTCCAGCGGAAAGAACATGGGTGCGTTTAAAGCCGTGGGTTTTCCGGAAGACGTCGGCCTCTTTTACAAGCTGGAGGAATACGAAGGGTATTCATGGACCGCACACGGAAGGTATCCGACAAACACGCCAGGCTGGTGGGGCGGCGCGCATCCATTTACCCTGCTGGATTATTCCGTGGTGCATAACGGAGAGATCTCTTCTTACGATGCCAACCGCCGGTTTATTGAAATGTATGGATACAAATGTACGCTACAGACCGATACCGAGGTGATTACCTATATCATGGATTACCTGGTTCGGCGTCAGGGACTTTCACTTTCCGAGGCGGCAAGTGTGATCGCTGCTCCGTTCTGGAGCACGATCGAGCAGGAGCCGGATGAAGAAGACCGCAAGAGACATGCGTTCCTCCGAACGGCATTCCCAAGTCTTTTGGTCACCGGGCCGTTTTCCATCGTACTCGGCTTTACCGGCGGACTGATGGCGCTGAACGACCGACTGAAACTAAGATCTATGGTCGTCGGCGAAAAGGAAGACAGAGTGTATATTGCCAGTGAAGAGGCTGCGATCCGGACTATGGAACCGGATGCGGAAAATATCTGGGCTCCGGCCGGCGGAGAACCGGTCATCGTACAAGTGAAAGAAGGTGCTTATTAATGGGCATTGATTTTATTTATCCGGAATTTGAAGTTGTTCGGAATGAGAATCGCTGCATCACCTGCCGTGTCTGTGAACGGCAGTGTGCCAATGAAGTTCATTCATATCTGGAAGACTACGGCATGATGATGAGCGACGAAAGCAAATGCGTCAATTGCCAGAGGTGCGTTTCCCTCTGTCCGACCCGGGCATTGAAGATCGTCAAAAGCAACTGCCAGCTTCGCGAAAACGCCAACTGGCAGAACGATACGATCCGTGAGATTTACAAACAGGCACAGAGTGGCGGTGTGCTCCTGTCTTCCATGGGGAATCCGAAACCGCTTCCGGTGTACTGGGATAAAATCCTGATCAACGCATCACAGGTCACAAACCCTTCCATTGACCCGCTCAGGGAGCCGATGGAGACCCGCGTATCGCTGGGAAAGAAAATCGATAAGATCAGGCGGGACGAAAGCGGAAAGATCATCTGCGATCTTCCGCCGCAGATCACACTGGACATGCCGGTCATGTTCTCTGCCATGAGCTATGGTTCGCTCAGTTACAACGCGCATTCATCTCTGGCAAGAGCGGCGGCAGAATTTGGAATCCTCTACAACACAGGCGAAGGCGGTCTGCACGAAGATTTCTATCAATATGGTCCAAATACCATCGTACAGGTGGCAAGCGGACGATTCGGCGTTCATGAAGATTATCTGGAAGCTGGCGCCGCGATAGAGATCAAAATGGGACAAGGTGCAAAACCCGGCATAGGCGGACATTTACCTGGTGCAAAAATCGTGGGTGATGTTTCCCGTACACGTATGATCCCAGAAGGATCCGATGCTATTTCTCCGGCGCCTCATCATGATATTTATTCGATCGAGGACCTGCGACAGCTGGTCTACTCCTTGAAAGAAGCAACGGAGTACCGCAAACCGATCATTGTAAAGGTAGCCGCAGTTCATAACATCGCTGCTATTGCCAGCGGTATCGCACGGAGCGGCGCGGATATCATTGCAATTGACGGGTTCCGTGGAGGCACCGGCGCCGCACCAACCCGCATCCGGGATAACGTGGGTATTCCAATCGAGCTGGCATTAGCGGCTGTTGACCAGCGGCTGCGCGACGAAGGGATCCGCAACAACGTATCCCTGGTGGCGGGCGGATCTATCCGCAGCGCTTCCGACGTTGTCAAGGCGATCGCACTGGGGGCAGATGCCTGCTACATAGCAACTGCTGCCCTGCTGGCATTAGGATGCCATCTCTGCCGGACCTGCCAGACAGGTAAATGCAACTGGGGCATCGCCACTCAGGAACCGGATCTGGTGAAACGTTTGAATCCGGATCTGGGCAGCGCTCGTCTGGTCAATCTACTTACCGCCTGGAGAAATGAGATCATGGAACTCATGGGCGGCATGGGGATCAACTCCATCGAGGCACTGCGCGGCAACCGCCTGATGCTTCGGGGGGTCGGACTGAACGAAAAAGAGTTAGAGATCCTTGGTATCTCTCATGCAGGAGAATAAGGACGATGAAAAGAGTTTATGTAAATGAAGAATGGTGTCTGGGCTGTCATCTGTGCGAATACAATTGTGCATTTGCCAATTCGCATCTGCCGGATATGGCGCTGGCACTGAAAGGGAAACCAATCTACCCGCGCATTCATGTCGAGGAAGGGGAACGGATCTCCTACGCCGTTTCCTGCCGACACTGCGAAGACCCGCTCTGCGTGAAGAGCTGCATTGCCGGCGCACTATCCAAAGACGGAGAAGTCATCGAAGTCAACCAGGATAAATGTGTTGGATGTCTGACCTGCGTACTGGTCTGTCCTTACGGGGCGCTGGCACCAAATGAGAACGGGGTCATGCAGAAGTGCGAACTGTGTCTGGAAAACGCCGGCGGACAACCGGCCTGTGTCATCGGCTGTCCAAATAAGGCGATCGTTTATGAAGAGCGAGGTGCTGTGGAATGAAGCAATATGTAATCATCGGCAACGGCGTTGCCGCCACCGGATGTATAGAAGGCATCCGCAGCGTGGACAAAGAGGGATCGATCACCGTGGTTTCCGAAGAAAACCACGAGGTCTACTGTCGTCCTTTGATCTCTTATTACCTGGAAAAGAAAACGGATCTGGAACGGATGCGTTACCGCGATGAGGCCTTTTATGAGCGCATGGGCTGTCAGGTCCTCTACGGCAAAAAAGCAGTTTCGATCAATAAAGAGAAAAAAGAAGCCCTGCTGGATGACGGATCCGTTCTTCCATATACCTCTTTGTGTCTGGCAACCGGCTCTTCCCCGTTCCTGCCATCTTTTGAAGGACTTGATACCGTACCTGAAAAATATTCCTTCCTGACACTGGATGACGCACTTGCGCTGGAAGAAGCCATTTCCGAAACCTCCCGCGTCCTGATCATCGGTGCCGGATTGATCGGCCTCAAGTGCGCCGAAGGAATCTGTAAACGCGCAGCATCTGTTACGGTCTGTGATCTGGCTGACCGCGTCCTTTCCAGCATTCTGGATGACGACGCTGCCGCCATCGTACAGCGTCATCTTGAAGCGAACGGCCTTTCTTTCCTGTTGGGAGACAGCGTAGCCCGCTTCGATAAAAAAACCGCGCAGATGAACAGCGGCGCAATTGTGGACTTTGATGTGCTGGTGTTAGCCATCGGTGTCCGTGCAAACACCGCACTTGCAAAGGATGCCGGCGGAGAGGTGGCCCGCGGGATCCGGATCGATTCTCATATGCGCACGTCTCTTTCCGATATTTATGCAGCCGGTGACTGTGCAGAAGGCATGGACATTTCCTCCGGAGAGATGAAAGTATTGGCGATCCTTCCAAATGCCGTACTGCAGGGTTATACGGCCGGACAGAACATGGCGGGAGAAAACGTGACCTTTGAGAAAGGTATTCCGATGAATTCCATCGGCTTTTTCGGTCTGCACATCATGACTGCCGGCACATACGAGGGAGATGTTTACGAAGAAAGAACAGAAGACTCCCTGAAACGGATCTATACAAAAGATGATCTTCTGAAAGGCTTTATGCTGATCGGGCTGGAAGAGCGGGCCGGGATATTAACTTCGATGATAAGGGAGAAGACGCCGCTCTCCTCCGTTAATTTTGAGATCATGAAAAAGGTTGCAACAACAGCTGCCTTTCCTGCGGATATCCGTAGAAAAAAGTTTGGAGGTGTGGTATAAAATGAGGATAATTCAAGCAGAAGGCCTGGATCACAAAGCGCTGAACGAAGCGATCCGGAGCACAGAGGAAGACTGTCAGATCAAAGGCTGCTGCGGACAGCGGTTCATCGCTGCCGGCACGACAGGCAAAAACATCGAGATCGAGGGTGTGCCGGGGAATGCTTTGGGCGCTTATCTGAACGGCGGCACCATCACTGTCCGAACCAATGCGCAGGATGCGGTCGGCGACACCATGAATGAGGGCGCGATCATCATTCACGGAAGCACCGGAGACGCTGCCGGTTACGCAATGCGCGGCGGAAAGATTTATGTCAAAGGAAACGCAGGCTACCGCGCCGGCATCCACATGAAGGCCTATGAAGAAAAAGTACCCCTCATGGTGATCGGCGGAAAAGCCGGAAGCTTCTTGGGAGAATACCAGGCCGGCGGCATCATCGTTGTTCTTAACTTATTCACGCCGGAAGAAAAAATCGTGGGGTATTTCCCCTGCACCGGCATGCACGGTGGAAAAATGTTCCTCCGTTCGGAATGCAGGGATGTGCTCTTCCCGGAGCAAGTCACGGCACGAGCTGCCTCTCCGCAAGATATGGAAGAGCTGCGATCAACCTTATCTGAATATTGCAGCCTGTTTGATATTAATATAGAAGAAGTGCTGTCCGCCCCGTTTACGGTGGTGACCCCGGACAGTAAAAATCCTTACAGACAAATGTACGTGGCAAACTAATGCCGCCAGGAGGTTTTTATGAAGTACGCAAAGGAAGAGGTTATCCAGTATACACAGGAAGAAGATGTAAAGTTTATTCGTCTTGCTTTCTGCGATGTCTTTGGGAAGCAAAAGAATATTTCCATCATGCCGGAAGAGCTGCCGCGCGCGTTCGAACACGGCATTGCTTTTGACGCTTCTGCCATCGCCGGGTTTGGAGATGAGACACACAGCGATCTTCTGCTGCATCCGGAGCCGGATACTCTTATGCCGCTGCCATGGCGGCCGGAACACGGACGAGTCGTCCAAATGTTCTCCGATATCCGATACCCGGACGGAACCTCCTTCCATTGTGACACTCGCAGCCTGTTGAAAGCAGCTGTTGCAGAAGCAAAAAAGGCTGGTTTTGAATTTACTTTCGGCGCAGAACAGGAATTTTATCTTTTCCTGCTGGATGAAAACGGAAATCCGACCAAAACCCCTTGCGACGATGCAGGATATATGGATATCGCACCAGAAGATCATGGTGAAAATGTAAGGCGGGAAATTTGCCTGACACTGGAAAAAATGGGCATCCGGCCTGAAAGCTCCCATCATGAAGACGGTCCGGGACAAAATGAAATTGATTTCCGTTTCTCCGATGCCTTAACTGCAGCAGACAATGCACAGACTTTTCAGCGTGTTGTAAAAACTGTCGCTCACAGAAACGGCCTGTTTGCAGACTTTTCACCAAAGCCTTTGGAAAACGTGCCGGGGAATGGCTTTCATATCAATATGTCTTTATACCCTTTTGACGAAGAGACGTTTTCTCACATGATTGCCGGTGTCCTGGCAAATATAAAGCCGATGACGCTTTTCCTGAATCCATCTGAAAATTCTTATCTTCGTTTGGGACAGCACAAAGCTCCTGCCTATGTATCCTGGTCAGCCGAAAACCGATCGCAGCTTGTCCGGATCCCTGCTGCAGCAGGAGAGTACCGCCGTATGGAACTGCGTTCTCCAGACCCTGCTGCAAATCCGTATCTGGCATTTGCACTGATGATCTATGCTGGCCTGGAAGGGATTAAGAAGAAACTTCCATTGGGTGATGCAGCAGATATCAACCTGTACAAGGCTGATCTTAAGACACTTTCCAACTTTGAAAAACTGCCGGAAAATTACCAGGAAGCCTGTGCGGCCGCATTTGGGAATGCTTTTATCAAAGAACACATTCCTTCGGAAATCCTGGAAATCTATGGAAGAGGATAAAGAAAGGCACCTGTTATGAGTTTGAAAGAGCGCAGCTACCGCGTTCTCGTCGTTTCTGCGGCGGAAAAACTGAATACAGCTCTTTCTTCCCTTCTGGCAGAATCTCAGTACGACCCTATTTTGGTCGTTTCCAATGTGAGCGCCGCAAAACGGGCATGGAGCGAGCAGGAGTATGATTTTGTGATCATCAACTCTCCTCTGCCGGACGACCCTGGTATCCGGCTGGCGATCGATCTGTCTGCGTCTCAGGGAACGGTTGTTCTTTTGTTTGTCCGTGCAGAATTACATGAAGATATCTTTGATAAAGTCGTGGAACATGGCGTTTTTACATTGTCCAAGCCTGTTCCGGTTCCGGCGATCGAACATGCACTCCGCTGGATGGAAAGCGCCAGGGAGCGTCTTAGAAGTATGGAAAAAAAGACTCTGTCTTTCGAAGAAAAGATGGAAGAGATCCGGCTGGTCAATCGCGCAAAGTGGCTTTTGATCTCTGAGCTCAAAATGGATGAACCGCAGGCCCACCGCTATATCGAAAAGCAGGCGATGGACCGCTGCATTCAGCGCCGTGAAGTCGCAGAGGAAATCATACAGACCTATTCGTAATAGTTCTATTCTAATATATCTCCCTCTATCGATATCGTCACAACCCTGCATGGAACAGACTTGCCGCTGTTCTGAAGTGCCTTCTTTGCCGCCATTTCCAATCCGCCGCAGCACGGGACCTCCATACGAAGGACCGTTACTTCCTGAATATCATTGTTTTTAATGATTTCTGTCAGTTTTTCACTGTAATCCACCGCATCCAGTTTTGGACATCCGATCAGTGTAATGCGCCCTTTCATAAAATCTTCATGAACGGATGCGTAAGCATAAGCGGTGCAGTCGGCTGCTATCAACAGTTTGGCTCCATCAAAAAATGGTGCATTCACCGGTACCAGTTTGATCTGACACGGCCATTGTGCTAATTGAGATGTTCCCTGCATCTTCTGCTGTTTTGCTGCCCGTACGGCCGCTTCGTTATAGGCCGGCGCTTCCCGTTCTTCAAATGTAATGGCTCCTGCTGGGCAGGCAGGAAGGCAGTCTCCTAAGCCGTCACAATAATCTTCTCTTGTCAGGACCGCTTTTCCATCTATCATTTCAATGGCACCTTCGTGGCATGCACTTGCACACGCACCACAGCCAATACATTTGTCTTCATCAATATGAATGATTTTCCGTTTCATTTTTTTCCTCCTTCTGCTGCGCTTCCTTTCGAAGCTTCTGCTCTTCCGCAATCTTTTTCAGCTGGCGATATCTCTCCTCTCCAACACACAGCTTTGCATATTTGCACCACTGTACGCAGCTGAGGGTATCGTTATAAATCTTAAATCCGCAGTTCTCACAAACTGCCTCCGTATCTACGGAGAAGATCTCTATCTCTGCGCCGCAGTTCGGACATGTTTTTTCATAAATCTGAACCTGCGGCTTTCCCTGACACCCGCTGAATATCATGTTTCCCATTGGTCAGCTCCTTTTTGGATTATCCCCTTGTTTTTACACTGAAATACTATCATAATAATTCTAACAAGTCTGTTTGATTTCAAACAAAACGAAACTTTAAGGAGACTCATTTGAAAAAATACCTGAACCAGTTAAAACGATGTCCTTTTTTTACCGGCATGACGGACGAAGAGATCCTTGCCATCCTCCATTGTGTCAGCGCGAGAGCGCTTTCGGTAAAAAAAGATCAATTTATTTTCCGTGCAGGGGATGCCACCGAAGAAATGGGCCTTGTCCTATCCGGATCTGTGATCATCATCCAGGAGGATCTGTGGGGGCATCGCAATATTATGGGTAAATGCCTGCCGGGAGATTTTTTTGGAGAGCCTTATGCCGCTACGCCGGGCTCTGTGCTTAACATCAGTGTGACTGCAAGTGAAGATTCCGTGGTCCTTCTGCTGAATATCCGCAAAATGCTCACGACTTGTCCAACCGCCTGCGATCATCACAATAAGCTCACGCGAAATCTGGTTGCCGTTCTGGCCAATAAGGTTCTTCAGTTTAATGAAAAGATCACGCATATGAGTAAACGGACCACACGAGAGAAGCTTCTTTCTTATTTATCTTCCGAGGCACTGCGTGCAGGTAATACATCTTTTGAGATTCCGTATGACAGGCAGCAGCTTGCCGACTTCCTCTGTGTGGAGCGCGCTGCGATGTCAGTGGAACTATCCAAACTGCAAAAAGAAGGTCTTCTAAAGACCACCCGGAATCACTTTGAATTGCTGAAAGATACTTCTGAAGAAGGAAACCATTGAATTCCCTTTTGGGGTTTGGCAAAATAAATACAGAAATAAAATAAGTACCATCAACAAAAAAGAAAGGAATACGCCATGACAACCACAATCAAACGCTCCGGAACGCAGGATAATTCTCCTCGTCCATATGAAATCGAGCATAGTGCGCTTGCCCGCCAGATCGCGACCGAAGGCATCGTTCTTCTGAAAAATGAAGGAAACGTTCTGCCGCTGAAAGAAAACAGCGAAGTTGCTTTGTTTGGCGCCGGTGCCTTAAAAACCGTAAAAGGCGGAACCGGCTCCGGTAATGTTTATGCTCGCAGTACGGTGAATGTTTTAGAAGGTTTGGAAGAAGCCGGTTTTCAGATCACAAACCGCAGCTGGCTGGAGGGCTATTCCAGTCTGTATGATGCTGCACGGGAAGCCTGGAAGAAAGAAGTCTGGGCAAAAGCAGATGAGCTGAGTAAAAAGCCAAACGGGATCGGGCCTTTGTTTGAAGCCTATATGATCACTCCATTTGATATTCCTGCAGGAGAACTGCCGGATGAAGCCCAGCGTGGCGAAAATGCCATCTTTGTTCTCTCCCGCAATGCAGGAGAAGGTGCCGACCGGCGTCTGGAAAAAGGTGATTATTATCTATTAGATACGGAATATGCTCTGATAAAAGCCGTCTGTGACCAGTACGAAAATGTGATCCTCATCATCAATGCCGGCGGTGCAATTGACATGAATTTCACGGAAGATTTTCCAAATATCAAAAGCATTCTTTACGTTGCTCAGCCGGGACAAAACGGCGGACCGGCCATTGCCGATATTCTTCTTGGCAAGGTGACCCCAAGCGGAAAACTTGCAGCTACCTGGCCGCTTCAATATAACGATATCCCGTTTGCAGAAGAATACTCCAATCTGAACGGCGATCTGGACTATGATTATTATAAACAGGGTATTTTCGTGGGATACCGTTACTTCGATACGTTTGATGTTCCGGTCCGTTATGGGTTCGGGTTTGGACTTTCTTATACAGATTTCACTCTGACAACAGAAGATATAACATTAAACGGTGAGCAGCTGACGATCAAAGTGCGTGTTAAGAACGCTGGGTCCGCTTATGCGGGAAAAGAGGTCGTTCAGGTATATGTGTCCTGTCCGCAGGAAAAACTACCAAAGGAATATCGGAAATTAGTTGGCTTTGCCAAAACAAAAACACTGGCGCCGGATGAGGAAGAGATCGTTTCTCTGTCCATCTCTGTTACCTCCTTTGCTTCTTTTGATGAAGAAAAATGTGCCTGGATCCTGGAAGAAGGTCTGTATGGACTCTTCGTCGGAAATAGTCTGGAAAACGCTGCTTTTATTGGCTCTCTCCAGTTGGACGCAGACGCCGTCACAGAACAAACGCAGCACGCCTGCGCAAGAACCACGGATCTGGAAGAGATGGTTCCGGACAAAGGGATCATCTCTCATCTGAAGGGAACATGGGAAGGTCAAAAAGCAGACTATCCATGCATTGCCCTGAAGGCAGCAGACATTCCATATAAGGAAAATGTTTATGGCAGATACGATCTGGCGGAAGATGACGAAGATCTGGCATTAGTCAAAACACTCTCCCGTGACAAGCTGATCAAACTGTGCACCGGCGCATTTACATCAACCAGCGACCAGGGTGCTTTAGGTGCTGCCGGCTGGATGGCTCCGGGTTCTGCTGCACAGACAAGCAGCTGTGCGGAAGAAGACGGGATTCCGGTTGCCATTCTGGCAGATGGTCCTGCTGGTGTCCGACTGGTACAGGAATACCAAGTCGTAGACGGTGCACCGATCGTCCCGACACTGGAAGAATCCATCGAAGGCGGCATTCTTCTGCGGGGAGAAAAACTGATCGGGGATGAAACCTGGTATCAGTACTGCACAGCCTTCCCAGTGGGTACATTGATCGCCCAGACCTGGGATATCGAAACGATGATGGCTTTTGGCCGCGGGATCGGAGAAGAAATGGAAGAATTTGGTATCCGCTTCTGGCTGGCACCGGGTATGAATATTCAACGGAATCCGCTTTGCGGCAGAAACTTTGAATACTATTCAGAAGACCCTCTGATCGCAGGCATTGCCGCTGCATTTGTGACCATCGGAGTTCAAAGCTATAAAGGATGCGGAACGACCATCAAACATTATGCATGCAATAATCAGGAAAATAATCGTATGCGCGTCGATGCCGTAGTTTCCGAACGTGCCCTGCGTGAGATCTATGTAAAAGGTTTTGAAATTGCTATCAAGGGAAGCCAGCCGATGGCCATCATGACCAGTTATAATCTGATCAACGGAATCCACGCAGCAAACAATTACGACCTTTGCACCAAGCTGGCAAGAGATGAATGGGATTTCGACGGCGTGATCATGACCGACTGGACAACTACAAACCATGGTCCGGACTGCACAGCAGCCGGATGCGTGCGTGCCGGTAATGATCTTATCATGCCGGGACAGCAGATGGATCATGATAATTTGAATGAAGAGCTGGATGCCGGCACACTCTCTATTGAAGAAGTACAGCGCTCCGTGGTTCGTCTTCTGAAGGCTTTAAAGAAGTGACGAAATTTTTCGACAGATATAAAAAGGACATCGCAATGCGATGTCCTTTTTTTCGTTTCGATTTTTGTGACCTTTAGTTCTCCTGCAGGTATTCCTGAATCTGCTGCAGGATATCTTCCACATTTTTCTGATCCGTGAGAAGGTCATAGATCCCATCCTCTGATAATGCGCCTCTGTCGATATCTTCCGGAATCAGCCCGGCTTCATCATCCTCAAAATCCCGCAGCCAGTCACTGCTTTCATAATACTCTGCCAGCTGATCGATATGCTCTAATTCCTGTTCATATTTTTCCAGAGCATCTGCTAATGCTTTCATGGCAGCATCTAATTCATCACAGGCTTCTTTCGCGGATTTTAAATAGCTGCTCATTTTTGCGATGCGTTCAAATTGATCCATGGTTCCTCTCCTTTATCTACTACTTGTTTTTGCAGACCGATTTTTCAATGCTCCTGCAAAAGATAAAATGATAACTGCAGTGCCAGCATCTCTTTTTGATCTTCCAGATGAATTCCTGTCATCTCCCGGATCTGCTGCAGGCGGCGGAATAAGGTGGTGCGGTGTACAAACAATGCATCTGCCGCCTGTGTGACATTTTGACCTTTTTCCGAAAACACCCGTAATGTTTCTGTCAGTTGACTGTCGTGTGTTTTGTCATAGTCTGTAAGCATCTTGATTGCCGGATGCAGAAGCAGTTCTCCGCCTGCGCTTGTCTCCCGTATCAGATCGATCATATAATCCAGGCGGTAATCATCAAACCGGTAAAACCAGTAACTTGGGTTCTTTTTATATCCCGTCCTAAGCGCAGCCTTAGCCTGATCAAAGGCATCCGACAGCTGTGCGACCTCTGCAAAGGCGCTGCTGGCTCCCGCGCGGAAAACCGTCTCTCTTAAGAAAAGGAGCAGCTGTTGATAAAAGGCATATCTTTCATCCGCTGTAACGGATGCCGGACGCGTTGCCAGCCATAAAATCTGCTGCCCAACCGCTACTGCGCAGGATCCCGGCCATTCCTGTTCCAGTTTCCGGACCGTAACCGGAAGCGTGGTCTCCATCTGTGTCTCCCATCCGCTTGTTTTATATGGCTCCAGGCAAAAAACCTGATATGTCTGTGACGCAGAACGGAAAAAAGCGGCTGCCGCTTTCCGGATTTCTTCCGGATCGACCGCTTCGCCTTCGGCGATCAAACCACAAAGCTGGTGCAGCAGTTCGTTTTCATTCGAATAGGTTTTCAGTGTTTGATTCCGGACCATTTGTGTAAGAACACCTGCAAGTTTATCTGCAATTTGTTCTGCGCCGGAAGGAAGCGTTGACTCATCTGCATTTACATGTACGACCAATCTGGCGTTATAGATTCCATCTGGGGAAATGTTAACGCAGTAGCAGTTCTGATCTGCACTTTCCATGTAATAATAAAACGGTGCTTCGGATGTGGCTACATCATGAAAATCTTTTGACATGATCAGTTCGTCAACAATCTCATCCGAAAACCCCTCTCCCAGTTTTGCCCGTAATTCACGTGCGATGCCTTCTGTTTCAAACATCACGAACATATCACGGTCAACTAACGCGAACTGCCGTTTCAAAAACCTTGCTGACAGATCCAGAACTCCTTTCGCGTCCTCCCCCTGTGCCTTCTCCATAATCTCATTCTGCGTTTGCAGAAACTGATTCCAGGCAAGAAAGATCCGTTCTGTCAAAACGGATATATCTTTTTGTTTTGGAATCCAGGCGGCACTGACGGTATTCATCCATCCGGCTTCTTTGGTTCCCGGATGGGAAAGCATTTTCAAGCTTTCTTCTGAGACAGCACACCTTTTACTGCAGACAAAAAGCAGAGCGCCCATTTTCTCCGGATACAGATATAATACTCCTGCCTCTGTCTGTTTCTGTCCCTCATATTTCTGAAGACGCAGCAGCTCAACACGGTCCGCTCCATGCAAGATATGTTGCGCGCCATCTTCTTCGCTCAATATAAAAAATAGGATTCCTGCCGTAATTTTCAATGTTTTTCCTCTGCAACATACTGTAGCATGGATTGACGTATTTTTCAATGTTCTGCGGCTATCTTTCCGGAAGTACACAATTTTATAATAAATCATAATTAAGAAACCCTTGTTTTTGTTTTTAGGATAGGAGGATAACACCATGGGTGAAGAACAAATGGGCGGAAACTTTGCCGCTTTAGGACAACGTCTTGGACGTATCAAAACAGCCGTTGCTTTAGGACAGCCGGACCGCGTTCCGGTCCAGCCGTTTTTTGACGGTATCATTACCCGCTATACCGGCGGAAGCTATGAGGATCATTTTTATAATTTCGAAAAAGCCGGCAACTGCGCGATCGAATTCCTGAAACGTTATCCAAACGTGGATGCAGGATGCGTTCCGCTTTTCTACAGCGGACCGGCAAACGAGCTGGCAGGAACCAGGATCATTGACTGGCCGGGAAGACCGGGCAGCAAAGTCGATAAATACAGCACACACCAGATCCATGAGATCGCATTTATGGAGCAGGATGAATATCCGGAGCTGCTTTCCGATTACACCGGTTTTATGCTGCGCAAATATATCCCGCGTGCATTCCCGAACATTCAGGGAACACAGAACATCGTCTTTGCAGAAGGAACCATTCTGGACAGCTCTGCATTGAACGGTTTATATAACCCGCAGACACTGGAAGCAATCGATTTGCTTCGGAAGATCGGCGAAGAGAATGCAAAGGCGTTTGAAGCAACCATGAAATTTTCCGGCATCATCGCCGGAATGGGATATCCGGGCATGATCACCGGCATTTCGGAAGCACCATATGATATCTTAGGTGATTATTTCCGTGGAACACTCGGAATTTTTGAAGATGTCACCGATGAGGACATTCTCCCTTACGTAGAAGAAACGGTGAACCGCTTTGCTGATATGCAGATTGCAAGACTGCAGTACCTGCGCTTCGTGGATATTCCGTTTAAATCCATCTTCTTCCCGCTGCATAAGGGAATGGACGGATTCCTGAGTGAAAGTCTGTATGAGAAACTGTACTGGAAACCGTTAAAGAAGATCATCATGGCTTTAATCGATATGGGAGATGTGCTTCCGTATATTTATACAGAAGGTCCGTATGATACCCGCCTCGATTTCCTGACCGATGTGCCTGCCGGCAAAGTCCTGTATCACTTTGAGAAAGTCGACATGAAGAGAGCGAAAGAAAAACTTTCCGGTATCGCCTGCATCTCCGGAAATCTCTCCATCTCCCGTATGGAATTCGGAACAAAACAGCAGATCATTGATGATACAAAATATCTGCTGGATACCTGCGCTCCTGGCGGTGGTTATATCTTTGATTTTGACGGCAGTCTGGAAAACGCAAAAGAAGAAAACCTGGATGCTATGTTTGAAACATTAGATCTGTACGGAAAATATTGATCTGACAGAAACCTGATTAGTTTAACGGCTGGAGCCTTTTTGGTTCCAGCCGTTTTTATTAAAGCAGGATTTTTTTGACCTTTTAAAAAGGAATGCTATAATAAATTATCAATATACACGCTTCTTGGCATTGAACTGAAAGAGGAGAAAGATCATGTTTTGTCCAAATTGCGGAAAAGAAATAAAACCGGATGATCTGTTCTGTACCAGCTGCGGAACCAAGCTGGACTTCCTACAGCAGGTGGCGCAGGAACAGCCTGACTTGCTGGAAGAGGCACTGCAGGAAACACCGGAACAGGAAACCTGGCAGGAGGATACTCCGCAGGAGGGTCCACAGGAAACACAGCCTGTGCAACAGGAGCCAGATGATCAGAACGAGTATCCGGAAGAATATGCGGATGAATATCAAGACGAATACCAGGATAATTATCAGGATGATGGTTATTATCAGGAAGATTATCAGGACTACACTGCTCCGCCGCGCAAACGTCTGCCGATCTGGGCTTTGATCCTGATCATTGTCGGCGGTGTTCTTGTGACAGCTGCAATCGTTATCGCACTGTTCTTCTTTATTTTGAAACCGCGTATTCAAGGACCGGATCTGCCAACAGAAATACGTACAGAAGAAGTGACTACCACAGAAGTGCCAACAGAGACTACTACAAAGTCTGATACTTCCAAGGAAACGACCACACAGGCTACATACCCTAAAAAGAAGTGGGCAACCGCAAAAGATGGTCTGCTTCTGCGCGAAGGTCCTGGCAAACAATATAATGCCATCTATCTGATCCTTCAGGGAACAGAACTGACTATTGATAAAGAGGAAAACAACTGGGCCCACACAACCATTGCTGGATTGACTGGTTGGTGCTCCTGTGATTATTTGACAGATACACCTCCGGAGATTCCACAGCAAACGACTGCTGCCTCCACTGATCCAAATACACTGGTCTATCCGGATCCTTGGATCGATTACGGTTATCACGGTTATGTGAATACACAAGACGGATTGATGTTCCGCCTTGGACCGGGTACAAATTATAACGCCATTGATGTCATCCCATATGGAACAGAAGTGGCCGAAGAAGGCTGGTACGGAGACTGGATCTTTGTCAAATACAATGGCCGTTACGGCTGGGTCAACTCCAAGTACATCACCGCTTCCGGCGGTATGGCAAAACCGGCAATCTATCTGTATCCGGAAACCTCTCAGGTCGTTTCTGTAGATGTGGAACTGTCCGAAGGAACCTTCACCCGCACGGCGCCACTCTATCACAATGGATGGAATGTATTGGCGGCGCCAAATGGAACCCTGACAGACCTTGCAACAGGAGAAACTTATGACTATATTTTCTGGGAATCTGACAGCGAACCGGCATACGACTGGTCAGAAGGCTATGTCGTAGCAGGCAAAGATACACGCGCCTTTCTGCTGGATATCCTGCCAAAGATGGGTCTTATCCCGTCAGAATACTTAGAGTTTATCAACTACTGGCAGCCGCGGATGCAGAAGAACGCATATAACCTGATCACATTCCAGGAAGAATGCTACACAGATGCGGCAAAACTGAAGATTGACCCGCAGCCGGATTCCTGCCTGCGGATCTTCATGGCCTACAAAGCAATCGATACACCAATTGATATTCCTGCTCCAAAGATCACGCCTTTCGAACGAAAGGGATTCACCGTTGTTGAATGGGGCGGAGCTGAAGTACAGTAAGAAAATGGCGGGGTTCCCGCCATTTTTCATACAACCAGATCTGGACCGTTTTTACTCTGATACGAGTACCAGGTACTGTTCTCATTGAGAAACTCCCTGGCCAGAAACGTCAGTAATTCCTCGCTTTCGCCATTTTGTACTATCTCTTCCTCTGCTGTTTCATAAAGAGCGATCATTCTTTCATAATCATCGATGATATTGGAAAGCGACATTTTTCCATAATAGCTTCCCGTGAACAACGTAATGGCAGACATCGTCCCGAGCACAATTTTCAGCAGCGCCCGGATCAAGTTGACATCGACCGCTCCCTGCGCATTCCTGTATACAAGCAATTCATACAGCAAAGCTGCAACATATGTGGCAATCGTAATGACGAGCACTATTTTTGCAATACGACCGTTTTTGCGGTTTTTGATTTCATTTTTTCCGAGTGCTGCTTTATGATACATTTTCTGCTCTCTTATCCAGGGATCGAGAACAGATCTTTTTTCTGAGGATTTGTTTTCCGGAATTGACGACAGGACTTCCGGGATCCAGGGAATCCCCTTGCGGATAGACCACGGCATAACCTCCATGACGCGGATCCCGGTTCCGGCAAAAGAGAGAAAGAACTGACACCGCAGACATTCCGCAAGTACCCTGTATTCCAAATATTTTCTATGGCACTCCAGTCTGTTGGCAATGCGTCGGACAAAAAACAGGCACAGTATCATCACGCCACAGGCAAGGATCAGCCCGTGCAGTTCCGCCTCATCATAAAGCAGAAAAGCGAATGTCAGTATTGTTCCTATAATAGAAAGGATCAATAGGATCCTGCGATGCTTTTTCGCATTTTCAATGCTGAGGACATCCGCGGCGCCAAATAACTCGTTGAGCTCCTGCAATGAAGGGTCTGTTTCCCCTTCCATTACTTGGGTAAGCGGGAGCCTGCATTCTTCCTTTTCGTGATAAAAGGTTTCTTTCTCATTCATGATCGACCTGTCCATTTTCATAACGGCTCCGATCCGTCTCTTCAATCAAGCTGGTATATCCGAAGTCCGTCATATTTTTTAATGAGCTTTAACATGCTGTTGAACGGTTCATAATCTTTTTCCCGTTCTTCAAGCGGAAGCGCCTCATAATGTGCAAAGATCTCATCCTGCGTCGGGTTTTCCTTCATTGCCAGTTTATGCATGCGCAATTGTTCCCGGAGCGCTTTTCGCGCGGTGTTTTCATCGCCGTATTGCGCAAGCATGTCCGCGGGGATCTCTGCCGTTTCATAAAGATCGCCTGGGGTCCAGGCCATGGAGCTATGCTCCCGGATCCAACGTTCATGTTCCATCGGTGCAAAGACGGCGGCCTGTTCTTTTGTGAATTGTTTGATTATTTCATAATCCACCGGCCTATCCGTATAGAAGCATCCGAGTGCGTCAAGATACTTTGCGAAATTCTTTGCCTGGTTAATATTAGAAAGCTGGTACTCCAGCGACAGTTCTTCAAATTCTTTTTCCAGCGCTTCTGCCTCAACATCTGCCTCTTTTCCCTGATAAGAATAGCGCGCATTTAAGGCAACCGCAAAATCATACAGATGGAGGAAGTTGCTGGAAGACAAATAGGTATGCTTGCTCTTTCGATCCACATCTTTTGTGCTTGGAACAATCGTTAAAGGAATGTCTGTTGTGTCAACGATCCTCTCGATATCTCCTGTAAACCGCTGTTCCTTTTCCGCCATGTCGGAATACGCTTTCAGGCGGGGTGCCTTTCCCTGCTCGCCGCTTTTTTCCCATGCCCGGTAAGAGAGTTTAAACTTGTCGATCTTATCCTGCTCTTCTCTGTCATAATAATAGATCGCACGGATCGAGTTCTCTGAGAAATCAAAGGCTGCCTCCATTGGATGGAGCTCTGTCCGGGAGTTTCTGCCATAGGCAGTCCGGTCCCAACACTGCAGTTCATCACAGATCATCAGCATATAAGCAAGCGGATGAGCTTCAATATGAAGCGGCCCCTTTGTGTTGTCGTCATTATAAAAAGAAATGGCAAATTTAAAGAGACTGTTGTGCAGAAGGATCGCTGTCAGCGCATCCAAATGCATTTTTGTAACTGCTTCGATCCCGAGGGAATGGACAATCTCCCGAAAGAGCCGTGTTGCGCTAAAATATGCATGATCCATAAAATAGTTAAACGCATCCGGATGGATCGGCTTATCATGTATTTTTTTAAATATGTATTCTTCCGTAAAATCATATGCATCGGCAAGTTTTTCTGTAACGCCGAAGGCAAACAGTTCTTCCGTCGAAGAAAAGTCTTTTCCATACATCTTCTCGAAGTGCGTTTTTTCATCCCCGCCCAGTGAAGTGATCGTATCGACATCATAATAGGCAAGAAAAAGGCTTCCTTTCCCGCGCTCGCCTCCCGTGACCTCGTAGTAGGACATGACTTGCTCAAAGGGCAGTTCGAACGGGTATCCGATATCATGAAACAACGAAGTAAGACCCCAGTACTCAAGAAAGCAGCATGCCGCTGCCCGGTCAGCCTCTTGATTTTTTTCGTCCGGATCGAATCCGTAAAATGCCTTAAACTTCGAGCGATAGTTGACGTTTGTCTCGTAAATGGCAAGCCCTAATGCAAACACATACACAGAGTGTGAGTAATGATCCCTGTGTTTCATTAAAAGAGAACTGCCATTGGATTCAAATTCGGAAAGCAGTTCGACCATTTTTTTGGATTTTCCGTAATGTCCGAAAAACATTTCCAGATAACAGTAGTAGATCGTATAGGCATCTTCCGCCACGCCGGAATCGATGAACTTTTCCAGTTCCCGTTCCAGACAAAGGCGGTTCACATCCATCTGCAGGTCATAAGGAACCTGTCCGGGTTTTAATCCTGTCCCCTCAAAGATGTGCATGTTCTCTTCCCGTGCGGAGACAGCTTCGTCAAAACAAAGCCCCTCACAACGTTCGTGAATGAACCGGAGTGCTGCGGATCTCAGATCGTTCGGATTATCTGTGACCGGCAGCGAAGGCTGTTTCGGTCCTGCGCCTGCACCAAAAAGATTGAAATTGTGTTGATACATTTTATCAATAGCTGTATACGCCATTTTTATACCCTTTCCAGATATGATCGCGTTTTATTTAGTCAGATTTCAGGGACGCGTAAACGGCAACTTTTCCATTTGGAAGAAATGCTGCGAGCCGCAGGGAATCTCCTGCGGCTTTTTTTTGGAATGTCAGGACATCTCCTTCAAAACAAGGAGTCTTATAATGGATCTCCATCTCGGAGATCTTTTTTTCCTGCCATTCCTTTGCCGGGAACAGGCTCTCGATCGCACGGATGTAAGCGATGTTATTCATATGTCCGCCAAAATCGATATCGGTCGACCGGACGGTATAGGCGGCAAATTCCTCTCCCTGAAAATCTTTATCAAACTGTGTGAACGGTTCCGGGATGGCAAGATCGTCTACCGCTTTAAACCCTTCCGGATATAACACATCCACTTTATGCAGCCGGTTTGTTTTGATGTTCAGAACAGCCCATAATGTTTTTCCCAAAACCAGCGGCTCTCCATCTTTGGTGATGGAATAATCCCTGTTGCATCTGGTTTCCTGCGGTTCTTCCGGCCAGGTGGAAACGGTGACTTCTTCCATCATGCGCGGCCTGCGGATGATCTTGATCTTGGAACGGACCGTCAGCCAGAAGAGCCCTTGTTTTGCCAGATCTTCTGTGCCGCACTTCAGCATTGGAGCGTGCACTGCCGCTACATCCATAAACAGGGAAAAACAGTCCGGGACACTGAGTTTTCCACTGCTGTCTGTTAAGCTTGGCAGGATTATCATTGGCATATCATATTTTGGAATCCATATATTCTCCATTATTTCTCTCCCAGATAACAAACTGCCACGGGGTACGCGGCAGTTTTCGTATTTGTATGTATTATTTGCAATCAGCCGCCCAGATAAGCTTTCTTGATCTCTTCCGAGCCGGCCAGTTCTGCGCCAGTGCCCTGATGTGTGATCACACCATTGGTCAGAACATATGCCCGATCTGCAATACCAAGTGCCTTTTCTGCATTCTGCTCTACCAACAGAATGGTGATGCCTTTCGCGTTCATGTCTTTGATGATCTCAAAGACCTGGCTCACCAGCAAAGGTGAAAGTCCCATGGATGGCTCATCCAGCATCAAAAGCTTCGGATTTGCCATCAGCGCGCGGCTCATTGCCAGCATCTGCTGCTCGCCTCCGGAAAGAGTTCCCGCAATCTGGGTCCGACGTTCTTTCAGGATTGGGAACTGCTCAAAAACGTTTTCGATACGGGCTTTGATCTTGCTCATATCTTTTTCCAGATAGGCGCCCAGCATCAGGTTGTCATAGACGGAAAGCTCCTGAAAAATACGTCTTCCTTCCGGAACCTGGCTCATACCCATATTTACGATCTTATGGGACGGTAATTTTGTGATGTCTTTGCCATCGTAATGGATCGATCCGGCTTTTGGCGGGATCAGGCCGATGATGGTCTGCATCGTCGTTGTTTTTCCTGCGCCGTTCGCCCCGATCAGAGTTACGATCTCGCCTTCGTTGACTTCAAAGCTGATCCCGTTCAGTGCACGGATCACGCCGTAATTCACTTGAAGGTCTTTCACTTCCAACAATGCCATCTCATCAACCTCCAATATATGCCTTGACCACTTCCGGATCGTTCAGGCAGTCTTCTGTCTTTCCCTGTGCCAGCACCGTACCAAAGTTTAAGACGGTGATCTCTTCACAAAGACCGGCGACAAATTTCATGTCATGTTCGATCAGAAGGACCGTCAGATCAAAATCATCACGGATCTTCTTTACGATCTGCACCAGATCTGCTGTTTCCTGCGGATTCATACCGGCTGCAGGCTCATCCAGAAGAAGCAGCTTCGGATTTGTTGCAAGTGCACGTGCAATTTCCAACTTCCTCTGTTTTCCGTATGGAAGGTTGCAGGCCAGGTTGTTCCGCTCATCTTCCAGATCAAAGACCCGAAGGAGTTCTTTGGCATGCTCACGCATTGCTTTTTCTGTCTTAAAATGTCTCGGCAGACGGAACATGCTGGTCAGGAAGTTGCATTTATACTGCGGCTGATTATGCAGGCCAACCATAACATTACGGATCACGGACATATTGCTGAACAATCGGATATTCTGGAATGTTCTGGCAATGCCTTTATGATTGATCTGTTCCTGCGTTTTGCCTTTCAACTCTTCTCCGTTTAGGAAAAAAGTTCCTGTGGTCGGAAGGTACACGCCGGTCAGCATATTGAATACGGTCGTTTTGCCGGCGCCGTTCGGGCCGATCATACCGTAGATCTGTCCTTTTTTGATCTTGATGTTAGCATCCTGCACCGCTTTCAGACCACCAAAGGAGATGCCAAGATTTTGAGTCTCTAAAACATATTCTGACATGTTACTTCTCCTCCTTTCTGTCTAATGGCCGGTACAGTTCATCTTTTGTTGCCTCCATCGGAACAACGTCCTCTCCCGGCGGAACCGGATCATCCGCGTAGCCGCTTCTTGTGTCTGCACTTAAAACCTCATCGATATTGATCTTGGTCGGGATGCGGTCCCATTTTGCTTCATCGCTCCGGGTCACACTGGCATCGGGCTTCTTTTTGGAGATCCTTGCCAAAATTGCTTTTGGATTGATGCTTTCCCGGAAGTTCTTGAGGGCCGGTGCGTTACTGAAGATGACGATGACGATCAGGATCAGCGCGTAAACAATGTTCTTGACAGGAGCCAGAGAACCGGAAAGCTGATTCTGAAGAAGGATGTTCAGATAAGTAATGATCGTCGCTGCGACCAATGATCCATTGATGCTTCCCATGCCGCCCAGGACGACCATGACCAGGATCTCAATGGAATAGTTGAAGGAGAAGGTCTCCTGACGGATCGTTCCGATGGTCGATCCATAAAGGACACCTGCAATGCCTGCGAAAAACGCCGCAACGATAAAGATCAGTAATTTGTAAAACGTTACATTGATGCCCATTGCCTTCGCCGCAATCTCATTATCACGGATTGCGATCACGGCACGGCCGTGTTTACTGTTGATCAGATTCTGGCAGCAGAAGACGACGATCAAAAGAACAATAAACGCAAGGATGAACAGCGTATTGTTATTATAGATCTTCGTGCTCATACCTTTGGCGCCGCCAAATACTTTCAGGTTCTTGAAAATACAACGCACAATCTCGCCAAAGGCCAGCGTGGCGATGGCCAGATAGTCGCCCCGTAGACGCAGTGCCGGCACACCGATCACAAATCCCATAATCGCTGCCACAATACCTGCAATGATCATCGCGATGATAACGACGACCAGTTCAGGTAGGGCTGTTGCATCTCTTAAAGTATTTGCCACAAAGCATCCCAGATATGCGCCGACGCACATAAAACCGGCATGTCCCAGGGACAGCTCACCCAGGAAGCCGACCACAAGGTTCAGAGAAACCGCCAGGATACAGCTGAATGCGATCCGGGCAAGCGTACTCTTGTCCCCTCGGCCAAGTCCCACTGTCAGATTCAGAATGATCATGATTGCCAGGAAGGCAATGATCACAATGTAAGTAATATAATTTTTCCAGCCTCCCTTTGCGAAGAGGCTTTTTTTCTTGGTACCTTCCATTGTCATACCTTTACCCTCCTCTTCTTTCCAAGGAGACCAATCGGTCTGACTAACAGAATGATGATCAAAAGAGCAAATTCAATGGCGGTCGTATAGCTGGCCGTTGCTTCGAAACTGTTGCAGACTACCTCTACTACGCCAAGGAGGATTCCTCCTACCACGGCGCCCGGAATGGATCCGATTCCTCCGATGACGGCTGCCGCAAACGCTTTGATACCAGGCATCGAACCAAGTGTCGGACTGATTGCGGTTGTCGGCAGATAGAACAGCGCAGCAAACGTTGCCAGTCCGGAACCGATAGCGAAAGTGACGGAAACGATCTTATTGACATTGATACCCATCATCTGTGCAGCGCCTTTGTCTTCCGAAACTGCCAGCATAGCACGTCCGGTGCGGGTCTTCTTAACGAACAATGTCAGTCCGATCATCAGGATCGCACCGCAGACAACTGTGATGATACTGCTCCATCTGATTGCAACTGTTCCGACTCTTACGGTTCCCAGACGATCCAGGATGGAGATCGATCTCTGCTCTGCGCCCCAGATCAGCTGTGCAATACCCTGTAGCAGGTAGCTGACACCGATAGCGGTGATAAGAGCTGCCAGCGGCGAGGCTCCACGGAGCGGTTTGTATGCCACTTTTTCGTTTACCATTCCCAAAAGGGTGCAGACAACAATACTGACCACAAATGCAATCAGGGCTCCTGCCCAGATTGGCAGAGACCCGGTGGTCCAGGTAAGCGTGCATAAAGTATAGATCATATACGCGCCAACCATGATAACATCACCATGAGCAAAGTTCAGCATCTTGGCGATACCGTAAACCATGGTGTAGCCTAATGCGATCAGGGCGTAAATGGCGCCCAGACTCAGGCCGTCAATAGCGATTACCATTTGAATTCTCCCGTTTTTAAGATACGTTTAAAAAAGTTTGTAAGACCACGGGCAGTTTCTGCCCGTGGTCTTGCGATATGTTAGGAATAATCCTTTTGTTTCTTAGTTACTGAAGCTGTACGATGTTGAGGATCTTGTCACAAGCACCTTCTTTGGTCCACTGCATCTGGCCAGTGATACCTGTATAGGAGAAGGATCCGTTTGTCAGAATACCAACAACTGCTGCAGACATATCTTCTGCGGACATGTTTGCATCATTAACGCCTGCTGCTTTCAGTGCTTCGAAGATGACGTAGATAACATCGTATCCGTCTGCTGCGAACTGATCCGGAGTTGCTCCGAATTTTGCAGAGTAATCATCAACGAATTTCTTAACTTTTGCATCTGTAGATGCAACATCCAGAGGAGTGATGTAAGTGATCGGGTTCTTGATCGTATCATCGATCAGAGCTGCCAGACCATCCAGTCCGTCACATCCGTAGATCGGGATGTCATTAAGCCCTTTGTTTGCACATGCTTTGCAGACAAGGCTTGCTTCTGTGTAATAGAATGGGCAGAAGATAACGTCGCAGTCTTTCAGTGCTTCAACCTGAGCAGAGAAATCCTTCTTGTTATCCTGGTCAAATGTTCTTGTTACATAAGCGTCCTGTTTGCCAAGTTCTTCCATCTGTGCTACGAAACCTTCATACAGACCTGTGGAATATGTATCGGATGTATCATAGATAACACCGATCTTTGCATATTTCTCAGAAAGATCTCTTGCTGCCAGAGCGCCCTGCTCCGGATCGGAGAAGCAAAGACGGAAAATTGTGTCGCCCTGCTCAATGATGGACTGCTGAGAAGCAGAAGGAGTCAGAACGAAGAGTCCGTCTGCGGTTGCTCTCTGTGCAAATGCATCGCAGGCACCACTGGTGACAGAACCCATGGACAGCTGCATGCCGGCATCAAATAACTGGTCATATGCGGATGCTGCATCGGTTGCTGCTGCTTTGTCGTCTTTCATCTGCAGTTCAAGCATAATGCCGTTCAGGCCGCCTGCTGCGTTGATCTCGTCAATTGCCATCTGTGCGCCCTGGTTTACGGAGATACCGTAAGAGGAAGCATCGCCAGTCAGAGGACCGGTTGCGCCGATGATGATCTTTCCGCCTGCTGCCGGAGCTTCACCGCTGCCGCTGCCTGCAGGAGCCGGTGTGTCACCACCCTTGTTTCCGCCACATGCAGTCATTGCAAGCATTGCGACTACCATGACGATTGCGAAAATCGCTGTAAATAACTTTGTTCTTTTCATGATTTTCCCTTTCTTTCATTTTCGCCCGTGGGCTTAATTTGTTACGGCCCTTACGGGCTTTTATTGTCCCGAGAGATTTTGGAGATGCTTCTTCTAATCTCTCAAACACCCCCTACAGGAATCGAACCTGTAACTAGCCCTTAGGAGGGGCTTGTTATATCCATTTAACTAAGGAGGCTTATCTTTATCGCAGCAATGCGGTGAAGAACTAAAGTTGTTTATTTGTTTGGCACAAGAACTTCTTTTCCGCCCATGTATGGCCGGAGCACCTCAGGAATCGTTACACTGCCATCGGCCTGCAGGTGATTCTCCAGGAAAGCGATCAGCATTCTTGGCGGTGCAACCACGGTATTGTTAAGGGTATGTGCCAGATATCTTCCCTCTTTGCCCTTTACTCTGATCATGAGTCTTCTTGCCTGTGCATCACCAAGGTTTGAACAACTGCCTACCTCGAAATATTTTTTCTGGCGCGGCGACCATGCTTCAACATCACAGGATTTCACCTTCAGATCTGCCAGATCTCCAGAGCAGCATTCCAGCGTCCGGACAGGGATCTCCATGGAGCGGAACAGATCTACCGTGTTCTGCCACAGTTTGTCATACCAGATCTTGCTCTCTTCCGGTTTGCAGACAACGATCATTTCCTGTTTTTCAAACTGGTGGATACGGTATACTCCCCTCTCCTCCAGTCCATGAGCGCCCTTTTCTTTTCTGAAGCACGGGGAATAGCTTGTCATTGTGATCGGCAGCTGGTCTTCGTCGATGATCTGGTCAATAAACTTACCGATCATGGAATGTTCGCTGGTGCCGATAAGATAAAGGTCTTCACCCTCGATCTTATACATCATCGCATCCATCTCTGCAAAGCTCATAACGCCTGTCACAACATTGCTGCGGATCATGAACGGCGGAACGCAGTATGTAAATCCGCGGTCGATCATGAAATCTCTTGCATATGCGATAACGGCACTGTGCAGTCTTGCAATATCGCCCATCAGATAATAGAATCCGTTGCCCGATACTCTGTGAGCAGAATCCAGATCGATGCCGTTAAAGCTTTCCATGATATCTGTATGATATGGGATCTCATAATCCGGAACGAAAGGATCGCCAAATCGCTCTATTTCAACATTTTCACTATCATCTTTACCGATCGGAACAGATGGGTCGATCATCTGAGGGATGATCATCATCTTTTCTTTGAGTTCCGCTTCTACTTCCCTTTCACGGGCAGACAGCTCATCGATCCGGGCATTGTCCCTGGCGACTTCTGCTTTCACTTTTTCTGCTTCCTCTTTAAGGCCCTGCCCCATGAGCTTTCCGATTTCCTTGGAAATCTTGTTTTTATTTGCTCTGAGTGCTTCCACTTCCGCTTTGATGTCTCTGTTTTCTCTGTCCAGAGCGATCACAGCATCAACCAGCGGGAGCTTCTCATCCTGATACTTCTTTTTGATATTTTCTTTTACAGCTTCTGCGTTCTCACGAACAAATTTAATGTCCAGCATTATTTCGCTCCCTTATTGATAATTCCATATAATCTGTCGAGTTCGTCCTCTGTAAAGTAACTGATCTCGATCTTTCCTTTACCTTTGTCTTTCCGTTTGATCTTGACCTTGGTTCCCAGGGCTGCTGTCATTTTTTTCTCCAGGTCCCGGTAAATAAATCCCATGTCATCATCTTTTTTTGCTTTTTTCTTTGCAGATGGTTTTGCTTCGTTGAGTTCTTTCACCAGATCTTCTGTCTGACGAACGCTCAGGTTCTTTTCCACTACTTCGTTAGCAATCTTCAGCTGCTGCTTTGGATCTTCCAGCGCCAGGATGGCTCTGGCATGGCCAGCGGAAAGTCTTCCGTCTACAAGCATTTTCTGCACATCTTTATGAAGCTTCAAAAGCCGCATTGCATTGGTGATCACGGTCCTGCTCTTGGAAACACGCTGTGCCAGCTCTTCCTGTGTCAGGTGATAATCGTCGATCAACTGCTTGTAGCTGAGCGCTTCTTCGATCGGGTTCAGATCTTCTCTCTGAATATTCTCTATCAGCGATATTTCTGCGATCTCCCGGTCGGAATACTCTTTGACCACGACCGGAACTTCTTTTACGCCTGCTTTTTTTGCCGCTCTCCATCTGCGCTCGCCTGCAATGATCTGATAATAATCATCTTTCTTGCAGACAATGATCGGCTGGATGATGCCGTACTGCTTGATCGATTGAGCCAGTTCATCGATTTTTTCACTGTCGAACGATTTTCTTGGCTGCTCTTTATTTGGCTCAAGCATAGACGTCTTCAGAACAACAACATCTTTTTCCTCTTTTTCTGCCGGCTCTACCGGAATCAAAAGATCTAATCCCTTCCCGAGTCCGCCTCTTGCGGCTTTCTTTTTTACTGCCATATCCGCTTCCTTTTCTGAAAAAGTTTATGAGTTTCTTCCTATTATAATAGTACCTGAAATACTATACCTTGTGGTCGATTACTTCCATTGCCAACAACCTGTACGCATCTGCTCCCGGTGAGGTTGGGGCGTATGCTGTGATCGGCATCCCGTAACTTGGCGCTTCCGCCAGCTTGATGCTCCGCGGGATGATCGTGTTATAGATGTTCTCTTTCAACGTCTGCTTGACGTTCTCTACGACCTGCATAGACAATTTGGTCCGTGCATCATACATCGTAAAGACGACTCCCTCCAGCTGCAGATGCGGATTCAGTCTCTTCTTTACCAAATTGATGGTATGGATCAGCTGAGACAGTCCCTCTAACGCATAATACTCACATTGGATCGGGACTAATACCGTGTCCGCTGCGGTCATTGCATTTACAGTCAGCATGTTCAGTGACGGCGGACAATCAATTAAGATAAAATCGTAGTCGTCCTTGATCTGTTGCAGAATATCTTTCAGATGATACTCCCGGTTTTCCATATCGATCAGGTCGATCTCTGCACCGGAGAGATTAATATTGGCAGGAAGGACGGATAAATTAAGGAAATCCGTCTCTAACAGGCATTCATCCAGCGTGGTTCTGCCTACAAACAGCTCATAGACTGTGTTTTCCAGGTCTCTTTTGTCCACGCCCACTCCACTGGTAGCGTTTCCCTGCGGATCCAGATCCACTAAAAGGACCTTTTTCCCCTGCTCTGCCAGTGCTGCGGATAAATTAATTGTCGTTGTTGTCTTTCCGACGCCTCCCTTTTGATTGGCGACGGCAATCGTTCTTGCCATAAAATACTCCTATTACCCTACAATAGACGCGATTATACACAATGATTTTTGCAATATCAACCCTTTTGCGGCTATTTTTTGTTTCACGTGAAACATTTTCAATTTCTCTTTTTTTAACATGAGCAAAATTCATGTATATAAATCGTTTTCTTCAAGTCTGCTCTCCCCTCCTTCGCGATTCTCTATTGATTAAACATGCCGTCTATACTATAATTTCTATATTGGTTAGGGAGATTTATTTTTATGAAAAAAATCGGTAAAGTATTTTATTGGATCATTTCTATCGCGCTGAAGATCTTTGTGGTCATTGCGGGAATAAATATGATCTTTTCTTATATCGGAGACCACAAACGCGGACCTCTGCCGGAAAATGGCAAGTTTTATGACTGGAAATTTGGCCGTATCTTTTACAGGAAACGCGGATACGGCGCTCCTGTGCTTCTTTTGCATGGATTTGAGCCTTCTCACTCATCAAAAGACCTGGAATCCTTGTCCAAATACCTGGCCGACAGACATACGGTTTATTCCGTAGACCTTTTGGGGTTTGGCTTTTCAGACAAGCCATGGATCACCTATACAAATTTCCTTTATGTTCAGTTGATTCAGGATTTTATTAAGAACGTAATTGGCGAGATCACAGATGTTGTCGCGTGCGATGGCTCTGCATTAACTGCTTTGCAGGCATATCATTTTGATGAATCCAGGCTTGGAAAGATCGTTTTGATCGATCCTTGCCGTTCTGAAAACCTAAAAGCTGCAAAACCTTTTGCTTTAAAGCTGAAATCTGTATTGGATTTTCCGATCTTTGGTACATTTCTTTACAACATCTACAGCCTGACCGGCGCGGCACCGTTTGATAAAGAAGGCCGGCATGTATTTGCAAGCCGCCTGACAGGACATCTGACAAGTGACATCGGAAAACGGCCGGAGCTTTTAAAACCGGAGATCATCGTGTTTGGTGACCCGGCCAAAGAACCGAAAACATTTACATATGGTGATATTGGAACTTCTTTAATGTGAAAGTGATCACCGGATTGGTGATTTGGATGGTTTTCCCGGGCGACGCGGATATTTATCCGGCGTCGCTTTTGTTTTACGGATCACAAGAAGGCTGCGACGGATGTCCGTGTCTGGCAGAAAGAAATCCTGCACATCAACCAGCTTGCCACCCAGTTCCTGCAGCGCCGTCTGTGCCTCGTTTAATTCTTCTTCGTAATCTCCGGATTTATATAAGATGCAGAAGCCATTGATCTGCACGAGCGGCAGGCAGTATTCCAAAAGAACAGGCAGAGAAGCGACAGCCCTGGAAACACAGAAGTCAAATGTTTCACGTGAAACACTGCCGGTTTTCGCCAGATCTTCTGCGCGGGCGGCCATAGCAGAAATGCCTGTTAATTCAAGGTTTTTAATAACTTTATTGATAAAATTTATGCGTTTATTCTGAGAATCCATCAGAACAAATTCTGCTGAAGGAAAGGCTATTTTTAAAGGGAGTCCCGGGAAGCCAGCACCAGTTCCGACATCGATCAATCGGAAGGAAGCGTCCTGTGGCAAAAGCTCTGTACGGATCTCAAAGATTTTTTCTGCCCAAAGGGAGCAGAGAAGAGGAACCGCTTCCAAAGAGTCAATAAAATGTTTAACCTCGATTTCCTCCGGATCTTCAATCGCGGTCAGATTCATGACTTTATTTTCTTCAACAAGAAGAGAGCAGAGGTCTTCAAACTGTTTCTGCTCCCGTCCTCCATATTTGATCTGATACTGTTTGGCAAATTCTGCCAGTTTTTCAAAATGTTTCACGTGAAACATCACTTTCCTTCTTTGGAGAGGTATACCAGCAGCACAGAAATATCTGCCGGTGTCACACCCGAGATGCGGGATGCCTGTCCAATTGAATGCGGTTTGAATTTATCCAGCTTCTGTCCGGCCTCCAGACGAAGTCCGCTGATACTCTTATAATCGATGTTTTCATCCAGTTTTCTGTTTTCGACACGTCTGAATTCATCCACCTGTTTCTGCTGACGGACAATATAGCCTTCATATTTGATCTCAATATTGATCTGTTCTATTACATCTTGTGGCAATTCTTTATGTTCCACATCTAAATCTAGTAGTTTTTCGTAATCCAGCTCCGGACGCCGGATCAGCTCCCCAAGCGTTGTTCCGTTATTTAACGGGGAACTTCCGTTCCGTTCCAGGACCTCCTGTGTTTTGGCATTGGCCCCGATCGGGATCTCTTTTACCCGGGCGACTTCCGCTTCAATCAGTGCTTTTTTCTCTCTGACTTTCTGCATCCGTTCTTCACTGACCAGACCGATCTCATAGCCGATCTCGGTCAGACGCAGATCCGCATTGTCCTGTCTGAGCAAAAGGCGGTATTCCGCACGGCTTGTCATCATTCGATATGGTTCCAGGTTTTCTTTTGTTACCAGATCATCGATCAGCACACCAATATAAGCCTGCGAGCGGTCTAAGATTACCGGTTCCTTGCCATCAATCTGACGGACCGCATTCACGCCAGCCATCAGGCCCTGTGCTGCAGCTTCTTCATAGCCGGAGCTGCCATTTAACTGTCCTGCGCTGAAAAGTCCTTTAATTGCCTTAAATTCCAGGCTTGCTTTAATATCCGTCGCGTAAATACAGTCATATTCGATAGCATACGCATTCCGGACTATACGGACATTCTCCAGTCCTGGCAGGGTCTTATACATAGCAAACTGAACATCTTCCGGAAGAGAAGAGCTCATACCGGAAAGATACATCTCGTTGGTATAATTGCCTTCAGGCTCCACAAAAATCTGATGCCGCGGTTTGTCGGGAAATTTCACCACTTTATCTTCAATAGAAGGGCAGTACCTCGGTCCGGTTCCTTCAATGGCGCCGGAAAAGAGAGGAGAGCGGTCAATGTTTTCCCGGATGATCCGATGCGTCTCCTCATTGGTATAGGTCAACCAGCAGGAAACCTGTTCTTTCTGGATCGTTGCGGGATCGGTAGAGAAAGAGAAGGGCACAATTGGGACATCGCCCTTTTGTTCCTGCATTTTAGAAAAATCCAGGCTTCGTTTATCTACTCTGGCCGGTGTTCCCGTCTTAAACCGGCGGATGGCAATCCCATTCTGCTCCAGAGAAGCACTCAAATGGTTTGCGGCCTGCAGGCCATTTGGCCCGGTATAATTACTGACGTCTCCATATATGCAGCGCGCTTTCAGATAAGTTCCTGTTGCGAGGATCACTGCCTTTGCGCGGTACTCTCCGCCGGAATAGGTTTTGACGCCGCGGATTTTTCCATCTTCAACGATCAGCTCTGCCACTTCGGCCTGCCGGATGGTCAGATTATCTGTATTTTCCAATGTTTTTCGCATTTCACGGGAATAATCCTGTTTATCTGCCTGTGCACGAAGAGAGTGGACTGCTGGTCCTTTGGACAAATTCAGCATGCGGGACTGGATAAAGGTCTTATCAATATTTTTGCCCATCTCACCGCCCAGGGCATCCAGCTCTTTTACCAGATGTCCCTTACTGGTCCCGCCAATATTTGGGTTGCACGGCATCAGCGCGATACTGTCCACGCTGACCGTAAAAACAATCGTTTTCTTTCCAAGCCGTGCTGCTGCCAGCGCAGCCTCACAGCCGGCATGGCCTGCGCCGACAACGACTATATCGTATTCCTCAATTACATGCGTCATAGAGTATTCCTCTGTATTGTTTTTCTTATACATATTTCGTATAAGTAATTTCTCTTATTTTCCCATGCAGAAGCGGGAGAAGATTTCATCTGCCAGATCATCTTCCACCGTTTCACCAATTAAAAGTCCCAGCTGCGTATAGGCTTCCATCATATCAATGGTAAAGAAATCTTCCGACATACCCATATTGATACTGTCCATCGCTTTGGTCAGTGCATCTTCTGCTGCTGCCAGTGCACTTTTCTGCCGGGCATTTGTAATATAGACCTGGTCGTTAAAATTGATCTCTTTCTTGTAGAACATTTCCCGAACGGTCGAAACAAACTGATCCAGCCCAGTATTTTCCACAATCGATGTTTCGATCACCGGAATCTGTCCCAGTTCCTCTTTTAACGTTTTCAGATCCGCTGCGACTGCAAGATCCTGCTTGTTGAACAGTGCAATAACCTTTTTATCCCGGATGATCTGTAAGATCTCATAATCATCCTCATCTAAAGGACGCGATGTATCAACCACAAAAACGATCAGATCTGCTTCTTTTGCATATTCTTTTGCTTTATCTACGCCGATCTTTTCGATCACATCTTCCGTATTCCGAATGCCGGCTGTATCGATCACGTTTAATGTCACATCATGAATGCGCAGACTTTCTTCCAGGGCATCTCTTGTTGTCCCGGCTATATCGGTTACGATCGCTCTCTCCTGTCCAAGAAGTGCGTTCAGAAGAGAAGATTTCCCAACGTTCGGCTTTCCCAGGATAACCGTGCGGATGCCTTCTTTCATGATCCGGCCGTCATCGGCGTTTTCCAGGAGCTGCCGGATATCTTCACGGCACTCAGAAAGGATCGGGAGCAGAGTAGAACCATAGCCTTCCATCTCTATATGCTCCGGATCATCCAGCGCCGCCTCAATATAAGCAATCTGGGAGAGCAGGAGCGCACGTTCTTTCCGGACTTTTTCCGAAACGCTGCCCTTAAGCTGTGTCATCGCGCTTTTCAGAGCAAAATCGTTCTCCGCATTGATCACATCGATCACGGCCTCCGCCTGACTTAAGTCAATACGTCCGTTTAAAAAAGCTCGTTTAGTGAATTCGCCGGGTTCTGCCGCTCTGGCTCCGTTTTTCAGGACCAGTTCCAGCGTTTTATTTAAAACATACATTCCGCCATGGCAGTCGATCTCCACGGTATCTTCCCGGGTATAGGTATGCGGCGCACGCATGATCAGCACCAGCACTTCGTCCACGATCCGCTCTCCATCCATAATGGTTCCGTAGTGAACCGTATGAGAAGCAACGGTATCCATATCTTTTTCCTTTGCAGGACGAAAGATCTTCCGAATGACGGAAAAGGCATCTTCGCCGCTGATCCGGATGATCCCGATGCCGGAATTATTCATTGCAGTCGCAATCGCTGCTATGGTTTCTGTCTGATGAATCATTTCCTCTTTGAAAAACAAACGCCCCTCCTTCAGGAAGGGGCGCTGCAAGGCTTATCGTTTGTAATAAACAACTACTTTTCGGTTCGGCTCCTCACCTTCACTCTTCGTCGTCACATATTTATCGGACTGCAGATAAGAATGAATGATCCCTCTTTCATAAGGATTCATTGGTTCCAGCACGATTTTCCGTTTTGTTTTCTTAACTTTGGCGGCAATGTTTTTTGCCAGGTTTTCCAAAGTCTTCTTTCTTCGTTCACGGTAGTTCTTGGTATCCAGCTTCACGCGGTAATAATCTTTGGACTCTTTGTTCGCAAGAATGCTGGTTAGATACTGTAGTGCATCCAGGGTCTGTCCGCGTTTTCCGATCAGATCGCCGGTGTCATCGCCCTCCAGATTGATGTTGTAAACTTTTTCTTCTTCATCGAGTTCGATCACCGGTTCTGCGGTAATTTCCATCTTCCCCAGAACTTCTTTCAAAAAGGTATACAGTTTATCGCTGGTGTTTTCTTTTTTCCGTACTTTGATGACGGCTTCCTTGGAGAACATACCGAACAATCCGCTGCTGCCTTCTTCTACTACTTCATATTCTACTTTATCACTGGTTGTTTCCAGTGCGATCAGGGCTTCCGTGAGTGCTTCACTGACGGTTTTGCCTCTGTATTCTGTATATTCCATTGTCTTCCTCCTGCCTACTTCTTATACTTTCTGCGCTTCTTGCCGGTTGCCGTGGTCACGACATCGTCGGATGGATCATCTCCATGTTCCAGATTATACTGTGCAACCAAAGCAGCCTTTGCTGCCAGAGAATCCGGAGCCGGTGCTGCTTTTTGTGCAGTTTCGGTTCCAACAGTCATATTGGCTTTTTGTGCAATAGAACTTGGATTGTTTGCAGGAGCTGCGCTTTCAATATTCTTTGTGTTGGTGTTAGCTGCTGCAGAAATGACAGAGCCTTTGACACCTTTCTTTTCCCGTTTCTTCTTTTGTTTTTCTTCTGCCTTCCGCAGATTTTCCGCAACAAAGGCATCCATATCGATCTTCCGGTAATGCCGGTTAATAAGGATCTGCAGGATAACCTGGAGGAGAGAACTGAATGCCCAGTAAACACCAAGGCCCGCATTCAGCGTAAAGCAGATGAAAACGGAGAACAGCGGCATCACATAGCCCATGGAGTTTGCTGCAGCCATCGGGTTTCCGCTGTTGGCAGCAGAAGAAGCATACGTTTCTCCTTTTGCCTGTGTCAGTTTAAAGGACAGCCATTGTGCTGCACCTGCGATCAGCGGAAGAATGATAGAAATAATACCAATGCCGCCAGCTTTCATTAAGTTCCATGGAGTCTGGCTCAGGTCAAATCCCAGGAAAGAGTTTGCCGCAACCATCTGTCCATGCAGATCTGTGATCTCTGCTGCCATCTGCGGATTCACAGCTGTAACAGCATCTGTGATCGCGGTCCATCCCTTCATCGGAAGACTGTAAAGCACCGACATCTGGACGGAGTCTTCGACAGCCAGATTACCGACTACAGAATTGATCTTCAAAGCCGCAAAATCAATACCACTGGTATTGAGCAGAGTAACGATCTTCATTAACGGGTATGTGAGTTTGTCGATCAAAAGCGGCAGCTGACGAAGTGCGCCGTACAATGCGATCAGGACCGGCATCTGAATACCTGTCTGCAGGCAGCCGCCCATCTGAGAAACACCATACTTTGCATAAACGGCTTTCTGCTCATCCTGCATTGCCTGCATGGATTCGGTGTCTTTTCTGCCCGTATACTTAACGCGGATCGCATTCAGTTCCGGCTGCATGATATTGGTCAGCTTGGAAAATTTCTGCTGTTTGATCGTAAGCGGTAATAAACAGAGTTTAATGAGAAGGGTGAATGCAATTATAACCAGACCGATATTGGCAATACCGATCATGTCAAAAAACTTATAAATGTATTCAATTATCCAACCGAAAAAAATGACGATCTGTTTAATTACCGGCCAGTCATAGCATCCCCCCGTGGATGCTGCTGCGTTTTGTCCGCAGGCCAATAAAAAATTAAACACTTATAGATCCTCCTTATGGTACCGGGTCATAACCACCCTTGGAGAATGGATTGCATCTTAAGATACGCCAGATTGCTAATCCCAGTCCTTTAAGCGGACCATACTTCTCAATTGCTTCGATCGCATACTGAGAACAGGTAGGGTAATATTTACAATGTGTATAGCGTTTTAGCCCGGAAAGATACTTTTGATAGAACTTAATAGGGTAAATCAATACTTTCTTCATCATGATTCTTTTACCAAGTTCTGTTTCTTGCACAAATGGAGCAAGGCATCTTCCACTTCCTCCTGCTTTTTCCCGACGATGCCGGCCCTGCCGATAACAATCAGTGCCGTATCTTCCGGAAGCTGTTCTTTTAAATGGAGATAACTTACCCGGATCAGTCTTGCCGCTCTGTGCCTGACTACACTATTACCTATTTTTTTGCTGACCGAAATACCCAGCTTTTTTCCCTGTGCGGGTGCAGAATATAAGACCAGCAGTTTGTTTGCTACGGATTGGTTAAATTCGTAGACTTCTTTGAATGCCGAAGTATTCTTAAGCGAGTCGATATTTCTCACGTTTAATTTCCTTCCAAGCAAAGTAGAAGAAAGACCACCTTCTTCATGGGTGGCCTTAAGCTGATAAAACTTTTCTTCCTTTTGCTCTCCTTGCAGATAACACTTTTCTGCCGCCTGGAGTGCTCATTCTTGCTCTAAAACCATGAACCTTCGCTCTTGATCTTTTTTTCGGCTGAAAGGTCATTTTGCTCATAAGGCTACCACCTCCTTGTTATTCTAGAAAAATAGCTTTTTTATTGTACTCGTGGGTTTTCTGTTCGTCAAGTTTTTTTTCTTTTCTTTATCCACAAAATGTTCAAAACATCCACAAGCACCATTTTGTACGAAATAAAAAACACTTTTTCTTTCCAAAAATCTTTATTCCCTGTTTTCAATTCTCAAAAATGCCTTATTTTATGGGATTTTTAACGATGAAAAGTTTTCCACATATTGTTGATAAAATGTCATTAACTTTTTTTCAGACCCCTCTGAAACCTTTTTATCCACACGTTATCCACAAAATTTTGGGTATTTCTTTTTTGCCTGTTTTGTTGAAAACTTTCCTTATTTATATTATTATATACACAGATCAATCAGGCGGCAAATTTCTACCGCTTTTATTCTTGTAAAGGAGAACTTTTATGTTAGAGCAGATCCGGGAACGCTGGCCCGAAATCCTCAATCATTTAAAGCAGGAATATGACATTTCGGATGTCTCTTTTAATACCTGGCTGCTGCCGCTTACGGTAGAAGCGGTCGAGAATGACACCATCATTGTTGTCGTTCCGGAAGAGTCTGTCGGACTTCAGATCATCAAGAAAAAGTATTATCTTCCATTAAAAGTATCTGTGGAAGAAGTCCTTGGTTCTCCTTATGAAATTGAATTCATCCTTCCAAACCAGCTGAAGGAAACAACGGAAGCCATTTCCAAAGAAGCTCATTCCGAGCAGATGGATGTCTTTGAAAAGGCCGGTCTGAACCCGAAATATACGTTTTCCAATTTCGTGGTCGGCGAAAGCAATAACCTGGCACATGCAGCTGCTCTTGCAGTTGCAGAGTCTCCTGCAGAAATCTACAATCCGCTTTATATTTACGGCGGTGTGGGTCTTGGAAAGACTCATCTGATGCAGGCCATTGCTCATTTTATTCTGGAACACAATCCTTCTATGCGGGTATTATACGTGACCAGTGAGACCTTTACCAATGAAATTATCGATGCGATCCGTGGACGGAACGATAATCCTCTGGCAAATACATTATTCCGTGAAAAATACCGCAACGTAGATGTTCTTCTGATTGACGATATCCAGTTTATCAGCGGAAAGGAAAGTACACAGCAGGAGTTTTTCCATACATTCAATGCTTTATACGAAAGCAAAAAACAGATCATTATTTCTTCGGATAAACCTCCAAAAGAGATTGATAATCTGGAAGAGAGACTTTGTTCCCGTTTCTTATGGGGACTTCCGGTGGATATCCAGTCTCCAAATTATGAAACCCGTGTTGCAATTTTAAAGAAAAAGATTGAATTGGAACAGGTTTCCGGAATTGATGATGCTGTGATCAACTATATTGCAACAAACGTTAACTCTAATATCCGGGAGCTGGAAGGTGCATTAACTAAGATCATTGCTTATTCCAAGCTGACTTCTACAGAAATCACCCTGAAATTTGCAGAAGATGTTCTTTCTGATCTTTTCAACGAAGCGCAGAAAGAAGTCACGCCGGATATGATCATTAAAATCGTTGCGGAACATTTTAATATTTCCGTCAGTGATATCACGTCCAAGAAGAAGAGTCAGGATATCGTCTATCCAAGGCAGCTGATCATGTATCTTTGCAGAACGCTGACTGATGTGGCTCTTTCTGTCATTGGAAAGAAAATAGGCAACCGGGATCATACAACAGTGATCCATGGTTATGAAAAGATACAAAAAGAAATGGAAAAGAATGAAAAAGTGAAAAAAGACCTGGAAATCTTAAAGAAAAAGATCATTCCTGCTTAATTAACATCCTTTCCACAGATCAGGCTTTTTTCCGTGCCTAATATGTGGATGCGATGGGAACTCTTTTTTCCCAAAAAAGGAAACTCCGCTTTTTCACAAATCTTCCGATTTTGATAAACAGAAGTATTCACATCCGTTTTTGTTATAGCTGCAAGGGTTTATCTGTCCTTTTCACAAATTAACAGAAACTACGGTTACTACTGGTTATTATATATATATTTATTAAACACATTTTTTCTCGAAGGGAGATATACACAAATGAAAATATCCTGTTCAAAAAATGATCTGCTTTATGGAATCAACATCGCACTTCGTGCCGTTCCGGGGAAAACGACACTTCCTATTTTGGAATCGTTTCTGATCGATGCTACCAGCGATATCCGTATTATTGCAAACGATAATGATATGGGAATCGAGACTGTTATCAATGGCAAAATCGAAACTCCGGGCAAAATTACGATCAATGCTCGTATCTTAAGTGATATTGTCAGAAAACTTCCTGACAACCAGGTCGTGATCGAGACCAGTGTAAACTTTAAAGTGCGGATCACTTGTGAAGATTCCGAATTTGTCCTGAATGGAAACAATCCGAACGAATTTCCGGAGCTCCCGCGGGAAAATACAGAAAATAAGATAACGATGTCTCAGTTCTTATTAAAGGAACTGATCCGGCAGACAATCTTTTCTATTGCGGCTACGGATGCAAATGCCATTATGCGCGGTGAATTATTTGAAGTATCCGGAGACCAGATCAAAATCGTGTCTTTGGACAGCCATCGTATTTCCATCCGTAAAGAACAGCTGGCAAATACGTATGAACCTTGCAAAGTCATTGTTCCGGGAAAGACATTAAATGAGATCAGCCGTATCTTAGGCGGAGAAAAAGATGATCCGGTGGATATCACCTTTGATAAGAAATTCATTAAATTCAGTTTTGGCAGCACGAAAGTGATTTCCCGTCTGATCGAGGGAGAATATTTCAACGTAGATCAGATGATCTCTTCTGACTATGAAACCGCAGTAAAGATCAATCGGAATGATTTCTTAAATACAATTGACCGTGCATTTACACTGACCCGGGAAGGTGAGAAGAAGCCGATCATCTTTGATATCCGGGATGGTGAGATCAATATTGAGATTTCTTCCTCTTTAGGATCCATGAACAGCCACCTTTACATTCATAAAGATGGAAAAGATCTGGTGATTGGATTTAATCCGCGGTTCTTCCTGGAAGCATTGAAAGTCATTGATGATGAAGAAGTTGATATTTTCTTTGTCAATTCCAATGCTCCTTGCTTCATCAGAGATAAAGATGGTGGATATATTTACATTATCCTGCCAGTCAATATCAACAGATAATGGAAAAAATCGTTTTAAGAGATGAATATATCAAGCTTGGACAGGCACTGAAAGCGGCCGGTCTGGTTGACAGCGGCGTGGAAGCTAAGATTGTGATCGCAGATGGAGAAGTTCTGGTCAATGGTCAGGTGGAAACACAGCGCGGAAAAAAACTCCATGATGGAGATCAGGTAGAATTTCACGGAGAGAAAATTCTCATATGCAAATAAAAAGTCTTGAATTTAACAATTTCAGAAATTATGAGAATCTTTTCATCGAATTTGCGCCGGGAATCAACATTATTTACGGAGAAAATGCACAGGGAAAGACCAATATCCTGGAAGGCATTTATATGTGCGGACTCGGAAAGAGCCACAGGCACAGCAAAGAAAATGAAATCATCCGGCTGAAGGAAACACAGGCGCATATCAAAGGGGAATTTTTTAAAGACACTTTCCCCCTGCGGATCGATATCCATCTGAAAAAGAATGGCAGCAAGGGAATTGCGGTCAACCGGATCCCGATTAAAAAGTTAAGTGAACTTTACGGAAACGTTAATGTTGTCATTTTCTCTCCGGAAGATCTGGATCTGATCAAAAGGGGACCCTTGGTACGGCGGACCTTTGTGAATCAGGAACTCTGTCAGATCGACCCGATCTACGTAAATGATCTGATCAATTATTCCAAAATCCTGAATCAGCGGCATGAGCTGCTGAAAAAAATGGATGAAGACAGATCCAGAACGCAGGAACTGCTGGAGACGCTGGATATTTGGGATCTGCAGTTAGCACAGTACGGAACACGCATCATCAAACGGAGAACCTCTTTTCTGGAAGAGATGAACGATATCATTTTTGATATTCATTATCAGATCACGGAAGGGAAAGAAAAACTGAAACTGGTGTATGAACCAAATGTTACAGCAGAAGCGTTTTATGAATCCCTTTTGAAAAACCGCGACCGGGACCGGATCTACAAGAATACATCCGTCGGTCCGCACAGAGATGATTTTTCATTTTTCGAAGATACGAAAAATCTAAAACTATTTGGCAGCCAGGGGCAGCAGAGAACCTGTGTGCTTTCCCTGAAAATGGCCGAGATCAAAATGATCGAAAAGATAAAAAAAGAAAAACCGATCCTCCTGCTGGACGATGTTCTTTCGGAACTGGATCGAAACCGGCAGCAGATGCTGCTGAAGAGCATCGGGGAAACACAGACCATCATCACCTGTACTGGTGTGGATGAGTTTGTGGAAAACGAGATCGGATCAGCTAAAAAATTCTATATCAAAGACGCAGCAATCAAAGAGTAAGAAGGAAAAACGATGGCAGAAGAAAAAGATTTACAGAATACAGAAGTAACGGCAGAATACGGCGCGGATAATATCCAGGTCCTGGAAGGTCTGGAAGCCGTCCGGAAGCGTCCGGGTATGTATATCGGCAGTATCTCGGAGAGAGGACTCCATCATCTGGTCTATGAGATCGTAGACAACGCAGTCGATGAAGCCCTGGCTGGCTACTGCACGGAGATCAAAGTGACGATCAATCCGGATGATTCTATTACAGTCGAAGATAACGGAAGAGGTATTCCGACAGGAATCAACACCAAAGAAGGCGTTTCTGCCGTGGAACTGGTATTCACAAAACTGCATGCCGGCGGCAAATTTGGCGGCGGCGGTTATAAAGTATCCGGCGGACTGCATGGTGTAGGCGCATCTGTAGTGAATGCGCTTTCCGAGAAGCTGGATGTCACCATTTACCGGGAAGGCAAGATCCATCATCAGCAGTATACCCGTGGAAAAGCAAAACATGCACTGGAAGTTCTGGGGGACTGCCCGGTTGAAAAGACAGGCTCTACGATCACGTTCCTTCCGGACCGGGAGATCTTTGAAGTTACTGTTTATGACTATAAAACCCTGCAGACAAGACTCCGTGAGATGGCGTTCCTGACAAAGGGACTTAAAATTACGCTGACAGATACCCGCGAGGGAAAAGAGCAGGAAAAAACCTTCCACTACGAAGGCGGTATTAAAGAATTCGTTGCCTACATTAACCGGAGCAATACCCCTCTTTATGAGGATATTATGTATTTCGAAGGCATGAAGAACAATGTGGCAGTCGAAGTTGCGATGCAGCATAACAATGGATACAACGAAGGTATTTATACCTTTGTCAACAATATCAACACACCGGAAGGCGGCACCCATCTGGAAGGATTAAAGACCGCCCTGACCAGTGTGTTTAACAACTATGCGCGAACCAATAAGATTTTAAAGGAAAAAGAGCCAAATCTCTCCGGCGAAGACATCCGCGAGGGCTTAAGCGCTATCGTTTCCGTTAAGGTCGAGGACCCGCAGTTTGAAGGTCAGACCAAGCAGAAGCTTGGAAACTCCGAAGCAAAGACGGCAGTTCAGGCAGTTGTCCGCGAACAGCTGACATATTTCCTGGAGCAGAACCCGCAAGTTGCCCGTACGATCTGTGAAAAATCCCTTCTGGCACAGCGGGCAAGAGATGCAGCAAGGAAAGCCCGGGAAGCAACCCGGAAATCTCCGCTGGCAGGCGGTGCACTTCCTGGAAAACTTGCAGACTGTACGGATAAGAACCCGGAAAACTGTGAAATCTTTATTGTTGAGGGAGATTCCGCAGGCGGCAGCGCAAAAAAAGCTAGAAAAAGAAACACGCAGGCAATCCTTCCGCTCCGCGGCAAGATCCTGAACGTAGAAAAGGCAAGACTGGATAAAATTCTGGGCAACGCAGAGATCAAAGCCATGATCACAGCGTTTGGAACAGGAATCCATGAGGATTTTGATATTTCCAAGCTGCGTTACCACAAGATCATCATCATGACCGATGCTGATGTCGACGGCGCACATATCGCCACCTTGCTTCTGACCTTCTTCTACCGGTTCATGCCGGAGCTGATCAAGGGAGGATATGTCTATCTGGCAAAACCGCCGCTGTATCAGGTAACCAGAAATAAAAAACAGTACTATGCATACAGCGATGCTGAACTGAACCAGATCATGGAAGAGATCGGAAGGGACAACCAGAATAAGGTACAGCGGTACAAAGGTCTGGGCGAAATGGACGCCAGCCAGCTTTGGGAGACCACAATGGATCCGAATACCAGGATCTTGTCCAAAGTCCTGATCGATGATGAAAATCCACAGGATCTGGATGTGACTTTTACCACGCTGATGGGCGATGAAGTAGAACCAAGAAGAGAATTTATCGAATTAAACGCAAAGTATGCGACAAATATCGATGTCTGATCCCAAAATAAGACAGATACGAAACAACAGGAGTAAAAATGGACGAGCATATTTTTGACAAAATAGAAGAAGTCGATCTGAAACAGACGATGGAGACCTCCTATATCGACTATGCGATGAGCGTTATTGCTTCCAGAGCATTGCCGGATGTCAGGGACGGATTAAAACCGGTTCAGCGGAGAGTCCTCTTTTCGATGATCGAACTGAATAATGGTCCGGATAAACCACACCGGAAATGCGCCCGTATCGTCGGCGATACCATGGGTAAGTACCATCCGCACGGAGACTCCTCCATTTATGGAGCATTGGTCAACATGGCACAGGATTGGTCGACCAGATATCCGTTGGTTGACGGACATGGAAACTTCGGCTCGGAAGACGGAGACGGTGCTGCTGCCATGCGTTATACCGAAGCAAGACTCTCAAAGATCGCAATGGAGATGCTGGCGGATATCAATAAAAACACCGTAGACTTTATTCCGAACTTTGATGAAACAGAAAAAGAACCGACCGTTCTGCCTTCCCGGTATCCAAACCTTCTGGCTAACGGAACAACGGGTATTGCAGTCGGTATGGCAACCAATATCCCGCCGCACAACCTGGGAGAACTGATCGACGCCGTTGTAAAGATCATAGATGACAAGACAGAAGGTAATCAGACCACGATCGAAGATGTCATGAAGATCGTCAAAGGACCGGATTTTCCGACCGGAGCAACGATCCTGGGAAGAAAAGGCATCGAAGAAGCTTACCGGACCGGCAGAGGCAAGATCCGGATCCGTGCCGTTTCGGAGATCGAACCAATGGATGGCGG
>JAFWLF010000049.1:0-10594 GCA_017511185.1 Lachnospiraceae bacterium | reverse complement strand
TTCGCAATTATGGCGTCCCGAGATGTGGTACGATGTGGAAGCCGGCCCTATGAAGGAAACCCTGTTTCATGAGTTTGAGATGACCGATGAGTTCGTCACATGGGCAGAGCACCTGGTTAGTCAGAAGCCTATGATCATCCCGGATACAGAGGCTATACGGGAAACCCATCCGAAGGAATATGAAGCATATCAAAGACTCCAGACCAGGGCGGTGATCGGCGTTCCCTTTGGACAGCATCCCCTGGGTTACATGGTCGTAAGGAATCCGATCCGCAATATTTCCCAACCTGAACCTCTTCAGCTGGCATGTTTCGTAGCTATGATGATGGTGCTGCAGAAGCGCCGGCTGGAAGCGGAGCGCCGTTATATTTCAGATGACACGCCGGATGACGGGAGGCTGAGGATACGCTATAACACCCTCGGCCAGCACAGCATGGAAATCAATGGAAGACGCATCCGTGAGCAGGATCTGGCGCATCCTAACCGGCGTGGATGGGTGATCCTGTTATATCTGATCCTTCATAAAACACCGGTTGATCAGCTGAGCATGGCCGCAGATCTGTGGCCGGATGAGCCGGAGAAATCAGCGCGGTCAAACATCCGTCAGGCGATCTATCGCCTGCACAGTGATCTGGCCGTATATCACGACGCCAAGGTCATCGATGTGAAGTCTGGGATGCTTGAACTGCTGGATGACGTCCATATCGTTACAGATGCGGAAGAGATGGAAAGCCTGTACCTGAAGGCAAAATCCACGGCGAATCCGGACGAGAAAGCGGAGACGCTTAAGAAGGCCTTTGAACTGTACCAGGGACGCCTGTTTGAACTGGGAGAACTGGATATGGGCTCCTGGCTGATCCCTTATACGACACATTACAATCAGGTATTCATTGACATTGCGAGAGAACTTCTGACCATGCTTGGGCACAGCAGGGATTATCACAGGATCATCGAGTATGCTTCCCGTGCCTTAAGCCTTGAACCGGGAATACAGGATGCCTATTATTGGATCTCGATTGCTGCCGAAGCAACCGGAAACAGCATAATGAAAGAACGCTACGATCAGATGGCCAGGGATGAACTGGCGGAGGAGGAATATCAGAAAGTACAGAATCTGCTCGCGCTGCGAACACATATAAAAGAATAGTGAGGGACGTAATAGGGGGCTGTCGGCAGTGGTTTAACCGCTGCGGCAGGCCCTTTCTTTGCGTTTACAGTTTTTTGTGTGAAATACTGGTAATAAACTGAAAAAGAGTCCTGTCACAGGATTGTCACAGCCGTGTAACTGCGGTGTCACAGCGCGAAAAAAGATTTTGAAGATAATTTCAATGTAACAGGATTGTCACAGGCCCTGTAGCAAGCCCTGTCACAGCCGCCCATTAGAGTGTGCGATGCAAAAACAACAGACAGCATTGTATACGAAACGGACGGGTGACAGAAATTGGAACAGGCTAACCAAACAGAGGCGGTTGTTTTTGCAGGAAACTGTGGAAGCGGCCGCCTCTTATTTTTTTGCGCGGAAAACCGGGCAGCGGCAAAGGCCTTTTCGGGCTGCAGATGCCGATCTCCTCCGGTTCTGAGATTTGACCAATCAACAAATTTCAGAAATCGGAGGAAAGAATCATGTTTGATATGAAAGCATGCGGAGCCAGGATCAAGGAACTCCGCAAGAAGAATAATGAAACGCAGGAAACCATGGCCTGCAATCTTTACATTTCCCAGGATCATATCCGGAAGATCGAATCCGGCAAGAGCGGCGCATCGATCGACCTGCTGATCGATATTTCCACATACTTTGGAGTAACCCTTGACTATCTGATCCGGGGAAAACGTGAAGTGACCGATACCGAGGAACGTATTCTCGCAAAGCGGAAAAAGGAGCTCCGGGACATTGCCCAGGATCTGTTTGTCATGTCCGCGAAACTGTAACCGGGTGTAACAGACCCGGTAAACCGGGCGTGACAGGCTCTAACGGAAACAGTACTTTCTTATTACACTGACTTCAGAGCAGCGAAGTTGCTGCCATGCGCACTTTGACAACTGAATATACATTTCATCAGGCACATTCTGATTCTTGATTTCCCCAGAGAGCCTAAGAGAGGTTCGCCATGATCGGACGGATACTGCAGCACTTTTTTCTATGACGGCAGGAATTCATCGGGAGCGGTTCAAACCTATTGCAAATGCCGGGACTGCACCCGGCGGCGGCCATGACCTGGGGAAGGGGATAATGATACTTCCGTCTTAGGGCGGCTCGGCGAGAACCGCGGAGGGGTGAGACTCCCATGAGCGCAGGCAAGCAGGCCTGCCGCCTGATGTATTTCCCATCGGACATTTTGTCCGGTTCTCCGGGGTGTCGTGGACAAATAGGAGGACGAGCATATTGAAGATGAACGGCAGGCCGGCTGTGCGGTCAGTATAGATTGCGGCAGTGGCCTGCCTTTACACAGGAGGAACAAGATATTCTCATAAGGAGAGCTGAATAAGGGAATGAAAACAGATTGGACATACCGCCGGGGAGACATTTACCTGGCGAACCTGAATCCCTTCAAGGGATCCGAACAAGGAGGCAAGAGGCCGGTGGTGGTTTTACAGAACAACACCGGCAACCTCCACAGCTCCACGATCATTGTGGCAACGATGACCTCCCACACGGATAAGAAAAAAGACCAGCCGACACATTATATCCTACCGCCGGTCGGAAGACTCAAGACGGCATCGGTGGTGCAGCTGGAACAGATCAAAACGATCGACAAATGCCGGGTGATGAAATATTTCGGAAGGATCCCGGCGGAGCATATGAAGGAAATCAACAGAATCATAAAGATCAGCATGGGGATCATGAGAATCCCGAAGGAGCTGACGATCGAACAGGAGGCAAAGAGCAATGTTTGAAGATGTTATCGCAAAAATGAATCAGGAAGCTGTACGGAATGAAGTCAGCAGCGGAGATGATAAAAGAACATATACCGTGGATGAGATTCAGGATATCCTGGGGATCTGCCGTACCTCTGCGTACAGCCTGGTGAAACAGAACCTGTTTCACTGCGTCCGGATCGGAGGCCGTATCCGCGTTTCCAAGAAAAGCTTTGATGAATGGCTGGATGCATTGGCCTGAATATGTCAAGGATGTCGCCGGTACTTTTTTCAGCTGGCGACATCCTTAAAAACAAGCCGGGCGTTCGATAGAATGGGGGCAGGTAAAGCGCTTACCAAGAAAGGACGTGAGGCATATGAGAAAAAAGAGCATGTCCGTCATGGAGATGGGACGGATGCTGGGACTTAAGAAGACCAATTCTTACTGGCTCATCAAAAAGGGCTGGTTTGAAACGGTTATGGTTGCAGGCAAGATGCGCGTCATGGTGGATAGCTTTGAGGAATGGTATCAAAGCCAGACGCATTACAGGAAAGTAAATGCCGTGGAGAGCCACGGTATGCAGTAAGGAGGCTTCTATGGCATCGATCATCAAACGGCGGAAAAAGTTTTCCGTTGTCTACCGATATACGGATGAGAATGGAAACGAGCGCCAGAAATGGGAATCGTTTGACACCATGGCGGAAGCGAAAAAGCGGAAGCTGGAAGTGGAGTTCAAACAGGAAAACAATGAATTCATCGCGCCGTCAATGAAGACGATCAATGATCTTCTGGCGGAATATATGGCAATCTACGGAGTAAATACCTGGGCAATCTCAACTTATGAGGGAAGAAAAGCCCTGATCTCAAATTACATATCTCCTATTATCGGGGATATGAAACTGGAGGATGTCACACCGAGGATAATGGATAAATACTATCGGGATTTGCTGTCTGTGAGATCCGTTGTGCCAAACAACATGCGCCCAAGGAACGAATTTGTTTCCCCGCATATTGTAAGGGAGATCCATAAACTCCTTCGGAACGCCTTTAACCAGGCTGTCAAATGGGAACTAATGACGAGAAATCCGGTGGAACATGCAACACTCCCGAAAGAAGAACACACGCCGCGGGACATCTGGACAGCGGACGTGCTGTTCAAAGCTTTGGATTTATGTGAAAATGACGATCTGAAGCTCGGTATGAACCTGGCATTCTCCTGTACTCTCCGGATGGGGGAGCTGCTCGGTCTGACATGGGACTGTGTTGATATCTCTCAGACCAGTATTGAAAACGGGCAGTCCTATATTTTTATCAATAAAGAGCTGCAGCGTGTCAACCGGGTCTCTATGGAAACTCTTGGCGATAAGGGTGTCATTCGCCGGTTTCCTCCCGCAATTCGCAGCACGAACACGACACTTGTGTTGAAAGAGCCGAAGACCAAAACCAGCGTGCGGAAGATTTTCCTTCCCAGGACTGTGGCAGAGATGCTGGTCCAGCACAAAAAGGATCAGGAAGAGATTCAGGAACTGTTCGGTGAAGACTATGTGGATTACGGTCTTGTGTTTGCTTCCACGAACGGAAGGCCGGTCGAATCCTCTCACATGAACAGGCTCTTTTCCGAACTGATCCGGAAGAACGATCTCCCGAAGGTTGTGTTTCACAGTATCCGCCATACCAGCATTACGTATAAGCTGAAGCTGAACGGCGGGGATATGAAGTCGGTGCAGGGCGATTCCGGTCATGCACAGCTGAAAATGGTGGCGGATGTATATTCGCACATTATCGACGATGACCGCTGCCTGAACGCACAGAGGATGGAGGAAGCGTTTTATTCCGGGAAGAAGGATCCCTCCGGAAATAACGAGACCGCAGGTCCTGAACAGGCAGTTTTCCCTAATACGGCTGGAGAAGCGGCTGATACAAATACAGACGAAACGTCGGCAGATGCAGCGCTTCTGATGAAGCTGCTTCAGAAGCCGGAAATGGCAGCGCTTTTGAAGACGCTGGCCGCAAGTTTATGAATACAGTACATACGCCACAGTATGTAGAACAGCTTCAATGTGCTGATCGACAGAGGGCAGAATGCTCACAGAGAAATTTGTGAGTGTTCTGCCCTCTTTTTCTATCTTCTATCAAAACGCAAAACTATTGATTTTTTGAAGTTTTGCGTTTATATTATAAGCAGTGAGGTGATAAAAGGATGTATATCAAAAGAGATCTGCTTCTCGAAAAGCTCATTCGATATAGGAAAAAGGACATTGTGAAAGTTATTACCGGCATCCGCAGGTGCGGAAAGTCGGTTCTTTTGAATGAGATATACTATGACTATCTCCTGGCTGATGGCGTTCCTTCAGATCATATCATCAAGGTTTCGCTTGATCTGAAAAAATGGGAAGCACTCAGGGATGGGGATGCTCTTTATCATTTCGTAGCAGAGGCTATCCGGGATGAGGAGTTATATTATGTGTTCCTGGATGAAATTCAGCTTGTGGAGGGATTTGAAGAAGTAGTCAACTCGATCAAGGCTGAATTCAATACAGATGTATACATTACCGGCTCCAATTCCAAGCTGCTATCACATGATATCAACACGATCTTTCGTGGCCGTGGCATTGAGATCAAAGTATTTCCATTATCGTTTGCCGAGTTTCTTTCATTTAGGCAGATCGATAAAATGGATGCGTTTGATGAGTACGTGCGGTTTGGCGGATTGCCTTATGCCGTTCGCGAGATAGAAGAACAGGAAAAGAGATCTTATCTGGACATGATGGTAAACACGGTGGTTACTAGGGATATGATCGAACGCTATGATATTCGCAATGAAGCCTTGTTTATTGCCTTGATAGAGCTTCTCTGCTCTTCTATTGGAGCATATGTTTCCACGAATAAGATTGCCAATACTTTGAAGACGAATGGCTTTAAGTCGGTGGACAATGAAACGATCAGCAGATATCTAAGCCATATTTGCGATGCTTTCCTCTTTTATAGGGCTGACCGGTATGACATAAAGGGAAAGGAATATTTAAAGACGCAGAATAAGTATTATGCGGCTGACATGGGACTTCGTAATGCGGCTATTCATTACAGACAGATCGAGATCACGCACATTATTGAAAATCTGGTATATCTGGAGCTGCTTCGGCGGGGATATATTGTTGACATTGGGAAGAACCGGGAAAAAGAAATTGATTTTGTTGCAAAGGATCTTAGCGGAAAGAGATACTACATACAGGTTTCTTACACCATACAGGATGAAGCAGTAAAAGAGCGGGAAGTATCGGCGTTTCGTCTGTTGGATGATGGATATAAGAAAATCCTGATAACTATGGATCGTAATCCACTGTCGAATCTTGAGAACGGATATCAGATGATGCATTTGTTTGATTTCCTGCTGAATGAACAGGCTTTGGAAACAGTTTGATTATCAAAACGCAAAAGCCCATTATTTGAGCAGTTTTGCGTTTTGCCAGAAAGAATACATATCATCCGCCAAAGTTTCACTGACCGGTGATATGAAATGGAATTTTACGTCTGGAGTGCAGCCACTGCACTTCAGAAGAGAAGGTTGTCGTCGAGGTATGAGTAGGAAAGGAGGGAGATCATGGTATCACACAATGCGGCAGGTCAAATGCTTGGATACCTGTATCAGGTGCGTTATGCTCTGAACCTCCTGATGAGCAGTGATGATCCGAGTTACCAGATATCTATTGAGAAATTTGATGACATCGCTTTCGACAAAGAGGGTACGCCTGTTCAGCTTATTCAGGCTAAGCATCATACAACCCCAGCTAGTCTTACAGATGTTTCTACAGATTTGTGGCGAACTCTGAATGTGTGGTTTGATGCGATATCAGCAGACATCTCTTTGCTTGATCACACGGATTTTGTAATCATAACGACAGCTGGTGTTCCAGCCAATTCAGCTGCTGAAGCCATTCAAAACCAAAAGTATCAGAAGGCATATGATCGGCTTAAAGCCGCTACCGAAGATAGCACGAATAAGACAAATGCTAATTATTATAAAAGATTCAATCAGGCAGATAAAAACGTTTTAATGAACTTGGTAAAGAGGGTGAAGATTATCTCCTCTGCCAGTGATATTGTGAATGTTGAAAAAGATATTCAGAAACAGATTAAATATTCATGCAAGCCGGAACATGTTTCAATGGCTACCGAGCGTATTGAAGGTTGGTGGTTTCAGGAATCTGTTCAAGCATTGTCCTCTACTAATCCCACTATAACCACCCAAAAGCAGCTGCATTCTAAGATTTATGAAATAACACGTCAGTATGGTGATGACAATCTCCCTATCGAATTTTGGGATTTGGATGAAATAGAAGAAGCAGAATTGGATCCAAAAGACAGAATATTTCTCGAACAGCTTCGGCTCCTTCAATACAAGAGTAGGTCGCTGCGTATTGCTCTTCAAGACTATTATAAAGCATCAATGCAACGTTCTAGTTGGCTTCGGCAGGGACTTGTATTTGCCAATGAATTGGACACATATGAATATCGTTTAAAAGATGCGTGGGAACATGCATTTGCAGATATGGAGGAGGATCTAAAAGACTATGAGAATCCCACAGAGCAGGAGAAAATAAAAGCAGGCAAAGAGTTATACCATCGAGTAATGGATCGTGACATCCGGATTCGATCTCGTGTTGATGCTTCTTACGTTATGAAGGGGACGTATCATCGACTCGCAAACAACTTAATTGTTGGTTGGCATATAGACTTCTTTGAAAAGCTTAAGCATCTTCTGGAAGGAGTCGATGAACAATGAGAGTGTGGGATTATAGGCCAGACGAAGTAAAGTATCTCCTCAACCCTGCATTTTGTGGGAGAGTGATTTACGGAACTGTTTCTGAATATCAGAGAATTACAAAAAGAGATTTTCCATTCCCGCTTATCTATTTGGTCTTGCCTTTGGTTCTACCACGGCAGATACGAACAGAGATAAATAGCCGGACGCAGTTAACTAATTGGGTACAGAGGCATCAAGAATTGATTTACAATTTTGGAAAACGTGCCAGGGATTTAGTGGAAATTACAAATGAAGCCCTCGAGTTTATGATGCAGGCTGGTTATATCAGTTTGAATGACAACGGGGAATTATCCAAAGTGCTAACGGCTGGAACACTCAGCAAAACAAAGCATACAGATGCAGAAGTAGCGGAGTGCTTACAAAAAGCCGAACATGTAGGACGATGGTTTGCAGGTACGGGAAAAGTTGAAATAATATACACATGTTTGGGGGTGAGACCGTGATGCAGATCCTGGAATTGGTTCTATATGGGAAGAACGGACAAAAACGTACACTGTCATTTAAACCGGGAAAAGTGAACATCATACCAGGTGAATCAAAAGCTGGAAAGTCTGCCGTCGGCGATATTATTGAGTATTGCATGGGTGGAAGTAGTTGTAACATTGCTGTTGGAATTGTTCGTGATAATGTAGCCTGGTATGGTTTGCTTCTTCAATTTAACACGAACAAAATATTTGTAGCACGAAAAAATCCTGATCCAGGCAGGCAAACCACATCATTTTGTTATTACGAAGTGGGGACAGATATCAGGTCTCCTGAAAAAGCTGATTTTTCATCAAATACAAATGTTGAAGGCATAGAGAAACTTTTAACAAAGCAGATTGGAATTTCAGAAAATATTCATATGCCAGAAGATGATGAAAGTCGCGATCCGTTGGAAGCTAACATCCGACATGCTCTTTTTTGCTGCTTTCAGAGTCAAGATGAAGTTACAGCCAGGAACTATTTATTTCATAGACAAAGTGAAGGCTTACCTATCACTAATGCGATCAGGGATACCTTGCCATATTTCCTGGGTGCTGTTAGTGAAGAGGCGGTTCTGCTGGCCACAGAAAAACGTACAAAGGATCGAGAACTGAGGATTTTAAAAAGGCAGATAGAAGAAGCGGAGGCTATCAGCGGGATTGGCTCAGAAAAGGCAATAGCCCTTTTAATTGAAGCTGAAGCAGTTGGTTTGATTCAGGATGTTGATGACATTGATAAAACGGATTTTGATGCCCTTTACGAAGCGCTTAAACAGATACATTTAGTAACACAGAGTGTGCCTACAGGCTCAATGGATCGCCTTTCTGCCCTTCAGACACAATTAAAGGAAAAAGAAGATGAACTTTGTGACCTTCAGGATAGCATAAGTGAGGCACGTTCTTATTTGGCGGATGCATCTGGTTTTAGAGGTGAGCTGGAGCATCAGAAAGTCAGGTTAGAGTCAATTGGGCTCTTTGAGAAACTTGATTTTAGCCCCGGGAAATGTCCCCTTTGTTCTGGAGATATCAATCCTGAACCACCTGGAGTTACAAAACTTAAAGAATCAATACGATCGCTTGATCAGTCAATTAGTCGTGTTGAAAAGGAACGGCCACAGTTGAGGCGATTTATAGATCAGCAGGAAGCAAAGAAAAGCGGCATAAAAGACGAAATAGCGGTAATCAGAGCTGAGATTGAAGGAACATACAATCAAATGGAGGATGCGGATCGCATCCGCGATTTGAATGGTAGGCGTGCCAAAGTTTTTGGTCGTATTAGCTATTGGCTTGAAAACGTTCAATTGGCTGACGATACAGCTGATGTAAAAAAGAAAATAAAGGTGTTGAAGGATAGGATTGCAGAGATTGATGCTATTCTTAGCAATGATTCTGTAAAAGATCGGGTTTCCTCTGCCCTTTCAGTAATTCAAAACGATATGACTACCTGGGCGAATGAGCTGGAAATGGAGTATGCAGGCTCTCCGTATAGGTTGGATATGGGCAGGGTAACGGTTGTTGTTGATCATGGACGACCTATTCCTCTGAAAGAAATGGGGAGCGGATCAAACTGGCTGGGATCTCATTTGATTACTATGTTTGGTCTGCACAAGTATTTTATAAATAACGAACGGCCTGTTCCGAATTTCTTGTTCTTAGATCAGCCTTCTCAGGTGTACTTTCCGGAAGGATCTACAGCTGATGAAGATATGGATGTCCAGGCAGTCACAAAGATTTTTGCATTCATTAGAGCACGAGTTGCCGAAATGAATGGGAAAATGCAGGTTATTGTTGTTGACCACGCCAGGTTGGATAACGACGATTTCAGAGAAGAAACCATTGAAGACTGGAAGAATACAGGCAAAAAACTTGTACCGGTTGATTGGTATGAGGAGACAGAGATTGTCCCAGAAGAGAACCATGATGATGAAGAATGATTGTGAATAATAGATGTGTGTTTTACTAGAAAAGATTACATATCATCGGAGCATAATTCCCATCACCTGGTGATACAAAACGGAAAAGCGACCGTCAAACTTTTTTCAGCGTCCTGCTAACACATGTGCAAACGGGACGGTGAAAAACATGCTGATATCAGCCATCATGGGATGGTACGAGATGGACTTTCTACTCGTGAAAAAGCCAGCACTGGAGCGGATTTCATAGCATTTCCCATCACTCCACAACATCGTTCCATGCGAACTCCTAAGCGAGGGGTCGGAGGTTCGAATCCTCTCGTGGACGTCTCGAAATTGAAGCGGATTTGATTAGCCAGCTAATCAGTCCGCTTCTTCTCTTTCTATAAGAGAAACCAAACGCGCGGAAAGGCTCACAGCTAATCCATTAGCAGAATTCCGGAAATTTCAGCTAATGGAATGTGTGATTGCTAATCGGACAGGTGAAGGCTTCAGCTAATAAAAGGGTTCAACCCTCGGTAAAGCCCTGTGTGAG
>JAFWLF010000048.1:0-3162 GCA_017511185.1 Lachnospiraceae bacterium | reverse complement strand
TCCACATATTCCTGCGCCTCTTCCATGGTGATGCGCCCGGCTTCCAGGTCTGCCTTCAGATAAGGCCAGGTATACTGGTCAAAGCGGCCAATGCTGGTAACTCCCGGATCATTTTCCGATTTCAGGAATACGTTATATAACATGGCCATCTGGCAGGCCTCCCAGAAAGTACGAGGGGTCTTTGTTGCGATCCAATCCAGGCTCTCAGCACGGTTCTCGTATTCCTCTTTTTTTGCAGGGTCTGCAGCCTTTGCAGCCAGTTCCCGTGAAAGGTCTGCATAGCGCCGGGTCAGCGTAATAGCACCGTCACATGCTACGGTAGCAGCTTTGTAAAACATATACTTGCCGATGTCGTCACCCATGATGTTGCCTTCGTGCGCATCCACCCAGTCCTGGGCCTGTTTGCGGATCTTCCCATAGCCATCCCGCAGAATATTCTGAAAACCAGGTGTCAGATGTCCAGGAGGAAGATAGATCGGCCAGCCGCCGATCTTGCCGGACGGGTTGGCCTGCAGGCAGAAAAAGTCCTGCACACCGTCAGGAAGCCAGTCCGGAGCTTCCACGCCGCCCAAGATCTGAGCCCGTTCTTCTACGATCTCGCGCAATTCTTTTACATCTTCCGGTGCAATGGCGATCAGTTGCTTGGAATAAAACGGATCATCCAGCGGCGCGTGATGCATGCCATCTTCCATGATCGGCCAGGTGTTTTCGATATCAGCACTAAGCCACGTATTGCTGCGTGCACCGCCCCAGCCTTTGTTGCCAAGACCTCCAAAGAAGTATTCGTCCTCTTGAAGGTTCAGAGGCATCCTCTCCAGAACATATAGCGAGATGTAAGGCTTTTGCAGCATCGGCGGATACTTTCTGTACTTTTTCAGCGCTTCCAGCTGCAGCCGGTCTTTGGCAGCATCGCCAACAATAAGCCGGTCACGGACAGCATCGCGAAGCCTTGCGACACGCTCAGTAATTGGTTTAAATGTATACATAATTTGCTTTACCCTTTGCAGCCAACATCAGTAGCACTGAAATCGAAGCTGCGGAATAATTTGATCATCTCTTCCTTGTCCATCTGTGCATCAGGATTATTTGCCTTCCATGCTTCAAGCTCCTCACACAGATCCTGCAGTCTTGCCGGGCAGTCCAGATCACGGACATGAGCATCTTCCACAACCTCGAAACGGAACGGGGTATACGGCGGGACAACAACGGTGTTATCTGCTACTGCATCGAATTCACAAGTCTCTGTAGCAGAAGTCTTCACGCTGCAGTGGATCTTGCCGCCCATTACCCAGAACATTCTATACTCCGGTACAAAGTTATCCCAGTCACAGAAGAAACCTTTCTTCATGTACAGATCCCAGACCTCTTTTTCACCCATGGTCTCATATTTTGCAATCTTCAGAAGCAGCTTGATGCAGCCAAAGTCGTGCTCGCGGATTCCAACTCCATCTTTACGAAGCTGGGAGACCTTCTCAGGTTCTACAATGTTCTCAGCAGGGAACGTACGTGCTCCGGCATTTCCGTTCCAAGGACCGAACATTTTCTGAAATTCTTCACTCTCATACACGCCAGGGAAATTCTTGGTCAGGCGCTGTCTGTTCGCTGTGATACCCTTGAACTGATTGATGCCCATAAACATAATGTTCAGACGGCTGTTTGGCTCAATAGGAGTGAAGCTGTGCCCCATCCATGGCTGAATGTGCAGCAGATCACCAGGTTCCATGTAAAAGCCGTCTCCCATGCAGTAGCAAAGGAACTTGCCCTGGCTGATCATAAAGGTCTCAGTGCCGAAAGAATGCTCATGATATCCAACCGGCTTTGCTTCCCCGTTGTCGAACTGCATGCAGTCAAACTCATCCTTCATAGCTCCCAGCACCGGCCAGTTAAACTGGCGGTAATAGATGCCGCTCGTTGCATTATAAGTGGAATAGTTACAATCTTCTTCGATATCCATTCGGATCAGATACGGATTTTCTCTCATATTTACCCCTCCTGTTTTACGGGTAGATGATCCTGCCCGGTTAATATACCATTTACAGTTTAATGCCTTAATAATGGATTTACAAGATTCGAAAACTCGGATCAGGAATCAAGATCCCCCTTCATATTCTCTAAAGAATCAATTGTGATCTTACAGCCTGGTTTAATGTGCTGCATGATGAACTTCATAATATTCTCCGGAACTCCCACGCAGCCGCCGGTATAAGGACGGTTTACTCTAAAGCAATGGAAGAAGAAGCCAAATCCTTATACAACAAGGCCTCGGTTTTCTCATCGGCCTCTTTGCATGGTCTCCCGGCACAACATTTATCCTCTATGCGTTTGCTAAAATTGTCAATTGATACAGGGTATGCTACAGTAATTGGGACATTCTGATAAAAATAACTGTATTTAAGACGCGGAGATCAACATGAAATTCGATTACAAAAACAGTGGAACCATCAAACTATTTGTTCAGCACTATAAAGGTCATCTGGGACTCTTTTCGCTGGACATGGCCTGTGCACTGGCAGTCAGCGCCATCGATCTGCTCTTTCCTTATTTTTCAAAAAAGAGTATGGAAATGTTCCTGCCGAACTATATGTTCAAAACGTTCTTTACGGTTATGGCGATCTTTATCGCTGCCTACCTTTTAAAAGCAGTCCTCTATTATATTATTACTTATTGGGGACACCGGATGGGAACCTTTATTGAGGCAGACTTGCGTGACGAACTGTTTGGCCATATTGAGAAACTCAGTTTTTCTTTCTTCGACAAAAACCGGACTGGCCAGCTGATGAGCCGCGTTACAAATGATCTTTTTGAAATCACAGAGCTTTCGCACCATGGTCCGGAGGATCTGTTTATTTCCTGCGTGACAATCATCGGCGCATTCTGTATTCTCTGCACGATCGAATGGCGGCTCGCGCTGATCGTTTTTGCTGTCATTCCATGCTTTGTTATCTTCTCTGTGATTTTAAGAAGGAAGATGGCAGAAAAAAGCACACAGGTCAAGGTGCGCACTTCCGAGATCAATGCATCGATCGAATCCGGCTTCTCCGGCATCCGCACAGCAAAAGCGTTTGCAAATGAAGAGATCGAGATGGATAAATTCCGTGATTCCAATAAAAAATATCTTGGAGCAAAAAAAGATTACTATAAGATCATGGGTATCTTTGGTGC
>JAFWLF010000047.1:0-18199 GCA_017511185.1 Lachnospiraceae bacterium | reverse complement strand
CAGCAAGATCTTTTTCCAATGCTGCGATCGTCTTTTCACAGGTATCCTGATAGGATGTTCCAAAGCTGATCACAAGTAATCCTTTTTCCATGATGTCCTCCTTACAAGTTCTTCTTTTTATAGATAAACATGACGGATATAAATCCGAAAATTGCCAGATATGCCGCCAGTATCACAAACCCTAACCATCCCGAAGATTCTCCGTTGGCGATCTTTCTGATCATGTCGCAGCTCTGCGACAGCGGAAGGAAAGAGATCACCTGGCGGAAGCCCACCGGCATCTGATCTGTGGAGAAGAAGGTGTTACACAAAAACGACATCGGCATGATGATATAAGACGTATAACGCGGCGCATCGGTATAGCTTTTTGCAAGGAAAGACAATACCAGCGCGATGGTAGAAAAGACCGTTCCATTCAGGAACATGATCACAAAAGATAATCCGTTGAATGTCAGGTCCGTACTGATCGGCAGGGTCAGGAGAAGGATGATGCAGCCGGCGTACATGCCACGCAGACTGCCGCCGATCACCTGTCCTAAAATAAACTGCCAGAGCGGTGTCGGGGAAACCATGACCTGATCCAGTGCTTTTTCGTACAGTCTCTGCACGCTCATATTCTGGGCGATAGCAGAAAAGCTGCCTGTCATCGTTGCCATAGCAACAACGCCCGGCACCAGGAAGTGCAGGTACGGTTCGCCGTGGGAAGTCGTCTGAATTCCCAGACCAAAGATGATCAGATACATAACAGGTGTGATCAGAGCGGCAGCGGTGATCTTAAAAAAATCCCGCCGGAACTCGACCCATTTTTCCCATAGTACTGTTAAGATTCCCATACTGTTGATTCCGTATCTTTTATTTCCGCTCCAGTTTCTGTCCGGCTACATCCACAAAGACATCTTCCAGCGTTGTCGCGCGGAAGGAGGCATCCGGTCCTGCCTGTGACAGGTATGCAATGGCCTCGTCTCTGTCATGGAAGTACTTGGACAGCAGTCCGTCTTTGGATGTTTCATCCACCGCAAAGGCACCCAGATCTTCGATCAGCTGTGTCGGTGTATCCAGTTTCTGCAGTTTGCCGCGGTTGATCAAGGCCACCCGCTCGCAGAGTGCCTGTGCCTCTTCGATATAATGTGTCGTTAAAACGATCGTCATATTCCGCACGTTGACCTGCCGCAGAAGATTCCACATCTGGCGGCGGCTTAAGGCATCCATGCCCGCCGTCGGTTCATCCAGAAGCAAAATTTCCGGTTCGATCATCAGCGCACGGCAGATCATGAGCTTACGCTTCATACCGCCTGAAAGATGACGCACGGTCCGTTTGCGGAATTCCTGTAAACCCGCAAACTCTAAGAGCTCTTCACTCTTTTGTTTGATCTCTTTGCGGGACATAAAGTAAAGACGTCCCTGATATTCCATCACTTCATCCATGGTCATATCCTGACGCATGGAGTATTCCTGCGTAATAACGGAAAGCTTCCTTTTTTCTGCGGAAGCTTTCCGGTCCAGTTTTTTCCCGTCGATATAAATCTCCCCGCTTGTCGGGAGAAGCACGGTACTCATCATACTTATAGTGGTAGTCTTTCCGGCACCGTTCGGTCCCAGGAGTCCAAAGAACTCTCCGGTCTTGATCGTCATGCTCAGATGATCGACCGCCGTAAAATCACCAAATTTTTTTGTCAGATCTTTGATCTCGATCATGTGTTACTTTTATTTCTTTTCTTTTGCAACGATCAGTGAGAAGTAGCCGGCATTATCCGGGATCTCATCTACGCTGCGGTAGATCTTTTCATTTTCCATGCTGCAGTTTTCTACACACTGCACATCTTTGCCGCTTGCTCTTAACAGATCTTTTACATCTTTCATGTAGCTTGCAGATTTCATCAAAACATAAGTGCCCGGCTGATCCAGTGGATCTTCAGTCTTGTGTGCTGCCGGGATCACATGCATCGGCTCGTCCCATTCTGTCAGAGAAATATTCAGTGCAGCTGCGGCTGCGCAGAAGGATGGAATTCCGTTTACCAGTTTCACGGTATATCCGTCTGCTTCCAGATAATGCTGCAGATAACTGAAGGTGCAGTAAATAGTGGAATCTCCAAGAGTAATGAACACAACGTTCTTTCCCTGATCAAGATATTCTTCGATGATCTTCGCACCTTTTTTATGCTCCTCGTCCGTCTTGGCACGGTCTTTTACATGAAGAAAATGAATCGGGATCAAAGTCTTTTCTGCGATTTCAGGAACAGCGCCTGCAGCGATCTTATATGCTGCAGCTTCCGTCAGATCTTTCTCTCTTCCCGGAACTGCAATGACGTCTGCCTCTTTGATCAGGCGGACTGCCTTTAATGTCATTAATTCCGGATCTCCAGGGCCTACGCCAACTCCGTATGCAATACCTTTCATTCTCTTTCCTCCTTTAATTCTTTAGCCGCAATTTTCACGCATTCCACAAGGTCCTTCAACGTAGCCTTGGAAGCGGTCCATGTCTTCATGCCATATTGTTCTGCCGCTGCCTGCGTCTGTTTTCCGATGCAGACTGCGTTCACTTTTGTAAAGTCCATCCCTTTCAGGCTTTCTGTAAAGCCTTTTACCGTGGAAGCACTGGTAAAGACTGCCAGATCAAAAGGATTACTTTCCATTGCAGCATGCTCATCCAGTACATGGGATGTTTCATAGACGGTATCATAGGTGGCGATGTCATCCACCGTCACATTTGCTTTTTTCTGAAGTTCTTCCACCAGCTGCGGATTACCGATGGCAGCACGAGGAATCAGGACTTTATCGCCCTCTTCCAGTTTCTCTGCCAGCTCTTTCCCCAGCGTTTCTCCATCGTAAACAGATGGAATGAAATCCGATTTCAATCCATATCCGTTTAAAGCTTTCTCAGAGCCTTTGCCAATGGATGCGATTCTTACGCTTGCCAGTGCACGGATATCCGCTTTGGCAAATAGTTCATCCATAAAGATGCGCACGCCACTTGGACTGGTAAAGACGATCCACTGGTATTTTCCTGCGGAAAGATCTTCAATAGCTGCTTCTACCGGAGCTTTATCTTCCACTGGTTTGACAGCAATCGCCGGCATCTCCAGTACTTCTGCGCCATCTTTGCGAAGTAGCGATGACATGGTGGAGATCAGTTCTTTTGGTCTGGTCACGCAGACTTTGACGCCTGCCAGCGGCCGTTTCTCAAACCATGCAAAATCTTCATTCAGTTTTACCACTTTGCCCACTACGATGATGGCAGGTGTTAAGACAGTGGTCCGGCTGCAGATATCAACGATGGTGCCCAGGGTGCCTGTGATCCGGTGCTGGTCAGCCGTCGTACCACGCTCTAAGATAGCGGTCGGCATATCCGGATCCATGCCGGCATCCAAAAGACCTTTCGTCAGGTCCGGCAGTGCGGCAATGCCCATCAGAAAGACCAGTGTCCCCTTGGTATCTACTAATGCCTTAAAATCAATATCGTATGTGTTATTGCCCCTTTTGTGTCCTGTAATTACATGGACGCTGGAGCAGAAATCTCTGTGCGTTACCGGGATGCCGTTATATGCTGGCACAGCAAATGCACTGGTGATGCCCGGCACGATTTCAAATGGAATATCGTTTTCTGCAAGCAGTTCCAGTTCTTCTCCGCCTCTGCCAAAAAGGAACGGATCGCCGCCTTTTAAGCGGACCACGTTTTTCCCTTTCTGTGCTTCCTCCAGAAGGACTCTGTTGGTGTCTTCCTGTTTCAGATAATGATTGCCGGAGCGCTTTCCGGCAAAGATCAGTTCTGCTTTTTCCGGGATCATCGAAAGAATGCCTGCGCCAACCAGTGCGTCATAAACGACCACATCCGCGTTTTCCAGCACTTCTTTTCCCTTTAATGTAAACAGGCCGGCATCTCCCGGTCCTGCTCCTACCAGCCAGACTTTTCCGCTCATAGATCCTCCTGCTATTTGTCTGCGTTCTGTTTCATTTTCCGGGCCAGATCGATGCCCAGTTTTTCCGCATTCTTTACAGTACCCGTTTTTGTTTCCGTCCAGTACTGTTCAGATGCATCATCATAATATAATGCACGGAGTGTGATTATATCTCCCTCAATCTGTGCATGTGCACAGACCGGAGAAGTACAGCCTCCATTTAGTTCTCTTACATAAGCCCGCTCGCAGATGGCTGCATAACGGGAATTTGGATCCTCATATCCTTCCAGATACTCGTGGTCCTCGCCGTCTCTTCCCTGCACGGCGATGATCCCCTGCCCGGCTGCCGGGATGATCTCATCCACGGTAAAATACCGGCTGATACGGTTCTCCAGACCAAGCCGTTTGATGCCTGCTGCTGCCAGCACCAGCGCACAGAACTGGCCTTCATCCAGTTTGCGAAGGCGTGTCTGCAGGTTTCCTCTGACAGGCTCGATTTTGTAATCCGGGAAGATCTTTTTCAGCTGCAGCACACGACGCAGACTGGAAGAGCCGATCGGCTTAGACGGATCCATCTCTGTGACACCTTCCGGCAGGATCAGCACATCGCGCGGGTCTTCCCGTTTGGAAAATGCCACCAGCGGAAGACCTTCCGTCAGTTCCATCGGCACATCCTTCAGAGAGTGCACGGTGATATCCACGCGTCCCAACTGCAGAGCCAGATCCAGTTCTTTTACAAACAGTCCTTTCCCGCCCACTTTATCCAGGGTACGGTCCAGGATCTTATCGCCGGTCGTCTTCATCGTCTGCAGCTCTGCAAAAGCATCATCCATTGTTTCATTGATATGATCCACAACGGTCATGCTCTGCAGCACTGCTAATTTACTGTCTCTGCTTCCAACAACAATTCTTCTCATAGGTCAAACTCCCTCACGGCTTCCAGTGTCAATTCCAGGTCTTCCTGCGTATGGGCAGATGAGATGAACATGGCCTCAAACTGTGACGGGGCAATATAGATATGTTTATCCAGCATATGCCTAAAGAAAATACGGAACTTTCTCGTACGGCTGGTCTGCGCCGAATCATAATCCTTCACCTTTTCCCGTGTGAAGAAGACGCAGCCAAGTGAACCAATATGATTCAGACAATGCGGAATGTGCGCGTTGTTCAGGATGGAATCCATTTCCGTAAAGAAACGGTCACTCTTCTCATTCAGATCTTTATAGAAGTTCGGAGTTTCTTTCAGAACGGTCAGCTGCGCAATACCGGCTGCCATTGCTACCGGATTGCCGCTCAGCGTACCGGCCTGATAAACAGGACCAAGCGGAGCCACCTGCTCCATGATGTCTTTTCTTCCGCCGTATGCACCCACCGGCATACCGCCGCCGATGATCTTGCCAAATGTCGTCAGGTCCGGTTTGATACCGTAATATCCCTGCGCGCCATCCAGTGCCAGACGGAATCCGGTGATGACTTCGTCAAAGATCAGGAGTGCTTCGTTCTCATCGCAGAGTTTGCGCAGACCTTCCAGGAATCCGTCTTCCGGAAGCACCACGCCCATGTTGGCGCCTACAGGCTCCACAATAACAGCTGCGATTTCATTCGGGTTTGCTTCAAATAATTGTCTTACGCTGTCCAGATCATTGTAGACAGCGGTCAGTGTATCTTTGGTACATCCTTCCGGAACGCCGGCGCTTCCCGGGATGCCCTGTGTCATCAGACCGCTTCCTGCTGCCACCAGCAGTGCATCACTGTGTCCGTGATAGCATCCGGCAAATTTGATGATCTTATCTTTTCCGGTAAACCCTCTGGCTGCACGGATCGCACTCATCACAGCTTCTGTTCCGGAGTTGACCATACGCACCATCTCAATGGATGGCACAATATCGCAGATCAATTCTGCCATGATCACTTCACGCTCGGTTGCAGCACCATAGCTTAAGCCTTCCTGCGCAGCTTTAGTAACTGCCTCCAGCACACGCGGATGACCATGTCCTAAGATCATCGGACCCCAGGAGCCGATGAAATCAATGTATTCGTTTCCGTCCGCGTCATAGATACGGGCTCCCTTTGCATGGCTGATAAACCGTGGTGTCATACCAACAGATCCGAATGCACGCACCGGAGAGTTTACGCCGCCAGGGATCACTTCTTTTGCTCGTTCAAACAAATTATCTGATTTTCCCATTATCCAATCCTGCCTTCTTTGATAAACTGTGCCAATTCTTTTGCGTAATATGTAATATAGATATCTGCGCCGGCGCGGAATGCTGCCGTCGCCATTTCACAGACGATGCGGTCTTCATCGATCCAGCCTTTCTGCGCGGCTGCCTTGACCATTGCATACTCTCCGCTCACGCTGTAGGTTGCGATCGGAAGATCTGTCATATCGTGTACTTCGCGGACCAGGTCCAGATAGGACATCGCTGGTTTTACCATGATGATATCGGCACCTTCATCCACATCCAGCATTGCCTCTTTCAAAGCTTCGCGGCGGTTGTGGAAATCCATCTGATAGCTCTTGCGGTCACCAAAGGATGGTGCAGAACCTGCTGCCTCACGGAACGGGCCGTAAAATGCAGATGCAAACTTGACTGCGTATGACATGATCGGGATATTTGTATGTCCATTCTCATCCAGACGCTCACGGATCGCAGCAATACGGCCGTCCATCATATCGGAAGGAGCCACCATCTGGGAGCCTGCCTCCACATGGGAAAGGGCGGTCTTTGCAAGCAGATCCAGTGTTTTGTCATTGTCTACATCATGTCCACATAACACACCGCAATGTCCGTGGGATGTATATTCGCACATGCAGACATCCGTGATCCGGTAAATATCCGGATACTTTTCTGCAGCAAGACGAAGGGCTCTCTGCACAATGCCATCCTCCGCATATGCCTGGCTTCCTACTTCATCCTTTACTTCCGGAATGCCAAAGAACATCACGTTGGTCACGCCTGCATCCAGAAGGCGTTCTAATTCTTCGCCCATTCTATCGACAGTATAACGGTTCTGCCCCGGCAGAGATTCAATCTCCTCTACCTTGTTCGTTCCATCCATCACAAACATCGGATAGATGAGCGATGCCGGATCCATGCGGGTCTCTCTTACCATTTTGCGCAGCGTTTCGCTGGTACGTAATCTTCTTGGTCTGATCGTTAAATCCATTGTTTTACCTTCCTGTTCGTATTTTCTTACTATTCGTTTCTGTCTTTTTAATCGTTTCTGTCTTTAATCATTTCTGTCTTTTTTAATCGTTTTTGTCTTTAATCGTTTCTGTCTTTTTAATCGTTTTTGTCTTCATGCAGAACGGCAGTCATCGCATCCAGAACTTCCCGGAACGTATTATCCGAAAGCTGTCCGCGCAGTCCGAACAGCAGATGATTCATCATCCGCTCGGAAGCGCCTTCCACTTCTTTTTCCAGACGATCTCTCTGACCATCTGCAAAGCTCATTTTCTTAAACATAGGCGTCATACGCAAAAGCACGTCTTCGCCTGCTGTTTTCTTGATCGCCTGGATCGTCGGCACGATGTCTCTGCCTTCGTACCACTCACGGAAATGTTCTTTTTCTTCGTCGAGGATGGTTTCTGCCTTTTCCAGATTTGCGTTGAATTTATCAGAATGGATATCGATCTGGAATGAATCGATATCATAAAGAGTTGCCCATGATAACTGTGCCACCTCCGGCTCCACGTCACGCGGGACCGCCAGGTCAATGATCGGGATTGGATGATCGATAGCCAGGGGCTCCAGTCTCTCCAGGGTCAATGTATAATTCGGACTGCTCGTGGCACTGACGATCATATCACAGTCCGGGATCAGTTCGTATCTTTCATCGTAACTAATGCGGTTTGCGCCGAATGGAACGTCCACAACACCGCTGTGATATTTCCGCACGGTAACGGTCACATCCGCGCCCTGATCCATCAGGGTCTGCGCAGAGAGACGGCCCATCATGCCGTTTCCGATGACCATGCATTTTTTCCCTTCCACTGTGATGCCTTCTTTTTTCAGCATCTCCAGTGCGGTATGGATAACGGAACGGTCTGCGGTGGAAAGATCCGCTTCTGTCCGTACCCGTTTGCCTGCCGTTACTGCCTGACGAAACAGCACTTCCATGGTGTTGTCCGTCGCATAACAGCTTCTTGCAAAAGCAGCAGCGTCACCGATCTGCGTCAGGATCTGTCCTTCTCCAACGATCTTGGATTCCAGTCCGGCGGACAGCCGGAACAGGTGGCTCACTGCTTCTTTATTTTCACGCTCAATAAAATACTGATCGTATTGTTCTCTATCTATCTCCATATGATCGCACAGCATCTGTACCGGAGAACCAAGCAGATCCTCAGATGTGCTCAGCCAGAGTTCCATCCGGTTGCAGGTGGAGATCATAACCGTTCCCTCGACGCCTTTCTGGCCCATAAAAAAGTCCAGTGCATCCGCCATTTTTTTTGATGTGAAGGAAAACACACTCCGCACATCGAGGTCTGCTTTGTTATGATCGATGCCAATCATAAGTATTGCCATAATTACTCCTGTCTGTTTGTCGATCTTTTCTGTCGTGTTTTTTTATTGGCTGCTTTGCCTGTTTACTCGGATTTCACCGGGTTGGTTACGGTCATTGGATGGGTGTACCAGTTTCCATGTGTTCCGATAATGGAAACATCAAACGGCTCACCGATTGCAGGCACTGGAAAATCAAAGCCATATGCTTCGTCCGTGATCCCGTCATCATAAGTAACCACATCGACCGTAGGTTCGATCAGTTTGGCTCCGTCTGCCTGTGCCTCCTCAGAGGTACCATAAAATGCATTCACAATACTCTTGGAAGCCAGTGTGATATGTACCGTCATTTCTCCATTTGCAACAGTCAGTGTACCTTTACCGTCCATTGCTTCATTCACATGAAACATGTTGCTGCCGGTATCTACATCAACCGTGTAAACACCGTCTGCCAGTCCCGCTGCATTTGTCTCTTCTTCTTTCTTTCCGCCGCCGCAGCCTGCCACCAGCAGGGCAAAAAGCAAGCAGGAAATTAAAATGATTGCTCTTTTTACCATCATTTTCTCCATATTATAAACGCAACTGTCGTCCCACAGGCACTTTGGCCTGCGGGACGATAGTAAATCAAGTCTGTGTGTCTGGCTTTTTTCAAGCCTTTTAGAAAGTCTGCTTCTTACTGAAGAACTGCCTGTGTATGTGCAACGTACAGGTTCTCAACTTCCGGAATACGTCCAAGACCTTTGATGATGCAGATAACATCATCAAAGTTTCCGGATGCTTTAAACATGCTGTACCAGGATTCCGGATCTTCTTCATCTGCCATGTCGTTGTTTGCATGGTCACCAGCAACAACCATTAATGGTCTTAAGATGACTTTCTTGTATCCAGCTGCTTTCACTTTCTCGATGACAACGCTGCACTCGGTATCTTCCGGCTCGCCCTCAACGGTACCGATGAATACGTTCTTGTATCCCAGCTGATCCATCTGTGCCTGCATCTGATTGTAGGTAACGTTTGCTGTATGAGAAGTTCCATGTCCCATAAGAACCAGTGCTGTGCCTTCTGCGTCAGCCTGAGCCTGTCCGCCGAACTCGCTCAGCGTATGATCTACGACTGCTTTTGCGACTGCTTCTTTGTCTGCATTGATGACAGTTGGGTCTGCGCCTACTTCGCCCAGAAGAGGCTCAGCAACCTTTACGCTTGCAAATTTGTCTTTGTAGCCATCCAGAATGCCAACGAGTTCATCATACTCTGCACCATGCATTAAGTGAGTAGGCTGAACGATCAGATTCTGAACTTTGTTTTCAACTGCTCTGTCCAGAGCCTGCTGCATATTGTCGATCTTTACACCATCACGAGCAAGGATGTGGTTGATGATGATCTGAGCTGTGAATGCTCTTCTGACGGACCAATCCGGGAATGCTTCTGCGATTGCATGCTCAATGGTTCCGATATCCTGTGTACGGCTCTGGTTAAAGGATGTACCAAAGCTTACGACCAGGATCTCGTTTGCGCCGATTCCGTCCTGATTCAGAGGATCATCCATAGATGCATCACCGGTGTCTCTTCCGAAGTAATCATACTCTTCGACCAGTTCTTTCTGTGCCGGTGTTAATGCGTCCCATGCTGCCTTAGCTGCTGCGCATCTTTCATCATTGCCTTCCGTCCACTCCTGAACCTGAATAGCTGCGATCAGTTCATCAACTGCTGCTGCAGCTGCTGCATCAGCGTCGCCAGGGGTAACTGCTGCGGATGCTGTTGGTGCCGGTGCCGGCTCTTCTTTCTTACCGCAGGCTGCAAGCATACCAATGACTAAAACAGCTGCTGCAAGGAAGACGACGATTTTTGTTGCTAAATTCCTTTTCACTTTCATTTCCTCCTTATATATCTCTTGGATGTTTAGTTTCCATTAAAAAGGACTTTGTTAGAGGTACATATCCGTGAGATCTGCAGCATAAGTAGAATGTTCCGCCCGAATAAAAATCCCGCAGCGATCGGAAGATCCTGCGGGCGTTCTGTGCAAGCGTGTGCCGCTCAGACGCCCTAGATCGGGGCTCTCTGAACCATTCTATTTAAGCAGGTCTCCTGACTCGCGCATCAACGGCTTTCCACGCCTTCTCAGGATCACTCCCAATGACTGGCTTTCGCCTTGTGAAAAGTCTCCGCGCCTACAGTGGCGGTACCGTTCCGGACTTTGACCGGATTCACTATTCTCTGCCTTCTCCTAAAGGATGCTGGCAGCACTTAAACAGTTCGATTGTCTAGAAAGGTATACCATGAAACAAGGCCAATGTCAAACCAAATTCCTGCCTTATTTCATGGGCTTTTTTGGTTATTTTTTTGTTATATTCTTTTGTTATATTTTCCTATTTTAAAATGGCTCAAACAGTGAGTGTTTTAGCCTGATCATTCAGATATTTCGTGCATCCTGCGGCTCGATCCGACGGATCACCCGACACGGATTTCCGAACGCGACAACGTTATCCGGGACATCTTTGGTGACCACGCTTCCTGCGCCGATCACGGAGTTTTTCCCGATGTGCACGCCCGGCAGAATAATGACGCCGGTCCCGATCCACACGTTATCTCCAATATGGACGTCGCGGTTATACTGCAGCCCCCTTGCGCGCAGTTCCGGCTCGATCGGGTGCGACGCTGTAATGAGCGATACGTTCGGTCCGAACATCACCTTGTCTCCCACATAGATATGTGCGTCATCCACCATGGTCATGTTGGAGTTGACATAGATGCCGGAGCCAAAGTGCACGTGATGCCCTCCCCAGTTCGCATGGAACGGCAGCTCAATGTAGCAGCCCTCGCCGCACTCCGCGAACACTTCCTTCATATAGGATTCTTTCTTTTCCAAATCAGAAGGTTTCAGCTGGTTGAATTCCCAGAGCTTGTCCTGAAACGGAAACTGCTCTTTCTGGATTTCCGGATCCAGTGGATCATATATTTTGCCTTCGAGCATTTTTTCGTATTCGGTCATTATTTAAAAATCTGTCCTTTCACAAACTCCGCGATGGCTTCGCCCAAACGGACCTGCCCTGCTGCATCCAAATGGCATCCATCGGCATCGCTGGCTTTGACATAGTCTGCGGCATTCAGAAAATGAACGTGATACAGCTTGGAAAGATCCTGATACCATCCGGCAATCTTCTTTGATACTTCCACGGCATACTCATAGCCAAAGTTTTCACCCAGCCAGGAATCCTGGATGGATTCGGCAATCAGCGGCGGCGCAACCAGCAGGATCTGAAAATGATCCTGACAGCGGAAATGATTATAAGAAAGAGCCTTCTCTAAAAAGATCTGCATCTCCCCTGCGATTTCCATCGCCGAATAGGAGAATTTGCGTTTGCAGTCGTTGGATCCCAGCATGATGATCAGCAGGTCAAACGGCGTATGGCTTTCCAGGCACGGAAGAAGATAGGTCAGCCCGTTCTTTTCGCCTTCCGCAGGGTCTTCGTGGGCGATAGTCCTGCCGTTCTGTCCTTCCTCAATTACTTTATAGTCTTCTCCGAGGATCTTTTCCATTACCATCGGCCAGCGGCTTTCCTCCGGGAAACGGACACGGTTTTCCGGATCATATCCCCAGGTCAGAGAATCCCCAAAACATAAAATGCGTTTCTTTTCCATTTATAGTCCTTTCATCGTTTACACATATAGCTTAATAATTATAAAGGATTCACAGACTGTATTCAATCGCACCATTGCAAGGAGGGACAGGAATGAGATGGCGAGTTTCGTGCTTTTTATACGGGGCAATAGATATGAGATCGCGAGTTTCGTGCATTTTAAATCATCCTTTTCGAGCCAGTAGAATAATAATCAACACAGCATATGAATAAAGTGGCTGTTTTTGTGGCCTTAGGTGTAAAGATAATAAACTCGTCCGAGAAAAAGGCACGAAACTCGCAATCTCAAATTGTATACACGACAAAAATGCACGAAACTCGCGTTCTCATTCTGGGTTCGTTTTTTTCACCCCTCTAAACCCGAGATTGCGTTCTGGGTTCGTTTTTTTGCAACTGTTTCCAAGCCAAAACGAATTAATCAACACTTCGTGCGGATAAATCGCTGTTTTTTATGCCTTTTAGGGCAAAAGTCGCTCGGTTAGTCTACCCTAATCGAACCCAGAACGCGATTCCGAGCAAAACCACGTTATAAAAACGAACCCGGAACGCGATCCCGGGAAAAACCATGCAACAAAAAAGCAGGAATCCCGAAGGATTCCTGCCCGGTATTGTTGTTAGATATTAAGTCCGCCTGCTGCGCGGCTGATCAGCCGAAACACATGCGTCTGCATAAGGTTCTCGATCAGTCGAAACACATGCGTCTGCAAAAAGTTTCGGTTAGCCTAAAGCCGCTGCGGGCTTAGAGAGAATTACAGACCAGCCTGCTCCATCAGAGCCGGGATCTTGTCTTCCCAACCAAGGGTCATGATGTGAACGCCCTGGCAGTAGTCTTTGCAGTCGCGGATGATGCGGGCTGCGATCTCGGTACCGGTGATACCAGCTTTTGCTCTCTCTTTGTCAGCTTTCAGCTCATCGATGATCTCTGCCGGAATAGCGATACCTGCAACATTGTTGTTCATGAAGTTGCACATACCAGCATTCTTCGGAATGATGATACCCAGCTGAATCGGGACATCAAATTCTTTCTTTGCGATCTCAGCGAATTTGATATATCTCTCGGAATCAAAGACAGCCTGTGTCTGGAAGAACTGAGCACCAGCTTTGATCTTGCGCTCCATCTTAACCAGCTGTGCATCCAGAGAGTCGCTGCACGGAGAAACAACTGCGCCCTTTGCAAATGTAGGCGGCTCGCCTTCGATATCCTGTCCGCCCAGGTCTTTGCCCTGCTCTAACAGTCCCATCGTGTACAGAAGGGAAACAGAGTCAAGGTCGAATACCGGTTTTGCGCCAGGGTGATCGCCCAGTTTTGTATAGTCGCCGGTCAGAGCCAGCACGTTATCAATACCAAACATTGCTGCGCTTAAAAGATCGGACTCCAATGCGATACGGTTTCTGTCACGGCAGGTCATCTGGAAGATCGGGTTGAAGCCGTTCTGCTTCAGCGCGATGCAGACTGCCAGAGAACCAAGACGCATAACGGAAGACTGGTTATCTGTTACGTTGATAGCATCAACGTTGGTCAGATACTTCTTTGCATCTTCGATCATCTCTTCAATATGAAATCCTTTCGGAGGTCCTACTTCAGCGGAAACAACAAACTTACCTTCTTTAAATAAATCTGTAACTTTCATTCTTCGCTCCTTATATATTATTCTGATTCTTTACATTCTTTGGTTGCATCGTCAGTGGAATAGTCGCGGATCTGTACCGGGGCATTCTTGAGAATGTCGATCTTGCCGAGTTTCTCAAGACGTTTCTGGATACGCTCCCAGCCGCAGTCCATTTCCGGATCCACTTCGCACTTGCCGTTCTTGGCACCGCCGCACTGGCCGTTCACAAGGCTCTTAGAGCAAGCCGTGATCGGGCAGATACCGCCGGTTCCATTCAGGAAGCACATGCCGCACTGATCGCAGTCGAATTCCTGAGGGGTAACACCCTGGAAACCAGGAAGACGATACGTATCGCAAGCAGCAAAGACTTTCTTTCCGCTGAAGAAGTCAGCGACTGTCTGAACGCCTACGCCGCAGGAGAACACTAAAACGGTGTCGGCTTCGTCAGCCTCTGCCTTGAAGTTCTCCACCTGCAGTTTCAGATTATCCGGATTGCAGATGTAGTCCATCGTAAGAATTCCGGTAACCTTACCTGCATCGCAAAGCTCTTTCTGCAGTGCCTTTGCTTCTTCTTCCGGGAAGGATACTTCTTTACAACCGAAGCAGTTAATGATAAACGCTTTTGCACCTAATAATGCATCAATGGATTCTTTCGATTTTAATTCGGTTATCAGCATCTTACTTCACCTCCGTTATTGCTTGTTTGCCCGATTTGATCCACATCACAAGCGGGATCTTAGAGGAGCAGATATACTGACAGCATCCGCATTCGAAGCAATCCCTGATGTTATTGTCAAGGAGCGCTTTCGCATTATTTTCTTTCATGTATTTGTAGAATTTCAGCGGAGCGAGTTCCATCGGACATACATCCATGCAGCGTCCGCACTTGATACACTCGTTAGCTTCTGTGTATGCCGTGTTGACTGCGATGATACCGTTTGTACCTTTGATAACCGGTACGTTGGTATTCTCCAGAACAGCACCCATCATAAGGCCGCCCATCTTAACAGTTGCGCCTTCGCGGGTGATGCCGCCGCAATAATCGATGATATCCTGAACGTTGGTACCGATCTTCACCATGAAGTTGCCCGGGTTCTTGATGTAGTCGCCGGTCACGGATACCGCACGCTCGATCAGAGGCATGCCCTTCTGAATTGCGTCAGAAATTGCAACAGCTGTGCTGACGTTGGCAACGACTGCACCGACATCTGCCGGCAGTCCGCCGCTCGGCACCATGCGTTTCATGACGTTCTTGATGAGCATCTTCTCTGCGCCCTGCGGATATTTAGTTCTGACTGTGCTGACTTCGATATCATCCATGTCAGCTGTTTTAGCTTCCATCAGCTCGATAGCATCCGGTTTGTTATCCTCGATAACGATGATGCCCTTCGGTGCTGCAACTGCTTTCATGATAGCCTTGAGGCCGAAGATGACATCGTCCGCATACTCAAGAAGCACACGATGATCGGCTGTCAGATAAGGCTCGCACTCGCAGCCGTTTAACAGGACTGCATCGATCGGTTTGCCCGGTGCCAGTTTGACGGAAGTCGGGAATCCTGCACCACCCATACCGGTGATACCTTTGTCTTTTACGATAGCAACGATCTCTTCCGGAGTCAGTTCCTCTAACGGTTTAGCAGGCTGTACACGTCCGCAGAGTGTACCCTGTTTGTCGTTCTCGATCACGATGGAAAGTACATCCGTTCCTTTGGAATGCGGACGAGGCTCGATCGCGATAACTTTACCGCTGACACTGGAATGAACGTTAGCACTGATGAAGCCGGCAGCCTCAGCGATCAGCTGACCCATCTTAACGGTATCGCCGACTTGAACAACAGGAGTGGCAGGGGCACCTGCATGCATCGAGGTCGGAATCACAACCACATCAGGCTCCGGGAATTTAGCCAGAGGAATGTTCTCAGCAAGCTCTTTGTTCTCGCTCGGATGCACACCTCCGTTGTAGCCGGTCAGACGGCCGTCCCGAATTGCTTTTACATAATCATTGACAACTTTGAAATTAACTTTTGAATAGTCACGCAGCTGGACCGGCTGATCCAGGAAGTCTTTCTGACGTCCCTGCGCCTCGAGTCTCTGATAGATCTTCTCCCATGCGCAGTCCTTCTTAGGATCCACTTCACATTTGCCGTTCTTTGCGCCGCCGCACTGGCCATTGAGCAGACTCTTGGAACAGTCTACGATCGGGCAGATGCCGCCGGTGATATTCAGGTAGCACTGTGCGCAGGCGCCACAGGTCTTCTGTGTCAGCGCCATGCCGTGATGACCGATATAGTTCAGGGAATTGCTGGCTGCGATTACCGGCAGGTCCTCCAAATCAGCAATGATCTGAATACCCAGACCGCAGGAAACGACTGCGATATAGTCCGTTCCTTCAGGGATGACACCTTCCAGCTTCTTAGCTGTGATCAGCTGGTTGCACAGGAAGTCCATGTTAATAATACCCGTAATCTTCTTGCCCTGTTCCGTAGCAAATTTGACGAATTCATCGCCATCTGTCTCGTTGACGGACTCGAATTCCTTGAAACATTTGTTACAAGCGATAACGAAAATGTTGTCTTTTCCTTCCAGAATGGAGGCCAATTCTTCGTTATCTTTTAATACATACTTGGTATAGTCCACCCATTTTCTCCTTTCCTTCTTTATTGTCTCTCAAATATCCGTGCTAATATTTTCCAGTAATCCCCACCTTTTAAGGAAAGTATCGCCAAAACATTCAGAAACTATTACGCATGATATTATAGCAAAAAAGAAGCAACTTTCAAATAAATAAGGAAAGATTCGAAAGAAAATAGTAAAGATTATGGAATTGTTTTAAAAAAGATTACAGCAGGTCACTCAGATGTTTGCTGTAGAAATAGTCGTGGGTGATTTTATCGTACTCTTCCCAGAGCGGGAGAGTCTGACACTCTTTGGCGCGCGGGCACGGCGCTGCATCATCAGCAAGGCAGGCAACGGTAGCAAAGGAGCCTTCCATCAGCTCCAGGATCTCACCGACAGTATACTCTTCCGGCTTGCGGCACAGTTTGTAGCCGCCACCCTTTCCGCTGGCGCCGACCAGAAGTCCGCCCGAAACCATGTCCTTAACAATGATCTCCAGATATTTTTTGGATATATCCTGTCTTGCAGCGATATCCTTCAGAGGGATATAGCCGCCATTATCGTTTTCCGCCAGATCGATCAGTACGCGGATCGCATATCTTCCTCTTGTTGAAATCATATCTATGCCCTCTCAATCAAATAAGCCCAAATAAACAGCTGTCTTTTTGATTCACCTATTATACCGCAGGGTAAATAGGTAAATCAAGAGATGATTTGCCCGTTTTTTTTAAAAAATAACCCATAAACCCTGCACTGGTTCGGATGCTATTTACCTATTGACATAGTAGGTAAATACCGATACAATAACAGCACAAGACAGACAAAACAGCGGCGCGCTGCGCACAGCGGCGCAGGCGATACGCACAAGACAGACAAAACGAAAGGAGAAAACAACGTGATCTACGCTGACAATGCTGCAACAACCAAAATGAGTCAGGCAGCAATCGATAAAATGATCTCCCTGAACAACGAAGTCTGGGGGAATCCGTCCAGCCTTTACGGGTTCGGACAGAAAGCAAAGGAAATCCTGGAAGAAGCGCGAAAGGACGTGGCCGATGTCATCGGCGCCGAACCGCGCGAGATCCTATTTACATCCGGCGGCAGCGAGGCCGATAACCAGGCCATCCGCTCCGCCGCAGAGCTGGGCAGGAAGAACGGCAAGATGCATATTATATCCTCCGCGTTCGAGCATCATGCCGTCCTGCACACGCTGCAAAGATTAGAAAAAGAAGGCTTTGAAGTCACTCTGCTCGATGTGCACGAGAACGGGCTCATCGTTCCGGAGGAAGTGGAAGCAGCCATCCGCGATGACACCTGCCTGGTCACGATCATGTATGCCAACAACGAGATCGGGACCATCCAGCCGATCCGCGAGATCGGCGCCATCTGCCACAAGCACAATGTCATCTTCCATACAGATGCGGTGCAGGCGATCGCGCACATTCCGGTGAACGTCATCGACGATAACATCGACATGCTCTCCGCCTCCGCACACAAGTTCCACGGACCAAAAGGCGTGGGCTTCTTATATGCAAAGAAAACGATCCGCCTCACCAACCTGATCGAGGGCGGCGCGCAGGAAAAAGGCAAACGTGCCGGCACAGAGAATCTGCCGGGCATCGGCGCCATGGCCGCCGCGCTGAAGGAAGCAGTCGCCAAGAGGGAGGAAAACGCAGCGCACTTAACAAAAATGCGCGACAAGCTGATCGCAGGCCTTTCCGAGATCCCGCACAGCGCATTGAACGGTGACGCAAAGAATCGTCTCCCTGGAAATGTGAATTTCTGCTTTGAAGGAATCGAGGGAGAATCCCTCCTGCTCCTTCTGGATGACAAAGGCATCGCGGCATCATCCGGCAGTGCCTGCACATCCGGGTCACTGGATCCGAGCCATGTGCTGCTGGCAATCGGACGCGTGCACGATGTCGCCCACGGCT
>JAFWLF010000046.1:0-2868 GCA_017511185.1 Lachnospiraceae bacterium | reverse complement strand
TGCAGCTTTGAACAGCCGATTTCCCTTAAAAATCGAACCTGTGATTTCGTCTCCACGCCTTCACATACGGTATCTGTGTCCAGAGATGATGCCATCCTCATGAGATCAGTCAGGATAACCTTCCTCTCTTTTCCCTCATCCAGTTTCCGCAAAAAACTCATATCAAATTAGATTACGTCAAACTTGATGCTTTGCAAAACTTTCACAGATGAATACCCGCTGCCAAAATCGTCCATCCATACGGGAAATCCGAGCCTCCGGAATCGCTCAACCTGCTCCTTCATGAATTCAAGGTTGCTGCCGATAACACTCTCCGTTATTTCGACCGTAATCCTGTCGCGTTTAACCCCTGCTGCATCCACACGCTTTCGGATTTCCTCAACGATGTCACAGGCGTCAAAGTCAGCCCGTGAGATATTTATGGAATGGGGAACAACATAGAACCCTTCCTCCGATTGTATCTTAATAGCCTCCAAAACCCGGTCAAGCATATATAAATCCAGTTTACAGATCAGGCCTGTTTCTTCCAGCACGGGGATAAATGCCGCAGGAGACAGAACGCCTTTCTCCGGATCATTCCATCTTGCCAGCGCTTCAACATCACATACTTTCTCATTGACGGCGCGTACGATGGGCTGGAGATAAACCTGGATCCACTTCTCGCGGATCGCAGTATCAAAGTTTTCGATGACGTAATGCTTCAGTAAGGCTTCTTCTCGAAGTTCCTCATCATAATAACAATATGCAGACGTATACGAGCCTTTAAGTGAAGTGCAGGCAAGCTTGGCTCTGTCGCAGGCTGTACTTGCAGAAACGTCCTCGATGCGGTAAGGGTAGATTCCCACATGAACGGGCGGTGTTTTCCCACCATACAGCTCACCAAACTCCCTAAAAATCCTGTTCAGTTTCTCCTCTACTCCCTCTTCCTCTGTCAGGATGGCGAAATGATCCGCACCGATACGGCAGCTGTTCTCATTGCTGAACGCACCGGATAATAATCGGGCAAAAGACTGAAGGATTTTATCACCTTCAGCAAATCCGTGTCTTGCATTGAAGAATTTCATCCCGCTGAAATCAATATACAGTAGTATCGGCTGACCACACTGTGCCTGAATGTGCTCTTTCTCAGCCTCAGCCCGTTCAAAGAAATAGGTCATAATCGGCAAACCGGTCAGGAAGTCATACGATCGCGCCTTTTCCATACTTTCCATATGGAGCGCATTGTTTATTGCCCGCTTCAATTCTGATTCGTTATCATGTGGTTCTTCGGTATACATCCCTTCGTCTGTATACCATACGTGGGCCAGACGGATGCCATCCTCCGTATAAACATGACGACCCAAAGCATGAACTATCCTGTATCCGGCTCCGTTTCTCATGGATGTCCGGTAGACAACCTCATACTTGCCACCCTCGGTCGCAAAACGAAAAGCTGCATCAGCAATCCTGGCCTTGTCATCCGGATGCGTATCCTTGTACATATCGTGATCCATGTCATAATATGCCTGCGCTTTGTCTTCGTACCCGAAAAGCTCACAAAAACCGTCCGAAAGGACAATGGTCACCACCCGTTTGTTTAGAAATTGATATATAGCAAATGGCTGCTGTAAGCCTTCAAAAGCGGTCTGTAATTGTTCATTGAAGTGATATCTTTCCATACAATCACCGTTCCCTGGAATTTGTCCATACTGCTCAACTCGGTCAATACTGGCATGTCTGTTTTACTTGCTCTGGATCGAAGAATCATTTTCGGTGTTCTTTTTCTTATAAATGAGTTCCACATCATAGCCAAGCGCATCCATTATCTTTAAAAACGTTTTATTGACGATCTGCTCGCGGTTCTTGGTAATGTGGTTCACATAAGGAGGAGACACATCAATTCTCCTGGCAATCTCCTTTTGCGTAGTTCTGGCTTTGACACACTTTTTCTTTATATCCATTTCGATATTGTTTAATAACATCGAAAATCCCTCACTTTATAGTTTACAAATGACAAAATTATTATAACACAATCTTTCCGAAAAAACCAGTCCCCCAAAGAAAAAAGTCCTGTTCTGGAAGAAACAGAGCTCCGTGACGCCTGTGTTTAAACCATGATGCTTGCAATGGCCGCGTTTGCCGATGACGTACTTTCCTTCAGGCAGGACGCTCGCTTCGCCCCATATTTCTCCCCACGACGGGCGTTTCGGCACTTAATCAAAGTGTTTCCGGAGCTTAATCAAAAATTCAATGTGACAATCTGGAACATTCCCTTCACAGCGTAACAAACACGGTTTATACTGATGAATAGTATAAGGGAACATATGATGATTGTTCTAATTATTATGATTGTTATGATTATTCCATAAAGGTTGATTGACTATGAAAAGAAACTTCGCAGAGAATCTGCAGCGGCTCCGCATGGAGAAGGGTTATACGCAACAGGAACTTGCAAAGCTGGTTTCCGTTGATCGGAGCAGCATCACACGCTGGGAAACAGGCAGCAGGGTCCCGGACCTGATACTGCTCGCCCGGCTTGCCGACTGCCTGGGCGTGGACCCGTCCGCCCTTCTGTATGAAGGGGATCCGGATTCGCGCATACCTGTCATCATCATGGTGGATGACGAGAGAGCCATCCTTGCCGGCAATATGAAGATCCTCTGCGAGACCGTGCATGACGCGGAGATCACGGGCTTTTCAAAGCCCTCGGAGGCGCTGCGCTTCGTGCAATACAACCACGTCGACATCGCCTTCCTGGATATTGCGATGGGCAGGACGTCGGGGATCGACCTCTGTGAGCGGATGACCGAAATCAACCCCAAATTGAATGTCGTTTTTCTCACAGCCTATCCGGAATACTCCCTGAAGTCATGGGACACACACGCCTGC
>JAFWLF010000045.1:0-6277 GCA_017511185.1 Lachnospiraceae bacterium | reverse complement strand
GAGAGCGAATCCGCAGGGGTCTCGTCATTCTCCGGACGCAGAAACGCTTTTACGGAAGCTGCTCCATCCAGAAGATTGGAGATGTCCAGAAGTTCTGCTGTCCCCAATACGCTTTCAATCTCTAACCGTTTGACGGAAGGCCGGACATCCGGCAGATTAAAAAAGGACGGGCCGCGTTTTTTACGCAGCCTGGAAACGGCGTCGGTGGTATTTTGCAGTGCCAGGCGGATGGCATCCGGATCTGTATCCGGCTCCAATTGACGGCACAGCAAAGCACCGGCTTCGCTGGATGCGCAGCCGGAGAGCCTTTCCACGATCTTATCAAATTCCAGAGTCCGTAAAACTTTTTTGTTCATGCTTGACGTTAATCCGTCGGGCGGATATTTGAATCAAAGATCCGCGAATAGCCGAGCCACGGATTTGATGGGTCTGTATTAAAACTGTTATTGAATACTTCTGTCATTGCCTCTAACTTGGCATCCGTATTGTCTGCAAAGTTCAAAGCGACGGCTTCAATAATAGCTGGTTTCTTTGGCGAGCCAAATTCGTATTCCCCGTGATGCGCGAGGATGCAGTGTTTCAGCTCCATCGCCTTTAAGGCAGGGAAGCCTTTGATCTTCCGGATCTTCTCATCTACCATTTCCACACCCATTACGATGTGGCCTAAGAACTGGCCTTCATCCGTATAGTCATTGGATGGAAAGGCGGATAATTCCCTGGTCTTTCCAATGTCATGGCAGAGTGCTGCTGTGATCAAAAGGTCACGGTTCAGTTTTGGAAATTGTCTGCAGTAAAAATCGCAGAGCTGGCAGACAGACAGCGTATGCTGCAGGAGCCCGCCCATAAAACCGTGGTGGATGGATTTCGCTGCGGAGTGTGTCTTAAAGGAACGGATGAATTCCTCATCCTCGGTAAAGAAGGAATCCAGCAGCAGACGGAAGAACGGAGACTGTATGGAATTGACAAATTCCATCAGTTTCCGGTACATATCCTCCGGGTCATGTTCGGAAACAGCCAGATAATCCTTTGGGTCATAGCTGCCTTCATGTGCCTTGAGGGAGCGGTCAATCGACATTTGCAGTGCCCCGTTAAACACCGTGACTTTGCCGTGCACTTCTACATAATCGTTCACGGAGAAATCGCCGATCCCCATGGAGTTCGGTTCCCAGATCTTGCAGCTGATGGAGCCGGTCTTGTCAGCCAGGGTAACATTTTCATACTCCTTGCCGTTCTTAGTGGTGGCTACGTTTTTCTGCTTGCAGAGATAAATGCCGATGATGTTGTCGCCTTCGCGAAACTCGTTGATAAATTTCATAACTTCCTCTTTCTGATCCAGACGGATATCACTTGGCCTGTCCTTCTTCCGGATTGGTAAATACCCGGATCACATTGTCAAATTCCTCTCTATGTGCAAAGCGCAGATGCGAATGATTGCCGTCCTCAAACCAGGCAATCTCTTTCCGCGGAGCGCCGCATTTTTCGTATAACATCACCGTGCAGTCAGCCTTGGAATAAAAGTCGTGACGGCCGGCGATGAAGAGCACCGGAACGTGTACTTTGTCGATCAGATCAATAGGCTTGATCGCATCGACATCGGTGCCGGTATGTTTTTTCACCAGTTTCATGACCATGTTGACAATAGGGAATGTCGGATGATGGTCATAGATCATATGCTGGCGGTAGTTTTCTTTGAAACTGATATACATGCCTTCGGAGACCAGACCCTTAAAGAAGGACGGACATTCCGGTGCGGTCAGGATCAGGACACCCGTGTTTGCACCCATGCAGATGCCGTGGATCCAGATCTCTTCGTTTCCGTATTTGTCGTGCAGGAGCTGGCCCCATTTCATGGTGTCGCGATGCTCGCCTACACCTACAGGGTCGTACTTGCCGTCGGACATGCCGTGTGCGCGGATATCGATGACAAGCACATTAAAGCCTGCCTTTTCATAAGCCGGTGCAAAGAAGTAGGAGTACATTAAGGACTCGCAGCGTCCCGGGATAATGATGACCGCCCGTTTGCAGCCAAAATCAAAATACTGGCCGTAAAGTTTGAAGCCCTCATTTTCAATCATGAGGTCCTCGCATCGGCCGCTCTTTTTCATTTCACCTTTCTGCGTGGCTTCAATATCGGTCCCGTGACTCTTAGCCCAGGCAAGACCTTCATTCCACATCGCCAGCTGTTCTTCGTTTGTCTCCTCCGAGCAGGCGCGCGCCCAGACGGAAGGATCCGTCCTCACCAGGGTTCCCTGAAAGACTCTCCAGGAGACGTACCACATAAAAAGAAGCCAGAACAAACCGCCGGCAACGATCAAAGCACCAATTATAATCAGAATTAAACCTAAAGTTGTCATGGCTAGAGTATATCGTAAAAACTTGTAACTTTCCACAAAAAAGAGTAAAATACTTTAGCATATTTTCTTAACTTAAAGTGCAACAAGGAGGATTTTTCAATGGCAGACTTTGTAATTATTCCGGATGCGGCTTGCTCCATGACCAAAGATCTGAGAGAGCGGTTTGATATTCCGGATTATATTCGGACAAGAATTACGTTCCCGGATGGAACCCAGCATGATACCTCACTGGATTGGGAAGAAATCTCAGCAGACGATTATTATCTTTCCATGCGGGAACATAAAGCAATCTATAAAACCGGCGTCGGCAGCATTGACGCAGCAGCAGAAGTGTTTGAACGGTATCTGAAGATCGGTATGGATGTATTAAGCATCACCCTTTCCACCGGTATCAGCGGAACCTATGGTGTTTTCGTCAAGGCAGCAGAGCAGTTAAAAGAAAAATATCCGGACCGCAAGGTCGTGATCGTTGACTCCTTACGTTATGGTTTTGCCATTACACAGATGATCATCAAAGCAGCCGAAATGCGCGATGAAGGTAAATCGATCGAAGAAGTAGCAGCCTGGCTGGAAGCAAACCGCAACTGCTATCATCAGATGGGCGTGATGGATGACTTATTCTTCCTTGCCCGCACAGGCCGCGTGACCAACTTTAAAGCATTCTTCGGTACACTGGTCGGCGTAAATGCCATGGGCGATTATTCCCGCGCCGGCATCAGCGAAGTATTAGGCAAGATCAAAGGAAAAAAGAAAGCATTAGATGCGACCATCGAATATCTGAAACGGACTGTCGTGGATCCGGAAAACCAGATCATGTTCATCGGCCATACGTTAAAACCGGATACAGCAGAGATCCTGCGTGACATGGTGCAGGATGCTGTTCACCCGAAGGAGATCATCATCGGCCGTGTGGATATGAGCTGTGGCGCTAACATTGGACCGGGTATGGCTGTCGTTTTCTATTATGGAAAAGAGGCAACCGAAGATCTGGCAGAAGAGAAAAAGATCATTGCAGAAGCATCCGGTAAATAGGAGTTAAGATGAGAAATTACGTCATTTTAGGCGATTCCACCTGCGATCTGAATAAAGATCTGAGGAAGAAATACGGAATCGAATATGTGCAGATGAAATATGTCCTGGACGGCAAAGAATATGCTGCCAGCCTGGATTGGGAAGAGCTTAGCGTGCATGAGTTTTATAACGCCATGCGGGGGGGCAAGCGCATCACTACAACGCAGGTGCCTGCCGAGACATTCTTAAAGGCCTTCTCAGATTATGCGAAAGCAGGAAAAGACGTTCTTTATATCGGCTGCTCTTCCGCGCTTTCCGGTTCCGTGAATACGGCAATGGTCGTAGCCAAAGAAGTGATGGAAACCTATAAAGATGCAAAGATCATCTGCGTGGATGCACTGAATTCTTCTTTCGGGCAGGGCATTCAGCTGATGATGGCTTCTAAAAGAAGAGCAGAAGGAAAGACAATCGAAGAAACTGAGCAGTTCCTGCTCAAACACAGAAACTGTGTGAATCAGTGCGGTACTGTGGCAGATCTTTCTTATCTGCGCAGAGCCGGCCGTGTGACTGCCAGCAGCGCTTTCTTTGGCAATCTGATCGGGATCAAGCCGATTCTGATCTCCGATGCAAAGGGACAGAACTTTGCGATCAAAAAAGCCAAAGGCGCACGCAATGCAAAGATCGAGATCGTGAATTACCTGAAAGAAGTCGGAACAAAACTGGAAAACCAGACGATCTATATTTCCCATGCAGATGATGAAGCATCCGCTGCGGAACTGGCAGTATTGATCAAACAAAAGATATCTTGCAAGGGTGTGTTTCTGGATTATATCGGACCGATCGTCGGTGCGTCTGTCGGGCCGGGCACGATCATCGCTTACTGTACCGGCAAAGAAGAAACGCGAGTTGGAGAAGAATAAATGAGCATCACACAATTGGATGCAAAAGCCCTGAAAGAGGCATTCATTTCAGGGCTTCTCAATTTAAAAGAGCATAAAGAAGAGGTGGATTCCCTGAATGTGTTCCCGGTCCCGGATGGGGATACGGGAACCAATATGGTTATGACCATGGAAGGCGGCGCTCACGCCATTCAGGATGGAAAGCAGGAGCGGATCGATGATTTTCTGAAACGGTTTGCACGCGGTGTTCTGCTTGGCGCCCGAGGCAATTCCGGCGTTATCCTCTCCCAGTTTTTTAAAGGACTTTCTGTCGGGGCAGACCAAAAGGAAACTTTGACTGTCCCTGATTTTACCTACGCTTTTCAAAAGGGCGTGGAAAAAGCCTACGAATCGGTGATCAAACCAACAGAAGGCACCATGCTGACCGTTATGCGGGAAGGTGCAGAAGCGATGCAGCTCAGTACGGCCGGATCTTTTGAAGAATTGTTTACCCTGCTGCTTACGGAGATGAACCGTTCACTTATCAACACACCGGAACTGCTTCCGGTCTTAAAAGAGGCTGGTGTTATTGATTCCGGCGGTGCAGGATTTGTTTATATTTTTGAAGGAATGCAGAATGCACTCTGCGGAAATCCGGGTGCATCTGTCCAGACTGTTTATGACAAAGCAGGGAACGCTTCTGCCCGGCAGATCGATGTCTCCGCATTTGATGCAGACAGTGAGCTGGAATTTGGCTATTGCACAGAATTTATCCTGCAGCTGCAGAATGCCAAGGTGGATATTCCATCGTTTGATATTGCCGGGATCATTTCCTATCTGGAAAGTGTGGGCAATTCTATTGTTGCAGTAAAAGACGATGACCTGGTCAAGGTGCATGTGCACACGTTCCGCCCAGGCGATGTGCTGAATTACTGCCAGCAGTTCGGTGAATATCTGACACTTAAGATCGAGAATATGTCGCTGCAGCACAACGAGACGCTGATCGTGAAGGAGCGGGAAGAGAAGATGGCGCATCAGGATGTTGCCATCATCGCCTGCGTCAGCGGCATCGGGCTGGAACGTTATTTTAAAGAAATCGGCGCAGATGTGATCGTCCAGGGCGGACAGACATCCAACCCATCTGCGGAGGATTTTGTAGCAGCGCTAAAGAAGATCGACGCGGACACCGTCATCATCCTGCCGTGCAATTCCAATATCGTTATGGCAGCAGAGCAGGCAGCAGAACTGGCCAAAGAAGCGGACGTGAAGCAGACACGGATCGTAGTTGTGAAAGCTAAAACGGTAGCAGAAGGGTATTCAGCACTTTCAATGATTGACAAGAGCCAGGATGCCGATATCATCATCCGCGATATGGAAGATGCCATCAAGCATGTTGCGTCAGGCCTGATCACAACAGCCGTCCGGGATGTAGACTATCCGGATCTGGCGGTAAAAAAAGGCGATTATATCGGGCTGGACCGTGAACAGGTCTACAGCGATTCACCGGATCGTCTTACGGCAGTCAAAGGCTTGCTGGAAAAGATGCCGGAGATCAAAGAAAAGGAAGTGCTTGCTATCTTTTACGGGAAGGCAGTTGACCAGGATGCTTTGGATGCATTCAGGACGATGCTGGATGAGTCTTTCCCATGGCTGGAATATGGATTTATTGACGGCGGTCAGGATGTATATGATTTCATCCTGGCGCTCGAGTAGAAAGTGTAGAAACTCTCACGAGTTTCTTTGAACCGCTCAAAGCCGCGGGGCTCCCTCGGCCTTGGGCCGGGGGAAGAAAAAATGAAAATCATTGTAGATACGCTGGGTGCGGACCGAGGAGCGGATGTGATCATCCGCGGAGCGCTGAAAGCACTGCAGGAACAAAGTGCATATGATCTGATCCTTGCGGCGGATCCGTCTGCTGTGGAAGGCTTTTCTTACGATGCCTCCCGCGTAGAGATCCTCCCGGCGTATTCTTTTGTGACGAATGACGATGATCCGCGGGAGATGGTAAAGGGAAAACAGGATACATCCATGGTC
>JAFWLF010000044.1:0-4857 GCA_017511185.1 Lachnospiraceae bacterium | reverse complement strand
CGGATGATCGAAAGCAAAGATTACGAAACCATCAAAAAGATGATCTTCAAATACGGCGCAGTGGAAAGCTCCGTTTTCATGGCTCTTTTGGATGAGAGTACGATCGATGACCGTTACTACAATGCACAGGCAAATGCATACTGCTATCCGACAGATACGCAGCCAAACCATGAGATCGTGATCATTGGCTGGGATGACAATTACCCTGCATACAACTTTCCGACCGGAGCTTCAAAGGATGGCGCATTTATCTGTCAGAACAGCTGGGGCAACCGTTTTGGGGAAGACGGCGTTTTCTATATTTCCTATGATGATGCGCTCATCGGCACCTGCAGTGAGGTCTATACCCGCATCGAAAATGCAGATAATTATGATTCCATCTATCAGTATGATGACTGCGGATGGATCGGCCGCGTGGGCTATAACAAGAACCGTGCCTTCTTTGCCAATGCATATACGGCCAATGGCGATGAGGATCTGTGCGCCGTCAGCTTTTATGCGACGGGACCGGATACCACGTATAAAGTTTATGTGGATACAAAGACAAAGGAAGAGGGAGACATCACCGTTTACGGAGAGCCTGCGGCACAGGGAGCTCTGCCGGATACCGGTTATTATACCGTGAAACTGAAAAAACCTGTTGCGCTGCATGCAGGGGAGCGGTTCGCGGTGATCGTAGAGATCAATACGCCAGGAAGCACCCATCCAATTGCAATGGAAATGAATGCGGAAGATATGCGGACCGGGACAGTCATCACAGAAGGCAAGGAAAGTTATATAAGCAATACAGGCACTCATTGGGAGCGGACGCAGGAAAGCTCTAACTGTAATGTCTGCCTGAAAGCATTTACAAAGGAGCGGTAGACGATGCAGCTGATCATGGCGACTGGTAATCAGAATAAGGTCCGGGAGATCCGGGAAATGCTGGAGGGGACTTCTTTTACCATCCTTTCCATGAAGGATGCAGGCATCGAAGCTGACATCGATGAAAACGGCACGACGTTTGAAGAGAATGCTGTGATTAAAGCGGAAACGATCCGCGACCTGACAGGGCAGATGGTCCTGGCGGATGATTCCGGTCTGATGATCGATGCAATGGATGGCGCACCGGGCGTTTATTCTTCCCGCTTTATGGGTGAGGACACCGATTATACGACTAAGAACCGCGCGATCTTAGAACGGCTTAAAGATGTGCCGGAAGAAAAGAGGGGTGCACGCTTTGTCTGCGCAATGGCTTTAGCGTTCCCGGAAAAAGATGGCGTAAAGCCGGAAACAAAGGTGTTCCGCGGGGTGTTTGAAGGGCGGATCGCTTACGAGATTGCAGGAGAAAATGGATTCGGCTATGATCCGATCTTTTATGTGCCGGAAGAAAACATGACGTCCGCGGAAATGTCACCGGAGGCAAAAAACAGGATGAGTCACAGAGGAAAAGCCCTGCAGCAGGTCGTGGCAGCATTGAAAGAACTTAAAATCTGATTGACATCGAAAATGCCTTCATATATAATACATCACGTGCGAAAAATCGCATAAATACGGGGTGTGGCTCAGTTTGGCTAGAGCGCTTGATTTGGGATCAAGAGGCCGCAGGTTCGAATCCTGTCACCCCGACGAAGGGTCGTGGTTCTTTACTCATAAAGAGCTGCGGCTTTTTCTTTTGTATGAAAAAAATGCTCCATTATGCTGACATGGTAGTATAATAAAGATGCTATGAAGAAGGGCTTGATCACAGATTTTACATCAGGAAATATCTGGAAACAGCTGATCGTCTTCTCGATGCCGCTGTTTTTCGCGAACTTACTCCAGATGGTCTACAATATGGTGGACATGATCGTTGTCGGTCATGTGATCGGTAATGTAGGCATTTCCGGTGTCACCATCGGCGGAGACATTTCGCATTTCTTTACCATGCTTGTCATGGGCTTTTCTGCTGCTGCATCGATCATCATTTCCCAGTTTGTCGGAGCGGGACAAAAAGAAAAAGTCGGCAAAGTCATTGGTACGTTATCCATCTTTCTTCTGATCTGTGCTGTGGTCTTCACAACAGGCGGCCTTCTTCTTAGACATCAGCTGCTTACTGTGATGAATACGCCTGCAGCAAGTTATCAGGAAGCTTTGGCTTATTGCACTACGACCATCGCAGGCATGATCTTTATCTTTGGCTATAACGCTGTCAGTGCTATTTTGCGCGGACTGGGCGATTCCAGACATCCGTTCATTTTCATCGCAACGGCAGCCGTCATCAATATCGTTTTAGACCTGCTGTTTGTTATGGTCTTCCATATGGGAACATTCGGCGCCGCACTGGCAACCGTCATCGGACAGGGCGTCAGCTTTATCTGGGCTCTGATCTTTCTGGTCAAACGGAAAGAGACTCTGGGATTTGATGTTTCAAAAGATGACTTTAAGATCGATAAAACCATCTTTTCCATCATGATCAAACTGGGTATTCCGATGGCGATCAAGTCCGCTTCCATCAGCTTCTCCAAGCTGTTTATCAATTCGTTTGTCAATAATTACGGCGTGGTTGTTTCTGCTGTTGCAGGTGTTGGTAATAAGATCTGCAGTGTGCCGATGCTGGTTTCCAACTCGGTCAACACAGCCGGTTCTTCCATGATCGGACAGAACATCGGCGGTGCGAAATATGACCGTGTACCAAAGATCATGCTGGCTATTTTTGCTATCTGCGGATCGATCACTGGCCTTTGTATGGTACTTGTGCTTCTGTTCCCGAGCCAGATTTTCATGATCTTTACCTCAGATGCCTCTATTATCCCGGTGGCTCTGGAGTATCTGCCGATCCTGATCATTAACTTTGTAGGTGCCATTGTCCGGGCACCTTCCGGGGCCTTTATCAATGGCAGCGCCAATTATAAGATCAATTTTGTTGTGGCTATTCTGGATGCTTTTGTCGCGCGTGTCGGTCTGGGTCTTTTATTTGGTGTCGTCTTCAAGATGGAATACTTTGGATTCTGGCTGGGCGATGCGCTGTCCGGCACCATGCCGCTCTTTATCGGCGGGGCCTTTCTGCTTAGCGGTAAATGGAAGACCCGAAAATATGTCATTCAGGAAAAAGAATGAAATTTCTTTTTGTCGCCATCAATTCCAAATACATCCATTCCAATCCAGCGGTCCGTATATTGCGGGAGTATGCGCTTGCGCATGATCCTTCCATTCCGGAAGAAGAACTGTGTATTTTAGAATCCACCATCAACAACCCATTTGAAGAGATCCTTTCTAACGTCTGTGAACAGGAGCCGGATGTGGTCCTTTTGTCATGCTATATCTGGAACTGGAATGTGATGCGCTCTCTGGCGCAGGAGATCTCAGAACGGCTGCCGGATGAAGTCATTTGGGCAGGCGGTCCGGAAGTAAGCTTTGAGAGCGAAAAGATCCTGAGAGAGAATTCATGGCTGTCGGGCATCATGCAGGGAGAAGGGGAGGAAAGCTGCCTGAAATTGATCCAAAGTTTCCGTGCGGGGAACCCACTCTATGGGATCCTGGCAGGAGGAGAGGTGCAGATGGCAGAGCTTCCGTTTATTTATTCGGAAGATGCGCTGGAATCTTTTCAGAATAAGATCCTGTATTATGAATCATCCCGCGGATGTCCGTTTTCCTGCAGTTACTGTTTATCGTCCGTCAGCCGCCGCGTGCGGATCCGCCCGTGGGAAAAGGTGGAAAAGGAACTGGATTTCTTTTACCGCGCAAAAGTCAAACAGGTCAAGTTTGTGGACCGTACGTTTAACTGTGATCATGAACATTGTCAGAGGATCCTGCGCTGGATCTTAGGGCACGATAACGGTGTAACGAATTATCACTTTGAGATTGCAGGCGACTTGCTGAATGAGGAAGAGATTGCTTTGCTTGCGCAGATGCGGCCTGGCCAGGTGCAGCTGGAGATTGGCGTACAGACCACAAATCCGGATGTAGTCAAAGAGATCCGGCGTACGATGGATCTTGCCAGGTTGTCTGCGAACGTGGAAAAGATCAGGCAGAGAGGCAACGTCCATCAGCATCTGGATCTGATCGCCGGATTGCCGCTGGAAGATCTTTCCAGTTTCCGGAAAAGTTTTGACGATGTCTATGCCATGAGACCGGACCAATTGCAGCTAGGGTTTCTGAAAGTGCTGAAAGGTTCTTACATGGCCGAGAAAGCAGCAGATTATGGGATCATTTATATGGACGAAGCGCCATATGAAGTGATCTCCACGCGCTGGATCTCTGCGGATGAGATCAAATTGCTCAAACGGGTAGAGGATGTACTGGAAGTATTTTTCAATACGCATCAGTTTGAGGCATCGATCAAGGCTCTTGAAAACTGCTTTGACTCTGCATTCGATATGTATGGGCAGCTTGCGGATTATATTCAGATGATGAATTATGATCTGCACGGCCCGACGCGCCTTGACCGTTATCAGATCCTGCTGGATTTTGCCATGAAGACGGATCCGGAAAAGGAGGATTTGTGGAAAGAAGCTTTGACGCTGGATTATTACCGCAGGGAAAAAGCGAAGAAAAGACCTCCGTTTGCCAATGATCGGAGACTTTATGAAAAACAGGTGCGGCAGTTTTATGAAGAAGGCCTCCCAAAACGTGATCATGTGGAGCTTTTTACTTATTCTGTGTGGGAAGAAGAAACACGCAGGCTGGATCCGCCTGCGTTTCTGGACTTTGATTATGATCATCTAAGTCCTTTGGATCATAACGCAGGAATTCGTGTAATTGGCTATTTACAAGAAGAAAATCATTTGCTATAATACCGAAGTTGACTGACAAGTCACTATGTGCGGGTGTAGTTCAATGGTAGAACACCAGCCTTCCAAGCTGGATACGTGGGTTCGATTCCCATCACCCGCTCTT
>JAFWLF010000043.1:0-4531 GCA_017511185.1 Lachnospiraceae bacterium | reverse complement strand
ACGGGCTCATCGTTCCGGAGGAAGTGGAAGCAGCCATCCGCGATGACACCTGCCTGGTCACGATCATGTACGCCAACAACGAGATCGGAACCATTCAGCCGATCCGCGAGATCGGCGCCATCTGCCACAAGCACAATGTCATCTTCCATACAGATGCTGTGCAGGCGATCGCACATATTCCGGTGAACGTTATCGACGATAACATCGATATGCTCTCCGCCTCCGCACACAAGTTCCACGGGCCAAAAGGAGTGGGCTTCTTATATGCAAAGAAGACGATCCGTCTCACCAACCTGATCGAAGGCGGGGCGCAGGAAAAAGGCAAACGTGCCGGCACAGAGAATCTGCCTGGCATCGGAGCCATGGCCGCCGCACTGAAGGAAGCCAACGAGATGCGGGAGGAAAATGCAAAACACCTGACAGCAATGCGCGACAAGCTGATCGCAGGCCTTTCCGAGATCCCGCACAGCGCATTGAACGGCGATGCAAAGAAGCGTCTCCCTGGAAATGTGAATTTCTGCTTTGAAGGGATAGAGGGAGAATCCCTCCTGCTCCTTCTGGATGACAAAGGCATCGCGGCATCATCCGGCAGCGCCTGCACATCCGGGTCACTGGATCCGAGCCATGTGCTGCTGGCAATCGGACGCGTGCACGATGTCGCCCACGGCTCACTGCGGCTGAGCATCGGAGAAGACACAACGGACGAAGATGTGGACTACATGATCCAGTCCGTCAAAGAAGTAGTTGAATATCTGCGCGGCTTCTCGCCGATCTGGCGCGATCTGCAGGCAGGCAAGAAAGAATATATTTTATAGGAGGTGCCAAAGATGGCTTTATATAGTGAAAAAGTAATGGATCATTTCCGCAACCCGCGCAACGTAGGCGTGATCGAGGATGCAAACGGCATCGGCGAAGTGGGCAACGCAAAATGCGGCGACATCATGAAGATGTATCTGAAAATTGAAGACGGCATTATTCAGGACGTAAAATTTGAGACCTTTGGCTGCGGCAGTGCTATCGCATCCAGCTCTATGGCAACGGAGCTCATCAAGGGCAAACCGGTATCGGAGGCGATGAAGCTGACCAACAAAGCCGTCGCAGAGGCTCTGGACGGGCTGCCGGATTACAAAATGCACTGCTCTGTTCTGGCGGAAGAAGCCATCCAGTCTGCGCTGGAAGATTATCAGAAGCGGACCGGCGATGTCATCCTGCAGGAGGAATAAACCATGGGAATCGTCCACAGCATTTGCATCAGCGAGAAAAAAGGAACCCAGAAGCACGAGATCCCGGAGGCTTTGGTGATTGAGGATTATGGCATTCAGGGCGATGCACATGCCGGCAAATGGCATCGGCAGGTTTCCCTGTTGGGGCTCGAGCAGATCAATGAGTTCCGTGCAAGAGGCGCCGAGGTTGAATTTGGCGCGTTCGGTGAAAACCTGGTGGTGGAAGGATTTCATCTCCGCGAGCTGCCTCTGGGAAGCATTTTCACAATTGGCGATGTCGTACTGGAGCTGACGCAGATCGGCAAGGAATGCCACAGTCACTGCGAGATCTATAAAGTGATGGGCGACTGCATCATGCCGAGGGAAGGCGTTTTCACCAAAGTGCTCCACGGCGGCACGATCAAAATTGGTGATGAAATTGTTTTAAAAAACTGACGAAAAAAAATTTTTAAAAAACCTATTGACATAGTAGGTTAATAGTGATATAGTAGCGAAAATTTCAATTGAAAAGAAAGAACTCATATGAATTCTTCTGATCGCTCAAAGCCGCGAGGCTCCCTCGACCTTCGGTCGGGGGCAGGAAAGGAGGCATATAAATGATTCGTAATTTACCACGCAAACAGAGCACAATGATGTGGTGTCGAATGCTGAACTCCCGGGCATGTCCAATGGCGGGGGCGTTCGGTTGCGAATCGATGCGCCTCCATCAGATCCGATGTTGCAGATAGTATTTGCAGATCTATTGTCCGGGAGCTAATTAATTGTTCCCGGATTTTTTATTTGCCGGGAAAGCCCAGGAACCACCTGGAGGAAACGCACCGGAAGCGGATCACACTACTCCGCTTCACAAGATCTAAAATTCGATTAATTAAGAAAGGGAGAAAATCATGAGTAATTACAAATTTGAAACCTTACAGTTACACGTTGGACAGGAGCAGGCAGACCCGGCAACCGACGCACGCGCCGTTCCAATCTATCAGACCACTTCTTACGTTTTCCACAACAGCCAGCACGCTGCTGACCGTTTTGGACTGGCAGACGCCGGCAACATCTACGGACGTCTTACCAACTCCACGCAGGAAGTTCTGGAAAAAAGACTGGCAGCATTAGAGGGCGGCTCCGCAGCACTGGCATTAGCATCCGGTGCAGCAGCTATCACCTACACCGTTCAGGCGCTGGCAGCAAACGGCGGACACATTGTCGCACAGAAGACCATTTACGGCGGCAGCTTCAACCTGTTAGAGCACACACTTCCGCAGTACGGCATCCAGACAACTTTTGTCGATGCACATAACCTGGAGGAAGTTGAGGGAGCTATTCAGGAAAACACCAGAGCCATCTATCTGGAGACACTGGGCAACCCGAACAGTGACATTCCTGACATTGACGCTATCTCCGAGATCGCACATAAACATGGACTTCCGGTCGTTGTCGATAACACCTTCGGCACACCATACCTGATCCGGCCATTCGAGCACGGTGCAGACATTGTTGTTCACTCCGCAACCAAATTCATAGGCGGACACGGAACTACGTTAGGCGGCATTATTGTTGAATCCGGCAAGTTCGATTGGAAAGCAAGTGGAAAATACCCGAATATCGCGGATCCGAATCCGAGCTATCACGGAGTATCCTTCTATGACGCAGTCGGACCGGCAGCTTTTGTAACGTTCATCCGCGCCATCCTCCTGAGAGATACAGGTGCATGCATTTCTCCTTTCAATGCTTTCCTGCTTCTGCAAGGCGTAGAGACGCTGTCGCTCCGGCTGGATCGTCACTCTGAAAACACCAAGAAGGTAGTGGAATACTTAGTAAATCATCCACAGGTAGAAAACGTGAACCACCCGTCGCTGCCGGATCATCCGGATCACGCACTGTATGAGAGATACTTCCCTAACGGAGGCGCATCCATCTTCACCTTTGAGATCAAGGGCGGCCAGGAAGAGGCATGGAAGTTCATCGATAATCTGAAAATCTTCTCCCTGCTGGCAAACGTTGCGGATGTAAAGAGCCTGGTGATCCACCCGGCATCCACCACACATTCACAGCTGTCTGAAGAAGAGCTGCTGGATCAGGGCATCAAGCCAAACACGATCCGCCTCTCCATCGGCACAGAACACATAGATGATATTATCGCGGACCTGGAAAACGGATTCGCTGCAATTAAATAAATCCAAAGCGCAGAGCGCAAAACTGGAACAATTAGAAAAATAAGTATAAGATAAAAATGAAAGGACGGTATAAATACCATGGCTAACATTTATAAAGGAACAATTGGACTTATTGGAAACACTCCTCTGGTAGAGGTGGCAAACATCGAAAAAGAGCTGGGGCTGGAAGCAACCATTCTTGTGAAGCTGGAATACTTTAATCCAGCCGGCAGCGTGAAAGACCGTATTGCAAAAGCAATGATCGAGGACGCTGAGGAAAAAGGACTGCTGAAAGAAGACTCCGTGATCATTGAGCCGACCAGCGGCAACACCGGAATCGGACTGGCTGCTATTGCTGCAGCAAAAGGCTACCGCATCATCCTCACCATGCCGGAAACAATGAGCGTTGAGAGAAGAAATATTCTGAAGGCATACGGCGCAGAGATCGTTCTGACCGAAGGTGCAAAAGGAATGAAGGGCGCCATTGCAAAAGCGGATGAGCTGGCTGCAGAAATCCCTAACAGCTTCATCCCTGGACAGTTTGTAAACCCGGCAAACCCGGCCATCCATAAAGCAACCACAGGCCCGGAGATCTGGAACGACACGGACGGCAAAGTAGACATCTTTATTGCCGGCGTTGGCACAGGCGGAACGGTTACTGGTACCGGCGAATATCTGAAGGAGCAGAATCCTGCTGTAAAAGTTGTTGCATTAGAGCCGGAAGATTCACCGGTATTGTCCGAAGGCAGATCCGGATCTCATAAGATCCAGGGTATCGGCGCTGGCTTTGTTCCGGATGTTCTGAACACCACGGTCTATGATGAAGTCTTCAAAGCACCTGGCGATAAAGCTTTTGAAACTGCAAAACTGCTTGCCCGCAAAGAAGGCATCTCCGTAGGTATCTCCTCTGGCGCAGCTTTATATGGCGCTATCGAACTTGCAAAGAGACCGGAGAACAAAGGCAAAGTGATCGTAGCACTGCTGCCGGACAGCGGCGACCGCTACTACTCCACCCCGCTGTTTACAGAAGCATAAAAAAAGGCTGGCCGCATGGCCGCTCCTTACTTATCCAATAAATACCATTTCTATTTACATACACTCCTCCAATATAAAAAGCGGACGCACCTGCGTCCGCTTTTGAATGCTCGTTTTACTTTT
>JAFWLF010000042.1:0-26845 GCA_017511185.1 Lachnospiraceae bacterium | reverse complement strand
GAAGTTATTTACTTTTATTCCTTCCGGCGTTTCCGGCCATTTTCCTTCCCGGTACAGATCAACACATTTCCTTTTAAACTCGTATGAATATCGCATAGAAAAACCCCCTTCCTGGTTGTCCAGGAAAGGGGGTACATATCACAATGTGCGGCTTTTTTATATTAAGAAATATTGTGCAGCGCTTGCCTAAGAATGTCTGTATAGCGAGTTGCTGCCCTTCCTCTCAGCTCCAGCTCAGCACCAGATCCATGATGCGCGGATCACGAAGCAGATGCATCCAGACGGTGTAGGTCGCTTTGTAAAAGTCATCGTGGATCGGCATGTTCTGCTCGATGATCGGGCAGGTGTATGGCAGCTGTTCATCTTCCCAGATCAGCTCCAGTACGCCGTTCTCATCGATCACCGGTTTCAGCGGAAATGTGCGGCACTGCAGCGGCCTCCAGTTGCGCGGGCAGACCGGCGGCGTCTTGCAGTTGACAAAGTAGACAGGCGCAGTCCACGATTCCGGGAAGCCGATGTCTTTCTGATCCTGTTCCTCCCATGTCAGCCAGTCCTGTTCTTTTTCGGATTCGCGCAAAAGCAGATGCTCTCCCGGGAACAAGTAGATGCCCACGTCGTTCGTCGCATCTTTGCATACGCAGCATGCGCTGCCGCAGAGTGTGCCGCAGTCGAAGACTTCCGTTTCTACATGGTTTAGCAGCCGGTAGATGGCTTTCCATTTGCGGATGTCATCCATCGGGAAAAGAGGCACGGCTTCCACGTGTTCACATACCTGGCTGGCCAATGCGATGGCACGGCGCAGACAGTCGCTGATCTTCTGCCCATTCAGATAACTGACCAGAAATGCCGCGGAAAAGGCATCGCCCGCACCAACGGTCGATACCACTTCGCACGATGGCCGTTTGGATTTGGTGATCTTGCCGCCGCGCTCATACACGAACGCACCATCGCTGTCCATCGTGACCAGCACCATTTTCAGATTGTCGTATTTTTCCAGAAGGCGTTTGCAGATTGTGTTGAGGTTGCTCGGCCGTTTGCTGTTTTTTTGCAAGATGGTTCTTAGTGATTCGCCATCTGCTTTTGCAGGATCATCTTCAGGTTTTTTTACATCTGCCAGCACGCCGATCTCCTCGCGCGATACTTTCAGGATCGTCGCCGCGCGGATCGATTCATCTATAAGTGCGTCATCGTAATAATGCTGGCGGATGTTGATGTCGAAGAACACTTCGTCCACCAGATCTTTTTTAGACAGGATGCTTTGGAGCGTTTCGCGGGACTCTCTCCCGCGCTGCGCCAGCGTCCCAAAGTAGATGGCGGATGACTCTTTCGCAGCCAGCGATTTTTGCGCTTGCAGGTTGTGTGACTTGTGTTCGTTCACTGGCAGCGTGTCCGCCGGGAATAAATCTTCAGGCAGCGTGTCTTCCGGCAGCGGTATATGATCGTATGCATAATCGCCGGAAAGATCATAGAAAGGCATGCCATCCTTCAAAGTAACCTGACATTTTCCGGTTGGGTAATTGGCAAGACGTGCAATGGCATCGGTTGGAACATTTAACTTCTTACATGCACGGAGGGCTTCATCGCCCAGTTCATCCTGACCGACAGCAGAAATCAGCCGCACATCCGCACCTTGCCGCACCGCATGCGCAGCAAAGTTGAACGGCGCGCCGCCGATCTTTTTTTCCTGATCGAAAACATCCCAGAGGATTTCCCCAAAAACAGTTAGTTTCATTTTATATGCAGTATGTTGCGCGTGATCTCGCGAGCATGTCAGGTTAGTTTCATTTCATCTCCGGATAACGGCCGGAGCGCTTCAGATACTCCAGCCCCATCTCATCCAGTTTCGTTAATCCGTCGTGACCCTTTGGACCCTCGGCGGAGATTTCCATCCATCCGTAATTCTCGCGGCTTTCCGGCCAGTAAGGCAGCGGGTTGCCGTTAGAATCCGTGCCGTTCGGATCACCGGTCGCGATGAAGTTTGCCCAGTAGGAGCTTACCTGCTCCGCGAGCGCAAAGTCGACTGGCTCCCATGGACGGCAGGCCGGGATGCCTTCACGCATCGACGCAAAGGTGTACCACAGCTCAGCGGAATGCCATGCCAGCTGCACATCGGTATCGCGGAAGGTTCCGCGCTCTTCCGGCAGACACGGCGGGAAGCGGCCAAAGTTGTAGGACCAGTTGCGTGTATCCGGAGCGGTCTGTGCGCGGTAAGCGCCAAAGTAGCGGTCAGCCATCGTGAGGCCAAGACCGTTGCCGCAGATCTGGCTCGCCAGCACGCGGCTTTGGAAATCTGCGTTCTCATCGGTGACCGGCCACAGGGAACGGAAATCATATTTATCATACAGGTCGCCCAAGCGTTCTTTCATTACATCATAGAACTCCTCGGCGCTTTCAAACTTTTTGGTCGGCCCAATAGCAAACTCGTTGCGCACGGTGCACTCGCCAATATTGACGCCGTTAAGGTAATCCACGTGCGTGCCAAATTCGTCCATGTTCTGTGCGCCGGATACATGTGCGACATACTCGCCGTCGCACACCATCGAGCCCGGCACCCGTCCCGGCCCAAAGCCAAACGTCAGCCCGTCTTTCAATTTGAAGAATTTGACCGCAGGGATCTTGCGAAGTTCTTCCGGCGTGATGTCCGGATCGAGGCCGAGGTTCTTCAGATATTCGATGTTGTTTTTGTAGGCGGTCTCCATCGGCAGATAGTCGCCGCGCACCCACGAAAGACCGGACTGGTTGATGCATCGCCTGATCTTTCCCTGCGTCTTTGGCGATGTGGCAAGAGCAGTGGACTTAGCGGTGCCGCCGGACTGGCCGCCGACGGTGATGTTATCCGGATCGCCGCCAAAGTTGGCGATGTTTTCGCGCACCCAGTCTAACGCTTTGATCTCATCCATCAATCCGTAGTTGCCGCTGATGCCGCCCTGCTCGGCGGAGAGCTGAGGCAGGCAGAGATAGCCGAACACGTTGAGGCGCTGCGCCACACTTACCACGACGATGCCTTTGCGCGCCAGCTCGGACGGATCGAATTCGATCTCCGTGTAGAAGCCGCTGGCCAGGCCACCGCCGTGGAACCACATGAAGACAGGCCGCCGCTCGGTGTCATCGGCCGCGCCGGTGGTGATATGAAGGTAAAGGCAGTCCTCGCTCATCGGAGGTGTGCCCATGTAGTAAAAATCGCTGACCCATGGCTCACGTGTCAGGCCGGTGCCGGTTTCCTGAACCGGTCTTGATGCGCCCAGCGATGCATCCCACTCGCCGATCCACGGCTCCGGGTCCACAGGAGGACGGAATCGAAGATCGCCGATTGGCGGCGCTGCGTATGGTACTGATCGAAAGGTGGTGATGCCGGCGTACTTGCCCGTAAGCTCTATCCCGCGCACGACGCCGAATTTGGTTTGAGCTTTTTTGATCATAATGTCCTCCTTTTATAATTGGCTATGCCGCTGTTTATTCTAAAAAGATTATAACCCTATATGAATGAATCGGACAGTTAAAATTCAGGAGGCAGCACAGCATCGTGCAAACATCGCGGCCGGAGACATCATCCCCTTTTAATCCGCCAGATGATACTGTTTGATCAGATGGTCCAGGTAGCGGTCGTTGAAAGCGTACTGGCTGCTTTCCATTGTCATGAGCAGATTTACACCAGGAAAGATCCCATTTTCCGCGTACAGAGCAAGCTTCTCTAACAGCTGGTGCTTCGCATATTCCGGATCATCCACCTTGCCGAAATGCTCATGTATATATTCCTTGCGTGTACGCTTGTCCAATACGATGAAATCAGGCCGCCGGATGATTTCCTTTTTCCCGTCCATCAGTTTCAATGGAAATTCGTAGCGATACGGAATTCCCCGCCGCAAGTATTTGTCAGCGATGATCTTCTCGGACTTTGACCGCACGCGCTCGCCCCTCTCCGACAGAAAGAACGGATCCCTGGCATCAAATGTTCCCGGCGCATACTGCACGCTCTCCCATTGCCGGATGTAGTCCTCGTCCGACATCACCAAAGGCGTCACCAGCACCTTACGCCCTTCATGCAGATTCTGATAGACATCCTGCAGCGCGTGCGGATCGTACTCGCCCGGATGCCTCTCTAAAATGCGCAGCTGCTGCCGCGCGACCCGGAGGAGCACCCGTTCATAGTCCTGCTGTGCAAGCTGCCGCGCAATGCCGAGTTCGTTTTTGGTAAGGTAACGGCGTTTGAATTTGGATTCTTTTGTAGCGGGTAAATGATGATAATACCTGATACATCCTTTGCTTGAGCTGATACGCAGTACGCCGGGAAGCCAGTTCTTCACGTCCCGCTCGATTTGACCGATTATCCTTTGTAATTCTTTTTTTTCTTTGTTGAGATTTGCTGTTGTGAACATTTTTATTAGACTCCTTTCTTAATTGTGGTCCATAAAGAGAAAAAAACAGATGGACCCAAAGGGTTAGCGAGAGAGTATGGTCCATGGGGAGAAAAAGAGCGCATGGACCAAAAGGATTGGTGTGAGAGTTTGGTCCATGGAGAGAAAAAGAGCGTGTGGACCAAAAAGGTTAGCGAGAGAGTTTGGTCCATGGAGAGAAAAAGAGCGCGTGGACCAAAAAGGTTAGCGAGAAGGTTTGGTCCATAGAGAGAAAAAGAGCGTGTGGACCAAAAAGGTTAAAGAGAACGTTTGGTCCATTGAGAGAAAAAGAGCGTGTGGACCAAAAAGGTTAAAGAGAACGTTTGGTCCATTGAGAAAAAAAGAGCGCGTGGACCAAAAAGATTAAAGCAAGAGTATGGTCCATAAAGTAAAAATAATAGATGGACCAAAAAATATTCGAAAAGAAATACAGAAATTAAATGATGAACGGAACTTGAGAGGAAAACCCCCGCTTCACTCCAAAATCTTCAGCTTTGTGTTCTGGATGTCGAGCTCCAGGACGCTGCTGGCGAATTGTTGGAACTTCATCGCGCCGTCACTGACAAAGAAGCTGTGGTCCGCAAGCGTGCAAGGCGTGCTGGACTCCAGGCCGCGGTGCGCGAGGAGGCCTTTCAGAGCCTGCGCCGTCTCGTAGGCCGGGTTGACCAGGGTGATGCCGTCACCAATCTCGCGGGCGATGATCGTCCGCAGCAGCGGATAGTGCGTGCAGCCAAGGATCAGGGCATCGATGTTGTTCTCCTCGATCATTTTGTCGAGGTAGCGGTGGATCATGGTGATCGTCACCTCGTCATCAATCATGCCTTCCTCCACCAGGCTCACAAACAGCGGGCAAGGCTGGCCGAAAATCTCGCAGTCCGGGCGGATCTTCTTAATGAATTCCGTGTAGAGGCCGCTGTTGATGGTTCCCTCGGTGCCGATGACGCCGATGCGACCATTCTTCGTAGCCGCTGCGGCAGCGCGTGCGCCAGGCTCCACCACGCCGATCACCGGAACATCCACTTCCTCTTTCAGTTCGTTCAAAGCCAGCGCGCTGGCTGTGTTGCAGGCGATGACAATCGCCTTCACATTCTGCGAAAGAAGGAACTTGGAAATCTGCCGCGAATAGCGGATGATGGTCTCTTTGGACTTGTTGCCGTAAGGGACGCGAGCGGTATCGCCAAAATATATGATTTTCTCGTTCGGCAGATTCCGGAAGATCTCACGGGCGACCGTCAGGCCGCCGACACCGGAATCGAAAACACCGATCGGAAGATTACGTAATTCTGCATTTGCATTTTTTGTATCCATAAATTGTCTCCTTGGGAAGCACCTCCTGCCGCAAGCTGCTGACCAAAGCAGCCAATGCGCAGCACATCAAAGCGCACTTCCTCGCAAAATAGTAACATTTTATTTTTATTTCGTAAAGTGTACAGATTGTGCTATAATACCACCGACTATGGCCAAAAGTGAGTGACGGCCGGAAAGAGGGAAATCATGGATAAAAGAAATCTTACCTTATTAACAGACCTGTATGAACTGACAATGATGCAGGGATATTTTAAATACGGCAATACCGAGACCGTTGTCTTCGACGCTTTCTATAGAAAGAATCCGTGCGAAGGAGGTTACGCGATTTGCTGTGGACTGGAGCAGGTGATCGATTACATCAAGAACCTGAACTTCTCCTACGATGACATCCAGTATCTGCGGAGCCTCAACCTGTTTGAAGATGACTTCATCAACTACTTAAGCTCCTGGCATTTCACCGGCGATATCTACGCCGTTCCGGAAGGCACCGTTGTTTTCCCGTACGAGCCGCTGGTAAAAGTCGTGGCACCGATCATGGAAGCACAGCTGCTGGAAGCAGCCATCTTAAATATCGTGAACCATCAGAGCCTGATCGCTACCAAGGCCAGCCGTGTTGTTTACGCAGCAGGCGGCGGCGTTATGGAATTCGGCTTAAGAAGAGCACAGGGACCGGACGCCGGCATTTACGGCGCAAGAGCAGCCTGCATCGCAGGATGCGTGGGAACCTCCAATGTGCTGACAGGCCAGATGTTCGATGTAGCCGTCAAGGGCACACACGCACACAGCTGGGTCATGAGCTTCCCGGATGAGTACACCGCATTCAAGACCTATGCAGAATTATATCCGGATGCATGCATCCTGCTGGTCGATACATACGACACTCTGCACTCCGGCGTGCCGAACGCAATCAGAGTGTTTGATGAGATGAAAGCCAAAGGCATCAAGTCCAAATTCTACGGCATCCGCCTTGACTCCGGCGACTTGGCATACCTGTCCAAGAAAGCACGGAAGATGCTCGATGACGCCGGCTATCCGGACGCAGTCATTTCCGCATCCTCCGATCTGGATGAAAACCTGATCTTCTCCCTGAAGAGCCAGGGCGCACAGATCACATCCTGGGGTGTCGGCACCAACATGATCACTTCCAAAGACTGGCCGTCCTTCGGCGGTGTCTATAAACTGGTGGCAATGCGAGATTCCAAGACCGGCGAATTCACACCAAAGATCAAAGTGTCCGAGAATATTGAAAAGATCACCAACCCGGGCAACAAGAAGATCTACCGTATATACAGCAAAGAGACCGGCAAGATCATCGGCGATCTGATCACACTGGACGATGAAGTATTCACCGAGGATCAGGACATCCTGCTGTTCGATCAGCTCTCCACATGGAAGAAGACACTGGTCAAAGCAGGCACATTCACACTGCGCGAAGTGCTGGTCAAGGTGTTCGATAAAGGTGTCTGCGTTTACGACAGCCCGAGCGTAGCAGAGATCACAAAGACCTGCGAAAAAGAACTGGATACACTTTGGGAAGAGACAAGACGTCTGGTCAACCCGAATAAAGTTTACGTCGACCTTTCTGAAAAACTGTACTCGATCAAGCAGGGTCTGCTGGACAAAGCGCACAGCGTTGAGTAAACTGCGCCGCGTTGCAAACAGCCGCGCACACAAACAGCAGCACACAGCAAGCGCACGCGCACAGCGGCGTAACAATGCGAGAAAGCAAAGCGCCGCAATCATTTGACAATAAAACATCCCGCTGGTGACGAGAAAGCCCGCGGGCAAGGAGGACATAATGTACGACAAAGTTAACACAAATCTGGATTTTGCATCACGCGAAAAAAAGGTAGAACAGTTCTGGAAAGACAACCGGATCTTTGAAAAGAGTATGGAACTCAAAGAAGGCTGTCCGCAGTACATGTTCTACGATGGACCGCCGACCGCTAACGGCAAGCCGCACATCGGCCACGTGCTCACCCGTGTCATTAAGGACCTGGTGCCGCGTTTCTGGACGATGAAAGGCTACGAAGTGCCGCGTAAAGCAGGCTGGGATACGCACGGCCTTCCGGTCGAGATCGAAGTAGAGAAGCTCCTTGGCCTGGATGGCAAAGAGCAAATCGAAGAATACGGCCTCGCTCCATTCATTGAAAAATGTAAAGAAAGCGTCTGGAAATACAAAGGCATGTGGGAGGATTTCTCCTCAACCGTCGGATTCTGGGCAGACATGGAGAACCCGTATGTTACCTATGAAAACAATTACATCGAATCCGTCTGGTGGTCGCTGAAGCAGATCTGGGAAAAAGGACTCTTATATAAAGGATATAAAGTCGTGCCATACTGCCCGCGCTGCGGAACGCCGCTTTCCAGCCACGAAGTCGCACAGGGCTATAAAGACGTCAAGGAACGTTCCGCGATCGTCAAGTTCAAAGCTTCCGGCGAGAACGCATACTTCCTGGCATGGACGACCACTCCGTGGACACTGCCATCCAACGTGGCACTCTGCGTGAATCCGGATGAGACCTACGTCAAAGTGCAGAAGGGCGACGAGTTCTACTACATGGCAGAAGCCCTGGTGGAAACCGTTCTGGGCGATGATGCCGTCATCATCAAACGGTATCAGGGCAAAGAATTAGAATACAAAGAATATCATCCGCTGTTCCCGAACGTGGATTACAGCGGCATCAAAGGCAAGATGCATTACGTGACCTGTGACGGCTACGTAACACTGACCGATGGTACCGGTATCGTACACATCGCACCGGCATTTGGTGAGGATGACTCCCGCATCGGCCGCACCTACGATCTGCCGTTCGTGCAGTTTGTAGATTCCAAGGGCGATCTGACCAAGGAGACCCCGTGGGCAGGCGTGTTTGTTAAATATGCAGACAAGCTGATCTTACAAGACCTGCAGGAGCGCGGCGTACTCTTTGATGCACCATCGTTCGAGCACAGCTATCCGTTCTGCTGGCGATGCGATACGCCGCTCATCTACTACGCACGCGAGAGCTGGTACATCAAGATGACGGCAGTGAAGGATGATCTGATCCGCAACAACAACACCGTCAACTGGATCCCGGAGAGCATCGGCAAAGGCCGTTTTGGCGACTGGCTGGAGAACGTGCAGGACTGGGCTGTCAGCCGTAACCGCTACTGGGGCACACCGCTCAATATCTGGGAATGCGAGTGCGGACACCAGCACTGCATCGGCAGTATTGCAGAATTAAAAGAAATGTCAGACAACTGTCCGGATGACATCGAGCTGCACCGCCCGTATATCGATGACGTGACGATCAAGTGTCCGGTCTGCGGCAAAGAAATGCACCGCGTGCCGGAAGTCATCGACTGCTGGTACGATTCCGGCTCCATGCCGTTCGCACAGTATCACTATCCGTTTGAGAATCAGGAACTGTTCAAGGCACACTTCCCGGCAGACTTCATCTCCGAGGCAGTAGACCAGACCCGTGGATGGTTCTATTCCCTGATGGCAATCTCGACGCTGATCTTCAATCAGGCACCGTACAAGAACGTCATCGTCATGGGACACGTGCAGGATAAAGACGGACAGAAGATGAGTAAATCCAAAGGCAACGCAGTCGATCCGTTCGATGCATTGAACGAGTTTGGTGCCGATGCCATCCGCTGGTACTTCTACACCAACTCCGCACCGTGGCTGCCAAACCGCTTCCATGGCGACGCCGTTGTGGAAGGACAGCGCAAGTTCATGGGCACATTGTGGAATACTTACGCATTCTTCGTATTATACGCAAACATCGACCAGTTCTCAGCAAAGGATTACAAGCTGGAGCCGGAGAAACTTTCCGTTATGGATAAGTGGATCCTGTCCAAGCTGAATTCGCTGATCATCGAAGTCGATAATAATATGACCAACTACAAGATTCCGGAATCCGGCAAAGCACTGCAGAGCTTTGTGGACGATTTAAGCAACTGGTACGTCCGCCGCTGCAGAGACCGCTTCTGGGCAAAGGGCATGGGCCAGGATAAGATCAACGCCTATATGACGCTGTACACCTGCCTGGTAACGCTCTCCAAAGTGGCTGCTCCGTTTGTCCCGTTCATCACGGAAGATATTTACCAGAACATCGTTCGCAAAGACTTCCCGGACGCTCCGGAGAGCATCCATCTTTGCGACTTCCCTAAGGCAGATGAGAGCCTGATCGATAAAGAACTGGAAGACAACATGGAGCACGTGCTGGATGTGGTCGTCATGGGCCGCGCCTGCCGTAACGCTTCCGGCATGAAGAACCGCCAGCCGCTGGCAAACATGTTCATCAAAGCACCGTGGGAGATGCCTTCCTACTTTACCGATATTGTGGCAGACGAGCTGAACATCAAGCATGTGGAGATGAAGGACGATGTCAGAGAATTCTCATCCTACTCCTTCAAGCCGCAGCTTAAGACAGTCGGACCGAAGTTCGGTAAGCAGGTCGGCGAGATCCGCAACGCTCTGGCAGCAGTGGATGGCAACGATGCCATGGACGAAGTCAATGCAACCGGCAGCCTGAAATTGTCACTCTCTTCCGGCGATGTCGTACTGGAGAAGGATGACCTTCTGATCGAGACAGCACAGGTGGAAGGATTTGAGTCCTTAAGCGACTTTGGCATCACCGTTGTCTTAGATCTGCACCTGACAGATGATCTGATCGAAGAAGGCTTCATCCGCGAGCTGGTCAGCAAGATCCAGACGATGCGTAAGGAAGCAGACTTTGAGGTCATGGATATGATCACCATTTACATCAGCGACAATGCACGCGTGGAAGATATCGTCAACCGCCGCAAAGAGATGATGCTGACCGATGTCATGGCAACGGATATCGTAACCGGCCAGATGGACGGCATCAGCAAAGAGTGGGATATCAATGGTGAGAAAGTTACGATTGGTGTAAAGAAGAATTAAACTGCGGCTTTCGCGCAGGATGCTGCGCGGCCCGCAAATAAAAAGACAAAAAAATAAAAGCCCGTTCGTTTGATTTTTCACGAACGGGCTTTTAATGAATTTCTTTAAGTCTCACTATATAACCTCCTTCCTATAGAATCTTCAGTTTGAGTTTACCTTCCCATTGGACCGTACCTCTTACTTTATTTTTCGCAGATTCCCTTGATTTAGATCTTCTTTTTCAACTGCTTTAGTTTGCTTCTGAAAGAATAAGTTCTTTTTACCTTTTATTCTAATCAGTTCCTCTGCTTTCTATGGCTAAATTGTACAAATAAAAATACAATTTGTCAAGATGGCGGCGTGTATCTTTTCTATACACGCCCGAGCAGAAAAATGTCCCGGACATCAGGAAATAAAGAAAAACAAAAAAAGACGCTTCGGGGAAAGCGTCTTTTTTGTTGGTTTGTTAATTGTATAATAAAAAAGGGAGGTGAGAATTTCAGTAGGTTTTAACTACTTCTGGGTGTATAATACCTTTCGGTAGTGAACAAAAAATGTTTTAATTGTGAACAAATTGTGAACTCTGAAAGTTGAGGTATAAAAATGGCACAGAACCCTATTGTTACAATTGAGATGGAGAACGGCGGCGTGATCAAGGCGGAACTGTATCCGGAGATCGCACCGCAGTCTGCACGCAACTTCATCAGCCTGGCAAAGCAGGGATACTATGACGGCATCATCTTCCACCGCGTCATCTACGGATTCATGATTCAGGGCGGTGATCCGACAGGTACCGGAATGGGCGGCCCGGGCTACTGCATCAAAGGCGAGTTCGAAGCAAACGGCTTTGTCAATGATCTGGCACATACTGAGGGCGTGCTCTCCATGGCGCGTGCGATGGATCCGAACTCCGGTGGCTCCCAGTTCTTTATCATGCACAAGGCAGCTCCGTATCTGGATGGCCAGTATGCAGCATTCGGAAAAGTGATCGAAGGCATGGATGTGGTAAATGGCATTGCTGAGACACGGACTGACCGGAACGATCGTCCGCTGAACGAGCAGAAGATGAAAAAGGTCACAGTGGAGACCTTTGGCGTGGATTATCCGGAACCGGAAAAACTGGCAGACCGGTAAGATTGGCAGTAAATTGAAGAACAGAACTGCTGGCCAAATGTCATCGGCAGACCGATAGATTTACGCACTTTATAAATACATTGTAATTAGTACACTTGTGTGCTATAACAAGGTTGCTCTAAACTCGGAAGGGTTGGGAGCGCAGTTTGACAACTAAATATGAATGCTACAAGCAGAAAGAAGGAGATTAAATGAAAAAGAAAATTCTTTGCAGTTTAATTGCACTTGTCACAGTAGTCGCACTCGTAGCGTGCGGGCAGAAACCGTCGGGCGGCGGTTCCGGCAGTGAAAGCCCAAGCGGAGGCGAAAGCACAGGCAGGGAAGCCACAAATTCTGTTGTTGTTGGCATTACACAGGACATCGATAGTCTTGACCCTCACAACGCTGAAGCCGCAGGAACTAGAGAAGTGCTGTTTAACATGTTCGAGGGGCTTGTAAAAGCCACGCCGGAAGGCGAGATCGAACCGGCAGTTGCCAGTGATTACGTCGTATCAGAGGATGCTACAAACATCACCTTTACTTTAAGGGATGGAATTTCATTCTGCGACGGAACCCCTGTCACAGCTGAAGATGTTAAGTACTCTATAGAACGATATGCGGGCATCCAGGGTGAGGGGTCCGCTTTTTCTATTCTTAAAGACATTGTGATCGAAGCGGACGGCAAGACCATTCAGGTAAACCTGAGTGAGCCAAACACTGAATTTGTTTACGAGCTGACATGCGCAGTTATTCCGCAGGCAAACGAAGCAAATGTTAACAGCAACCCGATCGGCACAGGCCCGTTCATGTATGACACATTCATTCCGGGCGAAAAACTGGTCGTAAAGAGGAACCCATATTACTGGAAGGCAGGCTTCCCGTATCTGGATGAAGTGACTTTCAGGATCGTTGCCGATACCGATGTAGCTGTTACGCAGCTGAATGCAGGAACACTGGATATTGTCCAGTACCTGACCGCTGATCAGGCGATGACACTGAATGACAATTTCTACATTGAAGATGGATCGATCAACTATGTACAGGCTTTGTTCCTGAACAATGCAGTCGCTCCGTTTGATAACCCGCTGGTCCGTCAGGCAATCTATTATGCAGTAGACAGACAGAAGATCAGCAACATGCTGTTTGGCGGCAAGTCCCATATCATCGGAACTAACATGATCCCGGCTGCTACCAAATACTACAATGCTGACACCGAGAATCAGTACCCATATGATCCGGCAAAGGCAAAAGAACTGCTGAAACAGGCAGGATACGAGAACGGCTTTACCTTCACGATCCAGGTGCCAAACAACTATCCGCCGCATAAAGGAACAGCGGAGATCATCGCAGACTGTCTTGCAGACATCGGGGTTACTGCTAAGCTCAATGAGATTGAGTTTACATCCTGGAGAAGCGATGTTTATCATGGAAGACAATTTGAAGCAACCGTTGTTGCAGTAGATGGACGTCTGGCTCCATATACCTGGTTCGCAAAGAACGAGAGCACAGCATCCAACAACTTTACCAACTACAGCAATCCGCAGTTCGATGAGATCTATGCAAAGGCAAGAGCTGCCATCGATCCGGAAGAGAAGGTTGGTTATTACAAACAGCTGCAGCAGATCCTTGCTGATGACGCCGCATCCATTTATATTCAGGACCCGGCAAATCAGGTGGCTATCAGAAACAGCCTCACAGGCTATGTATTTTATCCGGTATCCGCACAGGATCTCTCAGTCGTTAAATACAAATAAGTAATAAGACGGTGCAGTGCCCGTCAGGGTGCTGCACCGGCAATGTATCATGAAGTATATTGTTAAAAAGATCATAACGCTGTTCGTTGCGTTATTGCTCATATCGATCATCGTGTTTGTGGTATTCTCCGTAATTCCGGGGGATGCTTCAGTCGCGAAACTAGGAGTGGACGCAACACCGGAGCAGGTCGCGGCGCTGCGTGCACAGTTGGGACTTGATAAGCCGGTCCTGGAACGTTATTTCTGGTGGCTGGCGAACGCGCTGCGGGGTGACTTCGGTGAGTCCTTCCAATATACCGGTGTGAGAGTGACCACACTATTGGCACGCAGGCTTGGGAACTCTGCGCTGCTTAGTCTGATATCTTTTATCATGGTCGTGGTCTTTTCTATCCCGATCGGAATCTTTACCGCAAAGAGAAGATCTGCTGTTGCCAGAGGCACAATGACAACGATTACCCAGATCACCATGGGCATCCCGTCGTTCTTCCTGGGACTGTTATTAACGTATCTGTTTTCCCTTGTACTGCATTGGTTCTATGTTGGAAGATTTATAAGTCCTGCGGAGAACTTCTTTGGCGCCTGCGCCTATCTGGTATTTCCGGCGATTGCAATCGCTTTGCCAAAGATCGCCATGACGGTGAAATTCCTTTCGAACTCCATCCGTTCCGAACTGCATAAAGACTACGTGCGTACAGCCTACGCAAAGGGAAGCACCAGAAATGACGTGCTTTATAAACATGTCCTGAAAAACTCCATGGTCCCGGTCATCACATTCCTCGGCATCATCGTTGCAGAGATTGTTGCGGGCAGTGTGATCGTGGAACATGTCTTTTCTGTGCCGGGCATTGGTTCCCTGCTGGTCACGGCAATCACCAACCGGGATTATCCGGTGGTGGAGGCAGTCGTCCTTTTGATCGCCTTCTTTGTAATCGCGATCAACTTTATCGTGGATATGATCTACCAGGCGGTCGATCCGCGTGTGAAACTTTAAAGGAGAGAACTTTGTCGAGTTCTTTTGTATCGCTCAAAGGCAATCATGAAACTGAAGCTGAAACATAACCCAAGCTTAATCATTGGTATTGTGATAACCGGCGTGATCCTTCTGATCGCTATAGTCGGTCTTTTCTGGACGCCGTATTCCACAACCAAGATGAGCCCGGAACTGAAATTTGCACCGCCGTCTATTGCGCACTGGTTCGGGTGCGATAACTACGGCCGTGATATTTTCAGCCGTGTTATGCAGGGCGCGGGGACCACGTTTCTGGTCGCGCTTTCTACCATCGCTTTTGGATGTGTCATAGGTACGATCATCGGATTTACTGCCGGGTACAGGGGCGGCTGGCTGGATGAAGTTGTCATGCGTATCAACGACGTGGTCAACGCTTTCCCTAGCATCCTTTTGGCTCTGGTCTTTGTCAGCTTCTTTGGAAACGGACTGTTTAATGTCATCATAGCATTGGGCATCCTTTTTATTCCGAGTTTTGCAAGAATTGCACGCAGCGAGATGCTGCGTCTCAAAGGCATGCAGTTCGTGCAAAGCGCGAAATTAGTTGGAGACAGTGCAGGGCGGATCATTTTTGCACAGATCCTCCCGAACGCTTACATCAGCATTTTGAGCAGCGCCGCTGTAGGATTTAACAATGCAGTCATCGCAGAGGCCAGCCTGTCCTATTTGGGACTTGGTGTGCAGCCTCCGGATGCATCGCTCGGCCGTATGATCAACGAGGCCGGCAATTTCCTGCTTCAGGCTCCTTGGTATGCCATCTTTCCGGGCGTTGCCATCATCGTGCTGGTTCTGGGTGTGGCGCTGATCTCTGATGGTGTAAGCAAGATCGACTAGGCGCAACCGCGTGCGGGACGCCGCAGTGAAACATAAAACTATGTTACTGGAAGTAAAAGATTTAAAAGTAGAATTTCATAGCGCTGAGAAGATAAGCTACGCAGTCCGCGGAGTTTCCTTCAACATGGAAAAAGGCGAGATCTTAGGTATCGTCGGTGAGTCCGGATCGGGCAAGAGTACGATGGGTCTGACGATGATGGGTCTGCTTCCTTCCTACGCAAAGTATTCCGGACAGGTACTCTTTGATGGGAAAGACCTGATCCCGATGACGTTTGAGCAGCTTCGCCAGTACAAAGGCGATGAGATCTCCGTTATCTTCCAGGAGCCGATGACATCGCTGAACCCGCTGCTCCGCGTTGGCAAGCAGGTGGAAGAAATGTTCTTCCTGCATGCACATGATAAGGATGATAAAGATAATCCTAAGCAGGTCCCGCCAAAAGCAGAACGCAAGAAAAAAGTGCTGGAGATGCTGGAGGCAGTAGGACTTACAAACTCCGAGGAAGTCTATCGCAAATATCCGCACGAACTTTCCGGCGGGCAGCAGCAGCGTGCGATGATCGCGATGGCGCTGATGTGCGAGCCGCAGCTTCTGATCGCGGACGAGCCGACTACAGCACTGGATGCGGATGTGCAGGATCAGATCCTGGATCTTCTGAAAGAGATCAACGAGAAGAGAGGTACGTCCATTATCTTAGTATCTCATGACCTGCGTGTTATCCGCCGTGTCTGCCATAGGACGCTCGTTATGTATAAAGGCGAGATCGTAGAGCAGGGCACTGTGGAGGAGATCTTTGAAAATCCGAAGGACCCGTACACACAGAAACTGATCGCGGCAATCACAGATGAGACCAAGAAGAACGTAGATGTGCAGGGTGATCCAGCATTGGAAGTAAAAGATCTTTCCGTCTTCTATCTGCGCAAGTCCAACAAGATTGGAGAGAAAGCGTCCAAGAAGGTGATCTGCGAGAACATGAGTTTTACCGTGAAAAAAGGCGAGATCCTGGGTCTGGTCGGAAAGAGCGGATCGGGCAAGAGCAGTATTTCCCGCGCTATATTAGGTCTTCATAAGGATTACACGGGTGATATAATACATTATACAGAGCATCCGCAGATGATCTTCCAGGACAGCGCAGCATCGCTGAACCCTGCAAGGAAGATTGGCTGGATCTTGGAGGAGCCGCTGAAAGTCATGGAAAAACGCGGTGAGATCCAGATGACAAAGAAAGAGCGGAAGCAGAAGGTCATCGAAATGCTGGAGCGCGTGGAGATCAGCGGCGATCACTATGACCGCTATCCGCGGCAGCTTTCAGGCGGGCAGAAGCAGCGTGTGAATATTGCGCTGGCTCTGATGAGTGGCAGCAAGTTCATCATCGCGGACGAGCCGGTTTCTGCGTTGGACGTGACCATTCAGGAACAGATCTTAGAGCTGCTGCTGAAACTGCAGAAGGAATTTGATCTGTCCATGCTGTTTATCTCGCATGATAAAAACGTTGTGGAGCGCGTGTGCGACCGCGTCATCCACATGGAGGATTGGCAGAAATGAAGAGTTTTTGATAGATCAGTTAGGAGGAACATTATGAGTATTGGTCAGGCAAAAGAGTTAGGCGGAAAAAAGTTTAAGGAACAGTGGGGTCCTTCCGTACTGGCAGTTCTGCTCGCAGCAGCAGCAATTATCGTTGCAACAGTTGGAATCCTTGGCATCGGCGGACTTATCATCGCAGGCCCGGCGGCTGTTGGTCTGATGTATGTGTATTATCAGAACATCAACGGCGAGAAGATTGTGTATACAGACATGCTTCATCCGATCAAAACGAATTTCGGTGAGGTTGTATTAGGGTATCTGTTGAAGATGCTTTTTGTTGCAGGTCCTTTTATTCTGGTTGGTTCTGCAATTGCTTCTATGGCAGGATTCCTGTTTGTTATTCCGGTCGTCGCAGCCATCTTTATTGTACTCCTTGCAATTGCAGCATGCGTGGCATGCATCATCATCAGCCTGCATCTGATGCTGGTGGAATACATTTTAATGCGTGAAGAGGACGCAAAAGGCTGGGAAGCTGTTAAAAGAAGCAAACGTTACATGGCAGGCAACAAAGGCAGAATGTTCGGATTTGAATTATCCTTCATCGGATGGTGGATCCTGGTTGGCATCTTCTTCCCGCTGGCACTTTATGTCGTTCCTTACTATCTCACTTCTAAGCTGTACTTCCTGGGAAGCATCTATGAGGCAGGGGTAGCGATGGACAATGCGCCGGCACCAAGATTTGTAGAGCCGGCACCGCAGTATTTCGAGTCAGCACCTCAGCAGTTTGAAGCAGCACCACAGCAGTTTGAGGCTGCACCTCAGAAGTTCGAGCCAGCACCGCAGGAAGGCGCGTTCAAGTTCTGCGGACAGTGCGGAGCTAAGATCCCGGCCGAGGCAAGTTTTTGCAACAAGTGCGGAGCGCCGCAGTAAATAATGGATTGTTGAATGAGGCCCCGCCATTGGGGCCTCATGTTGTTTTAAAGAAGGAATTTATATGGCAAGAGAATACTGGAAGCCGGGCAACATGTTAAATCCGCTGCCCGCAGTTATGGTCAGCTGCCAGCGCCCGGGTGAAAAACCGAATATCATTACATTGGCGTGGGTAGGCACTGTATGTTCTAATCCGCCGATGGTCAGCATCTCCGTACGGCCGGAACGTTATTCCTACGATATCATTGCCGAGACCAAAGAGTTTGTGATCAACCTGGTTGACGAAAAGAACGCATGGGCGATGGATTGGTGCGGCGTAAAGAGCGGCCGCGATCATGACAAGTTCAAAGAGATGCATTTTACTCCGCTTCCGTCAAAGACGATCGATGCACCGGGGATCAGCGAGTGCCCGGTCTGCCTGGAATGCAAGGTGAAGGACTTCCTGAAACTGGGCAGTCATGATATGTTCGTGGCGGAGATCACCGCAGTTTCGGTGGATGATTCTTACATGGATGAAAACGGCAGGTTCAACATGAATGAACTGTCTCTTGTTTCGTTCAGCCACGGAGAATATTTTGCCCCAGGCAAACGTGTGGGCAAGTTCGGATACAGCGTAGAAAAGAAAACCGCGAAGAAAAAGAAATAAGCGGGAACAGTTATTCTTTTACAAAGATCAGAATCCCGCGGGCAGTATCTGCAGGCTGCCGGTGAAGGGTCAATAATTCAATCTCCGGAAGACCCTGCTGTCCCCAGAATTTCGGCTCCAGACATTTTTCTGGAATGGTGAAATAAAGATGTTTATGTTCCAGAGGTTCCAGGATCAATTCCTGTGATGCCAGCTCTTTCCAGGTGTCGCCGGCTCTGCCCCAAAGAGTGACTCGAAGAGGGCATTCCCGGGTCGCATCATTGCGTACACCGCCTAATACATTCAGCGGCTTTCCAATCTGTACCTCCTTCGAAGAGGGAATCACATCTATGTATCGGACGTTTGCTTCAGCAACCATTGCAATACCTCTTTTTCTTTCCATGTCTTTCTTATCTCTCATTTTACGCAATAGGGAAAAAGCATGTCAATGAAAAGCACGGCTTTTCATATATTCGCAAAGGTTTTCCGGCCTTTGGCTATCAGAGATACTAAAAATAAGTTGGAAAAAAACAGCCAGAAAGTGTTAATATAATAAATAGAGTTTACAAGACATATCTGCCTTCAATATCATTTATTTTCAGGAGATAAAAATGAAAAAAAGAATACTGCAGAAATCTGCCCTTGTTATTACAGCTTTGGTACTTGCGTCCGGGTTGCTGCTTGGACAGAGCTTTTACGTAGCAGCGGACGAAGAAACATCTGCACAAGATGGTGTTGTCGCAGAGGAGATGGCAGCCGTTAGTGAAGCAGGATCGGAAGACAGCGGACATGACTCCTTCTCTTCGGAAATGCTCTCTGCTGCCCGCGAGCGTTTCGGGTTAAACAAACGCTCCCGTCTCCGCAGTGCAGCGCTTTCTTCATGGGAGCATTCCGGAAAGATTCTGGAATATGCTTCCATGCCATTTACCGGGAAAGCTAATATCGCAGCCTTCCACGTCGCATTCCAGGATCAGTCATTTGTGGAAGGGGATAACGAAGAAGCTCTTCAGAAAGCTATCGGCATCGATTTGGAAGGCGACAGCTATCCATCGTTGTACAGCGATCAGTATAGCAATGTATCAGGCTATTATCAGCGCGCTTCCTACGGAAAGTTGTCAATTGCCGGCGATACCTATACGTATCAGGCTAAAAAGGCAAAAGCAGAATATAAGGACAGCGTCGAGTTGTGCAAGGAAATCATGGATGAAATGGATGACGAAATAGATTTCAGCCGTTACGACGCTGATGGAGATGGGCGTATCGACTGCCTCTATTTTCATATTCCGTATGATCCGGAAGATGAATGGAACTCAACATGGTGGCCGAACTGCAGCACTTTTATCTACCAGGAGGATATGGAATACGACGGGGTTCAAGCTGCTTCTCGTGTGCTCCTTAGCCGAAAATTGAATGACGAAGAAGAGGATGGCATCAGAACGCTTATCCACGAGACCGGACATGCCATGGGCTTTCCGGATTACTATTCCTTTGATAAAACGCCGGATCCTGCAGGAGGATCTAATCAGCTTACCGGCACACTTACCTTTGATATGATGGACATCAACGTAGGTGATCATAACGGTTTTTCCAAATGGCTTGCCGGCTGGCTGACGGAATCCGATGTAACGCTGGTTAATGCGAATGAGTATGGTGTCACCGCAACAAGAGGCGGGCAGAACATCGGAACGATAGAAGAAGACGGCTCCATAACACTGGATCTTTCCAGCTATGATACGGAAACCGTTGAAGAGACCGGAGGGATTATTGTTGTTGGCAACAACGTACAAAATCCGTTCGCCAATTATTTTCTGATTCAGTATGATACATTTGCAGGCAATCAAAAGGTATATTACGGAAACGACAAGCCGCTGCCTTCCGGCGGATTCCGGGTGTTCCGCGTACAGGCGGAGCTTGATGAATATGGACAAATGAAGCGCAACAACACCTATTTTCCGCTTTACGATAAACTGATCGAACTGGTGGATCCGGATTATAAGTCAGATCATACAGTTGTGATAGATAATCACATTCCAAATGGCTTTGCGGCAGATGGGTACACCTGCATGTTCTATGGAGGATCTTCCCTGACCCCGACCACCGGGCCGTCTACGAACTTCCGTGAAAATATCAACATTGGATTCACCGGTATTTCAATCGAATTCCTTGAATCAGGCCCGCAGGCCGGAAAGCTGAGGATTTCCTATTCGGAAAAGGATAAACCGATAGATGAACCATTAGATATCCAGCTTATCGATGGAGTTGCTGCGCCGGGTGAGTTTAAAGTGACGCTGAAGGGGAATCGCGATCTGGTCTTTGGCATTTTTGGATCGCAGGGAGTTTCGGCTTCCGTGAAGGAGGGAGAAGAGTTCCTCGCCACAGATCCAATGCGCCAATACGACCTGGATGGTGATACCATCACAACAACCTTCCATTTTGATACAGATATTCTGACAAAAGACCGTACGGTCGTCGTTCGCTGCAGAGAAGGAGCGTTTGATATCGGAAAGGATGACGAGTGGTCTCCTCCTTTTGAGTTTGAACTTCCAATCTCGCCTGATCTGACGGAAATTTCTGAATCGGGATACATCGATGGAACCGCTGTCGAAAATAAAGGACACGTTGTTTCCGTGATTCAACAGGCGGAAGATGGCAGCTATTTCTTCTACGGATATACGGAAGGCTTCCTCCCAAGACAATCGACGGAGATTTATAAATATACCTTCACAGACGCCGATCCGACCAATGTGACACAGGAACTGCTGGCAGAGGGGAGCGAGGAACGTGCCGAGGCGGTTCGTTATATCAACAGTATTTATAACCAGCCGGAAACGGAAGGCGTTGCGATCCTGCCGGAGAATGCGCAGCTTGGCGACTATCCGCAGGTTTTAGATGTCGTGAAAATCGGAGATTACTACTATGCAGCTTCCTTTCGGGAGCCGGATTACACCTTCACTGTGCCAAACCGGCTGGCGGTCAGCAAACTGGATGGTGAAGGGAATCTTTTAGAGCAGATCGTTCCGGCAGGCGATGAGATCCAGCAGGACCCGGGCACGTCGATCCGGGTGCGGATTCTTGAAGGGCCGGGCGATAAACTGGCAGTGGTTTTGTTCAGTCCGTTCCAGGATAGAACGGATTATCTTACCGGTCATATGGCGACCTTTTTCTTCGACCAGGATTTAGGGATGATTTCACGTCTGGATAATTATTCAACCGGCTGCGGCACATGGCTGCCGGATGGGCGTTATATCACCTTTGGTCAGCGTGTCACGGGGACAAGCGAAACAACAGACGCGCGCATCCCGCGGAGAGATATGATCTGTTATGATATCACGACGGTCATTGATCCGGTGGAGTATCAGTATACTGCAGAAAGCGAAGAAGGCGAGGACACGCCAATCTGGATTTCCGGTTCGGAAGAAGATCTGTTATTCGTTGCCCACAGGAGTATCGATGATGAAACAGCCTTTGAACATTTTATCGGCGTGCAGGTCGATGGAAAAGATTTAACAGAAAAGGATTATACCGCTACACGCGGCAGTGTGCATATCGCGCTGCATCCGGCATATCTGGCGACGCTTTCAGAGGGACCTCATATATTGACGATTCTGTTTGATGATGGAAAGGCAGATGTCGCATTTACGATTCAAAAAGACAAGCCGGCACCGGCTCCAGGGCCGGATACGGGAGATCATAGTCAGGCACTCCTTTGGGTCGTTATCATGGCAGCAGCCCTTTGCGCGATCATGACGGTAGTCACCATTTACGTCCGGAAGCCAAAAAAGTAAATGGGATAAAATCATTCGATTGCCCTTGATTTTAAAAGGAAAATCGTGTAAAGTCTTTAAGAACGAATTGCATATCGTTTTTTTTAATTCGGAGAAGTACTCAAGTAGGCCGAAGAGGCGCCCCTGCTAAGGTTCTGACCCAAAATCAAAAAAGTTTCTTTTATTATCAATACTTTCCCAATTCACAAAACCACAGAAAACAGGCAATTTACTACTAATTTACTACAATTTTACTACGATTATGCTCGTGGAGCCCGGTTTACAGATGCTGTGTTTACTTTTCTGTCGACTATGGTTTTAGTGTCGGTGGCACTTTCTGCTTCAACAGAACTATTGCAATACTTTTTTTTATTGATTATACTTTTTACGAGGAAGTAAAAACGATGCCTGAATTAGAAACGATAAAACAAGTGGTATCCGAATTCGCGGATAAATATGGAGCAGACAGAGTCGTTCTTTTTGGCTCTTACGCTAGAGGCGACATGACAAAGGACAGCGATATTGATCTTTTGATTGATAAAGGGTCTATTCGAGGTCTGAAATTTGCTGCTCTTATTTGCGACTTAGAGAAGGCACTTCATACACCGGTAGATTTGATTTCTACAAGAGGAGCTGATGAAGAGTTTTTGAATTCTATTAAGAAGGACGAAATTTTATTATATGAACGTGAGTGAAAGAGATAACAGTGTTTTAAAACATATCATTGAATATTGTGATCAAATCAATGTTACGGTTGATCGTTAAGGAATTCGATTGACTCTCTTTTGATAGGAAACTTATTTGATTATATTTAACTCGCCTCTTTTTCGTGTCTACTTTTCTTGACTGGTGCAAAATAATCCGAATCTCGCCAAGAAGTCGTTTGAAAAAATCCGATTTTTCGATTAAAAGTCATCCTGAAAAGTCCTACAATATTTTTGCAGGAGGATTACTGCTAATCAAGAATAATCTATTCACAAATTTACCGATCAATATCTTACTAACTTACCGATTAATGATTGTTTATTTGGCGAAAAAGCTGTATAATAAACACGAGTATCACTGAATATTGATTAATCACATCAGTGGCATTACTGCTGCAAAAGCCGGAAGGCAAGGCAGTATTTGCTGAACAAGGGAATGGGGTGAGAGGCCCCGCCAGTCCATGACCGTATGTGTTGAGGGAAGTGTCCGATGGCGAAAGCCAGCCATTGAGGAAACCGGAGAAGGCAGGACATAAACCGCTTAAAACACAAGCCGGGAGACCTACTATGTGATTGTGTTACAAATATTATTAGAACGGAAACAGGTAATATTTCTTAGGATAGGAAATAGGCCTGTTTTTTTATGCCCGGAAAAGATTATTACAAACTGAAGATTGATCGGATGGTTCGGGAGGCTCTGGCACAAAAAGAAGCAGATTTTACCCAGGCACACCAGAACGATACAGACCAGGAGCTCCTGCGGTATTTCCTTGCGTGCGTAGGGGGGGGTGGGTCACACACCAAGAAAAAGAGAGTTCGTTGGATGGACTCTTATTGAGGAACGTTTTGGGAGTGTTGATGAAGCAGCACGCAGATTAAAGCTTCCTCTTTATAAAGGCTCGAGACCGATATCTGAGTGCAGACTGATCTTAGGAGAACGGGAACGGCAGAAAAAGATCTACCGGGAAAGGAAATTAGAAAAACAGCGCAGAACCGAGCGCAGATTGATAGAACAGGAAAAACGCAGGAAGGAAGAGCTGGCATGGCTCGCAGAACATGATCCTTCAAAACTGCGGAAAAAGACACATAAAGCCGCAAAGAAAAAACAAAAAGCAGAACAGACATTAAACGCAAAGCAGTCAGGGAGCAGCATGAAATTTTACCTTTCCACATTGGCAGATATCGTAGAAGAGACGCCGGAAGATAAATGGGAGAAGCTTGTCTACATTGATTATACGGCACCTCTTGTGAAGGCAAACGGACTTGGCATTGAGATCGCGGAATTCTGCATCTCGGAAAATATGGACGATAAGTTTGAGGATGTCCTGCCACATGTGATCCGCAATGCGGAGGCAACGCCTGATATAACATTGCATGCCCCTCATAATGAACTCTTTCCGGCAGCAATAGAGCCATTGTTGGTCGAACTTGCTTACAAGCGCTATGAGCAGTCGCTTGCATATTGTAAGCGCTTTGGGGCATCAAAGATGGTCGTGCACGCCAATTACGTTCAGGAACTGTACTGGCCGGAGTGGTTTGTAAGCCGTACGGTAGATTTTTGGAAAAGATTCCTGGCGGAACACGACGATGATATCGTAATCTGCATGGAAAATGTTTATGAAGAGAATCCGGAGCTTATCCTTGAAGTTATACGTCAGGTGGACGACCCACGGCTCCGGATGTGCCTGGATGTGGGACACGCAAATACAACTGCGCTCGCCCCAATTGAATGGCTGAAAATATGTGCTCCATACATCTCGCATTATCATCTGCATAATAACTTCGGCGCTCCGGAAGGAGGAAGAAAAGATGCGGGTGACACACACTTTGCACTTGGAAATGGAAGCATCGACATGGCAGCTCTTCTGAACCTGGCGAATGAACTGACCCCTGATGCTACTGCAACAGTTGAAAGTTACGACCAGGAAGATAGCGTGAAGTGGCTGAAGGAAAAAGGGTTTATCAGGGACGGTTCTTTTGTCTGATTTTCCTGATTGATCTTTTAACCGTTGATAACAAACATGATTCGACCAGAATGGAACGGAAGTCCATTCTGGCCGTTTTTTAACGAAAATAATAGAGACAGTTAAACAAAACGAAAAAAATGAAATGATTCAAAAAAAAGAACAAAAAAAATTGAAAAAATTCAAATAATTGACACATTTCGGCATTTTCTGTATAATTCAGGTTAATTGCAATTAGAGGTTCCAGTTTGCAAGGTTAACTTCAAGCTATGACTTTTTTGCAAAAGACACCTCCAGAATCGCACCTTGAAAACAGAAGTAAGTTTTACAAAAACCATCCAAAGCGGAAATCAGTATTGCAAAGGATGCGGTTAGTCTTACAAACCCATTGATTCCGGCGTTTTCCGGCGCTACAATCAAGTAAGCATTCTTATTTCTGAGCATAGCAAACAGAGATAACCGCTTCGTTTGCGCATTCGCAAGGGAAACTTCTATCTCTCCTGTTCGCTATTCTCTGTGCACGGAGACGGCGGTGGGTTGCGCTGAATTATCTTCTCAGCAGTTCAGGTTTAAGAATAATTTCATTGGCAGGGATACACCGAACATTAAGGGAGTCCAGGGTATCTTCGCCGTAGAAGAAGCTGAACAGCTGGTATGCGGACCGGTCGTTCAGCTTCTTGCGTGTATACGAGTTGATATGTGACATCATCAGATCCACCTTATCCTGTGTAAGGTTCTTAAAGGATGTCCCTTTCGGAAGGATCCGGCGGATGAACTCATGTGTCACTTCTATGCTGCCTTTCTGGCTGGATCTCTGCGGATCACAATAGAAGACAAATGTCCTGCGATTGCCGTTCTTGTCGAACTCAATCGCAGTAGGATCTGTGAATTCGCTGCCTCTGTCCGTAAGGATCACAGGGAACATCTTCATGAAGAGTTCCCTGCCAAGCTTTTCATCCAGCGCATTGAAAATGTCCGTCACAGATCTTGCTGTGTTCGCCTCTCTAAGGAATGCCAACATCAGGGAACTGTCCCGAAAGAACAACGTCAGAAGGACCTTTAAAGAATCACGGGTTCCTTCGACAGAATCCATTTCAACGACATTCAGATCGGGATGTGCCCCCATGAACTTTTGGAAGTCTTCGTAAGTACGCCCGATATGGCAGAGCTTGTCGATATGTACGATCTTCTTTTTCTTACGCTTGCGATACCTTACCTTTCGCGGAAGGTCGATATTCGCAACAGAAAGGATACCAGCATCCACGTAGTTATAGATACTGCGTTCGTCGCACATGATGTCATCGGCATTATTCACGCAGATCTGGTGGATCGACTGTCCCTGGCGGATCAGCGGTGAGATGATATCGTCCAGGCGCTGCAGTTCTTCTGGTGTCAGATCAATCCCGATCCTGCTGTCGCTGCGGTTCAGCTCATAGGCTTTCTGGGCTTCTTTGGCATCGTAGGTCTGCTTCCTCAGTGTGCAGGAACGGATCGATTTGCAGCCGTTGCACACATACGGCGGCTTACTGAGTGCCTTACAGACTTCTTCGATAAAGTCCGGACAGGAATCATTGCACCTTCCGCACATAGAACAGTAGCCTTCGCGATTGTTATACGCATAGGAAGGGAGAAGGCATTCTACACAGGCCTTCCGCTGCAGGGTACAGATTTTCCTTCCCATACACGGATTAAACGGTCTTGAGCGTGTACCGGTTTCTTTCACGATCAGATGTCCCCTGACCTCCTTGGAGACAGTGGATGGATCTTTGCCAATCGATGCTGCGATCTCCGCAAAAGGGAGTCTGTCCTTGAGACCTTTCTGGATAGTAATACGATCATCCAGAGTCAGATGTTTATACTTATAGTTTGCCATTTGAGGTTCTCCTTTGTAAGCCGTCTCCGGAGCACCACATGGCAGAGTATAAAGAAGGAAGTCAGTCTCCTGCAAGACTGACTTCCGGTTAACCGTTTGTAAGACTAACTTCTGGCAATGTTAACTATCAACTAGAATTTAATTTTTCAATTGAGCT
>JAFWLF010000041.1:0-9206 GCA_017511185.1 Lachnospiraceae bacterium | reverse complement strand
GGGATTTGTCCGTCAGGCAGAATGTGCGGTACACATCCGCAAGCTTTCCGGGAAGAATACCCATCACATTCTGGAAGGATCTTTTAAATCCATGGGCCGCTCTTTGCGGATGGCCGTGGCCATTGATCCGGAATTCAAAGATGAGATTCCATCTACCAAAGGAGTTTTATAGAAGATACAAATGATAGCGATTGTTGATTACGGAGTTGGTAATTTATTCTCTTTAAAAAGTTCATTCGCCGCAATTGGTGAGGATGCCTTTGTTACATCTTCTGCGCAGGAGATCAGGGATGCGGATAAGATCCTGCTTCCTGGTGTCGGTGCATTTGAGGATGCTGCCAAAAAGCTTCGCCAGAGTGGCTTGGCTGACGTGGTCTGCCAGGAAGTAGAAAGCGGAAAACTGCTGCTGGGCATCTGCCTGGGCATGCAGTTATTATTTGAAAAGAGTTTAGAATACGGAGAACATGAAGGACTGGGTCTGCTGAAGGGCGTGATCCGTCCGATCTCAGAAGTGGTCCCTGCACAGTATAAGATCCCGCATATGGGATGGAATGCTCTGCATTTCTGCGGAGAAAAGCACCCGCTGTTTAAGCGGATCCAGGAAGAGGACTGCGTGTATTTTGTACATTCCTATCATGCAGCGGGCTGTGAGGACAGTATGATCGCGTATGCAGAATACGGTGGGAATATCACAGCGGCAGCAGCAAAGGGGAATGTGATGGGATGCCAGTTCCATCCGGAAAAAAGTGCGGATGTGGGGTTGGATATCCTGAAAGCATTTTGTGAAATGAAAGAGGAAGAAGTATGCTGATCTTTCCGGCGATCGATCTTCTGGAGGGACAGGCAGTGCGCCTGCTGAAAGGAGACTATACACAGAAAACAGTTTATAGTGATGACCCGGTGCAGGTCGCAAAAGATTTTAAAGCACAGGGTGCGACATGCATTCATATTGTTGACCTGGAAGGGGCCAAGGATGGCACCACCCCAAATCTGCCGATCGTCTGCGCGATCAAAGAACAGACAAATCTCTTCTGCGAGATCGGCGGAGGGATCCGCAGCATGGATGTGATCAGACGGTATATGGATGCAGGCATCGACCGTGTAATATTAGGGACGGCAGCTGTTGCCGATAAAGAGCTGCTGCAGCAGGCAGTGGCAGAGTATGGCGAAAAGATTGCTGTCGGCGTGGATATCAAAGACGGGAAAGTGGCCGTGAAGGGCTGGCTTGTAGATTCCGGTCTGGATGCATTTGATTTCTGCAGAGAAATGGTTGCGATCGGGATCAAAACCTTGATCTGTACCGATATCTCCAAAGACGGTGCGATGCAGGGAACCAACCGCGAACTATACCGGGAACTGGCAAAAGAATTTTCCGTGCAGATCACTGCTTCCGGCGGGGTCTCCACGATAGATGATGTGAAAGCGCTTAGGGCAATGGATCTTTATGGAGCTATTATCGGGAAAGCGTATTATATAAAGGCCATTGATCTGGCCGAAGCAATTGAGGTGGCAAGGTGACAAGGGGACGTTTCTTTTGTCACACTGATTAAGTCCGTCTGGATTTGGTGCATGTTTTTTATTCCGCTCCGTATGCCTCTTTTTTCTAGAGGCTCCCGCAGTCTTTTCCTGCGGCCGGAGCAGTCGGACAAAATTCTTGATGAATTTTGTCCTCCGTACTCCTATGAATTTCCGGACCTGAAGTCCGAAATTCATGCCTGGAAAAATACTGTGGCAGCCTGAGAAAAAAGGGCACACTCCGAAGTCATAAAAAACATGCACCAGATACCAGACGAAACAAAAAAATAAGATGACAAAAGAAACGCCTCCTTGTCATCTTTGGAGAAGAAAATGATTACAAAGAGGATCATCCCGTGCCTGGATGTGCGGGACGGCAGAGTGGTAAAGGGTACCAATTTTGAGGGGCTGAAAGAGGTTGACTCTCCGATCAGTCTTGCCCGCTATTACAGTGACAACGGTGCGGATGAACTGGTCTTTTACGATATCACTGCTTCCGCTGAAGGCAGGAAACTGTTTACGGATATTCTGGTGGAGACTGCTTCGCATGTGTTTATTCCACTGACTGTGGGCGGAGGTATCTCTTCTACGGCGGATTTTGAACGTGTTTTAAACTGCGGCGCAGATAAGGTAAGTGTGAATTCCGGAGCCATCAAAAATCCGGATCTGGTAACAGAGGCGGCCAAACTGTACGGCGACCAGTGCGTGGTCTTATCTGTGGATATCAAACGTGTGGACGGCGTGTTCCGTGTCTTTGCCAAAGGAGGCAGAGAAAACACCGGAATGGAAGCCATTGAATGGATCAAACGGTGCGTCGGCAATGGTGCAGGAGAAGTGGTGGTCAACTCCATCGATACAGACGGTGTGAAAAAAGGATTTGATCTGGAAATGCTGAAGGCGGTCACGGAAGCTGTTTCCGTTCCGGTCATTGCATCTGGCGGCGCTGGCTGCATCGAAGACTTTATTACGCTGTTTCAAACGCTGCCAAAGGTTGATGCCGGGCTGGCTGCATCCATTTTCCATTTTGGAGAGGTACGGATCTGTGATCTGAAACGTGCAATGTGGGAGAAGGGTATTCCGACCAGACTTGGTATGATAGAAGAAGCAAGATACTATGAAGAAAGCGAACATTTCATGAATAGCGAGGAGAAATGATGATCAATATTGAAGAACTGAAATTTGATGAAAACGGCTTGATTCCAGCCATCGTAGTGGACGCAGTTTCCAAAGATGTGCTGATGATGGCTTACATGAATAAGGAGAGCCTTCAGATCTCCATGGAGAAAGAACTGACCTGCTTCTGGAGCCGTTCCCGTCAGGAACTGTGGCTGAAGGGCGAGACCAGCGGCAACTATCAGCATATCGTCTCCATTACGGCAGACTGTGATAAAGACACGCTCCTGGTCTATGTAGAGCCGGATGGACCTGCCTGCCACCTGGGCACCAAAACATGTTTTGAAAATCCGGTCTTTGAAAGTGAAGAGCGGAAGCTGTTCACCTATGAGGGATTGTTCTCATTGATCGAAGGCAGAAAGACAGAAAAGAAGGAGGGTTCGTATACCACCTATCTGTTTGAGAAAGGTCTGGATAAGATCTTAAAGAAAGTCGGCGAGGAGAGTACAGAAGTGATCATCGCTGCCAAGGCAGAAGATAAAAAAGAGACTATTTATGAGATCGCGGACCTGGCTTATCATGTGATGGTCCTGATGATCGAGGCTGGCATCAGCCTGGAGGATATCCATAAAGAGCTGGCAAGCCGCCACGTGATCGATAAAAAAGTAAAACAGGAAAAGATGACTTCATGATCAAACAGGATTTCCATGTACACACAACTTATAGCGACGGGAACAATTCACCGGAGGAGATGATCCTTGCAGCAATTGATAAGGGGATGGCGAAGATCGGCATCTCCGATCATTCTTATACATGGTTTGATGAAACGTACTGCGTTCCAAAGGAACGGATCGCGGAGTATAAGAAGGAGATTGCTGCGCTGAGGGAAAAGTATAAAGATCAGATCAAGGTGCTCTGCGGTGTAGAACAGGATTATTATTCGGAAGAGCCAACCGATGATTATGACTATGTGATCGGTTCTGTGCATTATCTGAAAGTGGATGATGGATTTGCTTATGTGGATGAAAGTCCGGAACTGTTCCAAAAGGCGATCGATGAATCTTTCGGCGGCGATGTCTATGCGTTTGCGGAAGCCTACTTTGCAACAGTTTCAGATGTGATCAATAAGACAGGGGCAGATATCATCGGCCATTTTGATCTTTTCACAAAATTTAATGAAGATGTAAAAGGGGACAGAGCAAATCTGTTTTTTGATCCGTCCCATCCGCGTTATGTGACGGCATGGAAAAAGGCAGTCGATGCGCTGCTGCCTTCTGATAAATACTTTGAAATAAATACAGGGGGCATGGCTTCCGGCCGTAAGACCAGTCCATACCCCTCTGTCGAGATACAAAACTATATTCGTTTGCATGGCGGAAAGCTTCTGCTTTCCAGTGACGCGCACAAAGCGGAAAATTTATGCTTCCGGTTTGAAGAAATCTGACACGTCATCTACCATATCATCAGCATCTTTTACAACCTCTGCAGGAACAGATTCCTGCTGTCTGATCTCGCGCATTTCATCGGAGAAGACGGTTGGCTGAGGAATCGGCGGCTCCTGTAATTCCAGTGTCCGCTCCTCGTTTGTCATGAATGGAGGCTTCGGCATAACTGTCTCTTCCTGCAGAACCTCTTCATTTTCGACAGGAACTTCGGCAGCTGCAGGAGCTTCCGGAGCAGCGGCATCCTCTTCTTCCGGAACATCATCAAACTCTGATTCCTCCGGAACCGGGTCCACCTGATAATCCGGATCGATCAGGCCATCACGTTTTAAGGCAATGGTCATTGCATCCATATCGACAGCCAGATCAAATTTATCGTTGTCAAACAGGTTGGTATACTGTTTGTCCAGTGCTTTCTGCACATCTGCCAGATATTTGACAACGCGCTCGCCTGCACCTTCCTGATCCACACCGCTTTGCTCGATCCGCTGGTATTTCTCCAGAACGGCACGCAGGGTAGGCAGGTAGTAGTTGGTGAACTGCCGGGCAGATTTGATCGTCTCCGGTTTCTCTTTCAGAGCAACGAGGATCTTTTCTGCAGTCGCACCGACATTTGCCATCGACTTTTTGATCTCCGGATTGCGGATCCGGGAATTAACCATTCGGATAGCTACCAGGTCTGAACGGCCTTTATTGATCACCGATGCCTGTTCCGGTGTCAGTCCGGATTTGTTGACGGTCTTAGCTGCTGCCTGCTGACTTTTCTCGGCCATTTTTTTCGTGCCCTTACGTGCTGCGACAATGATCACAACGATCAGGGCAACAAAGAGCGCGATGATAAACAGCCCGATCCCTAACAGGAGCTTAAAGAGTCCCGGCAGGGCATGGTGGACAAAGAACAGCAATGCGATCGCTGCCACAATGACGATCAATCCAAAAAGGACACCTCCGCCGCTTCTTTTTCTGCTCATAGTTTTACCCTTCTATTAGTTCTCCAATGAGGAGTTACGGATATCCAGAAGTTTTTGTTTCAGCTGTGCCTCGATCAGGCCAAGTTCGTTTTCAGCTGCCAGTCTCTTAGCGCGGCCTTCCTCCTGAATCTTCACGACTTCATCCAGAGAATCGATCAGCTGATTGTTTGCGTAGACCACAGTCTCGATCTCCACAATACCTTTCTCGCTTTCTTTTGCGATCTCTACGGTACCCTGGTGGATCTTTTCTGCGTTCTCGGCGATCAGCTTGTTTGTAAACTCATTGACTTCCTGCTGAGCCTGCATAGCTTCGTCCGCATGTGCCATCGTCAGCGCCAGAACCATCTGATTCTTCCACAGAGGAATGGTGTTGTTGACCGTTGACTGGATCTTTTCCGTCATCAGCGTGTCGTTGTTCTGGATCATACGGATCTGCGGAGCCATCTGCATGCTGACTGTTCTGGTCAGTTCCAGATCATACAGCTTTTTCTCAAAACGGTCGCAGAGTGCTGCAAAATCGTTAGCGGTCTGTGCATCTTCTGCCAGTCCGGATTCTTTTGCTTTCTGCTGCAGTTCAACAAGAGTGGTTGCTCTTTCTTCTTCCAGTTTCTTCTTGCCGGCGATGATGTACATAGTCAGCTCTTTGAAGTAGGTCAGGTTGGTCTCATACATTTTGTCCAGCATGACGATATCAGTTAAGAGCGTATTCTGATGATCCTGCAGTGTGCCTGCGATACGGTCCACGTTCTTTTCGACAGTGTCATATTTTGCTTTTAATGTGGTCAGGGAATTGGCTTTTTTCTTGAACCATTTTGCCAGTCCGGTTGCTTTGCCGGCGTCATCCACATCAAAGCCCTTCAGTTCTGTGATCAGGCTGGAGATCTCTTTGCCGATCTCTCCCAAATCTTTGGTTTTCACACCTTCCAGTGCGTTGTCGGAGAAGTCAGCGATCTTCTGCTGTGCGGCTGCTCCGTACTGAAGAATGACGTTGGAGTCACGCAGATTGATCTTAGTGGAGAAATCTTCCACCATCTGTTTTTCCGCATCCGACAGGTTTGCATCGGAAAGGTATGCCGGTGCCTCACCCGTCTGCAGTGCTGTTACATCCTCAATATTTGGGACAGAAACAGCCGACGGAGTGGCTACATCTAAATCGAGTGTCGGAACCTTAGGGTCCAGTTCCAGTTTAATTTCGTCTGACATAATTACCTCCTTGTTAAAGATAACAATTTCTTACGTTATATTATACAATACTTGGCCGTTTTTTAAAGATGAAAAACAAAATAGTATTAGTCGATCATCTGCTATATAATAGATTCAAATTGTGTCAATTTGATGGAAAGCAGAAAGAGGTGACAACATGATACCGATCATTGATATGCATTGCGATACGATCTCCGGGATCCTGCGGGCAAAGAGCAATGGGGAAGAAGTAAGTCTGCGCGAAAATGATATGAGCGTGGATCTGAAAAAACTGAAAGAGGGCGGTTACCTCTGTCAGAACTTTGCTCTTTTTACACATCTGGACAGTGTGCTTAAAAAGGGGGAGAGCCCGTTGGCGCATGCGATCCTTTTGTCGGATACGATGGATAAAGAGATGATTGCCAATCCGGACATGATCTGCCCGGTCGTGACAGGAACGGAGCTGGAAAAGAATCTGGAAGATGGTATTCTTTCGGGATTAAAGACGATCGAGGAAGGTGCTGTTTACGAAGGAAAGGTGGAGAACCTGCAGCTTCTGTATGAGCGTGGCGTGCGTATGTCTACCCTGACCTGGAATTATGAAAACGAACTGGCATTTCCAAATAAAATGTATGTGGATGAAAACGGCAATTTTCATGCAGAACCGGATACGGAAAACGGGTTAAAGCCGGCCGGATTTGCGATGGTGGAAGCGATGGAAAACCTGGGTGTCATCATCGACGTGAGCCATCTGAATGACGCTGGTATCTTTGATATTCTGAAGACAGTCAAAAAGGATACGCCGGTCATCGCCAGCCATTCCAATGCCCGTGCCGTTTGTCCTCACCCGCGCAACCTGACAGATGAGATGCTGCGGCAGATTGCGGAACACGGCGGCATCTGCGGCATCAACTTTGCTTATGATTTTATCAGCGATGAAAAAAGTGAATCCCAGCTGACCACCATCGACGGGATGATCCGGCATATGAGGTATATCCGTGATGTGGCGGGCATCGATACGATCGGCTTTGGTTCTGATTTTGACGGCATCGGCAATCCGGTGGAAGTGAAGAACGCGGCAGGCATGCAGCAGATCGCGCAGAAGATGGAAGACGCCGGATTCACTCTTGATGAGATTGAGAAGGTGTTTTACAAAAACGCGCTGCGCGTCTATAAGCAGGTGCTGGGATAAGTATCTCTTTAGGAGCAAGATAATATGTTTCACATTGTGCTGCTGGAGCCGGAGATTCCGGCGAATACGGGAAATATCGGGCGGACGTGCCTGTGCACGAACAGCCATCTGCATCTGATCGAGCCGATGGGGTTTATCTTGAACGATAAGAACCTGAAACGGGCCGGAATGGATTACTGGAAAGATGTCCAGGTGACCGTGTACGACTGCTGGGAAGATTTTGTGGAGAAGAATAAAGATAAGGTTTTAATCCCTTCTGCTGCTGAGTGCGGGGACACATCGTGCGATGAGGCATCACGCGAGGGCAAGGCACGCCTCTGGATGGCAACGACAAAAGCACAGAAGACCCACGATCAGGCGGAGTTTAAAGACGGCGATTACATAATGTTCGGAAAGGAAAGCGCCGGCATTCCGGAGGAGCTGCTGATGCAGGACAAAGAAGCGTGCATCCGCATCCCGATGGCATCGGAGCAGCGGTCCTTAAACCTTTCCAATTCCGTTGCAGTTGTTTTGTATGAAGCGTTAAGACAGAACCAGTACCTGGATCTGACCATTGAAGGGCAGCTTCATCATCATACCTGGTAAAAATATGACCAAATAAAAGGAAAAAGTTTCTTGGTCATAAGAGACTTCGGAGAAATATGACCAAATGAAGAGGAAAACGATTCTTGGTCATAAGAGCTTTTAGAAAAATATGACCAAGGAAGAGAACAAGGATTTCTTGGTCATAAAGAGTTCAAAGAAAATATGACCAGGATAGGAAAAAGAGTCCCTTGGTCATAAAAGGCTAAAGAAAAACATGACCATGGAAAGAAAAAGGATCTCCTGGTCATAAAAAGAGAAAAAGTAATATGACCAAGAAAAATAATAAATCTACTTGGTCATAAAATCAGAATGAGATATATGACCAAGAGTGAAAAATAATGAATATGGTCATAAAAACGGGGCAGCTTAGCTGCCCCTTATTTTTTATTTCTTCAGCAGTCCGCCGATGCGGATATAGGACGGGGCCAGATGGCCGTCAGCGCCCCAGTAGATCTTTTCGTTGAAGTAGCGGTCCAGAACTTTTTCTACGTTGCCTCCCAGGCTTTCGATCGAGTAGGTCATTTTGTCCGGGAAACGGCACGGCTCACCGAAAATGCGGGCACATTTATCTTTTCCGCAGAGTGTGCATCTCCCGCCGCCGATGACGCGGCTGCCTGGGAATTCTTTATGCAGAAGCCACATCTCCTCATCTACGTTGTTAAAGGATCCCATGGTAAGTTCACCGCCTATACGGATGATATCGGACAGCTCGTAAGTTTTTTCTAAAAGATCCTGCGGCGTATAGACTTTACGGGCATACACAAAAAATGTCTTGTAATCATTCCAGATGTCCAGCGGGTCAAAGTCATATGGCGGGCAGGACCAGGTCTTGCCATAGTTTGGACACTGGCTGCAGCATTCATTGAAATAGGCTACATCCACACAGTTTTCAACGAAATCTGCAACATCGATCTCTTTGGAAAATGTTTCTGTTTTTAAATTTGTTAATCGTTCTGCCATTCTACTCTTGTTATCCTTTTTGTTATTTTCAGCACAGCGCGGAAAGCAATTGTCATTTTAGCACGGTGCTTTTTTAATCATAGCGCGGTTTATTTCAGCTCTGCAATGGTCACACCGGCATCGCCTTCGCCGTATTCTGCCTGATAGAATTTCTTCACCCGCTTTTCACGGCGCAGATAATGGGTGACAGCATCCCGCAGAGCGCCGGTTCCTTTACCATGGACGATCCGTACCTTCTCCAGATGC
>JAFWLF010000040.1:0-4557 GCA_017511185.1 Lachnospiraceae bacterium | reverse complement strand
GGAAAGAGGGAAAAATGGATTTATGTGAGAGAGCCGGGTATTCTCAAGGAGATTCAGAAGGTGGCTGTTCTGGAAAGGGCTGGTGTAAAGCTCACACAGACGGTGAAGGGTCTGGCGTATCTGGATGAAAAAGTAATCATTTATGATCTGACTGAATCAGTGGAGTCTGTGGTGAAACCTCGTGGCCGGCGTAAGAAGGAACAGTGATTTTAAAACTTTAATGTCTCTGAGAGGCTGCTTTTTAAAACAATAGTGTAATTCAGCCCCTTCGATTTTTTAAAACTTTAGTGTCATTCACCACCTGGAGATATTGTCTGACTATAGCTATCCAGGTACTGGTGGTTGTCCCCTTGCGGAAATCCTGGAGAGCATCCATGGACAGCTTGTTGAGGCTCAGTTTGCCCCAGCTACACTTACTCTTCATACTGAACATTTGGATAGGCTTAGTAAACACGCTGCGGAACTCGGGGTCAACGAGTATACTCCCGATTTACGGAAGAAGTTCCTGGCTGATAACCAGTACGAGCGCAGCAAGTTGGGATCTGGTTTTTGTAAATCACGATATGAAGCGCATCGCCAGGTCATTCATTGGGTGGACTCCTACATTGCTACTGGCCAGATGTTAGGCGACGAATTGAGGTCGGCATAGACGACGCTATAAAATCCCTTGTCTCTTTTAACAAACGTCACTCTGTTATGAGGTAATCCATGTTATAATCGGTACAGCGACGAACTTTCGTCTGGTAAAAACCACCTCACTGATGATACCCATAGACACCTCTATGATCCTTCAAAAAAAGGTGGCTACAACGATGTTCGCCATAGCCACGTTTCTTCATTTAAAAATACTATATCAGGCCGGTAAATACTGCAGTTTCGGCAGGAACGCCAGGCCGGTTATGACGGTTTTCGTATCAATAGGGTTAAGGTGATGGCTGAGCTGTTCTGAATTCCAAAACGTGTCACTCAGGGCAGAAAGCTCGCATCCGATCTGCCAGTTTGGAATACAGAGAAACATTCCATGGGCCTGAGGGCCGACGATGACGTGGAATGAAGAACCCCGTCCTTCCATGATCGCCTCATAGAAGGGTGGATGCAGGTCTATCAGTTTGAGTTTACAGGACCAGGAAATATTATCTTCATCCTCAAACACGTTGTAATTGTATGTATCGTACATAAAAACCTCCCACTGTTATGCAATGCGTGCCCTGTTGGAAGACGCTTTTGTGGAAAAGCGTTTTCTTAAGACGAGGGACTGGTTATCGATAGCGACCTGCATGATTTCTGCATCGATACGGTTTCTGCCTGTCTGTGCCCCATAAGCAAGTGCGTCCGTCATGATGTGGTCAATTGTACGGGATATGCCGCAGCTGGCTGTGCAGAGACAGCGCAGGGCGTCATCATCGAGGATCAGGTTGTTGCCACCGGCGAATTCAAGCTTATGCTTCAGATAAAGGGGGATTTCCTCATCAGAAAGTCCCTTGAAATCATAGTGGTTTGTGATGCGCTGCTTCAAAGAAGCCAGCTTTTCGGTTGTATCGATGATTTCGTTGAGGGCCGGACCACCAGAGAGAATCAGGGTAAAGGCGTCGGTTGTATCATGGTCAAAATTGAGGAATATATGCAGTTCCTCAAGGACGGCAAACTTCAAATCCTGGGCCTCATCCACGACAAGGACGATGGGGCGGCCCCTTTTATAGACGCTGTAAATGTGTGTTTTAATGCGGCACTGCAGTCGCTGCTTGTTGCCAGTTGGATCCAGTCCGAGTTCCTGGGCGATCATCCGGTAAAACTCGGTGACGGAAACGAAAGGCGGGCACACATATGTCCCGGACCGCCTGGAGGTATCGAGTCCTGAAAGAAAACGGTCAATCGCATGGGATTTTCCGAGCCCGGGGCCTGCAGTGAGGATGACTACGCCGTTGCGTTCCACCCCGGAACGGAGGATTTCGGAAGCATTATGGAAATCTCTGGACAGAAAGCTCTGGTGTCCCTGCATTGCATTTTTCAGGAACGGATCAAACGAAAGACCGAAGTGCTCGAAATAGTTCATGAAACAGCCTCGCTTTCGTCGATATGATAGTGGATCGTGACGGAATGGTTGTTGCGGTGGGAGGTTCCGTTTTTCACACGATCCGTCTTCGTAATCGGGAATTTTTCTCCATTGTAGAGGATGTAGGCGTCTTCCATTTTTGCCGGATTGAAACGCACTTCTACCCATTTGCCCGCGAACTGAGGGGGAATGTCGTATTCCGCGTTATTGATTGTGACCACGGAATCAGCCCGTGCATGGCGTTCATCGCGGTTATAGAAAGCGTCATCGAGCCAGCCGCGTGATTTGGGGATACGGATATAATTTTTAGTTCTGAGATAACGGTCGACCGGACGCTCGTTAATCCCCCTGTGTACAGTTTTGTTGTGGGTTTCTATGTATTCCTTCAACATGTCGTTGAACTGTTCCAGGGAGTGGATTGCGGATGCATCAAGGGTAGAAAGCCAACGGGAGCGAAGTGTCCTGAAGTTTCGTTCAACTTTGCCTTTTGCAGCCCCATCCCGGACACGGGCATGGGATTCTTTGACAGCAAGGTTGCCAAGGATAAATTTCAGCTGTCCGTTACGGTACGGACCTCCGTTGTCCATCAGCAGTTTGTCAGGAATGCCAAAGGATGCAATTGCATCCTTCAGCACTTTCTGGAAATTCAGGGCATTATCGTGGTAGAAGATTTCTCCGCCAACGATCATGCGGGAGTGGTCGTCAATGATCATGATGACGAAAGTCCTGTGTAACTTACCATCCTCATCTCTGATGTTAAAGAGATGTGCCGTGTCTGCCTGCCAGAGCTGGCCGAAACGTTCCATCTCGAATGCCCGTCGTTCACGGATGACTTCATCCCGCGGATGATACATGTTTTTTTCTTTTAAAAAGCGCTGTACAGCCCTAAGACTGACGACGGCAGGGATAAACCCATTACGGATCAGATGATCATGGACGGCCACGCCGTTAGCGTGAGGGTACAGGGTAAGGTAACGGTCAATTTCTTCTGCAGCCACGTCATCAATGGTGCGGGAGATTCCTTTATCCTTCCGGCCTTTCGGCATGAGGCCGTCCATCCCGTGCTTGCGGTAAAGGCCGGTCCACTTTTCCAGAGTGTCCGGCTTGTAGCTGTAAGCCGTTCCATCCGGGAGGATGAGAGGCTCCTGCGTAACGCGCCGGTAATAGGCGGCCTCGCTGGCATCAGGATAAGTCCCCTGGATAACCGGCGCAATGGCTCCGAAACGGAAATAGGCGGTTTCAACGGGACTGGTGTTTGATTTTGGCTTTACCATGTTTATATCCTCCTGTTTTGCAAAAAGCACTTGTGTGAGATGCTCTATGCAAACAATAACACGGAGGAAAGATCCGGTCGATTCCGGTATGGCTGTGGCGCTAAAATCTGCGGGGACGTATCCCGGCTGCCTCCCATAAATGTGTCTTTTTATTAGGCTGCATGAATGAGAAAGTGAATTTTTGAAAGAACTTTCCGGGAAGATCACGGGCTTCGGAGAAGATGCAGTTCAATGCTGCAGCAATAGTATTCCTGATGACAGAACGGGGATTCATTCCGGCTGCAGCCGCGGCCTCTTCCTGCTTCCGGATGCTGTCCAGGGCGTCCGCCCAGGCATCGTACTGGTCTTTGTAACGCCTGATCCAGCTGTAAAGGGTGGAAACGGCGATTTGCCAGTGTTCACAGAGCTGTACAACAGTGCGGGAACGCTCTGGATTGGAATACTCCTGAAGGACGGCGAACACGAAAGGCAGTGTATAGGAAGAGAAGGGGATCAGGACCTGGGGGAGTATGGCATGCAGGTAATCCCCGTTATGGTTGCCGGATCCATCAACGCGTTTGCCGCATTTTTTGCAGAGATAGATGGGAATCTGAATGGTGTCCGTCCTGGGTGTTCCGCAGTCAGGCCAGATAAAACCACGTGAGTAGGAACTTACCTTTCCTGAACTCCAGATGGTTTTGCCGCATCGCTCGCAATGATGATTGTCCGGGTTATAAAGTTTCAGAAGGTTTTCGGTATATTCAAGAAGGTTCAGCCCAGGCTGCATCCGGCCGGGCAGTTCATAGACAGGTTTTCTTTGCAAAGGGTATTCCTTTCCCCACAATGCGAAAGCAAAGGGTATAAAAACTCATGGCGTGGGAGCCAAAGGTATGCCGAAGGGTGGGGAACCGGGTGGTTCTGTGGGAGGAAGTTCCCGGTTCTCCGTTCAAAAAAGGCATACAAATAAGAGGTATCCGACCCCATGAGAAGATGGATGATTACCTGCTTACGCTATAATGTCAGCTTGCATGCTGTCAAGCAAAAGGGGAAAGATTATATAGATGGTCAGGAGATGGTGGGGAAGCCCTGGGGGGCATGACTCATCAACAGATTGTTCCTGATTAGATTATGTCGTTAATGACGACAGACTGTAATAGGTATGATAGGCGGGATGGGGATTTTAATTTGACGTAAAACTGTCGTCGGTAGTAATAATAGGGCGTCGGATAACAACTGTCTGCTGCTCTTTGT
>JAFWLF010000039.1:0-15591 GCA_017511185.1 Lachnospiraceae bacterium | reverse complement strand
GTCCGCGAATATATAGAATATTACAACAATGAGCGGATCCAAGCTAAAACAAAATGGATGCCCCCTGTAAAGTACAGGGAAGCATCCATGTGTTTCACCTAAAGGTCCAATCAATATGTCCAGGATTCTGGGTACATATCAATTCACGGGAGGTTTTTTATTGGTTATTCGTTTTCTTCTTTTTCAGCTCCGGCTAAGAGGATATCCAGTTCTTTTAACTGCTTTTCATCCACTGGTGTTGGAGCTCCGGTCATCAGGCAGCTGGCGTCTTTCACCTTAGGGAAAGCGATGACATCACGGATACTTTCTGCATGTGTCATCAGCATCATCAGCCTGTCAAAGCCATATGCCAGTCCGGCATGCGGCGGAACACCATATTTAAAAGCATCCAGCAGGAACCCGAAACGGTCATAAGCTTCTTCCTTGGTAAAGCCCAGTGCGGTAAACATTTTCTCCTGAATTTCAGGATTGTAAATACGTTCACTGCCTCCGCCAAGTTCCACACCATTCAGAACGATATCATAAGCAGCTGCTTTTGCTTTCCAAGGCTCTGTCTCTAACAGAGGGATATCTGCCTCCAAAGGCATGGTAAACGGATGGTGCATAGCCACCCAGCGCTGCTGCTCATCAGAATACTCAAGCAGCGGGAATTCCGTAACCCAGAGGAAATTGAATTTGCTTTCATCGATCAGCCCCATCTGTGCTCCAAGCTCTAAGCGGAGTGCACCAAGAGAAGCAAATACGATCTTATCGGTATCTGCAGCGAAGAACATCATATCGCCCTTCTCCGCCTTCATTTCCTCAGCAAGTTTAGCCAATTCTTCTTCCTTCATAAACTTGGCAAAGGAGGATTTATATGTACCGTCCTCGTTGATGCCCAGATAAGCCAGACCTTTTGCACCGATGCCCTTCACAAAATCGGTTAATGCATCGATCTTCTTTCTCGGCATACCTGCCATGCCTTTTGCAGTGATTCCGCGAACAGAAGAACCTTCCTGTGCGGCGGCATTAGCAAAGACGCTGAATTCACATCCTTTCACACAGTCCGTTACATCCACCAGTTCCATGCCAAAACGGGTATCAGGTTTATCAGAACCATAACGTTCCATTGCTTCCTGCCAGGTCATCCGCTGGATTGGGAGTTCTACATCCACATCCAGGATTTCCTTAAATACATGTGCGATCAGACGCTCATTTGTTTCCATAACCGTTTCTGCATTTGCAAAGGAGAACTCCATATCGATCTGTGTGAATTCCGGCTGACGGTCTGCACGCAGGTCTTCATCACGGAAACATTTTGCGATCTGATAATAGCGGTCATAGCCTGCGCACATCAGGAGCTGTTTAAACAGCTGCGGTGACTGCGGCAGTGCATAAAAGCTGCCAGGATGAACACGGCTCGGAACCAGATAATCTCTGGCGCCTTCCGGTGTACTCTTGCAAAGCATCGGTGTTTCAATCTCAATAAAGCCATCGCTGCTCATAAAGTTACGGATGCTCTGGGCTACCCGGCTGCGAAGGATAATGTTTTTCTGCAGATCCGGACGGCGTAAATCCAAATAACGATATTTCAGACGCAGCTCATCTTTTGTCTGGCTGTCTTCCTCAATTGGAAACGGCGGTGTCAGCGCTTCCGAAAGGATGCGGAGTTCTAATACTTTGATCTCGATCTCACCAGTCGGCAATGATTCGTTCACAGCGCCTTCTCTCTTCTGCACTAAACCGCGAACGGCAATAACGAATTCATTCCGAAGTGTTTCTGCCTTGGCAAAGCCTTCTGCTCCGATATTGTTTTCATCAAATAGCAGCTGGATCAGACCCGTCCGGTCTCTAAGGTCAACAAAGATCAGACTGCCCAGATTCCGGCGTCTGTTGACCCAACCCATCAGCACAACGGATTCTCCTAATTGTGCATTTAAAACTTCTGTACATCTGTGGCTTCTGGTAAAGCCACTCATTGATTCTGCCATGTTAGTCTCTCTCCCCGGGGTCTTATCCCGCTTTTTTATTTTTGAATCACTGCGGCAATGTTATCTACGGATGTCTCCACTTCACTGCCGTCAGCCATATTCTTTACTTTCACTTTTCCGGACGCGATCTCATCTTCGCCCAGGATCACCACATATGGTGCGTTAATCTTATTTGCGTACTTCATCTGCGCCTTGATGGAGCGGTCCAGATAATCCGTTTCTACGTTGATTCCCTGTTTGCGGAGTGCATCGATGATCTGGAAAGCACGTGCCTTAACACCACCCATAAATCCCAGATACAGATCCGGAGGATTGACGCCTCCCAGATCGACTCCTTCCAGTTCAAGGAAATATAAGATTCTCTCCAGTCCCATGCCAAATCCGGCTGCAGGAATATCCTGCTTACCGTCAATCTCGTGGACCAGATTATCATATCTGCCGCCGCCGCAAAGAGTAAATCCGTCTTTATTGACAAACTCAAAAACGGTCTTGGTGTAATAATCCAGACCGCGGACAATGCCGGTATCGATCTGATACGGGATGCCCAGCGACTCTAACAAGGACTGCAGCTCTTCAAAATGCGTGCGGCACTCCTCATCCAGATAATCGATCGTCTTTGGCGCATTGGCTACGATTTGCTTGCAGCCTTCTTCTTTGCAGTCAATGACACGAAGCGGATTTCTCTCCATCCGTTCCAGGCAGGTCTTGCAAAGCTTATCCTTATGCTCTTCCAGATAAGCCAGAAGTGCTTTGTTATATTCTTTTCTGCAGTTTGCACAGCCGATGGAATTGATATGGACTTCGATATCCGAAAGCCCCAGCTCTTTTACGATCCGGCTGACCAGGGAGATTAGTTCCACTTCAACCAATGGGCTCTCTGATCCGATATATTCCACGCCAAACTGATGATGCTGACGAAGCCTGCCGCTCTGCGGTTTTTCATAACGGAAAGCTGGTGTGATATAAAACAACTTAGTTAAACCGCTCTCGGCAAACATACTATGTTCCAGATAAGCACGGACAGCACCAGCTGTTCCTTCCGGTTTCAGCGTAATGCTTCTTCCGCCACGGTCTTCAAAGGTATACATTTCCTTCTGTACGACATCTGTGGTCTCTCCGACACCCCTCTGGAAAAGAACGGTATGTTCAAAAACCGGCGTTGCGATCTGCCGGATATTATAAGAGGCTGCAATCCTTTTGCAGATCTCCTCGATTCTCTCTCTTTTTGCCATTGCGTCTCCATACCAGTCTGCGGTACCTCTCGGAGCCTGTGTAATCATATTATCTGTCCTACTCTTTCTTATGATTCTGCTTTATAGCCATGCATGCGGCGTTCGCTCTTGATATCTGTTGCTCTGTCATGACCCGGGAAAACTGTCGTTTCTTCCGGAAGCGGGAGCAGTTTCTCCCAGATAGATTTCATCAGGGCGTTTTCATCCCCGCCCGGAAAATCGGTCCGTCCCCAGGAGCGGAAGAACATAGTGTCTCCTGCTAATACAAAGTTTGCTTCCGGGAAATAATAGCAGGTTCCTCCAGGTGTATGCCCCGGTGTATGCATCACTTCAATCCGCATACCGCCGATCAAAAGGGTTTCTCCGCCTTTCAGCTGCACATCCTTCTCTCTCAGAGAAATGCTCTGCCCGCCCAGATTCTTACGGCCGTCAGAAAGCATCGGCACATCTGCCTCATGCAGATAAACCGGAATATCATAGTGATCACGCAGTTCTTCCAATGCCAGGATATGATCCGCATGCGCATGTGTCAGGAAGATAGCAACAGGCTTTACGTCCCTTTCCTTTGCACACTCTTCTATAAATGCAGCATTGTCGCCGGGATCTGTAATGATAGCTTCTTTCCGAAACTCATCATAGACCATATAACAGTTGGTTTCGAGCATTCCCACACGGATGCAGTCTAATTTGATACTCATTTTTTTACGCCCTTGTTCTAATAATATCGATCACGCCGTCAATCGCATGCAGTTTTTCAATGACCTTGGAAAGCTCATCTGTGGATGATACCTTGAATCCCATATCGATCGTTGCGATCTGCTGTTTGTTTATTCTAACATTCATGTTGGTAACATCAAGGTTTTTCTCCGACATGATCTTGGAAATATCCACCAGCATGCCAATGCGGTTTCTGGCAAAGATACTGATCTCAACCAGGTACTTCTCTTCTTTAAACGCAGAGGATGGCTTATCCCACTGCGCATCGATCAGCCTCTCTCTTTCCATGCTGGAAAGGTTGACGATATTAATGCAGTCTGTCCGGTGAACTGTCACACCTCTTCCCCGGGTTACAAAGCCAACGATCTCATCGCCCGGAACCGGGGAGCAGCACTTAGCAAAACGTACAGCAACGTCATGAATACCCTTGACGACAATGCCGTTCCGGTGCTTCATCTCAGAAGTTTCTTTCTGACCGCTGGATGCTGATTCTAAGATCTCTTCATCTGTGATCTGGTTCTTTTTGTTCTTTCGGTTATATTCATCCAGAAGCCGGTTAACGACCTGGCTTTCCTTTAAACCACCATGACCGATGGCAGCCAGCATAGAATCCCAGTCCTTACAGCTGTATCTGGTCAGGACAGGTGCCTGGTACTGTGGCTCAAAGATCTCCATATTGTCGATCCCTTTGGTCTTCATGTATTTTTCGACCAATTCCTTACCCTTTACGATATTCTCTTCTTTCAGGGCAGTCCGGAACCATTGATTGATCTTCTGTTTTGCTCCCGGGCTCTTAACAATATTGAGCCAGTCCATACTTGGACCCTTGGAGTTCTGGGAGGTTATGATCTCGACCCGGTCTCCGTTCTGGATCTTATAATCGATCGTAACGATCTTATCATTCACGCGGGCGCCGATCATCTTATTACCGACAGCCGAGTGAATGCTGTATGCAAAATCAATTGGCGTAGATCCTACCGGCAGGTTCTTGACATCTCCTTCCGGCGTAAAGCAGAAGACACTGTCCGAGAAAAGATCCAGGTCACTCTTCAGGAATTCCATGAACTCTTTATTGTCGCTCATTTCATTCTGCCAATCCAGGATCTGCCTCAGCCAGGCGAGTTTTTCTTCCTCACTCTGCTTGATCGTTTTATCATTAACGCCTTTGCCTTCTTTATATTTCCAGTGCGCAGCAATACCATATTCCGCGGTACGGTGCATTTCAAATGTACGGATCTGAACTTCGAAAGGTTCACCGGTCGGGCTGATCAGTGTGGTATGCAGAGACTGATACATATTCGGCTTCGGCATCGCAATATAATCTTTAAACCGTCCAGGGATCGGCTTGTAGATCTCATGAATGATACCCAATGCAGCGTAACAGTCTTTCACTGTTTCCACCTTGATACGGATCGCAAACAGATCATAGATCTGATCCAGCGACCGGTTCTGATTGATCATCTTTTTATAGATACTGAAGAAATGCTTGACTCTTCCGTCGATCTCACATTCAATCTCCGCTTTTTCCATGTGGCTGCGGATCTCTTTGACCATTCTCTCAATAAAGTCTTCCCGTGCACTGCGGCGGATCTTAATATTCTCCACCAGGTTGTAATAAACATCCGGTTCAGAATACTTTAGAGCCAGGTCATCTAATTCAATCTTAATTTTGGAAATACCAAGACGCTGTGCGATTGGAGCATAGATATCCATTGTCTCCTTCGCTTTTTCCTTCTGTTTTTCACGCGTCATATACTGCAGTGTCCGCATGTTATGCAGACGGTCTGCCAGCTTAATGATGATGACCCGGATATCCTTTGCCATGGCAAGAAACATCTTCCGCAGGTTCTCTGCCTGGACTTCGATCTTATCAGCGGAATACTTGATCTGCGTCAGCTTGGTAACGCCATCCACCAGTTCAGCTACTTCATCACCAAAGTCCTTACGGACTTCATCCAGCGTCATTCCGGTGTCTTCCACGACATCATGAAGCAAGGCGGCGATGATCGTCTCCTTATCCATTTCCAGTTCAGCCAGGATGATCGCCACTTCTACCGGATGCGTAATATATGGCTCTCCGGAATGCCGTTTCTGATCTCCATGGGCTTCTTTGGCAACTGCATATGCCCGTTCCAATAGCGAAACATCATCCGAAGGATGATACTGACGGATGATCTGGAGCAGATCCTGGAAACGTTTATCCGGATCGATCGGTTCCAAAGGCGCATTGATCCGGGAGATCGATTGCTCGCTCTCCGGGAAGCCGCTCAGGCTAAAGGATGAAGGTTCTTTAACTGCTGTTTTCGTTTCTGGCATAAACTATCTTTTTCTTACATGCCGGCCCGTGATTTCGTGAACATCTCCCTCATGGACCTCTTCGTCTGTCTTTGCAAACATTTCTGCTACATGATCTCTGGAAGCTTCGGCTGCCACCGCCGGTTTTGGCCTTCTGCGGATCAAAATGACGGCCAATATGATGATCACAGCCAGCTCAACAGCCATGGCGATCATCATCAAGAGATCTTTCCGGGAATATCCCTGCTTGACTGGCTCCGGTGCTTTTAAGACCGATCTGGTCAACAGGTATTCCGAGCAATGCGTGATGGCCAGTTCGATCTCATCACCTTTTACGGTAACGGATTGGCCTTCCTGTTTCAGTGTATTCTCTTTCTCATCGTAATAGTATAAGTATAAAACGTCTTCTTTGGTAAAATCTTTTCCAGCCGCTATTGTAAAGACGGTATTTTTCGGAAGTTCTCCGCTGTATGCGAAATTCAGTACTTTTCCGGATGCATAGTTTGACAATGTCTCTATTTTGTCCGCATTTTTACTTTCAAAGGTAACCGTCGGATCAAATGTCTGGAAAGTCTTCAGCTCTGCCATATCTTTTCCATTCATGGTCCAGCCATAAAGAAGTTTGCCATCTGCATCATAGCGGTTCAGTTTTACTGTTTTGCCCCATTTTGTAATAGCCGTGATCATTTCCTTGGTTAACTTATCTCCATCCTGCAGAGACACGATCACGGTATCTTCTTTGGTCTCTTTCAATTCTTTTTCCAGATCTGTAAGCGCAACCTTATTTCCTCTGCGGTTGACCTTGACAACATAGCCGCGGACAAAGCCATTTTCTGCGTAGACATAAATTTCAAATTGATTTTCTCCATCTGTCAACGTCTGTTCTCCGGCACCTACGACAACAGCATTTGCGTCTTCCGGCACAGCGATGATGTTGATGGTCTTAACACTGCTGCTGACGGAAACGGAATAAATGTCATGCCCTTCGTCTGTTAAGGTGTATCCCTCCACTTCCAAAGTTGCAAGGTTTGTATTATCGGACCCTTCTCCGACCTCAACGCCGTTGATCTGGCCGGAATCATCCCAGCCGCCTCCGGCATTTCCACCGGTACCACCACCGCCGTTGTCATAACCGATGACATTGATATAGCACGCTGCATCACCAGCATAATCTTTGTTCAATCCGTCAGAAACCTCACAGCCGCTAACATAAACCGCAGCAGTTCCTTCTCCGACGGCATAATACGTATAGGAAAAGCTGACAGCTCCGCCGCCATCTGCACCATCTGCAAAACCACCTGTAAAACCAGAAAGATTTCCGTCGCAGCCAACTGAGCCGGAGTAAGCATAGATCTCATCACCGTAAATCGTTACTGTGACTGTTACAGAATCCCCCACATAAACCGTATCGGAGCTTGGGTAAACGGAAACACCAGCAGCATAAGATTTGATTGGGAATCCTGCCCCTAAGCCAGCAAGCAGCAGGAGCGTTAAGATAATCGGTGATATTTTTTTCAGTATTGTTTTCTTCATTGTTTCGTTCTCTTTATAATGATTATCCGTTTAAGGAGTCGTAGTTTCAGACTGCAATGTTGGCTGCTGTTCCTGTGCCAAAGCGAAAAGATCTATCTTTCCAAGAATATGTTTCTTTACCAAAGCCAGGTCAATGACATCCACCGCTTGATCATCATTGATATCCGCTAATGTAAAAGCGTCACCTTCCAGAACTATTTTCCCAAGGATCTGCTTCTTCACAAGAGCAAGGTCAATGACATCGATTGCGTCATCACCATTTACATCGCCTCGTACAAGGAGCGTTCCATCATCTTTGATGATCGACGGTGCGGGTTCATCTGTATCATCTGGTTCCTGCGGAACAATATATCCATATAACGGGCTGTCCGGATAGATCAGATCCATATCAACTGCATAACTCGGAATTCCCGTCACTGTACCGGCATCCGAATACTGCCATAACGCACAGCCCATTGACGGACTGCTGATACCCCAATGCGCCAGCCAGATCAAACCATTTGAACTGATCTGGGAATAATCCAAAACATTAACAAAGTAATCACGATTGGCATAAACGCCCACATTCTCATATCCATACGCCTTTATGGCATTCATATATTTCAGGCAGAAATTGGTCAGTTCTTCTCCATGCGTATAAGGATTAAAGCCCATTCTGTATTGTTTGTATCCATCCGCATCTTCCATATCGAACCAGATGCCCAGTACCGGATTGTGTCCCTGGATCATCCGGATGGTATGAGCGACCTCACTGTCCACTTCTTTTTCCGTAACTGCATAGGAATAAATATAAACGCCATATGGAATTCCAGCAGCTTCGCAGCCATTCATGTTGGTGATCGCATATGAATCGTCCTGATTCGGATACCCGTCATCACCCCAACCGATTCTGATGATCGCGAAGTCTACTCCATTTGCTTTTGCCTTATTCCAATCGATCGTCCCATTATAAGCGGATACGTCAACGCCGACAGCCCTTCCCTGACTGTCAATCGCTCTGGTCTCCGTGCGGAAAAAGCCCGCAAAAAAGATCGTCAGAGAGAGGATCAGCGCAATACCTGCACCCTTTAGAACTCTTGCTGATTTTTTTTGCATTCTTAGTTTTGTTATCCTTTTCTTGACGTTATTTTGTGAGTGTGATATAAATTAACTCGTGCCGAGGGGAATCATACAGTGGCAGTATGACGGTCTCCAAAACCGTTCACGGGAGTTCGAATCTCTCTTCCCCTGCGAAAAGTCCTTGATCTCAAGGGCTTTTTTTATTGCTTCTGTACTTTTCGGATTGCTTCTTTCACGTCCGATACCCCGACAAGGTTCACTCCATCTATATTATGCAAAGCCTGCAGGGCAGACTTTGGAATGATGCATTTTTTGAATCCGAGTTTTTTTGCTTCGTTGACTCTGGCTTCGATCATACTGACATTACGCACTTCACCGGAAAGGCCTACCTCTCCCAATGCGATCGTATCTGCATCCACTACGATATCCAGATAACTGGAAGCAATCGCGATCAATATTGCCAGATCCAAAGCGGTCTCATTGATTTTTACACCGCCGACAATATTAACATATGCATCGCATTCAGACAATTGAAATCCGAGTCTTTTTTCTAAAACTGCGATCAGCAGATTCATACGGTTATAATCAATTCCGGTGGAACTGCGGCGAGGATTGCCCAAAGCCGTCCTTGCAACCAGCGCCTGAATCTCTACAAGAATTGGACGGGTCCCTTCTACGGAGCAGGAAACGATCGATCCGGATGCATTTTCAGGTCTTCCCACCAGCATGAATTCCGACGGATTTTTGACTTCGTTCAGACCGTCTGCGCGCATTTCAAACACACCGATCTCATTTGTGGATCCAAACCGGTTTTTCACACCGCGCAGGATCCGGTAAGTCCCCTGGGATTCTCCTTCAAAATAGAGGACCGTATCCACCATATGTTCTAATGTACGCGGGCCGGCTACCACACCTTCTTTTGTGACGTGACCAACAACAAAGATACTGATGCCCAGGCCTTTTGCCAGCTGCATGAAAAGTGCCGTGCATTCACGCACCTGCCCCAGAGAGCCTGGTGCACCGTTAACATCCGGCCTGTATACCGTCTGAATAGAGTCGATCACGGCAATTTCCGGCTGTTCTGCTGAGAGAGTTTCCTCGATCACATCCAGGTCCGTCTCCGCCATAACCAGAAGATTCTCCGAAAACGTTCCGATGCGGTCAGCCCTCATCTTGATCTGACTGAGAGATTCTTCTCCCGTGATATACAGAACTTTGTGTCCGTCATCGCTGACCATCTTGCAGATTTGCGTCAACAAGGTGGATTTACCGATACCCGGATCTCCACCCACCAGAACCAGAGACCCTTTGACGATGCCGCCGCCTAAAACACGGTCGAACTCCTCCATATGGGTCTTGATCCGCTCTTCTTCAAGTGCTGTCACTTTTGCAAGAGGGATCTGCTTCTGTTCTCCTTTATTCTTTTGCACGGAAACGCTGCTTCTGACTGAGGCTTTTACCGGACGTTCTGCCGGAGCTTCCACAAATGTATTCCATTCGTGGCAGGCCGGACACTGTCCGGCCCATTTTGCACTTTCATAGCCGCATTCTTTACAGAAAAAAATCGTTTCTCTTGCTTTTGCCATTATTTCTCTTTCACTTTTTCTTTTACTTTTCTCCTGCGTACAGAGAAGACCAGCCTGGTCGCATCCTTGGATGCTTTGACATTTACAGTGGATCCCGGAACCATATTGCCGGAAAGTGCCTCTTCTGCCATCTCATCTTCCAGAAGGGTCTGCACCTTTCTCTTCAGCGCTCTTGCTCCGTACTTCGGATCATAGCCCTGTTCTACCAGGAATGCTTTCGCACTGTCAGACACGTTTAGTTTCACGTTCATCTGTGTCTTTGCACGTTCTGCCAGCTCCTTCAGAAGGATATCAATGATATCTTTCATGTTATCTTTTGACAGAGATTCGAATACGATGATCTCATCAATACGGTTCAGGAATTCCGGCTTGAAGATGTGTTTCACTTCATCCAGAACTGCTGCCTTCATTGCCTCATAATCTGCTTTTGCAGAATGCTCGGCAGCAAATCCCAGAGATTTCGGCTCCATGATCCGCTGCGCACCGGCATTACTTGTCATAATGATGATGGTGTTCTTAAAATCTGTGACTCTGCCGTGAGAATCTGTGATACGTCCGTCATCCAGCACCTGCAGAAGGATGTTAAAGACATCCGGATGTGCTTTTTCCACTTCATCAAACAGAATGATGGAATATGGATTCCGCCGCACCTGCTCGGAAAGCTGTCCGCCTTCATCATAGCCTACATAACCCGGAGGCGAACCGATCAGCTTCGATACACTGTGCTTTTCCATATATTCGCTCATATCAACACGGATAATGGCGTTTTCTGTTCCGAACATTGCTTCTGCCAGAGCCTTGCTGAGTTCTGTTTTACCAACACCGGTAGGCCCCAGGAACAGGAACGTTCCGATTGGCTTGTTCGGATCCTTTAATCCTACTCTTCCGCGGCGGATCGCTTTGCTTAATGCGATCACGGCTTCATCCTGTGCGATGACTCTCTTATGAAGCGTCTCCTCCAGATGTTTCAGCCGCTCGCCTTCTTCTTCTGCCAGTTTCTTAACCGGGATCTTGGTCCATTTAGCTACCACATCGGCAACATCATCAGCCGTGACTTTTGGAATGTTCTCCAGATCTTTGGTCAGGCTGTCTTTATAATCACGGATCGCATCCGCAATGATGCCGATATCTTTTGTTGCAGAAGAAGCCTGCTTCAGGTTCTTGGCGATCAACGCTTTTTCCCGTTTTTCTTCCAGCTTTTTCTTTTTCTCTTCCAGTTCCGTCAGTTCCGGCGGAAGGATATAAGTAGCAAGACGAACTTTGCTTGCAGCTTCATCGATCAGGTCAATGGCCTTATCCGGCAGGAACCGGTCATTTATATATCTGGTTGACAGACTGACTGCAGCTTCAATTGCTTCGTCTGTGATCTTTACATCGTGATGATGCTCATAATTTGGCCTCAGACCTTTAAGGATCTCAACTGTTTCTTCTTTAGAAGGCTGCTCAATATAAACCGGCTGGAAACGCCTTTCCAGCGCGGCATCTTTTTCAAAATGTTTCCGGTATTCATCCAGTGTAGTCGCACCGATGATCTGAATATCACCCTTTGCCAACGCTGGTTTCAGGATATTTGCAGCATCGATCGAGCCTTCCGCTCCGCCAGCACCGATCATCGTATGGATCTCATCCATAAACAGGATGATATTTCCGTCTTCTTTCACTTCATTGATAACACGTTTCACCCGCTCTTCAAAATCGCCGCGGTATTTTGATCCGGCTACCATTGCCGGAAGGTCCAGGGAAAGGATACGTTTGGATGCTACCGGTCCGACGATCTCACCTGCAACGATCTTCTGCGCAAGCGCTTCTGCAATGCTGGTTTTGCCTACTCCCGGCTCACCAACCAGACACGGATTGTTTTTTGTCCGTCTGCTTAAGATCTGCACGATCCGGCTGATCTCATCTGCGCGTCCGATGATCGGATCCAGTTTGCCCATTTTAGCGGCTTCATTCAGATCCGTGCTGAAATCTTTTAAAATGCCTTCTTTTTTCTGGCCGTTATTCTTTTTATCCGGACCCATCTCTGCTTTATGGTTTTCCGGGTTCTCACCCATCGAGCCCAAAAGTTCCGCATAGATCTTCTGTCGGTTAGCTCCCAGTCCTGTCAGAATACGGCTTGCAGCACAGTCCTCTTCTTTCAGAAGGGCCATCAGAAGATGTTCCGTTCCGACTTCCGGGATCTGATATTTTGCTGCTTCTGCTCCTGCATTTTCCAGCACATTCTCCGCTTTCGGAGAAAAGCTTTCTCCCTCATTGATAAGGACACGGGATGACGTATCAAATGCCCTCTCGATCAGTGCCATTACAGACTCTTTCGTAATCCCGTGCACGGAAAGCACTTTTTGGGAAATAGAGCCGTCAATATCTGACAACCCGATCAGAAGATGTTCCGTTCCAATATACGTGTGTTTCAGCTGTACGGATGCCTCCGTTGCAGCCACAATAGCTTCCTGAGCCATTTTAGTGAATGGTCTTTTCATTTACGACCTCCTATTAGCTTAACTCCTCGTAGAGCTGGTCTACGATTCCTTTTACTTCTTCTTTGGAAAGACCTTTACAGATACCCCTTGCAATAAGCGGGCGCAGATAGGCTTTCATTTTTGCCATAGAATCCAGTTTATCTATGTCTACTGCAACCACAGCTCCTCTGCGGCGGTCCACCTTTAGGAACCCATCCTGCCGCAGGGTGGAATAAGCTTTGTTGACAGTATGCATATTAACGCCGATTTTATCAGCCAGTGCTCGAACAGAAGGAAGCGACTCCCCCTCCTTGAGCTGGGAAGTTGCTATGGCCACAAAGATCTGATTCCGAAGCTGGATATAGATGGCTTCGTCACTGTTAAAATCTATTTCTACTAACATAGCAAAGACCTCTCGTTCTAATTGTTATACTTATGATATAACAACTATCCCGAGAAGTCAATGTGTCGTTTCGTTCTTTTGTTAATTTTGCGCCAGATTAAGCTTCTTTGTCGTCTTCGTCTTTGATATCCGGATCCACTTCATCGATGATATGTGCATATTCATCGACTTCCTCGGCATTATCTCCAACTTTCTCCATGAATTCTTTTGCTTTTGCTTCTACTGCATCGCCGAATTCTTTTGCTTTTTCTCCGGCTGCCTCGCCGAATTCTTTCGCTTTTACTCCAGCAGCATCACCGAACTCTTTTGCCTTGTCCAGTGCGTTGTCGCCAAATTCTTTTGCCTTTTCTGTAAAAGAATCGAATTTTTCTTTTGCCTGTTTTACCTGGTCAGAGTTTTTGAACTCCTCAAATTTATCTTTTGCCTCATCAATTTTGCCGCTCTCTTCCAGCTTTTGGTAAGCTTCTCTGCCGGCAGCATAGATTCTGAGAGGAGCCACAACGATCTCTGCCGCAAGATTCATTAAAGCATCTTTTGTTTTTTTATCCATAGCAACTACCTCCTTATCAGAGTGATTTTACCTTATTCGGCAAAACGGTGTCAATCGGGAATGCTTATACCTTTTGCCGCTTCGCCATCTTCATCGCTGCACGGCGGGCACTCCAGTCAAGGAATCGTCCCTGGTTGGTTGTAAGGGCAATGAAGAAGAACAGGAAAGCGCCAACGCCGATATCCTGCACAGCCGATGGAAGGCCGAGTGCAAGAACGCCTGCTTTCATCATGGAGATACAGACCGCTCCGATGAAAATGCCCCATGTAATGTTTGTGTACCGATAAAGATAGAGGCCGATGAAGACAGCCGGGAAGGCCGTAAACATCATTCCCATATTATTGTTAAATGTCGAAGAAGCCTCAATATTTCCCTTCATGGATGCGTTGACGCAGGCAGCGACGCCTAAGATCACACCGCAAAGAATGTAGGAAAGGACAACGCTCTTCGTTTCATTTACGCCTATATTATTCGCAATCGCCTGGTTGTTGCCCAGGGCTCTTACGTTATATCCGAATTTAGTGTATGTAAAAATGATCAGGAACACCATAAACACGACAAAGGCCAGAATATAGATCCACGGCGCTTTACCGAAAAGTGTATAAACGTTCCCGGCAAGTTTTGCTCCTTTTCCGTCATTGATGACCCTGTTCAGAGTTTCATATACCATCAGCAGACCGATACTGATCACCAGCATCGGAACGCGGATCAGAAGGTATAACCCTGCGTTGATCAGACAGAGAATGGTTGCAACGATCACGCAGATTGCCAGCAGCCCCCAGGAACCAAGCTGAAACTTAGTAACAATAGGAGATGCAATAAAGCTTGTCGTCACACAGATGATTCCCATGGAAAAGTCCCATCTGTCATTCAGCATGTTGCATGTCATTGCCATAGCGATCAATGCACTCAAGATTCCCTGAATACAGATTGAGTTCAGACTTTTCAGGGTTCCAAATGCACTTGCCGGATTAAAGATCCGGATCAGGACAAAGAAGACCACAAAAATGGCAACCGGCCAGATCAATGTTTTCCATGTATTAGATGCAATATGTTTCACGGTCATAACGAAACCCTCTTAAATGTTGTTGCAGCGCCCGCCCGAAGACGGGCGCTGTAATCTTTTTTAATTGTGCCTTTGCACGATTTTAAATGATTGCAGATTATTTACCTGCTCTTGCTCTCAGATCCTCTAATGAGAATTTCTGAGCAAATTCTTTCACTGCTTCAAAAGTTGCATCTGGTCCGATGAACTGCTGCAGTTCTTCATAGGTATATGGTGGGTGGTCTGCAGAGCAAAGTGCAACAGCATCCTCATACTCTTCCGGAGTCTTGCAAAGGATGTAGGACATCTGGATAGAAGGTGCGGAGCCGTCAGCCTGGCTCAGTCTGTTTCCTGTCATAGCATTGTAGAGAAGCAGGAAAGCAATAGCAGAGTCAGCGCAGGTTCCTGTTACAAGGTAGTTCACTGTTCCATCTTTGAATGCTTCCAGAGCGCCTTCACCCGGCTCGTAGCAGTTCAGAAGAACTTTGTCAGCAAGGCCTGCATCAGTCAGCGGCTGATAAACAGTAGAGATCGTCTCAACAGATGAGAAGATTGCATCTACTTCCGGATGCTGGTCTACGATGTTCTTTGCTGCGCCTGCTTTATCAAAGTCTAAACCTTCTGTAACAATGGTAACTCCAGGTGCCTTCTCGAAAACAGCCTTTGCTGCCTCAAGACGGAGATCCATCTGAGAGGAAAGACCAAATGGGAATCCGTGAAGAGCAACATTCTTTGCGCCTTT
>JAFWLF010000038.1:0-12960 GCA_017511185.1 Lachnospiraceae bacterium | reverse complement strand
TGCGTAACGCGGATTATCCGACATACCGCCGTCTACGGAAACATAATTCTTATAATATGGAATCCTTTTTACGGAACCGACGGTATATAACGTCATGCCGGCATCAGCAACGATACTTCTGCCAGGCTCCATAATAATGGTAGGAACCGGAACGCCTTCCCGTTCGCAGGTGGCATGGATCGCCTCTGCCAGATCTGCAATCTTCTGGCTGACGTTCAGGTATGGATCCGTATCCACATAACGGACGCCAAAACCGCCGCCCATGTTCAGGATCGGCGCAAGATAGCCATACTTCCGGTTGATGTGGGCGATATATTTCACCATTACAACAGCGGCACGCTCAAACACATCCTCTGCAAAGACCTGTGAGCCGACATGGCAGTGATAGCCATCCAGCTTGATGTGCGTAAGGCCCAGGGCTGCCTCTATGATCTCGTCTGCCTGGCCGGTCTCGATAGCTGTTCCAAACTTGGAATCCACGGTACCGGTGTTGACCTGTACATAGGTATGCGGATCGATACCCGGGGTGATACGAAGCAGGATATTCTGTACGATGCCTCTGTGGGCGGCTTCTGCTTCTATGGCATAGAGTTCTTCAAAACCGTCTACGACAAAATGGCCGATTCCCAGCTCCATGGCAAAGGCGATATCTGCATCGGTTTTATTATTGCTGTGGAAAAATGCCTGGCTCAGATCGTAGCCTGCTTTGTAGGCACAGAGGATCTCTCCGCCGGAGACGACATCGATCCCCATTCCTTCTTCTTTCATTATCTTATATATATACTTAAACGAATTTGCCTTGCTGGCATAGAGCGGACGGGAATCTCCGCCGAAGTGCTCTTTGAAAGCCTTGGTATAGGCACGGCAGTTCTGCCGGATTCGCTCTTCGTCCATTAAATAGACCGGTGTCTGAAACTGTGCTGCCAGATCGGAAGTATCCAGACCGGCAAAAGTCAGATGCCCTGCCTCGTTGACGTTGATGTTTTCGCAGATAAAGTTTTCGCTCATGATCCATTCCTTTCGTTAAAAAAACCGGTACGCATCTGCACCGGCCGTCATAACAGAAGAATTCCTTCTTATCTCATTAATCCATAGCTCTCCGCAAATGCGACAGTCAAGCGGATATTCTCCGATTGCCCAGGATCTGGCCGCAACACCTTCTCCTTCGGCAGATGCCCCTTTCTCCCGTGCAACACCTTGCTGGTTTTTACGCATGGGGTACTTTTGACAGCTGCGCCTCTATCCTTTAATTCGTTGTTTAATTGGTACAGATTCTAGCACTTGGATGGCAGCTTGTAAAGAAAAAGTGACGAGAGAAGTCTGATTTGTTACCCAATAATGATTAATGGAACTACTTGTTTTTAAAAAAAACAACGCAAAAAATCCTTGGATATAAGATGGTTGGTGTCATATAATAAAATATCAAGTAATATAAACTAATAAAAGGGTAGACCTTTCCTTGTCATCTAAAGCAGGGAAAGGCAAGGGCAAAAAAACATGGGCACAATCAAGAAAACGACCGTAACGGCAATCCTTGCCGTTCTGTTAGCAATCGCATTTCTTCCGATTTCACAGCTTCACAAAGTGAATGCAAAGGAAAACCTGAACAGTCTGCATGCAGACACAGAAAGGGATCAGGTGACTGTTTCCTATGGGAAGGAAGCAGGAATTCCTGATGGAGCATCACTGGAAGTAAGAGAAATTCCGGAAGGCTCAGACGAGTACTTCAAGTATCTTGCTAAATCTGCGGAGGAAATGAGTTTCCGCGAAGGCAAAGTCATTGAAACCGCTCGTTTTTTTGATATTTCGATTCGGACAAAAGAAGGCGCTGTCATAGAACCTTTGGCTCCGGTACAGGTTACGATTACCTATCCGGAAGTTGCAGAGATTAAAGAGACGGATTCTGTCAATATCGTTCATTTTGCAGATGATGGTGTTGAGGTGATTGATTCAACAGCCATAAGAAAAAATGGAACAGATCTGAAATATGAACAAAGTGGATTTTCCGTTACAGGTACGGTTGTGGCACGCGATGCACTGGAGGATGGAGAGAAATATGTGATTTACGCAAGTACTAATAATGGCTATTTTGCGTTATCGCATTATTCCGAAGGACGTGATGCGGATCTTGTTTACGGAGTGCCAATTGATGGATCGACAACGACTGGAAATACGGTTAGCACAGAAGAATTTGGAAGCAGCATTGTCTGGACGGTTCATTCCGTAAATGCGGGAGGTACGACATATTATACCTTTTCTTTTGAAGAAGGCGGGAATACTTACTACCTGCGTTCTTATGGAGGTCTGATGGTCGGAGCAAACGATGAGTTTGATGAGGCGACCTATAAAGAGGAGTCCAGATATCGCTGGAGATATGATAATGACCGTCGGTTAAGGAATCAACAGAGTCAGAATAATAATGGTCGTTACTTACGGTATTCCGGAAGTAATAATGGCTTTAGAGAGAGAGACAATAATAATTATTCCAGCTTTTACTTTGCAAAAGTAGAGGATTATACCGAAGATGTCGTTGTCATTCCAACGGTTCATTATGTAGATGAAAGTGGAAATGAACTGACGGTCGCTAATGGGAGAGATTGGACAAAAGATCAAACAACGTCACCAGCATATCTGGTTTATGACATTGACGGCTATGACTATGTAAAAACCACATTCAATAATGCTGTCAGCGGTGATGAGATTCGGCCAATTCTCCAAAGAAAAGCCGGAAAATGGCAGTACACGACTTCAATAGAGCAATCTTCCTCGATTACCTGGAACAACCTGCCGGAAAATCAAGATATTTATGTGGTTTATGAAAAATCTACAGAACCGGTAACCGGCGGCACTCCAAAGGTGAAAGAATCTTCGGCAACAGAAGACCCGGTAGATCCGGTGATCCACAAGGAGTCCCTTCCTAATAATGACGGAACAAATAGAATTGGACTGAGCATTATAGCAGATACGTCTCCTCTTGAAGTGGAAAAATTAGCAGATGTTATCGTTATTGTTGATACGTCTTCCAGTATGCGCAGAAAAATGGGAACCAGCACAACGACGTATTATGACGATAATACACCTGCTTCTGAACAGGCAGAGCAAGAGACAAGACTGTATCTTGCTGCAAAATCTGTCAATGCGCTTGCGGATATGTTGATAGGAGAAGATACGACATTTAAGGATTCGGCAGGCAATAAATTGATCCGTATGTCCTTGATTTCGTTTAACAGTGATGCAGCTGAGAAGTGCGGATTTACCGATGATGTTGATGCGTATAAAACAGAAGTCAACGCACTTACTACTAAAACGGGAACAAACTGGGAAGCAGCTTTGGAACTTGCAAATCATATGGAGATTGATTCAGAGCGGGCAACGTTTGTGATTTTCGTTACGGATGGAAATCCATCTTATCGTACTTCCAGAGGAAACACATTGGAGTTGGAGGGATATCCGGATACGGTTAGTGATAAAAACGTAGATGTTCATTCATCAAATTCTTATTATATGTATCGCATCAATCAGTATTTCGGAGCACTCGATGAGACGGATGCAAGGAATTACAATACGGCTGTTGTAGATGCAAAATCAATTGTTGATCATAAAAAAACTTTTTTCAGTATCGGAATCGGTAATACGGCAGGTGTCAGCAGACTGACTGGGTTAACTACTGCAGCCTATGAAAGCGAAGAAATTGGAAAAGACCGCACAAAAACAGCAGAAAATGAAGAAGAACTGAAAGAAGCATTTGATGATATCGCAGCCTCTATTATTGCACTTCTTGGATGGGGCGATATTCAGATGACGGATGGTATTACCAGTTTGGCAAATACCGTTGAGAAGAGCGGTCTGCTGGATGTTGATGGAAAATTCGAGTACTGGAAGGCGCCAGCACCAGAAGGTTGGGAGAACATGACAAAAGCCCAGCGGAAAGAATTTTTAAAAACATATCAGCCGGCAGAGGATGATTTTGTCAAGTGGGAAGAGGATGATCGGGCAAGAGAAAACTGTCAGGAAGCAACATATGATACTGCCTCCGGTTCTGTAATATGGGATATGGGTCCTAAATTTGTTCCAGAATCCGGCTGTACCTATAAAGTCACATTCAGAGTATGGCCGAGCCAGGAGGCATATGATATTCTTGCAAATCTGAAGAATGGAACCGTGTCCTATGATTCTTTGCCAGCTGCACAGAAAGCACAGATTGTTGATCTGGGTGGTGGAAATTACAGTTTAAAGACAAATGATAAAGAACCAGAGACAACCTATAAAGCTGCCAGAAAGACCAATGACGGAGTTACGACTACAGGTGACACTAAAACGCTGAAGTTCAACGATGTTGATCCGATGGTGCTTGTTCCGGAAAAAATGACGGTCAAAAAAGAATGGGATCATGATATGAACATGAGCCATGCGGCAGACGCTTTGAAATTCCGTTTGTTAGTTGATGGAAAATATTACCAGAAAGACGGAACCTTTGACAGTGATCCGGCGAATGCTCTGATTCTGGATGTCAGTGAAGAAGAAAGGGAGAAAGCAGACGGAACAAAGATTCCGGCATGGTCCAACTCTGTAAATATCGCACCTGGTATCGTGATCTTTGACGGAACAGGGGATAGTAAGAGAACCGAAGTCTATGAGACTGGACATAAGTATCAGCTGGAAGAATTTGATTTAACCTTAGATGGAGAGCCAGTTGATGCTTTTGACGGCAGCTATGAGTTTACAACGCAGACAGTACGGCCGATGGTACTGACAGATGAAGAGAATGATTATCATGCAGAGCTGATTTATCTGATCCTTGCAGATGATGATAATCCGGTTCCTGAAGGCGCTAAGACCTATACGATTGATGGAGAAACCTATTATATCGCAAAGGAGAATAACAGTACGGTCGTTGGTACGAACCACAGAAAAGCCGAGCTGGATATTACTAAACTGATCAATAACAATTCTGGGGATCCGTCCATCACAACCGATTATTTGGCTAACGAAACATTTACTTATCGTGTTACGCTCAATGTTCCGGAAGATGCAGATCTGTCTATGATGACGGCCTACGAATGGGTAGAAAGATCCGATGGGACCTTATATTATATCGATGGTTATAAAGAAGGTGAAAATCCTTTGCCAGGTGATGAAACAAGATTCAGCAAGCAAAAGTACAGATGGTACACGGTGACATATCCGGGGACACGGACACTAGAAGAATGTTTTACTACCGAAGGCGCAGGGGAAGGAAGAAAACAACTGGTCATTGATGTGACCTTAAAGAGAGATGAAGTTCTTCGTTTCACGAATATTCCGACGGATACCAGGTATACGATCACAGAGATGTATGCAAACTATCGGCAAGCAAATCCAAGTAAGAATGACGATGCACCGGGATCCGACAAACCAAGCAATCTTGCAGAACAGGGATACAGCGTAACGCAGATCCTTTCCTCGGCTGATGAGTTTGAAGTGGATGGCAATACCATTACAGGAACCATCACGGAACCAAATAAACGTTATTACAACCAGTTTACAAATACACTGGGGAATGTTGTAGAAGTAAAACTGGATGGAGTGAAACATTTAGAAGGCTATTCCTGGAGCGGGGAACGCTACTATTTTAACCTGTCAGGAGAAGGAAATCCGATGCCTGGCATCAATGGAAGAACGAGATTCTATCTGACCAGTGAAAGCGGAACCGCAGATAAGTCCTATACTTTTGGCAAGATCCGGTTCACAGAACCAGGAACATATACTTACACAATCGCAGAGGATGATGCCGGAACCCAGAAGATGGTGAATGGAAGGTTGATCACCTTCGGCGCGGCAGAAGAAGTGAAGATTACGATCGCGAAGAATGCTGCTGATCGTCTGTATGTGGAAAGCGTGGAAGGAACCCATACTACGTGGAATGCGGAAACACTTACCGCAACAACGAAAATAACAAATAAGTATGATTTTACAGATGTTTCCATAGACAAGATATGGGTTGATAACAATGGTCAGCTCGGTCGGCGCGTGGCTGCAGATGAGTTTGCAGGATATTTGAAACTCTTTGCAGACGGAACAGAGGTCACTGACGTGACACCTACAGTCACCGTTGATGAAGAAGACTCGAATAAATACATTATTGTGTGGACCGGTCTTCCGAAAACTGCCGATGATGTCGAGATCACATATACTGTTCAGGAGTCCGCGATTACTGGATATACGACTTCTTATGGGCAGGAAGGCGCAACATCTGCAGCAAATGGCGGAACAATCACGAACACCTACAAAGCAACCGGTAAGGCAACGCTCGAGGCAACCAAAGCCCTTGTGGGAGCAGAATGGCCGGAAGGCAAGAAACTTACATTCACCCTGGCAGGTGAAGGAGGTACTCTTCCGGTAACTAAAACAGTAGAACTTTCTGCTGCAGGCAAAGCAACATTTGGGGACATCACTTACACGGAGGCAGATGCGGGCAAGACTTACACCTATACAATCAGTGAAGACGGGTTCGGAGGTGTATGGATCGGATCTGGTGCTGTGACAGCAACTGTAGAAATCACAGACAAAAAAGACGGCACACTGGGGACAAAAGTCACTTATTCACCAGAAGATGCAACGATCATCAATACTTATAAAGCAGAAGGCAAGGCCACTTTGGAAGCTTCCAAGAAATTGACCGGCCGTGCCTGGAAAGAAGGCGAGACATTTACCTTCACGCTGACTGGTCCTGATGGGAAGGTCGAAGACAAGACTGTCAGCAAGGACGGGAAAATCACATTCTCTGACATTACTTACACGGAGGCAGATGCAGGAAAGACGTATGAATATACGATTTCCGAGACATCCGTGCTTCCGAAAGGTGTAGAAAAGAGTTCTGACATCAAAGCGGAAGTAGCAATCAAAGACAAAGGAAATGGAATTCTTGAAACGTCTGTGAAGTATACACCGGAAGATGCAACAATCATCAATACCTATAGTTCAGAGGGTAAAGCGACCCTTAAAGTGAATAAGGACTTGACGGGCCGTGAGTGGCAAGAGGGGGAGACCTTCACCTTCACGCTGACGGATAAGAAGAGTGGTGCAAAGATTGAAGACGTACCAGTCACCAAGAACGGTGAAGTTTCTTTCTCTGACATTACTTACACGGAGAAGGATGCAGGAAAGACGTATGAATATACTATCTCCGAGACATCTGAGCTCCCTGCAGGCGTAAAGAAGAGCGACGACATTACTGCAATGGTTCAAGTTAAGGATAATGGAGATGGAACGCTTGCGACAGAAGTCACCTATACGAATAATGCAACAATTATCAATACCTATACGGCGGCGCCTGTAAAGGCTAAGGTCAATGTGCTGAAGAACATTGATGGATACATTGAAGGCGAAGACAAAGACGGAAACGTTGTCGACCGGACTTTTAACTTCACGATGACCGGACCAAAGATTGATGGCGCATTGACCACAAGCATCACGACGGACGGAGGAATTGGAACAGCATCCTTCAGCGAGATTGAATATAACTTCGATGACATGAAAGATGAGACCGGAAAACGTGTCACGGAGAAACAGTTCACCTATGAGGTTACCGAAACGGCAGGAAGCGATGCAGGCTGGACCTATGACAAGAACACGTATAAAGTCGTTGTAACAGTAACCGATGACCAGAAAGGCCATCTGACTGTGACAGATATCACAAAGGTGGACGAAGAAGGCAACAATGTCAAGGTCATCAATACCTTCAAAGAAGAGGAGTATAAAGTTGCTGTCAATCTGACCAAGGTGATCGATGACCAGTCCGGAAGTGCAAAGGATGCAACTTTTACCTTTGAATTGTATGATGAAGCAGGGGAACTGGTTCAGGAAAAGACGGTCACGACAAAGAACCTGACTGGATCGGTCGACCTTGACACACTGACCTTTGAAGCAGCCGGCGTCTACAATTACACCCTGAAGGAAGTCGACCAGACGGCTGAAGGATGGACCTTCGATACCAGTGAGCATAATGTCGTCATCACGGTCATAGATAACTTTGAGACTGCTAAACTTGAAGCAAAGGTAATGATTGACGGGACAGAGACGACAAAGCTGACAGTCACGAATGTTTACAAAGCAATACCAACGGATGCAACGCTTGAAGTTACCAAGACGATTGAAGATACTTCAGGAAGCGCACCGGAAACGGTCTTTGAATTCATGCTGACAGCCGGGGATAATGATGCAGGCATTGATACACCGATGCCGACACCAGTTACCACTTCAGTAACGGGAGAAGGCAAGGCATCATTTGCACCAATTACATATGAGAAGGTCGGTACATACAACTACACTGTAAAAGAGACTGCAGGAAACGGTAACGGCTGGATTTATGATGAAACAGCTTATCCAGTCAAGGTGATAGTTGAGGATGTGGGCGGACATCTGGTAGCAACACCGGATTACGGAGAGGAAACGACCTTGACCGTCACGAACATCTATGACCCGAAAGATGCAGAAGTTGAACTGCAGGCGCGCAAGGTCGTGGAAGACCTGTCACAGAGTGCACCGAAAGAAGCCCAATTCACCTTCCAGCTCCTTAAGGGAGAAGAGATTGTGGAAGAAGTAACGAACGGAGCAGGCTTTGTCAACTTTAGTAAACTGACCTTTGCAAAAGTCGGTACTTACAATTACACGATTAAAGAGACTGGCGAGGCTCCGAACGGCTGGATCTATGATACCGATCCGCGTGAAGTGGAGATTCACGTAACCGACGGGGGTAAGGGAGAACTGCTGGCAGAGGTTAAGTATCTGACAGAGGAAGGCGAAGCCGTGATTACGAACGTGTATCAGGCGGCCCCGGTCGATGTCGATCCGCCAGTACAGAAGATCTTCACCGGAAAGGATTCGGAGAAGTTCTATAACAAGGGAGACTTCACATTCAGGATCGAGTGCGTATCGGCACCAGAAGGTGTAAAGGCACCGATGCCGAAGAAGACGGAAATCACCAACGTTTCTGAAAACGAGTTTAAAGGAAAGAAAGGTTTCTACGAGTTCGGCGTGCTCACTTTCACCGTAGCAGGAACCTATGAATACAAAGTAACCGAGTCCGGTTCCGTACCGAACGTAACGAACGATTCGGATGCGGTAACAGGCAAGACTCTGACATTCACAGTCACGGACGACGGCGAAGGAAACCTGGTAGTGGATCCGACTTCGGATAAGGCACAGTTCTCGTTCACGAATAAGTACGATGCCCCGAAGACCGGCGATCATAACAACATCGTGCTTCTACTGGTGATTATGGGACTGGCACTGGTTGCCGGAGGAACAAGTTTGATTCTTCTTAAGAAGAAAGACACAAAGAAAAACTGATGAATAATCATCAATAGACATGGTAAGATAAATATATAAAACCGCCTGTGGTATTTGCCACAGGCGGTTTTAACTGCAATTGCATTTCCCCTGAATCACGCGTAAAATAAGCGGGAACAAAAGAACATGGAGCAGAAAGAAATGATCTACAAAAATGTATTAGAAGCAGTCGGTAACACACCGCTGATCCGTCTTAACCGTATGACGGGTCCGGAGGATGCGGAAGTTCTTGTTAAATATGAAGGTCTGAATGTCGGCGGATCGATCAAGACCCGTACGGCACTCCAGATGATCCTTGCAGCGGAAGAGGCCGGCATCTTAAAACCGGATTCTATTATTGTCGAGCCGACAAGCGGCAACCAGGGAATCGGATTGGCACTGGTTGGTGCCGTGAAAGGATATAAAGTCATTATCATCATGCCGGATTCTGTCAGCCGTGAACGGCGCCTTTTGATCCGCCAGTACGGGGCAGAGCTGATCCTGATCCATGATGAATTCAATATTGGTGAATGCATGGAAAAATGCATTGCAAAAGCGCAGCAGATGAAGGAAGAAGACCCGCGTGTCTTTGTTCCGAATCAGTTTGAAAATCCGGAGAATGTGCAGGCACATCTTCTGCACACCGCAAAGGAGATCCTTACGCAGGCAGATGGCCCAATCGACGGTTTCTGTTCGGGCATCGGCACGGGCGGAACGATCACTGGCATTGGAAAGGTGTTAAAAGAAGCTAATCCGGATATGCTGATCTGGGCCGTTGAACCGGCGCATGCAGCCATTCTTTCCGGCGGTTCTATTGGCTCTCATATTCAGATGGGTATTGGAGACGGGCTGATCCCGGAGATCTTAGATCTTCAGATTTATTCTGATATCGCAATCGTGACCGATGAGGAAGCACTGAATACGACCAGAGACCTGGTGCGCAAAGAAGGAATTCTCTGCGGTATCTCCAGCGGGACAAATGTCTGCGCAGCACTGCGTATGGCAAAACTGCTGGGCAAAGGCAAACGTATTGTAACGGTCCTTCCGGATACTGGCGAGCGTTATTTCAGCACAGATCTGTTTCAGGATTAACGGCATTGACATCAAGTTATAATCATCTATTATCATGAAGATCATTCAATTTACAGATTCATTTATACCAGTCACAGATGGGGTTGGAAACGTTGTCTATCAATATGCTCTGACCATGGCAAAAAAAGGGCATGAGGTCTATGTGGTCGCACCGCAGACGGATACCGGATACCGCGGCAATCTTCCGTTCGAGATCATCGATTATATCGGATTTAATCTTGCAAAACTAAAGAGTTACCGTGCCGGCCTGCCGGCGCTGGATGCCAACTGCCAGTCAAGGCTGAACATGATCGAGGCGGACCTGATCCACGTACACACGCCTTTCACGGCTGGACAGGCAGGGCTTTTATATGCACAGAATCACAAGGTACCTGTTATTGGCACCTTTCATTCAAACTATTATGATGACATTCTGGAAATGACCGGCATCAAACCGCTGGCGACAGTTGGTTCCAAGTACGTTGGCGGATTCTACAATAAGTGTGATGAAGTCTGGGCCGTCAGCAAATCTTCCGCACAGACCATCAAAGACTATGGATGCAGCCGCCCGGTCAAGGTTATGAGCAATGGCACGGATGTTGTCAAAGTGAATGCTAAGATAAAAAAAGAGATCCGTCAGCAGTATGGCCTCAATGGACATCCAGTCCTTCTTTATGTAGGACAGATGAACTGGAAAAAGAACATCCGGTGCATCCTGCTAGCGGCAGCCCTGTTGGATGTGGATTATCGCCTTGTTTTGGCTGGCGCAGGGCCTCACGAAAAAGAGATCAGCGCTATGGCACAGGAACTTGGTATTGCAGACAAAGTGATCCTGACCGGATTCATCAGCGATACATCCGTTAAGATGGCGTTGTATTCTAACGCGGATCTTTTTGTGTTTCCATCACTTTATGACACCTTTGGATTAGTGGTACGAGAGGCAGCAGCCGTAGGTACGCCGTCTATCACGGTGCGTAAAAGCGGCGCTGCAGAAGGCATTAAGAACGGTGATAACGGTTTTTTGTGCAAGGATGATCCGGTTGATCTGGCGAAGGTGATACGGACGGCTTTGGACAACAACAATCTGCGAAAGACAGTCGGAGATAATGCAAAGAAGACCCTTCCTGTTCCATGGGATAAAGTCATTGATTCCGCACTGGCACGTTACCAGTATGTGATCTGTCATACCAGGAAGTGTTGAGGATTTGCACACCGCAATGACCAAAGATGCTGCTCTGTGCTCGTGAGATTTGCTGTGGTGTACAAATAATCCAGCATGGTGCCCATGGGGTTTGCAGCGATGTACAAATTATCCAGTATGGTGCCCGTAGGGTTTGCAGCGGTGTACAAATAATGAAGTTTGGTGACAATGATTTACTCTTTAATCATAAAACGGGCAATGCACTCGTAAAGGTCATATTAAAAAATCCTTTAAAATCAACCTTCCTTGATTACGTCGTTCTCGACTGATTTAATGGTAAAAATGAGGATAGACACCAAACAGTGCTTTTTGTACATCTAAATGCAAAGGCTCGTCACCAAACTGGATTTTTTGGACAAGCTTCAAAATAAACAGTCTAAAAATGGGTGTGGAACAAGAAAAAGGTTACTTTCGCTCATACTCACTGATAATAGCTGAACCGATGATCAGCACGGCGCCGATGATGCCTTCCCACGTGATTCCTTCTTTCAAAATAACGGCGGAAACGACCATAGCAACGATTGGGTCGATGTAGCTGAACAATGAGATGGTCTGTGCCTTTAACGCTGTCATACTGCCAAAATAGAGCGCGTACGCCAATCCCGTGTGGATGATGCAGACGATCAGAAGCAGGATCACCGTATTTGCATTCAGCGTCAGATTCTTAAAATCCCCGGTTATCAATAAATAAGGAAGCAGGACCACGCCGGCAAAAAACAGCTGGATCGTGGTCTTTTGATAGATGTTCACGTCCGTGATCTTTTTGTTCAGAATGATAACGGCTGCGTAAAGGCAGGCGGCGCCGAGCGCCAGCAGAACGCCTTTAAAATCTCCGGTCTGTGTGCCACCGGCACGCAGGACGCCGGAAACAAGCACCATGCCAACAAGAGCGGTAATCGCGCAGAGGATCTTTTTCAACGTCAGTTTTTCTTTTAAAAAGATCGGCGCAGTAAGCAGTACGATTGTTGGCTGCAGATAGTAACAAAGCGTTGCTTTGGCGATGGTAGTGAAATTAAAAGCCTCAAAAAGCAGGATCCAGTTGATGCCGATAAATGCGCCGGTGATCACCAGACCAATAAACTTTTTGGCGCCGATCCGCTGCCACTTTTCTTTTTTCAGAAGCAGAGTGATCAGAAATAAAGAAAGCGCACCGATCAGTCCCCGGAAAAACGCGATGAGAGCTGAGGACAGCGGAATGTATCTGCGGAAGATCCCGATCGTTCCGAAAATGACCAGCGAAGTGATTAGCATGATATAAGATTTTTGACGTGATGCATGCATACGTGAAGTTTATCAGCTGTGAATGACGCTGTCTATAAAAAGACTGGAAATAAGGCGTTCCAAAGAGTATGATGGGAAAGGCGATTATACCCGAAACG
>JAFWLF010000037.1:0-11855 GCA_017511185.1 Lachnospiraceae bacterium | reverse complement strand
TCGACAACCAATCAGATGTATTCGCTGACGGTTTTGATTTATGGCCAGAAATGGATCTTCCCGAATGGGGCGAGAAAAGAATTTACACTGAGACCGGGAACGCATATCATTGGATTTTCCATTGGTCATCGTTTGTGGAACCGCAGGGTCAATATTCCATATGAAGGTGCGCAGGTCTCGATCAACGTTGTTTATTCCGGACGGACCAAAATCTATATATATCCGCCGCAATAGAAGGAGATCAGGAACGGATGGTGATATCGCCGCCGTTATCTAAATCTTTCCCTTCCAGCATCAGAAGCTTTTCCGCAAACAGACGGGCGAAACCGCTGATAATGGCGGAAAGATAGATGATCTCTTCCGTGCTGTCTGTTGCAATTTCTGATTCATATTCATGTCCAAGAATACCGGCTGCGGCTAAGCGGACCTGTTTGGAGAAATAGCTGGCAGCCAGTTTCTGACGATCTACGTAGGTCGTATAGGTTTTCTTTAACTCTTCTTCTGTCAAGTCGACAGGAATCATATGCTGGAGGATCGGAATGCTCAGACTCTGTTTCAGTGAGCAGATCATCAGAAGGTAGGCAATCTGCTTACGATAGTATTTCCGGTTCACCGGCTCCGGCATGATCTTTTTCCGAACATAGTTATTAATGGTCGCAGCTGTTATGAACTGTTCCTCTTTTAACTCTGGCGGCAGGTAGTCCAGATACTGCTTTAAGAGCATGATTACCTGTTCCATATATAATCCCATGTCAGGGATATCTTCCCAGCGTGGAAGTCTGTAATTATCAATATATTTTTCCCACCGGCGAAGCTTGCCGGCAATCAGATCTTTATTAAAATCCATAAAATCACCTCGTTCTCACAATATACACATAAATAATCCATATTTCAAGTTTATCTTGTACGTAGTAGCTATTGACTTAATCTATACTACAACTTATAATAATCCGACAGATTAGATAAGAGAAAGAAATGATGAAATATCCCTCTATGCCTGATCTGAAACAACAAATGAAAAAAGTATTTGATTACAGGAGGAACATTATGGTTTTTGAAGCTATTGCTGAATTAATTGCAGAAAGAAATGATTGCGACCCTTCCACAATTACACCGGATATGAAATTCTCAGATCTGGGCATCGATTCTCTGGATACAGTAGAGATGCTGATGAATCTGGAAGACAAGATCGGTCAGGAAATTGAGCTCGAAGAAAAAGTCGAAACAGTCGGCGACCTGGTTGCTTACATTGAGGCTAGACTGGAGAAATAATTATGATCAAATCACCTATATGCGATATGCTGGGAATCCGCTACCCGCTTTTTCAGGGCGGCATGGCATGGATTGCTGACGGCCGTCTTGCAGCAGCTGTATCAGAAGGCGGAGGACTGGGCATTATTGCTGCAGGCAACGCACCTGCTGATGTGATCCGGGAACAGATTCATATTGCAAAAGATCTGACAGACAAACCGTTCGGCGTCAACATTATGCTGATGAGTCCTTTTGCAGATGATGTTGCACAGCTTGTTGCAGATGAGAAAGTTGCTGTAGTCACAACCGGTGCCGGCAACCCGGCTAAATATATGCCGATCTGGACGGAAGCAGGCATCAAGGTGATACCGGTCGTTGCATCTGTTGCAATGGCCAAATTGATGACAAGAGCCGGTGCATCTGCATTGATTGCAGAGGGCGGTGAAAGTGGCGGACATGTTGGAGAACTGACTACCATGGTTTTAGTTCCACTGGTTTGTGATGCCACGGATCTTCCGGTTCTTGCAGCAGGCGGAATCGCTGACGGCAGAGGTGTAGCAGCTGCATTCATGCTTGGCGCATGCGGTGTGCAGATGGGCACCCGCTTTTTAAGCGCAGAGGAATGCTCCATTCATCCGACTTACAAAGAAAAGATCATTAAAGCACATGATCTGGCAACGATGGTCACCGGCAAACGTCTTGGCCATCCGGTCAGAAGCCTGCGCACAAATTTCTCCCGCGATTATTCCAAGGCAGAATACAGTGATACGCCGGATGACGTTTTGGAAAAAATGGGAGAAGGCGCACTGCGTCTGGCAGTGCAGGAAGGTGATCTGGACAAAGGATGTTTCCTTTCCGGACAAGTTGCAGCTATGGTTAAAAAAGAGCAGCCAGCAGCAGAAATTGTCCGTGAAGTCATGGAAGAAGCTGAACCGATTTTAATGGGAGCACCAAAATGGGTAGAGTAGCATTTTTATTTGCCGGTCAGGGAGCACAAGTGCCGGGAATGGGCAAGTCTTTTTATGACAATTGTGAAGCCTCCCGCAAAGTATTTGAGACCGCAGATCTGCTGCGTCCGGGCACATCTAAGCAGTGCTTTGAAGGAACGGCAGAAGAATTAAAAGAAACGAAGAATACACAGCCATGCCTGCTGACTGTTGAGCTTGCTATTGCACAGGCTCTGACGGAGGCAGGCATACATGCTGATGTGACAGCAGGTTTTTCGCTTGGCGAATTATCTGCATTGACATATGCGAAAGCATTTGATCTGGAAACCGGGATCCGGCTGGTTATGAAGAGAGGTGCGTTGATGCAGGAAGCATCTGAAAAACAGGATACTTCCATGGCAGCAGTCCTTAAGCTTTCCAATGAGGATGTAGAAAAAGTCTGTTCGCAGTTTTCGCAGATTTATCCAGTTAACTATAATTGCCCGGGACAGGTTTCTGTATCTGGTGCAGCAACAGAAATGAATGATTTCTATGCAGCTGTCAAAGAAGCTGGTGGAAGAGCCCTTCCTTTGAAAGTTTCCGGTGCGTTCCACAGTCCGTTTATGGCTGAGGCAGCGGCCGAATTCGCAAAAGAACTGGCAGCAGTCAGTTTTCAGGAACCGGTCGTTCCAATCTATTCCAACTTTACCGGTGAGGAATATCCGGAAAACATCTGTGAGATCCTGTCACAGCAGATCGATCACCCGGTCAAATGGGAAATGATCATACGTGCAATGATCCGTGCAGGTGTGGATACCTTTGTGGAGATTGGACCGGGAACGACACTGACTGGTTTTATGAAAAAGATCGATCCGTCTGTTAAGGCAATCAGTATTGCAGAATTTGAGAACATGCAGGCGGCTATAGAGGAGATTCGGAAATGATAAAAGGTCAGACAGCAATTGTCACTGGTGGATCCAGAGGCATTGGTGCAGCTGTTGCAAAACGGCTGGCCCAAGAAGGAGTGAATGTTGCAGTTGTTTTTGCCGGCAATGCAGATCTTGCGGAAAGCGTTTGTGAAGAATGCCGTGCATTTGGCGTGAAAGCGGAGAAATACAACTGTGATGTTTCCGACTTCAATGCAGCTAAGGAATTGACAGCAAAGGTGAAAGAAGACTTTGGAACCGTCAATATTCTGATCAACAATGCGGGAATTACCAGAGATGGTCTGATCGCTATGATGAAAGAGAAAGATTTTGACGATGTCATCGCCACAAACTTGAAGGGCGTATTCAATATGATCCGCAGCTGCTGCAGCATCTTTATCCGCAATAAGGGCGGAAAGATCGTAAACATGAGCTCCGTTTCCGGACTTATGGGCAACGCTGGACAGGTCAACTATTCCGCCTCCAAGGCAGGCGTGGTCGGCATCACAAAATCAGTTGCAAAGGAGCTGGCACCAAGGGGAATTACCTGTAATGCGGTTGCTCCTGGATTCATTAATACCGACATGACAAAAAATCTATCTGTTGATCCGGAAGAGATTGCGAAAGCAATCCCGCTGGGACGGATGGGAACACCGGAAGACGTTGCGGATGCAGTTGTCTTTTTGGTAAAAGCAGATTACATCACCGGCGAGGTCATTCGTGTGGATGGCGGAATCGCAATGTAATAAAAAATGGTCCGGCGCATTGAATGCGCCGGCTTGTTGCAAACTATTTTAGGAAAGAATTGGTAACAGTCAATGGATGAGAACAATATCAGAAAATACGCACAGCTCATGAAAGAACTGGACCTTACTGCGTTGGAGATCACGAGTGACAATGAGGTGATCCGCATGGAACGCAGTGCAGCTGCACCGGCAGCAGAACCTAGACATACCCTTCGTTTAGGACCGGATGACACAGAGAGCGTAGCACCAGCATCCAGCAGCAATCTGAGGGAAGTGAAGTCTCCAATGGTTGGTGTCTTTTATTCCGCACCAGAAGAAAATGCAGAACCATTTGTAAGCGTAGGAATGCCGGTCAAGAAGGGCGATACCCTTTGCCTCATTGAGGCCATGAAGCTGATCAACGAGATCGTAGCAGAAGAAGACGGAACCATTGCGGAGATCTGTGTTCGTAACGGACAGGTTGTGGAATACGGCACCGTTTTGTTCCGCTTAGGAGAAGAAAAATGACACAGGAAGAGATTAAAACCATATTACCGCACCGCGGCAATATGCTTCTTCTGGATGAAGTATATAAAGAAGATGAATATGCACACGGCAAGTTTTTGATCCGCGACGATGCCTGGTTTTTGGATGGACATTTTCCGGGTAATCCGATCGTACCGGGCGTGATCCAGTGCGAGATCCTGGCACAGTCTATCTGTATCCTTTTAAGTGATCAGATGACTGAGGATAAGATCGCAGTTTATACCGGTCTGAACAATGTCCGCTTTAAAAGTCAGGTGAAACCTGGAGATGTATTCGAGACAAAATGCCGTGTCACGAAACATAAAGGACCGTTCTACTTCGCAGAAGGGGAAGGCTATGTGGACGGCAGATTATGTGTTAAAGCAGAATTTTCAATTGCTATTACGGAGAAACAATAAGAAATGTTTTCAAAAATATTGATCGCGAACAGAGGAGAGATCGCAGTCCGTATCATCCGCGCCTGCAAGGAGATGGGTATTTCGACAGTGGCCGTTTATTCGGAAGCTGATAAAGAAGCCCTGCATGTGCAGCTGGCGGATGATAGTTATTGTATCGGACCGGCATCTGCAGGAGAAAGCTATCTGAATGAGAGCCGTATCATTGAAGCAGCACTTCTTTCTGGCGCGCAGGCAATCCATCCTGGTTATGGCTTTCTTTCCGAGAACGCGCATTTTGCAAGAGAATGTGAAAACAACGGTGTCGTGTTTATTGGACCGAGCGCCGCTGTTATGGAAAAACTGAGCAATAAAGCAGGTGTGAAACAGATCGCGCAGGAAGCTGGTCTTTCTACTATTCCTGGCACAACAGCCTTGTCATCTGTGGAAGAGGCTTTGGAAAAAGCAGAGGAAATCGGTTATCCGGTCATGCTGAAAGCTTGCGAAGGCGGCGGAGGCAGAGGCATCCGTCAGATCAATGATAAAGAATCCCTGCTTAGAGAATATCCACTCGCATCTTCTGAAAGCGAAGCTGCTTTTGGAGATGGCAGTTTATATCTGGAAAAATTTATTTATCCTGCCAGACACATTGAAGTGCAGATCCTGGCAGACGAAGATGGAAACGTGGTGGCGCTCGGTGAACGTGACTGTTCCTTGCAGTACCATCATCAGAAACTGATTGAAGAGACACCTTCCCCGGGTGTTAATCCGGAGCAGAGAGAGGCCCTTCTTGCAGCCTGCATCAAGGCTGTTAAGAAGATGGAATACGTAGGCGTTGGTACGCTGGAATTCTTGCGTGATACAGATGGCAATTTCTGGTTCATGGAGATGAATGTGAGACTGCAGGTTGAGCACTGCGTGACAGAAATGCTTACCAGAAAGGATCTGGTAAAGTGGCAGATCCGTACAGCAGCTGGTGTTCCGCTTTCTTTCCAGCAGGAAGAACTTCCGTTTGCAGGAACAGCTATTGAATGCCGAATCAATGCTGCTTCCCCGGGAACGCTGCAGATCTTGCATGTTCCGGGAGGTCCATTTGTCCGCTTTGATACTTGTCTGGTACAAGGACTGGAAGTCAGCCCGTATTACGATTCTCTTCTCGGGAAACTGATCGTTTATGCCGGAACACGTGAAGAAGCACTTCGTAAAATGAAAGCGGCTCTTTGCGAGTTGATTATTGGCGGCATCAATACAAATATCGAAGATCAGCTGCGTCTGATTAGTGACGAACGTTTCATGAGCGGCGATTATGATCTGAGAATGACAGAAAGCAGGTGAAAGCATGGGCATTATGAAATTCTTACGGCCAAAGAATGAGCTGGAGACCGGCGGCCGGAATTCACTTCCGGAACAGAAGGCAGTCAGCGAGCCGGAAATGACATGTCCGAATTGTCATAAGACCATTCCAATGAGCAAACTTAAGGGCAATCAGTTTACCTGCCAGTGCGGGCATCATTTCCGCATGAGTGCACGTCAGAGATTATCTTTCATCACAGATGAGGGCTCTTTTACAGAAATGTTTACAGATGTGGAAAACACAGACCCTCTTCAGTTCCCTGGGTATAAGAACAAACTGGAATCACTCAGAAAAACAAACAAAGAAAGCGAAGCAGTCCTCTGCGGCACTGCAGAGATCAATAAATATAAATGCTGCATTTTTATTATGGACCCGTTCTTTATGATGGGCAGCATGGGTACGGTTGTGGGTGAAAAAATCACCCGTCTGTTTGAGTACGCAACAGAAAAACGCATGCCGGTGATCGGCTATACGGTATCCGGCGGGGCGCGCATGCAGGAGGGACTTTTCTCCCTCATGCAGATGGCAAAGACTAGCGGGGCTGTGAAACGGCACAGCGATGCAGGTCTTCTCTATGTCACGGTGCTGACTGATCCGACGACTGGCGGCGTGACGGCAAGCTTTGCCATGGAAGGTGATATTATCCTTTCAGAGCCGGGAGCAACGGTAGGTTTTGCAGGTGCTCGAGTCATTGAGCAGACAACACGTAAGTCCCTTCCGAAGGGATTCCAGACTGCAGAATTTATGATGGAGCATGGCTTTATTGATGCTATTGTTTCTCGTCAGAGCCAGAAGAAAGTCATCGCGGCGATCCTGCGTATGCATAAGGAAGGAAAGTAACTATGAGTATTACGGCTTATGAAAGAGTAAGAACCGCCAGAGATAATAAACGCCCAACCGCTGTAAATTATATCCGGAATATGTTCCTGGATTTTATTGAGATGCATGGTGACCGCAATTTTGCAGATGACCGTGCGATCGTAGGTGGGATTGCAAGAATTGGTGATATGCCTGTAACGGTGATCGGTATTGAAAAAGGACAGAATACAAAAGACCGTATCCTGCATTCTTTTGGTGCTCCAAACCCGGAAGGATACCGGAAGGCATTGCGATTGATGAAGCAGGCAGAAAAGTTCCATCGCCCGGTCGTTTGTTTTGTAGATACTTCCGGCGCATACTGCGGCATTGGTGCAGAAGAACGCGGGCAGGGAGAAGCAATCGCCAAAAACCTGATGGAAATGATGACACTGAAAACACCAATCATTTCTCTTGTGATCGGAGAAGGCGGAAGCGGCGGTGCATTGGCACTTGCAGTTGCTAATAAAGTTTGGATGATGGAAAATGCCATCTATTCCGTTATTTCACCGGAAGGATGCGCAAGCATCCTCTGGAAAGATGCAAAACGTGCAGAAGAAGCTGCGGATGTATTAAAACTGACCGCGCAGGATTCTCTGGAAAACGATATCATCGATGAAGTGATCTCAGAAGAGAATCTTGGAACAGAAGCATTTTATTATTCACTTCGTGATAAGATCGAGGCAGAACTGCGTGAATTATCTGCATTAACAATGGATGAATTGCTGGAACAGAGATATCAGCATTTCCGTAAAATCGGAAGACCGATGGCATAATTAATAAAAGTCCGTTGAAAGGACGATAGAAATGAGGAGGCTCCAATGAATCGAGTTGTAGTTACTGGTATGGGTATTGTCAGTCCGCTTGGAAATGATGTACCAACTTTTTGGGAAAATGTAAAAAACGGCTGCTGCGGGATCGCGCCGATCACAAAGTTTGACACGACTGATTATAAAGTGAAAGTCGCTGCAGAAGTAAAGGACTTTGATCCGCGTGCATACATGGAAAAAATGGATGTTCTGCACAGCGATATCTATACACAATTTGCAGTTGCTGCAGCAACGCAGGCAGTTGAAGAGAGCGGGATCATTGGGACGGTAAGAGACGAGCGGATTGGTGTCTATATCGGCACAGGTATCGGCGGAATTCAGACTTTCATGGATGAACATAAAAAGCTGATGGAAAAAGGACCGCGCAAGGTATCTCCGTTCTTTATTCCTATGATGATCGCGAACATGGCTTCCGGTATGATTGCTATGCGTTATCAATGCAAAGGGGCGGCACTTCCGTCCGTGACGGCATGTGCTTCTGGTTCTAATGCCATTGGTGAGGCAATGCGCGTGATTCGCCATGGTTATGCAGATGCTATGATCGCTGGCGGTTCTGAAGCAACCGTTAATGCACTGGCAGCTGCAGGATTCTCTACGATGCAGGCATTGAGCTTTTCAGAAGATCCAAATGCAGCATCCCTTCCATTTGACGCAAGAAGATCCGGTTTTGTTATGGGTGAGGGCGCAGGCGTCCTGGTTCTGGAAGAATATGAACATGCAAAAGCGCGCGGCGCAAAGATCTATGCAGAATTATCCGGTTATGGTGTAACCTGTGATGCTTACCATATGACGGCTCCGCATCCGGAAGCTGAAGGCGGCGCAAGAGCCATTGCAGACGCATTGAGAGAGACAAATATGGATACAGACAATGTGTACTATAATGCACACGGCACTGGTACTCCGATGAATGATAAAGCAGAAACGATCGCGGTCAAGAAAGCTTTTGGTGAAGACCGCGCAAGAAAGATCAGTATCAGTTCAACAAAATCCATGACAGGTCATATGCTTGGTGCAGCCGGTGCTGCGGAGGCTATTATTTCTGTCCTGGCTCTGAGAGATGGCGTTGTCCCGCCAACGATCAACCTGTTGGAGCCGGATCCGGAATGTGATCTGGATTATACGCCTCTTACTGCAAAAGAACGGAAACTGGATATGGCTGTATCCACATCCCTTGGCTTCGGCGGACATAATGCCAGCCTTGCATTCCGTACAATTTAGGGGGAAGGCATGGAAAAAACAAGAATCTTTATAACCGGAATGGGGGCTGTTACCCCGGTCGGAATTGGAGTTCCAGCTTACTGGCAGGGGATCAATGAAGGCAAATGCGGAATCGTAGAAAAAGAAACAATTGGTTCTTTCACGCAGCCTGGCCTTCGTATGGCCTTGGTCGATGGCTTTGATCCGAAGGCATATCTTTCCACAAAGCTGACGCTGGATCTGGAACCATATATGCAGTACGCTTATGTTGCAGCAGAGGAAGCTGTTCAGCAGAGCGGATTAGATACAGACAGTGACCGGATCGGCATCGTGATGGGAACTGCATTAGCCGGGATCGTCATGATCGGCGAAACAAATGCTCAGCTGGCAGTGAACGGAAAACAAGCAGGACCGAAATTCCTGACGAAAGCCATGGGCAATATTGCAGCGGCTCAGTTTTCCATTAACCACAAGATCAAAGGACCAAGCCTTACCGTTACGACTGCCTGCTCTTCCGGAGGAGATGCAACCACGATTGGTTCCATGCTGATCCGTTCCGGGATGGCAGATGCGGTAGTTGTGATGGCTGGAGAAGCTGCTGTCTGCCCGCCGTTGGTACAGAGTCTGATCAAGACAGGTGCTCTTTCCAAGACCGGTGAAAGCTATCCGTTTGATTCCCGCAGAAATGGTTTTGTTCTGGGTGAAGGCGGCGGCGCGCTGGTGCTGGAGAGTGAAGAGCATATGAAGAAGCGGGGAGGGCAGCCTGTAGCAGAGCTCCTGGGCTGTGCCAATAATACAGATGCATTCAATCCTGTATCACCGGACCCGTCTGGAGCAGGTGCTGCAGCAGTCATGCGTCTGGCAATGGCAGATGCTAATCTTTCTCCGAACGATATCGGTTATATTAATGCACATGGAACAGCTACCCATCTTGGGGATATCACAGAGACGAAAGCGATCCATCAGGTATTTGGAGAGCACAATGTTTTGGTTTCTTCTACAAAGGGAGCAACCGGTCATATGATGGGCGCTGGCGGAATTACAGAAGTGATAGCCTGCGTACAGGCTGTAAATACGGGTCTTCTTCCGGAAAATGCCGGTTATGAGCAGCCGGATCCGGAATGCGACTTGAATATTGTAACAAAAGAAAACAGACAGAAAGAAATCAAAGCGGCCATGTCCAATGCTTTTGGATTTGGCGGTCAGAATTCCTGTATTATTGTTGGAAGGGTATCCGAATAATCTATCAGTAACCTGTTCAAAAAAAGGAGGACGGTATGGAAGTTAAGATCTACAAATGTAAAAAATGCGGGCAGATCATTATGGAAGTAGAAAACAAGCCATGTAATGTTTACTGCTGTGGTGAACCGATGGAAGAGCTGATCGCCAATACCACAGATGCAGCAGCTGAAAAGCACGTGCCTGTTTATACTGTTGAGAACTACAAAGTCCATGTAACAGTGGGGAGCACAGAGCATCCAATGACTCCGGAGCATCACATTGCATGGATGGTCCTGCAGACCAACCATGGAATCCAACTGCGCAACCTGGACGTGGAGAAAGGACCTACGATGGTCTTCACTATCTGTGAGAAGGACGAAGTGGAAGCAGTGTATGCATACTGCAATCTGCATGGCCTCTGGAAAGCATGATTATCTCATGACATATGATTCATTTAAAAAGCTGCCCATGTGTGAAAACACAGGGCGGTTTTTTAGCGAATAAGAGAAACTCGTCAGAGTTCTGCCGTTTTTCCGGAAAATTTCTGTCGGATCGTTTGCTCAGCAGCCAATAGTTTTTTGTCCGCGTCTTTGCCCAAAAGGGAAGAGAGCAGGTCATATTCCTGTATGCATCCACTCCCATGTAAGACAGAAAACGCCCCGGCATCGCTTCCACATCCGATCGGTACATCCTTTGAAGCTGCTTCTGCAATGGCAGCTTTGTGTGTATCTGCAATCTGCTCTACGATCTTCTCCGGAAAACGTCCAGTCCCGGAAAGATTGGCACTGGTCACTGCTGTAGGAACCCAGATCAGTCCTTTTTCTTTCAGAATGTCCATTGTCTCAGCATCCATGTAATAGCCGTGCTCGATAGAATCAGCACCGGCGATTGCTGCACGGCGTACACACTCTGTGCCGCTGGCATGTGCCATCACAGCAAATCCTTCTTCATGGGCAATATGGACCAGTTCCTTCACAAGTTCATCGGAATAATCGGTTTCTGAGACTACCCCGAAGCGGGAAAAATCCAGGATACCAGATACCATGATCTTGATGAAGTCTGAACCTAAGGATGCAGCTTCAGAAATACGTGTACGGTATTCTTTTATATCCCGATATGGCAGGCCGACGATCTTCCCATAATTACCTTCTTTAAAAATAGCGAAGGAAGGCATCAGGTATGTGATGCCATATTCTCCTGCAATGCTTTTTGCATAAATACATGCGCCATAATGATCGCCTCCATCGCGGATCATAGTGATGCCGCGGGACTGATATTCTTTCAGCACAGAGCGGACGGCGTCCTTGTCAACGCCGTCCCGAAAACGCATTGCGCTTTTCTGATAATCGATGCCGTCCATGAAAACATGGGCGTGTAATTCAGCAGGAATCATTTATCTTCTCGTACCTGATTTAAAAGCCAGGACATGATACCATATTCATTCTTATAAGTTGGGACCCAGCTCCAATGGTTCTCGCGGAACAGGGTTTTATATGGCAGATCAGGAGTAATGGAAATATCATATTTCTCCAGATCTTCCGGAGAGAACAGTGTCAGGTGTGCATCGTTGTTTCCAGCATCCCGCATGGCCATTACAGCATCCACCAGATATTTGTGGCGATACAATGTATGGTCAATGTACGCACTGGT
>JAFWLF010000036.1:0-19364 GCA_017511185.1 Lachnospiraceae bacterium | reverse complement strand
TGCAGTTTCTTTCCAGGCGGCTGGGCGATGATGGAAATGCCGGCATCCAACACATCCACATCTTCTTCCAGTTCAATGCTTCCGGTTCCGCCGCCAAACATCTCCTTAAAGACTTTGGAGAACTCTGCACGGATCTTCTTGAACTCTGTATTGAACTGGGTCCGCATCTGCTTATCCAGATCCCTTATGATCTTGACCAGATCGGCTTCTGCCTTCTGCAGATCCTGATACTGGTTGGTCAGGAAATCATAACGTTCTTTGACTTCTTTGTATTCATCGATCGCGCCGACATTGATCACGCCAAGACCGCGGATGGATGCCTTCAGCTCGTTGATCTTATCGCGCATTTCCTTGACATCTGTCAGGGATTCATCCCTGAGCGGCAGTGCGTTGTTATAGGTCAGCTCATACTCATCCCAGATATAGCTGGACCGGTTTTCAAACCGCTCTTCCAGTTTTTCCCGGGAGGAGTTCAGACGGAAGACTTCTTTATCCAGATCAGCGATCCGTTCGGAATACTCTTCCCGTTTATCGATAAAGCCTTTATGGGAACCAGTCTGTTCTTCCTTTGCGGCCTCCACTTCATCCAGGTGGGCAAGAAGTTCTTTCTTATCAACTTCTGCCTGTTCCAGAGTCTGACGGATCTTTTCGATCTCTTCTCTCTTCTCATCCATACCCCGGATAGACGCCGTACGGTTTGTCTCCAGGGTGGTTTTATCATTGTTTAATTTCTCGATCTCATTTTCCAGACGGATAATGGAATTGGTCAGGAAACTGTTCTGTTCCACCAGTCTGGAATGATCGACACGCATATTCTGCGCGATCAGAAGTTCTGCAGCTTCCTGCTCACGGAGCTTCACCTGCTTCTCTTCCAGAGCCAGGATCTCTTCTTTGATCGACTCGTTCTCCTTCTGGTTGGAATCTAACTCGGAATCCAGAGACGTATTCTCATTCTGGATGGATCCGGTCTGCTCTTCGATCTGCGCATTTTCCTTATTGATATTCTCAAAGGTTCCCTGGATCTCTTCTTTTCTTGCGTTCGCTGCATCCAGATTGATCTTGATCGTATTCAGGTAGATCCGGCTCTCCTGCAGCAGGGCACGCAGATCTGCGATCTCTTTATCCAGGTTCTCCTTGCGGAGCGTTACCATATCAATATCTTTTGCATATGCTTCCTGCTTCTGCGTCAGTTCTTTCAGGGAGTTCTCCAGTTCCTCGATCTCTCTTCTTCTGCTCAGAAGATTGGATTTATTCTTAAATGCGCCGCCAGTCAGAGAACCTCCGCGGTTTAAGAGTTCGCCCTCCAGGGTGACGATGATCAGGGAATAATTGTATTTTCTTGCAAGGGCGAGCGCGTTGTCGATGTTATCCGCCACCACGATCCGGCCTAACAGATATCTGGCCACGCCCTCGTATCTTTCTTCCACATTGACCAGGGAGCTTGCCAGTCCCAGCACACCATGCTCAGACAGCACCGCCTCGTTTCTAAACTCCTCCCGTCCGGTCACAGCCTTTAACGGCAGGAACGTAGCACGTCCAAACTTATTTGCTTTCAGATAAGCGATCGCATCTTTGGCAGTTGCTTCTGTATCCGTAACAATGTTCTGGATGTTGCCGCCCAGCGCCGTCTCGATCGCAATCTCATATTTCTTATCGACCTTGATGATATCCGCAACAACACCATGGATACCTGTCTTTTTTTCTTTCAGCTTCATGACCTCGCGGATGCTGGAGCCGTAGCCCTCATACCGTTCGGTGATATTGCGCAGAGAATCCAGACGGGCTTCATTTGCCGTGTACTGCGTCCTGGCATCGCCCAGTTCTCTGTTCAGGCGGGCGATATCCTGATCTGCCTCACGCAGATCATTTTCGCGGGCTTTCACATCTTCCGTTAAGGAAGACTCCTGCTCCTTTGCTTCCTGGAATTCTTTCTCCAGGCTTTTGACTTTTTCTTCCTGCGCGGTACGGTCAGATTCTGACTTTTCCAGATCCTGCGTCAGTTCTTCCCGGCGCTTGATCATCTGCTCCATCATCGTCTCCAGACGCTCCCGGCGGGCATTAATGGTACCCTTCGCATTGACCAGCTCGATCAGCCGTTCTTTCTTCTTTTCAATCTCCTGCCGGATCTCTTCGCTCTCATTTTGGACCATCAGGACCTTGCTGTCCTGATCATTTGCCGCAGAAAGCGCTTTGGTCAGAGCTTCCTGATTGTCTGCTTTATCCTTGGTCAGAGCCGCTTTATCTTCCTCGGCTTTTTTGATCGCCTCCGTGATCTCTTCATGACGCTCACGGTAGCGGCTTTCTGCTTCATTGGCAGAATTGATCTGCTCTTCATACACCTTGATCTGGCCCAGCATGCTCTCTTTTACAATATCGCCCTGGGAGATCTTGGTGCGGATGCTGCTGATCTCTTCATCCAGCTGATGGATGGTCTCGCTCAGCTTCTCGTATTCTTCTTTTGCAACTTCATACTCTGCCTTGGAACGTTCCAGATCTTCAGAAGCGATCCGTTCTTTCTCTACCAGCTCACGGATCTTCGTCTTGGTCTCACCGTTCTCATACAGGAACAGGTTGATGTCGTACTTCTTCAGTTCATCGCGGAAACGGACATACTTATCCGCTGCTTCACTCTGCCGGCGCAGCGGTCCCACCTGCCGTCCCAGCTCGCTTAAGATGTCTTTCACGCGGGACATATTGAGGCGTTCGTTTTCCAGCTTCCGGAGAGCGATCGTTTTTCTCTTTTTATATTTAACAATACCGACAGCTTCATCAAACAGTTCCCGGCGCTCTTCCGGTTTGCCCTGCAGGATCTTATCGATCTGCCCCTGTCCGATGATGGAATAGCCTTCTTTACCGATACCGGTATCATATAAAAGCTCCTGCACATCACGCAGACGGCAGATACTGCCATTGATCATGTACTCACTTTCTCCGGAGCGGAAAACGCGTCGGGAGATCGTGACCTCATCAAACTGCAGTTTTAATTTGTGGTCGGAGTTATCCAGTGTAATGGAAACAAACGCAAAGCCCAGCGGCTTGCGGTTAGCCGTTCCTGCAAAGATGACGTCCTCCATGCGGGAACCACGTAATTGTTTGATCTTCTGTTCGCCCAGGACCCAACGGACCGCATCAGCCACGTTGCTCTTTCCGGAGCCGTTCGGACCTACAATGCCTGTGATCCCGTCCGGAAAGTCAAACACGATCTTTTTTGCGAAGCTCTTAAAGCCCTGGATCTCTATACTTTTTAGATACATGTCTACCTCTACTTCTGTTCAGTCTGAATTTTCTCGATCGCCTGCTGCGCGGCTGCCTGCTGCGCGGCTTTCTTGGAATGACCGCTTCCTCTTCCCATCTCCAGATCATTCAAAAAGACGGCGATCTCAAAGATCTTATCATGTGCCGGTCCCTTTTCGCCTATCAGTTCGTACCGCAATGTCTTATTGCCGTCTTTCTGGGTAAGCTCCTGCAGCTTTGTCTTTGCATCAAAGAAAAGCTTCTTGTTCTCCAGCCCTTTGATCAGATGTTCGTGAATAAAGCGGCGGGTGATTTCTTCATCTTTAGAATCCAGATAAATGGCTGCAACAAGCGCTTCAAATGCGTCCGATGTAATAGACGCGCGCTCCCTGCCGCCGGAATGAGATTCCCCTTTTCCCATACGGAGATATTCCCCAAGACGGATCTCTTTTGCGCATTCAGCCAGACTTTTTTCGCAAACCATGGAAGCCCGAAGCTTCGTCATGTCACCCTCGGGGAAACTGTGATACTTGTTAAATAAATATTCGCTAATGTACAGCTCGATTATAGCGTCACCAAAAAACTCGAACCTTTCATTATCTTCCAATGAAGTGTCCTTGTATTTGTTCTCATTGACATAAGAACTATGAGTCAGCGCTGTTTTAAGATACTCTTTATTGGTGAAGTTATAACCGATGACATTTTCGAGATCGGTTATATTGGCCATTATTTCACGGCATTGCGGATCGCTTCCGCTGCATCTCCAACGGTGACGATCGATTCTGCCTGGCTGTCGTCAATGGTAATATCAAATGCATCTTCGATACTGGTGATGATCTCGAAGATATCAAGGGAATCAGCGCTCAGATCATCGATAAACCTGGAATCGACTGTGATCGTATCCGGATCAATGTTCAGAACTTCTGCAATGATCTGCTGTAATTTTTCAAACTCCATCTTATTCCTCCTGTTTTGCTGGTTCGGACGATTCTGCAGGTTCCGCCTGTTTTTCCTCTTTCGGCTGTTTTGCCGGTTCTTCCCCTGCTTTCTGGTCCGTTATATTTTCCGCGATCTTGCCAACAATATCTGCAGCCACAAAGGCCTCGCACTGCAGGATCGCGTTTTTGATCACCGCTGCGCTGGAATTTCCGTGAGGCTTGACCACCAGGTTTTTCAGGCCCAGCATCGGCGCACCGCCGTAAGCATCACTGGAGAAATCCTTCAGCATATTTTTCAGGTCACTCTTGATCAGAAGTGCTCCGATCTTGGTCTTGGTGCTGCTCATCAGCACGTCTTTGATCTTATGGATCAGCGCGGTCGAAACGCCTTCATACATTTTCAGGATCACGTTGCCGACAAATGCATCGCAGACGACCACATCCACTTCTCCCTCGGGGATTCCGCGGCTTTCCACGCTGCCGACAAAATTGATACTGTCACATGCCTTCAGAAGCGGGAAGGTCTCCTTGACCAGAAGGTTTCCTTTCTCCTCTTCCTCTCCGATGTTGACGATACCGACCTTCGGGTTCTTCACACCGACAATATGTTCCATATAAATGGATCCCATCTGGGCAAATTGAAGAAGCATTTCCGGTCTGGCGTCTGCATTGGCACCGCAGTCGATCATCAGGACCGGACCTTTTAAGGATGGCATGACAAACGCCAGCGCCCCTCTCTGGATCCCGCGGATCCTGCCGACGATCGTCTGTCCGCCGACTAAAAGCGCTCCGGTGCATCCGCAGGAAATAAAAGCATCTGCTTCTTTATTGCGGACGGAGAAAAGTCCGCGCACCATGGATGAGTCTTTTTTTGTTTTAATAGCCAGTACCGGCGGGTCTGCCGTCTCGATCACGGTCGGTGTATGAATGACCTCGATCTGCTCTTCCGGATAGGAATACTTTGCCAGTTCGGCACGGACCTGCTCCTCAATGCCGAACAATTTCACAACGATATTCTTGTTTTCGCAGACTGCCTCAACAGCGCCTTTGACCTGCTGGGCCGGCGCAAAATCTCCGCCCATGGCATCCAGTGCGACAATCGTTTTTCTGCGTTCTTCCACTCCCTATTCCTCCTCGGAAAGCACATGTAGAGACCGGTCCTTTTCCGGCCGGAAACTACTCAGATAATATTACTAGAAACATTTGCGTATTTCAAGTGAAATCCAGTGCATCTCCGATGTGAAAAATACATAAAAAAAGGCCAAAATCGGCCTGAGATTTTTACTTGAAAGAGATGGCTTCTTGTTATATAATTCTATCATTATTTTATCGCTTTAATGTGATAAAGCATCAGCGGTTCCGGCCTCTTCCCGATGCCGTTTCCGCGACTACAACTTCTTAGCGGTAAAACAAAAATCGAATGAAAGAAGGGAACAAAAATGGCATTAACGAACGCGTATCTGAAAAAAGTGTATGAGGATCTCTCCAGCCGCTGTGCAAATGAGAAAGAATTCCTGCAGGCAGTGGAAGAAGTCTTCGAAAGTCTCGAGCCGGTAGTGGAAAAACATCCGGAATATGAAGAAGCAGGACTTATGGAAAGACTTGTAGAGCCGGAACGTATCATTATGTTCCGTGTCCCATGGGTCGATGATGCCGGAAAAGTCCAGGTGAACCGCGGCTTCCGTGTCCAGTTCAACTCTGCGATCGGACCATACAAGGGCGGTCTCCGTTTCCATCCGAGCGTCAACTTATCCGTTATGAAATTCCTCGGATTCGAGCAGATCTTCAAGAATAGCCTCACTACCCTCCCGATGGGCGGCAGCAAGGGTGGTTCCGATTTTGATCCAAAAGGCAAATCAGATAATGAAGTTATGCGCTTCTGCCAGAGCTTCATGACTGAATTATACAGACACATCGGTCCTGATACCGACGTCCCGGCTGGTGACATCGGTGTTGGCGGACGTGAAGTCGGATACATGTTCGGACAGTATAAACGTCTTCAGAATGAATTCACCGGCGTCATCACCGGCAAGAAGGTTGGCTCCGGCGGTTCTCTGGTCAGAACAGAAGCAACCGGATTTGGTGTCTGCTACTTCACAAACGAAGTTCTGAAAGCAAACGGCACCTCATTTGAAGGCAAGACCGTCGTCGTTTCCGGTTCCGGCAACGTAGCAACTTACGCAGCTGTCAAAGCAACAGAGCTGGGCGGCAAAGTCGTTGCAATGTGCGATTCCAACGGTTACATCTTCGATGCAAACGGCGTTGACATCGATGCGATCAAAGAGATCAAAGAAGTCCGCCGCGGCAGGATCAAAGAATATATCGACGTTCATCCGGAAGCTGAATATCATGAAGGATGCTCCGGTATCTGGACAGTCAAATGCGACATTGCTCTTCCATGCGCAACGCAGAACGAGATCAATGAAGAAAGTGCAAAAGCACTCATCGCAAATGGTGTTATGTGTGTCTGCGAAGGCGCTAACATGCCATCCACTCCGGAAGCAATTGCTGCATTCCAGGCAGCCGGCATCCTGTTCGGACCTGCAAAGGCCTGCAACGCCGGCGGCGTAGCAACCAGCGGTCTGGAAATGACCCAGAACAGCGAGCGTATCTACTGGTCCGCAGAAGAAGTGGATGAGAAGCTTCACTCCATCATGAAAGAAATCTACAAAGCATGCGCAAGCGCAGCAGAAGAAGCCGGCAAACCTGGCAACCTGCAGGTAGGCGCAAACGTCGCCGGATTCCTGAAAGTCGCCGACGCAATGCTGTGGCAGGGCATCTGCTACTAAAACCCGTTCCACTACAGCAGGCATTTTTTACAGACGCCTGATCCAACTGAAACAGTCATCAGCTAAAACACTCCATAAATCACACAAAAAGAGGCAGTCTCCACTGCCTCTTTTTTTCTGCTTAAACCATATTTAAAAAAGTTTGGTCCAATTGGAAAAACCAATCATCGGACCAAATACTGAAAATGGCAGGTATGGTCCATTTGATCAAAAAGTGCATCTTGGACCAAACAGGTAAAACAAATAATATGGTCCATTTAGAGATAATTTGATATTGGACCAAATTCAAATAATAAAAAGGATGGTCCACCAGAGTCAAAATACAATTTGGACCAAATTATCAAAGCAAAGGGAATGGTCCATATAATAAAAATATCTCTTTGGACCAAATCTCCATAACAAACCCCATGGTCCATACAATGAAAACTTCCCTTTGGACCAAATCTCCATTACAAAGCCCTTGGTCCACTAAAAGAAAAATGCGATTTGGACCAAACACCAGCCGCGCAATACCACGAAAATAAAAAACTGCCGCATCCAAAGGACACGGCAGCCAATAAACATAATAACTAAATCAATGAAAAGAAAAGATTAAGCTTCTTCCTGTGCAATGATCGTACGCTTGTTGTAAGAACCACAGTTTTTGCAAACTCTGTGCGGCATAACAAGTTCTCCACATGTGGAGCACTTTGCAAGACTCGGAACACTCATTTTCCAGTTTGCTCTTCTCTTATCTCTTCTGGCTTTAGAAGTTTTATTTTTTGGGCAAATACTCATTTCGTACACCTCCCTTAACATCAGAATCAGCGGCACAAAAGCCGTACTTTGGCATTATACTCACTGCGAAGCGCTTTGTCAACGACTATTTTAAAACCAGTCTTTCCGTATCGCGGGCGATCATCAGCTCTTCATTTGTCGGAACAACCAGAACCTTCACTGCGGAATCATCGGTAGAGATCACACGCTCCACACCGCGGCATTTGTTCAGTTCTTCATCGACCTTTGCACCCATGTAGGTGAAATGAGACATAACATCTTTGCGCATATCCGGATCATTCTCGCCAACACCAGCTGTAAATGCGATAGCGTCCACTCCGTTCATGACTGCAATGTAAGCGCCGATGTAATTCACAACACGGTGAACGAATGCATCTTTTGCAACCTTAGCCTGCTCATTGCCATCTTCGATAGCGCTGTCAATATCACGGAAGTCAGAAGACAGACCGGACAGACCCAGCACACCGGATCTCTTGTTCAGGATGTTCATGACACCTTCCAGATCCAGGTTTTCTTTCTTAGCAAGATACTCCATAACGCCTGGGTCGATCTCGCCGGAACGGGTACCCATGATCAGACCCATCAGAGGAGTCAGACCCATGGAAGTCTCAACAGATTTGCCTCCGTCAACTGCGCAGATGGAAGCGCCGTTTCCAAGGTGGCAGACGATGATCTTAGCCTTGTTGTAATCCAGACCCAGGATCTCAGCCGTTCTCTTGGAAACATAAGCGTGGCTGGTTCCGTGGAATCCGTACTTACGGATCTTATATTTTGTATAGTACTCATAAGGAATACCATAGATGAAAGCTTCCTTCGGCATGGTCTGATGGAAGGCCGTATCAAATACTGCAACCTGCGGAACATTTGGCATCAGTTCCTTGCAGGCGTTGATGCCGATGATGTTAGCCGGATTGTGAAGCGGTGCAAGATCATTGCATGCTTCCACTGCCTTCATCATTTCATCCGTGATGATAGCGGACTCCTCAAAAGCTTCTCCGCCGTGCACGACTCTGTGTCCGACAGCACCGATCTCGGAAAGATCTTTCACGACACCATTCTCAGGATCTGTCAGAGCTTCCAGAACTAAAGAAACACTCTTCTTGTGATCCGGCTGGTCGATCTGGGATACTTTCTTATCACAGCCAGCTTTCTGATACGTGAACATTCCGTCAATGCCGATTCTTTCGCAAAGTCCCTTAGCCAGAACTGCTTCCGTATCGGAATCGATCAGCTGATATTTTAAAGAGGAACTTCCGCAGTTAATTACTAAAATTTTCATTCTTAATCTCCATTCTGTTTGGCCGGATGCCCGGCTCTATTCTCACCTCGCCCGCAAGGGGCGTCCTTCACTAATCTTGCTTCGCGCCAACATGCATTCCCATAACACAGATCATGCAGGCACGCTGCACATCAAAGAATTACTTTCCTGCGCGCTGTGCCTGAACAGCAGTAATAGCAACTGTGCCGACGATGTCATCCGCATAGCAGCCACGGCTTAAATCGTTGACCGGCATGGAAAGTCCCTGCAGGATCGGGCCGTAAGCATTTGCTTTAGCCAGTCTCTGCACCAGCTTGTAGCCGATGTTTCCGGATTCCAGATCCGGGAATACCAGTGTATTTGCATGGCCTGCAACCGTCGATTCCGGAGCCTTCAGTTCGCCAACCTCAGCAACCAGAGCGGCATCCAGCTGAAGCTCACCGTCGATTTCGTACTGCGGGAAGCGTTCTTTTGCTTTTGCGGTAGCGTTCTGCACCATGGTCACGCGGTCATGGCTTGCACTTCCCTTTGTAGAGAAGCTCAGCAGTGCAACCTTAGCCTTTGCGCCGCAGAAGGACTCAAAGCTCTCTGCAGAAAGACCAGCGGTCTCAGCCATTTTATCTTCATCATTGTCCGGGTTGACTGCGCAGTCAGCAAAAACGAATAAGCCGTTCTCGCCCAGCTCGCAATCAGGCACTTCCATTACAAAGAATCCGGAAACGCCACTGATGCCCGGTTTTGTCTTTAACAGCTGCAGTGCCGGACGGATCGTATTGCCGGTGGAGTGGCATGCACCGCTGACAGCACCGTCAGCATCACCGCATTTGCACATCAGGCATGCGTAATACATATAATCCTTCTCCATCGTCTCTTTTGCGCTCTCCGGTGTAACGCCCTTTGCGCCGCGCAGCTCGACAAACTTATCAATATATTTCTGTTTATTCGGATCGTTGAACGGATCTACGATCTTTGCGCCGGTCAGGTCAAACCCTGCCCCATTCTTTTCGATCTCTTCCGGAGTACCGATGATCACCAGATTAGCGATATCCAGTTTTAAGATCTTCTCTGCTGCTTCAAACGTTCTCTTGTCCATCGGTTCAGGCAGAACGATCGTCTTTTTGTCCGATCTTGCCTGCTCGAACATTTTCTCAATAAAACTCATTTCATCCTCCATTTTGGGTCACTTTTGACCCTTTTTTTCCAACTTAAGCCATTATAATCCATCGACCCTGAAATACAACCCGAAATTGCCTGAAAATAGCACTTTTTTTAAAACAATCCACCATTTTTACGCCAGGAACGATATAATATAGGAAATCATGTGCAAAGGGGCAAAAGAATGAGTGAAAAAGACGAACTGTTTGAAACAATGGTAAGCTCGGAAGAGATCTTCCACGGGCGCCTGCTGCATATCTTCCGCGATGTCGTCCGCCTGCCAAACGGCAACCAGGTGACCCGCGAATTATTCCGGCACTGGGGTGCGGTCTGCATCGTCCCACTGACCGATGACGGAAACATCATCATGGAGCGCCAGTTCCGCTACCCGTTGAACCGGGTTATTACAGAGATCCCTGCAGGCAAACTGGACTCTCTGGAAGAAGACCGTCTGGATGCCGCCAAACGGGAGCTTTTAGAAGAGACGGGCATCACAGCCGATCACTGGGTCAGTCTGGGTGATTTCTGCCCTGCTGCAGCCTACTCTACAGAACGCATTACGATGTATCTGGCCACCGGTCTCCACAGGGGCGAGCGTCATTTAGACCAGGATGAATTTCTGAATATTAAGGAAATGCCGATGGAAGAAGTGATCAAAGAGATCATGGATGGAACCATCGATGACGGCAAGACCATCGCCGCCGTTCTGAAAGCCAGTCAGTATTTGAAAAACGCTTGATCTTTAAAGCAGATGCGCTGCTCATTACGGTCATAATCAAAGCTGTGATGAGCACCGCCTGCACAGAATTCTTTCACATCACAATCTGCACAGAACGCACACTGTGTATCTAATCCCTGCCGGTAGAAGGCAAACTTGTTTTCCCAGACATCTTTAAAACGGTCCTTCAGGATATTCCCCTGGACCAGTTCCGGCCGCCGTTCAATATCCAGGCAGGCCACGATATCGCCGTTGCAAAGAATGCTGGCGGTGTAGATGCCGGCGTTGCAGGTAAAGTAATGATCCCTTACCTCTTTTTCATATTTCAGCCCGAGATAATGGCTGCAGCCATACGTCACAGGCATATTCTCCATTCTCTTTTCCCGGATAAAATCAAAGAGCCTCTCCTGATCTTCCGGCGTCAGCAAAAGCTCCGGATGTGATAAGGCCCTTCCCATCGGTTCGATGCCGATGACACGCCAGGAATCGATATCCATATCACAGAAGATCTCATAAAGATCATCCAGTTCATGCATATTAGAATGATTCATAACACTGGTGACCTGAATATGGGAAAACCCGCCTTCATCGATCAGGTTCTGGATTCCTTCCATCGCTTTCTTATAACCGCCAGGAGTCTGCCGGAATGCATCATGCGATGACTCCAGCCCGTCAATACTGACAGAGATCGTTTTCATTCCGGCAAGGCGAAGCTTGTGAGCCGTTTCCGGTGTGATCAGTGTGCCGTTGCTGGTCATGCCCCATATGTATCCCTTATCATTTGCATAGCCCAGGATATCAAAAAAGTCCTTCCTAAGGAGCGGCTCTCCGCCGGTAATGCAAAGCATAAACGTAGAGACATCAAAGTCCTCTGCTACCTGATCCAGGATGTCCTGATACTGTGCCAAAGACAGTTCTTCCGATGGCACATCCCCGCAGCTGCTTCCGCAGTGAAGACAGCGTTCATTGCACCGCAGTGTCAGCTCCAGAAAGAAATGCCTTAAAAGCGGACGAGAATAAAGCTGCTTTCTGTAATCAGAAAGCAGTTTTAATTCTTTTTTCTTAAATTGATAAAGTTTTTCCAGATCTGTCTGCATCATAAAACAACTTACGGTTGAACCGGGGACTGATATTCATCCGGCGGGCCATACACTGGCTCATTGATCGGCAGCGGAGGTCCGTACACATCCGGCTCCGGTTCCAGATCATCTGCCTCTGTTTCTCCAAAGAACTCCGGTGGTCCGTAGACATCCTCCTCTGGACCGATATCGATATCATCAATTGATGTTTCTGTCTCCGGGGCTGGCGGAGGTCCGTAAACAGTCGGGTTTAAGCCGCATGCAGTAAGAGCCGCTGCCGTTGCGACCATCGCTGTTCCCGCGATCAGTTTTCTATTTCTCTTTTTCATAATGTCCCCTCAAATAAGCACCTATCTGCCTCGCCAGACGGCAGGCATCAATTAAACGATCACGATCTCCTGTGTATAAGGATTCTTCAGATTGGATTTGTATTTATTCATGGCAACCATGCGGTACATTTCGTCTGCATTGACATTCTGCAGAAGCATCTTATCCTTCTGTCCGCCGCCGCGCATGACATCCGCCAGTTTAGAAACCAACTGGATATCAGAATTGCGTTTGATCTCACCAAAGATCTCTTCGGAATCTTTTCTAAAGCCCAGCACCTGTACATGTTTGATGGCATCGGCATCATAGAGCTGGCGCATGTCCTCATCCGTTATGCCCAGCACAATGTGCATCAGCGCACGGCTGACCGTCGCATTGGTAATGCTCTTCGTTGCCAGATCCTCGCGGAACTGAATGAAAGTCTGGAAATCATTTTTCAGATTCAGAATGCGGTTTGCCAGATCCTCGGAAATGCCAAAGTATTTGGTCAGATCCGTTGTCTCTTTTGCTTTCAGCAGTTCGCTGCCCAGGATCAGGGAGAAATCATCCCGGAAGATCGGGAAGCTGTCCAGATAGCGGTCCATCAGGATATCCAGCGAATACTGCGGGATCGTAGAAGAAAGCGCATTCATATCATACTTGTTATAAATAGCGTTCCGGATGGCCGTTGCGGAGGAAAACCCTTCCATGATGGACATATCGTTGTGCGCATTCAGCCTTCTGGCAATAGGCGCCGGCTGGATCTTGCTCTCCAGTTTGCGCAGTGCCTTCATATACTCTACGCCCAAAATATTATTGGAAGTCTCCATGACCGTAACATATTCTTCGCCCAGAATCTCTCCAACGGCTTTGCTGCGTGCTGCCGCATGAGAAAGACCTTCCTTCAGACCTGCCCTTAAAATATTCTTAAACTCTTCCGGCTCATCCACCAGAAGATCTGCGATCTTGCCGAACTGTCCGGTAATATTCTGCACTGCAACCTTGATGCCTTCGTTGCCTCCGCTGACATCTACAGAATCCAGACTCTCTGTGCCAAAGCAAAGATCATCTACGATATGCAGTTTATCCAGGATCGCCACGCCGCCGTATGCGTAGTATTCCGCGCTGGCTGTTGCAAAACAGGTCGGAAGTTCTAAAACCAGATCCGCACCTGCCTTCAGCGCCATCTCCGCACGGCTGTATTTATCAATGATCGTCGGTGCTCCGCGCTGCACATAGTTGCCGCTCATCACGACAACAATGTAATCGCTCCTTAAGCGTTCTCTTGTCTGCTGCAGATGATATTCATGCCCATTATGAAACGGATTGTATTCTGCGATGATTCCTGTGATTTTCATTCTTTATACCTCAAATACCTCTGTGGACTGATCGTGCCTTGCTGTAATGATCGGAAAATCGTTCCCCCGGTACGGAACATCCGCACCATCTATCTCTGTCATAACAGAAAGCAGCGCCAGTTCCCGTGTATTGTTTTCCCTGCTCAGATGACCCAATAAGATCTGATTCATTTTATCATGAAGAACGCGTGAAAGGAATCCCCCAGCATCCTCATTGGAAAGATGTCCCCGCTCTCCCATGATCCGCCGCTTCAGCGGATACGGATACGGTCCCACCTCCAGCATACGCTTATCGTGGTTGGCCTCCATCATTAAGAGGTCAAGACCCAGCAGGCGGTCTGCAAGATCAGAATCATACATTCCAAGATCTGTCACAATAGCGCCTTTCCTTCCGCCGCTTTCAAACCGGTAGCAGACCGGATCGGCCGCATCATGTGAAATGGAAAATGCCTGCAGAGAAACATCCCCTACCGTAAACGGAACATCCGGATGGATTTCTACAAACAGATCCTTCGGATAATCGCCTAACATCGGACAGGATAAGATCCCTTCTATGGTACCGCGGGTCGCATAGATTGGTACCGGACGGGTCCGTTCCAAAACACCCAGACAGGAAATATGATCAATATGCTCATGCGTGATCAGGATCGCAGTCAGATCGTTCAGGGTAACATCTGCTTTTGCCAGTCCCTCGTTGATCCGTTTCCGGCTGATCCCTGCATCGATCAGGATATGGGTGTCCTCAGTTCCGATATAAGTCGCATTGCCGCTGCTTCCGCTGGCAATATTCAAAAATCTCATGTGCCTTTTATTATGATATAGTTAAAACGCCAGGCGGTGAACCTGGCGTTAAGTGTTTATTTAAAATCGCTGATGTCCAAATTGAAGTTTGTGATTTCTTCTACATTGCCGTCCACGAAACCTTCGTCCTCCTCATCAGCACCATTGTATTTCGATGGGTTATGCTTTCCGAAGACCGGTTCCTCAAACTCCGGAGCAGCTGGCTCAGAGAAGTCCTCAAAATCATCGTAGTCATCCTCGTACTCTGCAAAGTCATCATCAGCGTAGTCATCAAGCGCCTCATCATCCGCCGGAGCTTTTTCATCATATAATTCGTAAGCAGCTTCTGCTTCTTTCCGTGCAGCATAGGATGCTTCCGGCATCGGTGATGCATGCAGCTCTTTCCGGTTCTGTGTTGTCACATCCAGAGAAGATTCCAGGGAACGGATGATCGCATCATTCTTGACTGTCAGATTCTCAATTGCCTCAGAAAGGATATCCTGAATATCAGCCAGAGAACTATCTGTATACTGCATAGCAGCTCTCTTCAGCTCATTGGCTTCTGCCGTTGCCTTATCCAGGATCCGGCCTGCCTGATTGGTTGCATCTTCAATGACCTTGGATGCTTCCTTATAAGCCTGCTGCATGACCTCGTGTTCAGATACCAGGTTCGATGTCATCTGATTGGCTCTCTTGATCATGCTGTCCGATTTTTCCTGTGCATCCCTGAGGATGGCATCACGATTGGCAATGATCCGCTGATATTTTTTGATCTCGTCCGGAATGGACAGTTTCAGATCTTCGATCAGCTCATCCAGTTCATCTCTGTTGACAATTATTTTGGTGTTGGACAGAGGCTGATATTTGCAGCTGTCAATAAAGTCTTCGATTTCAGCAATAATCTGTTCGATCCTACTCATAGTACTTCTCCTAACCGACTGTTACTTATTTCTTTTTTTGATTTTTTCTTTAACTTTCTTCTCTACGCTTTTGGTGACAAACTTGCTGATGTCGCCGCCGAAAGAAGCAAGTTCACGGACCGTACTGGAACTGATGTAGGAATACGCATTCGAGGTAGTCAGGAAAACCGTGTCCACATCTTTGTCGATAATGCGGTTTGCCTGTGCCATCTGGAATTCATATTCAAAGTCAGTAACAGCACGAAGCCCCCGGACGACAAACAGCGCTTTGTGCTGTTTTGCAAAATCTACCAGCAGGCCGTCAAATGCCATTACTTTGACGTTCGGCATATCTGCTACAGATTCCCGGATCATTTCGACCCTTTCTTCCGGCGTGAACAGCGGTGTCTTGCTGTTGTTGTTCAATACGCCTACGATCAGCTCGTCCACGAGCTTGGAAGCCCGTTTGATAATATCAATATGTCCGAGTGTGATCGGATCAAATGTGCCTGGGTATACGGCTCTTTTTTTCATGCTGTCTGTTTTCCGAGTTTTATAAAATAGTGCTTATTGTTTTTATACTCTTTCTCCCGGATGACAGAGAAATTGCTTTCTCCGATAAACGGGAGTGTATTGTGCTTGTCTGCCTCGATCACGATCAAGGTATCTTCATCGATGATACCGGCCGCTTCCAATGCCTTTAAGGTTTCCTCCTCCAGATTAGCCTGATAAGGCGGATCCATGTAGACAATGTCAAAATAATACTTTTTCATGCCCAGTTCGCTGATGGCGGAAAGCGCCGTTTTGCGCATGACCAGGGCATCATCAGACAACTTTGTAAAAGCAAGGTTTTCTTCGATCACGGAGACGGCCTTGCTGCTGTTGTCTACAAAAACAGATTTCCGGGCCCCCCTGCTCAGTGCTTCGATGCCAATGCTGCCCGATCCGCTGAACAGATCCAGAAAAACGGAACCCGGAATATAAGGATTCAGGATATTAAATAAAGTCTCTTTGATCCTGTCGACTGTCGGCCTTGTATCTAAGCCAGGAACTGCCTTTAACGGCAGTCTCCTGGCTTTTCCTGCGATTACTCTCATGAATTACTGAGCGTCTTCTCCGTTGATGATCTCTTCAACCTTCTCGCCGACTTCGTTAGCGACGGTCTCAACTTTAGCTGCTGCTTCTGCTGCAAAGTCCTCAGCTTTTTCTTTGACATCTTCGATGACATCAGCAGCTTTGTCCTTTACATCATCCACAATATCTTCTGCTTTGTCTTTGACTTCTTCAAAAACTTCTGCAGCCTTTTCTTCAACGTTTTCTACAACTGCCTCAGCTTTTTCTTTTACTTCTTCAGCAGCCTCTGCAGCAGCTTCTGCCTGTGCACCTGCTAAGGTCTCAGCCTGCTCTGCAGCGTCATCGATGATGACTTCTTTCTCATCCGGAACAAGATCATCTTCAAAATCTCTTCTGCTCAGGCTGATCTTCTTCTCTTCATCTTTGAAGTCAACAACCTTTGCATCCAGGACCTGTCCGACTTTCAGAACGTCTGACGGTTTCTTAACATGTTTCTTAGAGATCTGGGAAACATGCAGCAGTGCGTCAATGCCCGGCTCCAGTTCAATAAATGCACCGAAGTCTGCCATTCTTGCAACTTTACCGGTAACAATGGTGCCTGGTTTATATTTTTCTTTTGCAATGACCCATGGATTCTGATCCGGGAATTTGCAGCTTAATGCGATCTTGTTGTCTTCGATGGATTTAATGAAGACACGGATCTTTTCGCCAACGGTAACGATGGATTTTGGAGAATCCACACGTCCCCAGCTCATCTCGGAAATATGAAGCAGTCCGTCTACGCCGCCCAGATCGATGAATGCACCGAATCCGGTAACAGATTTGACTTCACCTTCCACAATGTCATTGACCTGCAGAGATGCGAGCAGTTCTTTTGCTCTTTCATTCTTGGTTGCCTGCAGGATCTTTCTGCGGTTGCCGATGATGCGTCTCTTACGCGGATTGAATTCGGTAACCATGACCTCGATCTCCTGATCGATATATTTGTCCAGATCTTTTTCAAACGTATCTGATACCAGACTAGCCGGAACAAAGATCTTAGCGCCTTCAAATGTAGTGATCAGACCACCTGTTGTGACCTTCTCAACCTTGACGGTAAGGACTTCCTTGTTTTCGAAAGCTTCTTCTACTCTCTTGTTTGCTTTCTCCTCGCTGATACGTTTGTAGGAAAGCGCAACCTGGCCGTCACCGTCGTTTACTTTCAGAATCTTTACCTGAAGTGGATCTCCAACAGAAACAACTGTTGTAAGATCGACCGAAGAGTCATTGGTAAATTCTTCTTTGGTGATGATACCGTCAGATTTGTACCCGATGTTCAAAACGATCTCATCAGGTTTCACGGATATAACAGTGCCGTCAACGATCTCCCCCGTACGTATTGTTTTGATTGATTCATCAATCATTTGATCAAAGCTTTTTTCCTCTGACATAAAGAAAAACCTCCTGGATAATATTATTTGGGGTTGATGCCCCTGCTGTAATACCTACGATTTTAGTATCTTGCAGATCGACATTGTCTAAATCCTTAAGTGTCTGAATATAGTAAGTATCCACACAATACTCTTTGCATATGCCGAACAGTTTCTGTGTATTGGAGCTCTTCGGATCTCCGATCACGATCATCTTATCAGCAAGGTGCGCAACAGACCCAGCTTCTTCCTGCCGAGCCTGTGTCGCATTGCAAATCGTATTAATAGTACAAATATCATAACCTTTTCCTTCCAATATTTCAACTAAATATTGAAAGTTTAAATGGTTAAATGTGGTTTGCGAGACCACGCATACCTTCGCATCCCCGGACGGCTTAAAATCCTTCGCTTCCTGCTCGTTTTTGATGACAGAAACCTTGCCTTTGGCCCATCCTACGATGCCCTTCACTTCCGGATGATCCTTATCTCCGATGATGACGATCTCTTCCCCGTTTCCGCTGTGTTCCGCCACAATATTATGGATCTTTTTCACAAACGGACAGGTGGCATCCACGATCCGGATCCCTTCCTTTTCCGCTTTTTCGTAAACAGCTTTCGGCACGCCATGGGAGCGGATGATCAGAATGCTTCCGGCGATCTTCTCAAAGTGGTCTTCGTCTTCAAAAACAAATACCCCTTTTGACTCCAGGTCTTTGACTACAATGTCATTATGAATGATCGGCCCGAACGTATAGATCTTCCGTCCGTCCTTATTATTATCGATCTGTTCGTAGACCAGTTTGATGGCCCGTTCCACCCCAAAGCAGAACCCGGCGCTTTTTGCCAGAATTACTTCCATAAGTCGATGATCTTCTGCACCACTTCATCGATCGTAAGATCCGATGTATCCACTTCTACCGCATCGTCCGCTTTGCAAAGCGGTGAGATTTCCCTTGTCATATCATTATGATCGCGCTGCTCGATATCTTTCTTGATCTCTTCCAGCTCACATGCGATCCCTTTTTCTTTGTATTCCTTATAACGGCGTTCCGCACGCACCTGCACGGATGCAGTCAGATAGATCTTCAGAGTGGCATCCGGAAGTACAGCGGTCCCGATGTCTCTGCCGTCCATGATCACGTTGTATTCCTTGGTCAGATCCCGCTGCATCTGCACCAGACGCTCCCTGACTTTCAAAAACTTGGATGTGTCGGATGCAGCTTTGCTCACTTCTTCATTCCGGATCGCTTCGCTTACATTTTCGCCGTCCAGATACATCACCTGCACGCCGTTCTCGTACTTAATGGAGATGTCAGCCTCTTCGCAGACCTTGCTGACGGCAGCTTCATCCGCCAGGTCAATGCCCTTCCGGATGCATGCTAATGCGATGGTCCGGTACATCGCGCCGGTATCCACATACATATAATCCAGCCGTTCTGCCAGGATCTTTGCTACGGTACTCTTGCCTGCGCCTGCAGGTCCGTCAATTGCTATCTGTTTCATATCTGTTCCTTTCGCTGCAGCTTTCCCCGCTGCGTATCCTGTTGAAAAAGCGATCTGCAGATTAAACCCGCCGGTCAGAGCGTCCAC
>JAFWLF010000005.1:0-4296 GCA_017511185.1 Lachnospiraceae bacterium | reverse complement strand
GAAAAAGAGCTGCGCAAGTGGCATAAGAAGAGCGGACTGCCGCTGAAGAAGTTCTTTAATACCAGCGGAAATCTATATAAAGATCTGCACCTGAAAGACAAACTTCCAACCATGTCCGATGACGAGCAGTTTGCCCTTCTGGCAACCGACGGATTGCTGGTCAAAAGGCCGATTCTGATCACGGGAGATACGGTCCTGGTAGGCTTTAAAGAAGCAGAGTATCAAGCAGCTCTGAAGTAGAAAAAAGGATAAATTTAAGATATTTGTTAATATTTTATTTATCCTAGTAAAAACAGGGTTTTTGCTTGCTTTAGATATATAGAAATGTTATACTTCGTTAAACGCTCGGTTATAAAGGATTTGTATAAAAAAACGATACCTCAGCATTAAAATCCTGCTAACCGGTCTTCGTTATATAGATTAAGAGGTTCTAATTTTTTTTGGAGAAGGAAAATGGAGCCTTATTTGAGTACAATTTAAATGAGTAAAAAGCGTTTAGCGATCTTTATTGCAGCACTCGTTCTGATCGCGGCCGGCGTGGGATATGTGGTGTACTACTTTGCCAGCCAGGCTGCACGGAACAAAATATATGATGACATCAAGCCGGAACCGGTAGAGATAGAAAGCACAACGGAAGCAGCGCCAGAGTATCATTCCAAGATCGACTGGCAGAAAATGCACGAGATCAACCCGGATATCTACGCGTGGATCGAGATCCCGGGCACAGATATCAGCTATCCGGTGGTGCAGGGCGGACCGTGGGAGAACTACTATCTGGATCATACCATTGAAGGATACGAGGGATACCCGGGAGCAATCTACACGCAGCTGATCAACCATAAAGACTTTAAAGACTTTAACACGCTGATCTACGGGCATGATATGAATGACGGCTCCATGTTTGCGCAGCTCCATTACTACCGGGACCCGACCTTCTTTGATGAACACAGGGAAATCAAGATCTACCTGCCGGATAAGGAGTTCTCTTACACAGTATTTGCTGCCATCACATATGATGACAGGCTGATCCCTAAGTACTATGACAATGAGAACGAGTATGCAAGAAACGAGTTTTTGGAATCCGTGTACGGAAACCGCTATCTGGATGATGAGATCAGGGAAGATCCAAAAGTGACGCAGGCAGATGATCTGATCACCTTAAGCACCTGCATTTGGGATATGCCGTACAACCGATACCTGGTGATCGCAGTAAAAACCAAGACAACACCTGAAGCGAGTGGAAAATAAAAACAACAAAACAAACAAAAAAAAGATCTGGCCATGGATCGCGGTGATCGCGGTGGTGATCGTGGCTGCAGCAGTGGGTCTGATCGTGGCAAAGGTCACAACAAATAAGGGTAATAGCAGTATTCCGCAGTCACAGACCGGAGCCGATGTAGATGAAAGCGACTGGGGAAACCGCCTGACATATAAAGGCAAAAACTATCGGCGGAATGAGAATATTAAAACCGTTTTGTTCCTGGGAGTTGACCGGGACAGTGCAGTGGAGATTCCGCAGAATGAAAATGGAGCCGGACAGATAGGAAACGGCGGAAGATCCGATGCCATCATTCTGTTTCTGATAAATGATGAAACACAGACAACTACCATGCTTACTGTATCCCGGGATACGATGACAGAAGTGGATGTCTACGATATAAAAGGTGACTACGCATTTTCCGGCGAGATGCAGATCAATATGCAGCATGCATTTGGAGACAGCCCGTCAAAAAGTCTGAACCTTACAAAACGGACAGTATCGGAACTGCTTTATGGAATAAGAATTGATGGAGCACTGTCTCTGACGATGGATGGTATTCGGAAGGTGGTTGATCTGGTAGACGGGATCACGCTGACCATGCCGGAAGATTACAGTTACATTGACGAACGCTATACCGAAGGCGCAACGCTGACGTTAGACGGAGAAGAAATGGAACACTTTATCCGTTACCGTGATACGAATGAAAGCGGGAGCAACGAAGAGCGGGTAAGGAGACAGACCTGGCTGATCGGAGCAGTGTTTCAAGATCTGAAAGCCAAAGGAGCGATGACTTTTCTCCAGCAGCTCATTGACTCCAATCCGGATTATCTGGAGACCGACTGCGACGCGGAATTATTGAAAACAATGTCCAGGTATCCGATCAGTGATACAAAATATAAAGTACCGGGGTCCGTAAAGGAGGGGGAACGCCACGATGAGTATTACGTGGACGAAGAAGCCTTGCAGGATCTGATCGTAGAATTGTTATATGTCCCGGTAGATTAATAAGTGGTATTTATTGGCATAGAGCAATGCCTTTAAATAAATAAATAAGGAGGTGCGCAAAAGATGAAAAGAATGCTCAAAGGCCTTGCAGGTTTTGCAATGATGCTTGTTCTTGTCATTGGTGTAGTGGGAACTGTCTTCGCAGCAACCAGCAAATCTGACGGCGTAGAAATTACAGCCGACGGAGAGTTTGAAGTTGCTGAAAAAGAAGGCGGATGGACATTACTTACCGTGGAAAAAGCAGCCGAGCTGATTGGCGGCGGAGTTCAGGCTTCTGAACTGAAGATCGTATGGCAGAAAGAACTTTTTGCTGACGTTCTCGCTTTTACCTTTACAGTTGACGGTGTAAAAGCTCCGCAGAAGACCTACGTTTTCCACAACAGCTGGGATGATGGTGATGTTTGGTCGCTCATCAACGGTGCTGAAGGTCCAACTGTTTCAGCTACTTTCCCACATCTCTCACCTGTTGCTCTGGTGGTTTATACTCCTTCAGGCACAAGCGGTGATGAGACATCGCCGAAGACAGGCGAAGCAAATGCTTTGTTATTCATTGCCCTTGCAGCAATCGCTCTGGGTAGTGTAACAGCAGTTGTCGTTGCTAAGAAGAAGGCATAAATGTGCGCACATGGCCTCTTTCAGGGGAGGCAAATGCTGTCTTCCCTGAAGGAGTAACCATGACTTTAAAGTTAATAACGCAAATGATGAGAGGACAGGAAAGATGTTCCCTGTCATTTCGTGCGATTAAAAGGATAGATATTTTCTTATGAATAATACAAACAATCAGCAGCAGAATGAAGAAATAACGATCGATCTTCTGGAGTTGGGGAGACTGATCTGGCGGAATATCTGGATGGTGATCATCGCAATTGTGGTAGGAGGGTTACTTGCCTTTGTAGTCACGAAAGCTTTTATTACACCAAAGTACCAGGCGACCTCTACCATTTATATTCTTTCCAAGACTACCAGTATCACATCACTGGCTGATCTGCAGATCGGAAGCCAGCTGGCAGGTGACTTTGAGATCATTGCGACCACCAGGGAACTGCTGGAGAAAGTTTCCGCGGATGAAAATCTGGGCATGACTTATGAGCAGCTGAAAAAGGAAATCAAGGTTACGAACCCGAATAATACGCATATGCTTAGGATCGCGGTTACAGACCCTGATCCACAGCGAGCGGCGCAGATCAGTAATGCGGTGGCGGATGAACTGCGGGAAGAAATTTCAGAGGTCATGAATACAGACAGGCCGTCAACTGTTGAGAGAGCTGTCGTACCAACTGTTAGATACAGCCCTAGCTACAAACGAAACGTTGCGATAGGGGCTGCTATTTTGGCAGTATTGGCTATCCTCATTATCGTGATCCGCTATCTGGCAGACGATACGATAAAAGACGAAGACGATGTCACAAAATACCTGGGACTCGATACCCTGGCAGCGTTCCCTTTATTAAAGGGGCAGAACAATAAAACAACAAAAGCAGCAAAAACAAAGAAGAAGAAATCTAAATGATCAGGATCGCAGATATCCATTGTCATATCCTGCCCTATGTGGATGACGGGGCTGAACAGAAAGAAGAGTCTATGGCGCTTCTTGAAAGTCAGTATCAGCAGGGAGTCCGTGTGATCTGTGTCACACCGCACCTTAGGAAAGGGATGTTTGAGACCCCGGATGAGGTTGTGATTGAACAGTTTGAACGACTTCTGCAGCGAGCACGGGCTTTTGAAGGAAAAATCCACCTGTATTTATCCCGGGAGTATTATTGTGATTCCTCTTTTATCCAACGGATAGAAAAGGGCGATGTCATACCGATGGGAAACGGGGAATACATTTTGACGGAGTTTTCTACACGTTATTCCAAGCTGGAAGTCTATGAATTTATTAAGCTGATCCGGAAATCCGGCTATCGCCCATTGATCGCGCATGTGGAACGTTTTCCGGAGCTGAAGGATCTGAAATGTGTGGAGCGGATGATCCACCTGGGTGCAAAAATTCAGGTGAACGCTGGGAGCCTCTTGGGAAGAGAGGGGAT
>JAFWLF010000035.1:0-3068 GCA_017511185.1 Lachnospiraceae bacterium | reverse complement strand
TGGGACTCTTTTCGCTGGACATGGCCTGTGCACTGGCAGTCAGCGCCATCGATCTGCTCTTTCCTTATTTTTCAAAAAAAAGTATGGAAATGTTCCTGCCGAACTATATGTTCAAAACGTTCTTTACGGTTATGGCAATCTTTATCGCTGCCTACCTTTTAAAAGCAGTCCTCTACTACATTATTACTTATTGGGGACACAGGATGGGAACCTTTATTGAAGCGGACTTGCGTGACGAACTGTTTGGCCATATTGAGAAACTCAGTTTTTCTTTCTTTGACAAGAATCGGACAGGCCAGCTGATGAGCCGCGTTACAAATGATCTTTTTGAGATCACAGAGCTTTCGCACCACGGTCCGGAGGATCTGTTTATTTCCTGTGTGACGATCATCGGCGCATTCTGTATTCTCTGCACGATCGAATGGCGGCTCGCGCTGATCGTCTTTGCTGTCATTCCGTGCTTTGTTATCTTCTCTGTGATTTTAAGAAGGAAGATGGCAGAAAAAAGCACACAGGTCAAGGTGCGCACTTCCGAAATCAATGCATCGATCGAGTCCGGCTTCTCTGGTATCCGCACAGCAAAAGCGTTTGCAAATGAAGAGATCGAGATGGATAAATTCCGTGATTCCAATAAAAAATATCTTGGAGCAAAAAAAGATTACTATAAGATCATGGGTATCTTTGGTGCAGGTATGGAGTTTGCCTTGTCCCTGCTTTCCGTTCTGGTCATTGCTGCCGGCGGATATTTCATCATGAAGGATTCCATGAACTATATTGAACTGGTAACGTTCAGTCTTTATGTTTCCACGTTTATTTCACCAGTCAGAAAACTTGTCGCCTTTATTGAACAGTACATGGCCGGAATGGCCGGCTTCAAGCGTTTTCTTGAGATAATGAGAACCGATCCGGAAATTGAAGATAAGCCGGATGCAATAATCCTGAAATATGTAAAAGGAAACATCTCTATAAAAAACGTTTCATTTTCTTATGCGCCTGCAAAAGAAGATGAGGAAGCGCCTGCTGTCCTTAATAATATTAATGTAGAGATTCCTGCAGGAAGCTGCTTTGCTGTCGTAGGTCCTTCCGGCGGCGGCAAGACCACACTGTGTCACTTGATTCCACGCTTCTATGAAGTTTCCTCCGGCGCTATTATGATTGACGATGTCGATGTGCGTGATGTGACACAGCATTCCCTCAGGCAGTCCATCGGAATCGTGCAGCAGGATGTATTCATGTTCGCAGGTACCATCCGTGAAAACATTGCTTATGGCAAACCGGATGCGACAATGGATGAAATTATCGATGCAGCAAAGCGCGCAGAGATCCATAATGAGATCATGGAAATGCCAAACGGCTATGATTCCTATATCGGAGAACGCGGCGTTATGCTTTCCGGCGGTCAAAAACAGCGGATCGGCATTGCCAGAGTCTTCTTGAAAAATCCACCGATCCTTATTCTGGATGAGGCGACGTCTGCTCTGGACAGCATGACAGAAATCCGTATCCAGAGTGCTTTTGATGAGCTGGCCAAAGGACGCACATCCATTATCATTGCGCATCGTCTGAGTACTATCCGAAACGCAGATATGATCGCGGTTATTGATGATAATAGAGTTCAGGAAATCGGAAATCATTCCGAACTCATGAAAAAAGGCGGGCAATATGCCCACCTTGTAGAAGCCCAAACGATTGCTTCCGGAAGCTAATCGTTATCTTTATCATCAGTCCAGCACCTCGACCAACTCAATAGTAAAGTTTAATTCTTTGCCTGCCATTTCGTGATTTGCATCAAAAGTGATCGTTTTTTCATCTTTCGCGATTATTTTGACAGGAACCGGACGTCCATACATATTCTGCAGAAATACCTGCTGGCCAACTTCCACTTCTTCCGCTCCAGGCATGTTCTCTATTTCAGCAGTAAAGATTGCATTTGGATTGATCTCTCCATAGGCTTCCTCCGGCATTAAATGAACCTCCACCGTTTCTCCTACTTCCATATTTGCAACAGCGGCATCATATCCCCTGATCATCATTCCTGCACCACATACAAATTCTAACGGCTCACCTCTATCATAGGAAGAGTCAAACTGTGTGCCATCATTGAAGGTCCCCCTGTAATGAGTCCGGCAGGTTTTTCCAACGTTTTTTCCGGTAATCGGCGGTGCACTATGGCATCCGCTGCAGCTGCTACAGTCATGCTCAGAACAATCGTGTTCTTCATCGTGATGATCACAGTTCGCTCCAGTATTCGTCAATTCTCCCCGAAGATATGCTTCCACTGCTTCATCAGCATTCCCGGATGCACCGGCACATAACTCAATCCCGCATGCTTCTAACGCTGCCTCTGCACCACCACCAATACCGCCACAGATCAGAACATCGATTTTATTCTCTGCAAGCAGCGTGGCGAGTGCTTCATGCCCGCTTCCATCTGACCCAAAAAGTTCTGAGGATATCACGGCATTGTTCTGAACCTCATATATTTTGAATGTCTCTGTATGCCCGAAATGCTGAAAGACTTCTCCATTGTCATAAGTAACTGCTATTTTCATTTTTGTCTCCTTTTTAATGTATCGTTTGTTTCCGAAAGCCATTCATGGTAATGATCATAAGGGATTTGAGTCCACCAGTCAAAAAGTTTGTTTAAAGATTCGATGTCTTCTTCGATACTGGTGCATGCGTACTGTTCCGGATCCCGATTGACGATCACAACATGATTATTATCTTCTTTAAAGTCGATCTGATAGATACAGTACCCTGTCCAGCTGCGATGTGCCCAAAGAGTTTTATTCTCCATATACCAGAACCACTTATCCTCCATCGCCTGTGGAACATTGCCCAGGCGCAGCGCATCCATTTCTTCATCACTAAAAGATCTGGTAAGTACAAACCTATCATGCTGCTTTGGCATGGGCTCCGTTTTCCAGTCATTGCGATGGGCAGCAACTGTTTTGTTTTTATTATCTTCTGTCATTTTTTTCTCCATTCAAATCCGGATTATTATGACATGTCTGTTACAGTGTTCCATCCATTATTGCATCAATTATTATTTTGCCTGTGACAAAGTT
>JAFWLF010000034.1:0-4893 GCA_017511185.1 Lachnospiraceae bacterium | reverse complement strand
GAGACCTGCGGTGTTTATGATAAAAGGAATTATCTTTGATTTCGACGGCGTGATTACCGACAGCGAGCCTCCTTACATTGAAGCTCTGATAAAGTACCTGCACGGTTTTGGTATCGATGCGACTTTTGAGGAGCTTCAGCACGTGATTGGAAAAACCGTCGATGCAATCGCCACGGAAGTGATTGAAAAATACGGTCTGCAGGTAACGATAGAAGAGTTCAATACCGAGTCGATGCGGATCTACGAAGAGGATAACGACATCAGGAAATTCAGACCGATGAAGGGTCTCTACGAATTTCTGGACAGGTGCAGGAAAAAAGGGATCCGGATGTGCATCGCTTCTTCGTCAGAACTCAATTATCTTTATACCATCATGGACAGTCTGGAGATCAGGGACTATTTTGAACATGTCATCTCGGGACACGGTCTGCCAAGAAGCAAGCCGGATCCGCTGATCTATGATCTGGCAGCCGAGAAAATGAAACTGGATAAAAAGGATCTGATGATTATCGAGGATTCCTATAACGGCATCCGGGCAGCTGCAGCCGCCGGCACGATCCCATTGATGGTCCCCGACATGCTGGAGCCGACCGAGGAGATCCGCCAGCTGACCAGCCAGGAAGTGAGTGTAAAACGGCGAATTGAGGGAGGCGGTGCCTGCGAATTAAAATCGGCATAAACTCCTATACAACAGTGCAGTCGGATCTTTAACAACATGTTATTATCGGCATAACTGCATATTGTGAGCGGATATAGCAGCGCAAAAGATTTTACCTATAGTAAAAGTGGCCACAGGCCTCAGCCCATAGCCACATCATAACTTTCAGGACGCATAACAGAAAAGACCTGAAGCAATTGCCTGCGCGTTTTCTTCATCAAGGCTTTCTGCCAGATGTTTCCTGCAATTCTCTGTATCCAGAAGACTGCTGACAGTAAAGCAGATTCCAAAATCCGGTATGCAGACAAAACTGGCCAGCCAGGCAGAGCCGATAATGACACCGAAAGTATGATCATGTGTCGTGATCCGAAGCTCTTCCAGGTATGGTTCGAGATGAAGAATCTCCCATGTCGCCAGACGGAGTTCCAGCTGGCCGTCCGGCTCCATACAAAAGTATGTAAATGTATGCATAGAATCCCTCCTGTTAGTCAAGGTTCTGATTGCTGACGGCGGCCATGACTACATCGGTATCAATACACTTTTTATCTTGTTGCGCGCCGATGTTGAGTGCGTCCGTCATGACACTGTCAATCACTCGCGGGTTTCCGTGGGCATGGCCGGCAACGGCCATAAGGGCGGCTTCCTCTATGATGGCCTTTGATGAACCGGCACAGGAAAGCTTATGGATAATGTAGCGGACAGCCTCGTCATCGGAGAGTCCCCGAAAATCATAATGGACGGTGATGCGCTGACGAAGCGCTTCATGCATCTTCTTATTGAGGGTGTGGTTCAGGTAGGTTTCTCCGCACAGGATCAGTGTAAAACAGTTGACAGAATCGTATTTTTGGTTCATCAGCATCTTGATATCGTTCAAAATACTGGTTGAGAGGAACTGAGCTTCGTCAATCGCAAGGAGCAGCGGCTGCCGTTTCTCATGATAGAGGTAGTAGATCTGCTCTTGTATGGAGCGGAAGCGTCCTGGTTTCCCGCCTTTATCACTGACACCGAGAATCGTGCAGAGTTCTTTATAGAACTCTGCAACGGTAATGGTGGAGAGAGGGATATACTCCATATGATGCAGGCCTGGATTAAGCTCTTTTGCAAAACATCGCAGGCAAAATGATTTTCCCTTACCCGGGGAAGAAGTAAACAGCCCGATGCCCCGGGTGTCCTTCAGGTAGTTCAAACGGGACATCATTTCCGTGTAGTCATTTGAGATAAAAGCGTCCGATTCCTTTACCTGCTGTTTGTCAAAGGGATTAAAAGCAAGGGAATAGTACGGATTAAACATGGCCATAGCTCTTCCCTCCAAGCTTTGTGTAGTCAAGCGTTACGGGGTTGTTTCGCTTTGTGTGGCAGTTTTCATTCTTGTTCGTTACACGGATCGGCCAGGACTTTCCTTCAAAAAGGACAACGGCCGAATCCATTTCACCGGGACGGAAACGGATATCCACTTTCTGTCCGATGAATTGTGCAGGGACATCGTAGGATACTTTGTCGATTGATACGGTAGCATCTTTCCTGACTTTTCTGGAAATACGGTTCAGGAAGCATTCATCCAGCCATTCCATTGACTTTGCAGGGCGGACATGTTCTTTCGAGGCCTGATAGCGCTCAAAGGGTGTACAGTTGATGCCGGTATGCCGGGAAGTGTTATAGGAGCGGATAAACTCCTGAAAAAGATCATTGAATTCCTTGAGGGAGTGGATCTTTTCCATATCGAGGCCATAGAGCCAGGTTTCTTTGCAGGTTCTCCAAAATCGTTCAATCTTGGCCTTCGAAGCGCCATCCCTGATTTTCGTGTGCAGGAGCACCGTCCCGATTGCCCCGCAGATCAGGCTGAGCTGCTCGTTGACATACGGCGCGCCGTTATCCGTATATAACTTTGTCGGAATGGTAAAAGTAGCAACCGCCTTCTTCAGGACTGTCTGGAAGTTTGCGGCAGAATCATTGTAAAACAGCCCGGCACCGACGATGAGACGGGAGTGGTCGTCGATAATACAGACAGCATAGACCCTGCGGGACTTTCCATCCTCCGTGATATGGGGGAAGTAACAGGTGTCCGCCTGCCACATGAGACCAAAGGCTTCTTCCTCAAAGGCTTTCCTGTCCTGCATGGTGGGATTGCGGGCGGATTTCAGGTCATTGTTCCGGACAAAGCGTTGTACGGCACAGACGCTGACTGTTTCCGGAATAAAGCCATCCCGGACAAGCTGGGCGTGGATCTGCGTGGCATTAAGACGGGGGAAAGCCTGTTTCAGGCGATAGATTTCCTCAATGGCCGTATCCGGGAGCACACGGGTCGTTCCTTTGTCTGACCGCTCTGAAGGCATAAGGGCATCGATCCCTTCACGCTGATAGTTGGAGACCCATTTTTCAAGTGTCTTGTAACTCAGCTCCCTGGCTATGCCATCCGGAAAAACAATGGGGTTTTCGGTGATCCGCTTATAGAAGGCTGTTCTTGAGGCATCAGGAAACAGACCCTGGATGACCGGTGCGATCAGTCCGAAGCGGAATTGTGCGATTTCTGCCGCACGAGTGATAGATTCATTGCTGCTCATGGTGCTTTACCTCCTTTTCCCCATCATAGATGGCGGAAACAGGGCTGACCATGGACGTGTCGTGTGGTCATGGAAAAACAGAAGTGCCGGGTTTTCTGTTCCGCGGGGAACGTGACGGGTTTCTATGGGACTGCAACAGGGATAATCCTGTCAGCTGGAAGAATCCGGCTGCGAAGGCGCTGAAGGGTTCTTTCCGGATCAGTTCCTGGATGGAAGCTTTCAGGTTCGATTCAACGGCAGCAAGAAGTCCTTGCCAAAGAACCCGGTGTTCTTCGTATAGTTTTTGCCAGCGGTAAAAAGTACGTACAGAGATGTCAAAGACTTCGCAGATGCGTTCTACTGAGCGGAACCGAAGGGCATGTTCAGCCAGAACCCGTAGGATAAAGAAGAGGCTGTGCCTGCAATAGGGAATGATGGGATCCGGAAGTACAGCATGTGTAGAGGGATGCTTACAGTGCCGGCAAATGAGACGGAGAACGCAGAGACTGGCCTTCACTGGTTTCCCATCGACAAAATCGATCAGGGTACGGCCATAGTAAGCATGGATACGGCATTCGCCCTTACATCCGCAGTAGGGACAGACCTGGGTGCCTGGGCGCAGATGGCCCATGCATGCCTTGAAAATAGAATTTCCACATCTTTTTTCACGAATTAGCTTGCAACTGATCAGGTTCTTTCTTATCATAACAGTGTATTCCATAACCATGCGTCTTTCGAGAGTAGGGCATGACCCTTTTAGAGCATGGCAGGGTGCAGGGAGGAAGAACGGATCTTTGGCTGGATGGGTTCTTCCTCCTCTTTTTTATGCCTGCATCGAAAACTATAACGGAGGACAGGATTGAGCGCAAGAAAAAAGCGCGCTGCAAAAAACAGCACGCTTCAAAATGCGGAAACTAGAATCTTAGAAATTAAATCGCCGCAGCTTTGCGGTCGGATAGAATCTTAAATCGCGGGACTACAATGAAGCATCAAGGACAATCGTCGAGCTGGTGAAGACAAAGCTCAGCACTTATTATCGAACACCGGCATCAGAAATACAGGTTCTTACTCCCATGCAGCGGGGAGTGTGCGGGGCATCAAATCTGAATCAGGTATTGCAGGCAGCGATCAATCCGGGAGGAGCGGGACTTAAGCGCGGCGGATATGAATTTAAGACATACGATAAGGTCATGCAGATCAGGAACAATTATGACAAGGAAGTCTTTAACGGCGATATCGGTGTAGTTGAAAAAGCAGACCTTGAAGAGCGGGAGCTGACCGTTGTTTTTGACGGGCGGAGCGTCAAATATGATGTGACGGAATTGGATGAGTTGGTTTTGGCATATGCGACGACCATTCACAAATCCCAGGGATCGGAATACCCGATTGTGGTCATCCCGGTTCTTATGTCGCACTATATTATGCTGCAGAGAAACCTGATCTACACAGGTATCACCAGGGCGAAGAAGATTCTTGTACTGGTCGGTACGAAAAAAGCGCTTTCTTACTGCGTCAGGAATGTGACGGTTAGACACAGGAATACGATGTTGAGGGAGAGGCTGTGTAAAATGGGGATGTGAGGGGATTGAATGAGTCAGATCGCGATCTGGGGGGATAGCCAATGTTAGAATACTATGAACCATATTTGAATTTATCTTCGCCTGAACACAGCAATACTATGGGCGTGATCCTTTC
>JAFWLF010000033.1:0-2939 GCA_017511185.1 Lachnospiraceae bacterium | reverse complement strand
CGTCTCAGTCAACGCTTCAATGACGGTTTGAGCGCCGCCGCAGACATAACCGATTGCGCTCAGAGATGTATGCACCATGACAACGGTTCCGGCCCTTAATCCAATCTGAGCAAACGCTTCTTTCATCTCTTTCTTCGTTATTGGCTTCATATCATTTACTCCGTTCTGAATCCGTGCTCCCCTTCAATCAGGGGAATCATCCTGCTGTCCATGTTCTCGATGCGGACGTATGTCCCTCGTTCAATAGCAAGAATTACTCGGTCGATATTATCCTCTTCTCCCTGTATGAAAAAAGCCAGCCGGTATTTCTACCAACTGGCTGTCATGCCGATATGAGATTGTGCGTGTCTCCACAGATTCTTTATGATAATGACGGCTTCGGGCGATCTGTCAAGCCCGCCGTATCGGTCAGGCAGTCATTCTTCCTCCAGCCATAGGTGGGCAGAGGGAATTGTTTATAGTGAGCAATGAGCGAAAGCACTGACAGCTCATCGACAAACTGGAATTTACTTTGTCAGCATTTCGATTGCTTCTTCCTTGGTGGCAACAAAAAACACACTCTTCCCCTTATTGCTCTCATAGATAAAATCTCTGAGAGGCTTGCTGGTATAGCGAGAGTAATCGCCATAAATTGCAATGCGTCCACCATAGTTGGTGTACTTTTGCAGAATCTCACCAGCAAGCCCAGTGCTGAGGATGAAAAAGTCCTCAACAATCAGTTTTTTGTCAATTATGATATTCTTTGTGCCTACATCATACTTTGCAGTCATAAGCACATCGAGTGCAGACTGTGCATCTGTAAATACCTTTTCATCGCTGTTAATAACAGCACATAATATGTTGTTTTGTTCAACTGTTTGGATGGTCATTTGTCTTACCTCGTCAAATCCCGATTTGTCTGTTTGGCATAAATCCTACGCACGGAAGAAGAGTATCCTCGATAAAATCTATCCGGTCAAACACCGTGGGTTTGAAGCAGGAAGAAACCGCGACGACGATGTCCTTCTCCGGATTCACATAGATTACGTTTCCACTGTTTCCGATTGCGGCATAAATCTTCTTTTCCGGATGAATAACCCACCATAAGTAACCGTATTGCATCCCTCGAAAATACTTGCTTTCCACTTCTCTGGGATTTGTCATTTCATCGATCCATCCTTCAGAAATGATCCGCTTTCCTTCCCAGACTCCTTTATTCAGGCAAAGCTGCCCGATCTTCACCATGTCGGAAGCGCTCATACACAGGCCATAGCCCGGCGTTCCAAGCCCGTCCGGGTCTGCAAACCAGATATTCTCTTTCGGGGATTTTGAAATAGTAAACTCCCTGTGCTCCCCGGCACTCTTGGCATAGTAATTCCGATGTTCCGCAATACCAAGTGGTAAAAAGAGATATTGATTGGCAAAGTCTGCAGTTTTCATGCCTGTAGCCTGAAAGAGAATGCCGGAGAGAATATGCAGGCAGACCGTCCGATAGTCAAACTCATCGGTAATACCCTTTTTCCCGCCAAGGAAGTCAAGTGAGGTGGTTGTCCAGTCATCGCTGGAACACACCTTTGTCCAGGGATCACCTTTTCCCTTGTACGGTGCACGCATGGTAAGAAGATGCTTCACAGTGACATCATAGATGGTCTTCTCACCGCGCTTAACGGAATACTCAGGAAAGAAGGAGAGCACTTTATCATCTACACTGCCGATCATGCCGTGATCAATGGCGATCCCGGTCAGAAGCGCGATAATGCTTTTCGTAGCGGACATGATATGTGTACAATCATTCCGCTGATAACCATTCCACTCCGCAGAATAAATCTCCTGGCCATTTTGCATCATGCTGATCTGACAGATGTTGGGCTGGTTTTCCTGTATGTATCTGTATAATTCTTTCTGATCCATTGTCCGTTATCCTTGTAAAAGAACTACCGTCTCGACAGACTGGGATTTATCATTCTATAAGTTCTGTCAATGCCTTGTTGTAATCATCCTCTATAAGAATGACATTCTCGCCGGCACTTCCGAACGTGTCGATGTACCATCTGTTGCATTCCTTCAGGTCATCGGGGGTACAATCGGCTTCCATCAATCTGGATTCTATATCCGACTCATGCCCGATGATCTCATGATAATGACTGTCAATGTATTCTTCGGTCATGGCAAGGCAAATGAATCGAATAGACGGCAGATAATGCGCATCAAAGTCATTTCTCCAATCTGCGGGAACGTAGCAGCCCTCTACGATCAGATCCTGTCTGTTTTCGACTGCGGTCTTGATTATCTCGCGGACAATGGGCCACAGATACTCTGTGAGAGCATCGTCGTCTTCCGGCCCAAGTTCTGTGTTGCCGCTGCGGATCAGCCCCATCTTCAGATGGTCAATGGAGAGATATGGATATTTGTACTTTTCGAGCATCCGCTGTGCCAGAAGAGTCTTTCCGGTGTGAGATGCTCCGGTTAACAAAATAATCATGTTCCTGCCTTCACCTCCGCAAATCCCGATTTATAGTTCGCACACCATAATGAATTCTTCAGCGTTTTCATCGACCGTCTTGAATCCGACATTCCTGTACATCTTTACGGCGTAATTTGCTTTCTGCACCGCCAAGGATGCCCGCTCGTATCCCTGCCATTTTAGCAATTCGAGCATCTTCACCATCAGCTGAGAACCGATGCCCTGACCGCGATATTCGTTGTAAAGCGAAATGGCGAAAGACGGCGTTTCATCATCCACATGACCGTAATCGTCCATGATCCTCGTCCAGACAGCTCCGACTACCTTGCCGCCAAAATCAGCCACCAGGCAGTTGTCGCCTTTCCGGGTTCCAAAGTCATCTGTGTACACCCGCAGTTCCGGTTTCTCAATAATGTCCCGCGCTGGCCGCTCCATTCCATCCGGCACGAATATCGCTTCATACAGGAAGTCCTTCAGCAGATTAGTTTCACCCTTG
>JAFWLF010000032.1:0-3685 GCA_017511185.1 Lachnospiraceae bacterium | reverse complement strand
GGTGCAGTAAGCAGTACGATAGTTGGCTGCAGATAGTAACAAAGCGTTGCTTTGGCGATGGTGGTGAAATTAAAAGCCTCAAAAAGCAGGATCCAGTTGATGCCGATAAATGCGCCGGTGATCACCAGACCAATAAACTTTTTGACGCCGATCCGCTGCCACTTTTCTTTTTTCAGAAGCAAAGTGATCAGAAATAAAGAAAGCGCACCGATCAGTCCCCGGAAAAACGCGATAAGAGCAGAGGACAGCGGAATGTATCTGCGAAAGATCCCGATCGTTCCGAAAATGACCAGCGAAGTGATCAGCATGATATAAGATTTTTGACGTGATGCATGCATACGTGAAGTTTATCAGCTGTGAATGACGCTGTCTATAAAAAGACTGGAAATAAGGCGTTCCAAAGAGTATGATGGGAAAGGCGATTATACCCGAAACGAATCAATAGAAAGGTGCATAAAATGAAAGTAACTTTTTTTGGAACAACAACATTACTGTTTGATGACGGCAAGGATCAGATCTTCTTTGACGCACATATGACCAGGCCGTCTCTGATGAAATATATTTCCTCGTCGAGCGAGTCGACGGATAAACAGGTCGTAGATGAAAAGCTGAAACTGCATCACATAGACCGGTTGAAAGCGATCTTTGTATCTCATTCTCATCATGATCATGTAATGGATGCACCTTATATTGCCAATCAGTGTAATGCGGTGATCTACGGCGCCAGCTCTACAATGAATGTGGCGCGCGGCGGTGATGTGCCGGAAGACCGTTTAGTAGAATTTGCAGCCAATGAAACCTATGAGGTTGGCAATTATCGTATCAAGGTTATCCCGTCCATTCATTCCAAGCCTACGGCGCTGAATAATGACCTGGGCCAGACAATCGATAAACCTCTTCGCCAGCCTGCCCATCTTCGTGATTACAAAGAAGGCGGCTCTTATGACTTTTACGTGGAAGCAGAAGGAAAGCGCTTTATGATTCGCCCAAGCTTCAACTATATTGAAGGACAGATGGACGGTTATAAAGCAGACGTTTTATTCCTGGGAGTGGCAGGCCTTCAAAAAGCGGATGCTGCAATGGAAGAAACATTTTATAAAGAGACGATCGACAAACTGGAGCCAAAGCTGGTGATCCCGGTGCATTGGGACAATTTCTTTTCTCCTTTGACAAAACCGGTTACAGGCATGCCGCGTCTTGTAGAAAAGACAGAAGTCGTATTCTATAAACTTGCAAAGTATTGCGAAGCAGTGGGTGTCAACTGCCTTGTGCAGATTCCGGGAACCAGTATTGAGATTTAATATCAGCCCTTATCTTTTCTATAAAGCAGGAAATACGCTCCGCAGAAAACCAGGATGCCGAACACAGCAACGATTGCTTCCAACAGCCATGTGGACGGGGTCCAGATTCCTGTCAGAGTGAGTGCTGCGATAAAATCCATTGCTGTATGCAAAATGATCGCAAGCGGATACAGCCAGGTCTTATTCTTATCCTTGCAGGCATAAAAGACCAGGATCGATGCTCCGATATGAAACAGTACGGCGAATACGCGCTCAAACAAGGCAACGCCCAGAGAAGCCATGGAAAAGGAAGCAATCTGCCCGGCTAAAGCATAAACCGTATTGATCTGATCCGGTGCCTGTGCCGCTGCCTGATCGATCACCGTCTGGAAAGTGCCAAGATTGATCATGACAGCAAAAACAATGTATTCTATATAAGTGATCCCCAAAAGGATCATCGCCTCACCGCATCCATGTCCGATGCCGTACGAGATGGAAGTCTCTCTGTTTTTCCGTTTGCGGAGAACAGTCTTAAACGCGATCAACCGGCCGGTCTCTTCAAAAACACCCGGAAAAAGAGCAACGACTAATGCCCACAGAAGTGGTCTGGCATTGATAAATCTGCTGACAGCATGATCAGGCAGCATCATCTGTGTCGGAAAGATTAGCACATTTTGAATCAGTTTTTCTATGATCATGGCAAACAGAACAAATGAAGCCACACCGATCAGGATCGTGGTAAAACGTTCCTTTTTTTTGAATTTCCAGATAAGCGCGATGGTGATCGGGAGGATGATCGCAAGAACTGCCCCGACACCAAGTGCAGCAAACGCGTTAGTTCCAACTTTCGCAAGTTCCATAATCTGCCGCCTTTCTTACTTAATGGCGTAAATGCCCATCTGCATATAACTGATCCAAAAGACATGGACGGCCTGAAAACCGGTTTTTTTTAATAGTTCGATATGTTCATCTACTGTTAACGGAAAATAACTGACACCGCATCTTGCATTATGCGTCAGTGCTTCTTCTGCGGTTTTTCCCTGTCTTTGCTGGTAACGTCCCCAACGGAGCAATTCACTATTCTTGATTGTTTCGTCAGCCGGAACTACATTTTCAAAACATACAAAGATGCCATCCTTTTTCAAGGCATGAAACACCTTTTTTACGGCGCATTCCCGCTCCTCTGCGGACATATAGTGATGGGACTGGATAGCCGTAACAACTTCAAATTCTTCATCAAAATTGATATCCGTTGACTTTCCGCAGATATATTTGAAATCATATGCAGCAAGCTTATTCTTTGCCTGGTCCAGCATCTTTTCGGAAGGGTCGACCAGGACAAAGGAGGCAGTTGGAAAATAAGATAAAGCACGTTCCTCTAAAGCACCGGTGCCGCATCCTAAGTCAAGCCAGTGGATGGATGGAAAATAACACTGCGTAATGACGTCTATCGTCTGCTCATAAAAGGTACTGTAAAAAGGTATGGTTTTATTGATCTCGGCATCGTATTCATTTGCGGAAAGAGGAGTGGTATTATCATTCATCGTTTGCGCCGCCTTTCTTATCTGCAGTCCAGACCGAAACTCCGGACATAATCCCGAAGTGATTCCATATAGGAGTCTTCCGGTACGGTGCTGCTAAAGCCATTCGGTTCATTTTCCAATTGTTCGTATTTCCCTTCACCCAAACGGTGGAACGGAAGAAGATGGATCTGTGTGCACTTGTGCAGATTCTCTTTCACAAAACGAGCAGTGGCTAGAAGGTTTTCTTTGTCATCATTGTATCCTGGAATAAGCGGAACGCGGACCCAGATTTCAAGAGCCATCTGGTCCTCAATCTTTTTCAGGTTCTCCAGGATCTGGTTATTATCAACGCCAGTATATTTGCGATGCAGTGCCGGATCCATTTCTTTCAGGTCATATAATACCAGGTCGGTATACAGCAGCACCTCTTCCAGGGCAGACCAGTCAGCAAAACCACAGGTTTCTATTGCCTTGTGGATCTTAGCCTGTCTGCATAATTGCAGAATGGCAGCAGAAAATGCAGGCTGTGCCAGAACCTCGCCGCCAGTCAGAGTCACACCGCCGTCTTTGGCATAGAACAGCTCATCCTGCGCAACTTCATCAAAGACTTCTCCAGCTGTCACAGAAGTTCCTATGATCTCGCGTGCTTCGTTTGGACAAACCGCAGCACATGCACCGCATCCGGTGCAAAGCGACCGGTCATTTTGGATGCGCTGGTCCACAAGAGAGATTGCGGAAGAAGGGCAGGATGAAATACAGGCGCTGCATCTCGTGCAGCGATCCGCACGAAACATCAGCTGCGGAACCGGCTTCTGGGATTCCGGATTGGAGCACCATAAGCAGCGGAGCGGGCAGCCCTTTAAAAAGACATTCGTGCGAATG
>JAFWLF010000031.1:0-2503 GCA_017511185.1 Lachnospiraceae bacterium | reverse complement strand
TGAATTCGCGGGGATTCACACAGATCCTTCCCTCGCTGCGGAGGGAACCGCATTTCCAAACTCGACGTCCGCTCTGATGACCGGACGTCTCAGACAGGTGGGCTTTCGGGCTGCAGGAGCTGCAGCCCTCATTCCCTCCTACGCTCAGAAAAGATCCGGTTCATCCAGCCGCTCATTCAAAGCAACTCTAAAGGGGCATGCCGCAACCGCTCAGGCTGATCCTGACACTGGATGCACAGACCCATTTCATATCAGGAAAACACAAAAACCGGGCTCCAAAGAGTCCGGTTTTTGCTGTAAAATTCAGTTATGCGACTAACCAAAATCCTACAGGGAGATTATACCCTGTCCAGATCTTATTATCAAATCAAACTTCCCATTGATTTTGAGCCAATGATCCCGGACAACGACCCGGTTCGCCTCCTGAATGCATGCGTGGAGGGCATGGACCTTTCGGAACTCTACAAGACCTATACAAGGGTACCGAAAAATCTGGCGACACCGAAGCAGCTGTTCAAGATCGTTGCCTACGCAGCTATGAACGGGACCTATTCCAGCAGGAAGATCGAAGCCGCCTGCAGGCAGAACATAAACTACATGTACCTGCTTGAAGGAAAGCCTGCCCCGGACAACGCTACGATCGCCCGTTTCATATCCCTTCATCTTTCACAGTGCTCAAAAGAACTGATGGCAGAATCCACCTGGCTCCTGCGCAGGAACAGCCTCATCTCCTCTGAGGCTGTATTCATTGACGGAACCAAGATCGAGGCAAACGCCAATAAGTATACTTTTGTGTGGAAAAAAGCGGTATCCAAAAACCAGGCCCGCATGCTGGCAAAAGTCGCGGAACTCATAGCGGTATGTGAGGAAGTGTATGACATCAGGGTCGCTTACAATGACCGGATCTCACTCGGGACTATAAAACAGCTCGTCATGCAGCTGGAAAAGCTCTGCCGTAAAGAAAGGGTCGTATTTGTCAGCGGGGCCGGAAAGAGGAAAACGCCCCTGCAGCGGTATGTCGAACAGGCCAGGGAATACCTGCAGAGGATGGAGGATTATGTTTATAAGCTCGATGTATGCGGGGACCGCAACAGTTACTCCAAGACGGACCATGACGCGACCTTTATGAGGATGAAGGAGGACGCCATGCTCAACGGCCAGCTGAAGCCGGCCTATAACGTCCAGCACGCCGTAGACGCCGGATTTATCACATGGGTAGATGTCAGTTCCCATCCCGGGGATACCCTGACCCTCCGCCCGATGCTTGAAGAGATGGAAGAATACCTTCACTTCAAGTACCGCGATATAGTGGCAGATGCAGGATACGAGAGCGAGGAGAATTACCTCTTCCTGGAGAAGAACGGCCAGTCTTCATATATCAAGCCGACGAACTACGAGATCTCCAAAACCAGAAAATACAAGACAGACATCAGCCGCCAGGAAAACATGTCCTACGATAAAGAAACCGACAGCTATACCTGTAAAAACGGGAAAAGACTGTATGCCAGCGGGACCAGAAGATCCAGGACAGCGAGCGGATACGTAAATGTCGCCACTGTCTACAGGTGCGGCGACTGTTCAGGCTGTCCGCATAAGGATAAATGCATCAGGGGAAACAACTGCAGGACCCCGATGGAAGAACGCACCAAGGTTCTTTATGTATCAAGGACAAAAGAAGAAAAGCGTGCCGAAAACCTCGGGCGCATCATGAGCGAATACGGAACACAGCTCAGGATGAACCGCAGCATACAGGCGGAAGGGACATTTGCCGTTGTTAAAGAAGACATGGGGTTCAGGCAGTACCTGTACAGGGGAATGAAGAACGCGCTGGCTGAGAGTGTGCTCGTTGCGATCGCGTACAACTTCAACAAGCTGCACTGGAAGATCCAGTCACAAAAGCAAGGGATCCGGCTCTATGAACTGAATAAAACGGCATGATATTTTGACAGTCCAAAATGAATTGCCACTTGAACAGGAAGGCATCGGATGATGTCTGTTTAAGTATGCCTGAAATGAAATCCAGAAAAGCCGGATGCCCGCATTCTGCTCACATCCGGCATCAAAAATCAGAAAAATCAAAGAAAAAGCACGATTTTGAGACAAAAAGAGGACGCCGCCCCTGCTGATTAATCAGCAAGATGCGACGCCCCCTTTTCAAAACAGACGGGGCTGTCGCGTGCTCTCCATCGGAATTGGCTTGAAGCCAAACTTGGATGGAGCCTGATTTGGCGGTATAAGGTTTGCTCTCCATCGGATTTGATTGAAAGCGTAGATGGATGTAGGTTATTTGAGCGCTTTTGGAAGGTGAACCATCGGATTCGGCCCAAGCTGAAAAGCGATGGTATGAATTCGAACGCTTTTTGTCAGGAACACCATCGGAATTAGTAGAGACCGAAAATGGATGTAGGGCAAGTGCCAAACAAGCTTTTTTCACACCATCGAATTTTGCCGAGACCGAAAATGGATGTAGGGAAAATGCCAAACAAGCTTTCCGCGCACCATC
>JAFWLF010000030.1:0-3033 GCA_017511185.1 Lachnospiraceae bacterium | reverse complement strand
TGGCTGAAAGCCTTGACGCAAAGATCAGGAAAGCGGAAGAAAAGGTTATCTCGCTTGGCGAACGGTATAATAAAGCCTGTGAAGAATTAAAAGAGCTCCGGGCAAAGAAGGACGCTGTCAATCATGAGGCTTTGATCAAAGCCTTTATCTTGAAATGAAATGCGGCTGAGAGGTTATATCAATCTCAGTCGCCTTTTTTGTTCAGTCTTTTTTATAAAATCCGGTTTCGTACCCGTCGGCCCGCAGCTGCAGGCCTTCTGCCCACGGCGGCGTCCGGCCCATCTGGTCACAGACTGCTTGAAGCGACATCCGGGGATCGGCTTCGATAACCAGCTCATCATGGATATGCATGACGATGCTGCAGCAGCGCAGGGTTTTCATGGCATAGCACAGGATGTCGCGGGAGGTCGCCTGCACGATGTTTTCCACGAGCTTTGGGCCATACGAGTCGAGGCGTTCCCATTTCTTTGTGCCGCCGGTGCCTTCAAAGGTGATGCACTCACCGCCGAATTTGTTTGTGCCGACCTTGGGTTTCACATAGGCCAGGTTCCGTCCGGAAGGCAGGGTGATAAAGAGCATCCCACTCCGGTATGCAAAGAGGATACCGTGTGTCTTTGAGGCGTGGTGGTATTTCACGGCTTCCATCGCGGCCCGGTCGACGTCCCACCAGAGCTTTACGATGTTCGGGTTGGACTGCCGCCATGCCTCGACCAGCGGCGGGAGTTCTTCCTCGGTCAGGCCCATCTCGATGGCACCCATCGCTTTTAAAGCACCGACCGATCCGCCATAGCCGAGGGCCAGCTCCGCGATCTTGCCTTTCTGCCGCAGGTGGCCGTTGACGCCATGTTTCTCGACCGGGACTTTGAACATCTGGCTTGCAGAGGCGCAGTAGATGTCACCGCCCTGTGCAAAAACCTCCTGCCGCCAGTCCTCACCGGCAATCCATGCGATGACACGGGCTTCGATGGCGGAGAAGTCTGAGACGATGAATTTATGACCGGCCTTCGGGATGAATGCTGTGTGGATCAGCTGGGAAAGCGTATCCGGGACGTCCTCATATCCTGGTCAGTCGATCTTTGGCAGAAGTGATGTGATAAACGTCATTGAGATAAAGCCTTCAAGAGCATCGGATCTTTTGAAGGATATGGCTGAGCACGGAATTATCGAGCCGGTAACCGGACACGGTAAAGGAAAATACAGATTTATAAAGCAGCAGGATTGAGCAGGTGGGGATCCACCATCAATGCGGCGGTGAAGTATCTAAAGCGATAACTTCCAGTTCAATTAGTGTAGACGGACGTTGATCATGCAAGAATTGACAGGGCTTGCAAAAAACACAGTAGGAATACAGATTCTGAGGTTGGGTGAGAAACACGCCTGCTCTTGCTGCATTTATCGGCTGATTATAAATAGATTATACAACGTGCCAAGATTGAAAAACAGCCGGTAAAGAAATATAATAGACTTGCACAAAACAGACAGGCGGTGACAGAATGGGCTTTATCTCAGTAAAAGAAGCAAGTGAAAAATGGGGCATTACAGAACGGGTCGTACGGCAGTACTGTGCGGACGGGCGTGTCCCCGGGGCATTCATTACAGGAAAGACCTGGAACATTCCGGATAACGCAGAAAAGCCGGGAAGAAAACCGAGACAGAGATCCGTTCCGGAGGATCTTCTCGGGAGACTGGTTCTGGAGAAGGAAAACGGTATCTCCGGAGGCATCTACCATAAGGTGCAGATCGAGCTTACATACAATTCCAATCACATCGAAGGCAGCCGATTGTCACACGAACAGACCCGGTATATCTTTGAAACCAACACGATCGATGCGCCGGATGGCTCTGTGAATGTGGACGATATCCTGGAGACGGTGAATCATTTCCGCTGTATAGACATGATGATCGATCAGGCAAAACGTCCCATCACGGAAACAATGATCAAACAGCTGCATCTTCTCTTAAAAAACGGAACTGCGGACAGCAGAAAAAGCTGGTTTGCAGTGGGTGAGTACAAGAAACTGGCAAATGAAGTCGGCGGCAGGGAAACTGCGGCACCCGGAGATGTTCCGAAGAAGATGAAAGAGCTGCTTTCAGACTATGGTAAACTGGAAAAAGTTATCTTCGATGATTTACTGGACTTTCATTATCAGTTTGAGTCGATCCATCCATTCCAGGATGGAAACGGTCGGGTGGGGCGTCTGATTCTTTTCAAGGAATGTCTCCGGAATGGGATAGTACCCTTCATTATCGAGGATGATATGAAGATGTTCTATTACCGAGGGCTGAAGGAGTGGAGAAATGAGAAAGGATATCTTCGCGATACCTGTCTGACTGCCCAGGATCGATTCAAGGCGTATCTTGATTACTACGGCGTGAAGTACTGATGGGGCATAATACGATCACCTGAAGCGTACCTGACTTTTTTCGTGACATACTAATCAATCCCAAAGCATCGCAGTATAATTATCTTAGCTGAGCACTGATTCAACAACCTGGGTACGCATTTCAAAGATGAACTTCAATATTTGAAATCCAGGAGGTATCTGTTATGAGTGAGAAAAGATGTTATACCGTGAAAGAACTGCAGGCGATGCTGGGCGTCAGCAGGCCGAGTGTCTATGAACTGCTGAAGAAAAATGTATTCCGTTCGTTTATTGTCGGCGGCAAGCATATCATTTCAAAAAGCAGTTTCGACGAGTGGCTCGACGGAGACTCTCTGACAGAAAAAAGCCAGAAAGTCATGGACTTCTGACTTCGAAACATGTATCATTAAGGTAATCTGATCAACTGAATACTGACCATCATTCTCTCGTTGAAATGCGTACAGCGATCGGAATGGTAGCCGGTGTTTTATGATCAAGTGGTTGCAGCAGGTTCCTTCCCCCGTATTAGCACAGCTAATCATTTGCTAATTTGAAGGGCCTGACAAAGGCCATTTCGGACTTACAAGCGTGGTCCTCCGTTGACACGGAAATCCTTTAAAATCAATACATTTCTTTACATTGGAAAACTTCAATAGGCGAGGGTGAGTAC
>JAFWLF010000029.1:0-2845 GCA_017511185.1 Lachnospiraceae bacterium | reverse complement strand
GAGATCAACGATAAACATATTGAAGTGATCGTGCGTCAGATGCTGAAGAAAGTAAATGTGGAAGATGCCGGCGATTCCGAGTTCCTGTCAGGAACGACCGTAAACCTGGTAGAATTCAACAAGGTCAACAAGCAGCTGGTTGCAGAAGGCAAGAAGCCGGCAGAAGGAAAGCAGATCATCCTGGGTATCACTAAGGCATCTCTTGCTACGAATTCCTTCCTCAGCGCTGCTTCCTTCCAGGAGACCACTAAGGTTCTGACAGAAGCAGCAATTAACGGCAAAGTGGATCCGCTGATCGGCCTGAAAGAAAACGTCATCATTGGTAAACTGATTCCTGCCGGAACCGGTATGAAGCGTTATCATAAGCTGCATCTGAATACAGACGATATGATCCTCGAAGCAAAGAAACGTGCAGAAGAGGAGGCGGCAAGACGCGAACAGGAATATCTGGAAGAAGAAAAAGAAGCTGATTTAGAAGCTTTTGATGAAGAAGATATTCTGGAACCGGAAAATCCGGATGAATATGAAGAAGTTGTTGATGACGGAGAATAATCAATGATTCACGGTAAATATATCAACCAAGGTGAAGATTTAACTGACGTACTTAAAGTGCGTCAGTTATCTTTATGTGATGCGCAGATGGATCCGGCAGAAGATGCACTGGATCCGGAAGCTGTCAATATTCTGGTTGATCTGAAAGACGAACTTGAGGAAGGGTTAGACCCGTTTATCGGGTGTGGCCGCATCTTGTGTGATGTTGAGCAGTTTCGTTTTTATATCGATCAGATCGGCATCGTTCCAGCCTTCCGAAAAAAAGGATATGGTGAATTTGCCCTACGGATGCTGGTAGATAAAGCAAATCTCTGCGGTGCAAAACAAGTCTGGGTCAAGCTGCCTGATGCATGGGATCTTTCTGATCCGGCACATGACGATGCACTGCGGTTTTTCAAGACGATGCATTTTGAACAGGTAACAGATAAATGGATGGCAGCAGATATCGATGCTTTTCACTCCTGCTGTCATGAGGAAAAGGACTGAAGAGAGAATGGACGCTTTTGATGTAATCGTGATCGGCTGTGGCGTCAGTGGCGCAGCTATTGCCTGCGAACTGTCGCAGTATGATCTGAAAGTGGCTGTCCTGGAAAAGGAAAATGATGTAGCTACCGGTGCCACAAAGGCTAACTCCGGTATTATGCATGCAGGGTTTGATCCACATCCGGGAACGCTGATGGCAAAACTGAATGTCCGGGGTTCTGCTCTGGCAAGAGAAGTATGCAGAAAGCTGGATGTTCCGTATAAAGAATGCGGGGCTATGGTTGTTGCATTTAGTGAGGAAGAAAAACAGATCCTGGAACGTCTTTATCAGCAAGGTGTTGAAAATGGCGTGCAGAATCAGGAGATCATTACCGGAGAAGAAGCACGGAATCTTGAGCCAAATCTTTCAGAAGAGGTAAAATGGGTCTTGCTGGAAAATGATTCTGCCATTGTCTCTCCTTGGGAGCTTGCCCTGGCACTTGCCGAAACGGCAGTGAAAAATGGCGTACAGCTGTTTTTGAATCGTGAAGTGACCAGTCTGAAAGAGGAAGGTTCCTGGCGGATTGAGACCAGGATCGCAGAAGGAGCGCTGCTTCCACCAGGAGATACCAAAGAAACTTTGTTTACCGCAAAGACCGTGATCAATGCGGCCGGTCTCTTTGCAGAACAACTTCGTGACTTGGTTCTTCCGCATACCTTTAAAACAAGGCCGAAACGTGGACAATATTATCTGCTGGATAAAAGTGAGGGAACCAGAGTTTCCCGAACAATCTTCCAGGCTCCAACAGGACGCGGAAAAGGTGTCCTGGTTTCCCCGACTGTTCATGGAAATCTGATCGTAGGACCAAACTCAGAGGATGTGATCGGAAATGATACGGCAACTACCTGGGAAGGTCTGGATAAGGTAAGTGAGAGCGCAAAAAAATCTGTGCCATCGATCGATCTTTCGCAGAACATCCGGAATTTTTCCGGTGTTCGGGCAAGAACCGATGAAGATGATTTTATTCTGGAAAGACATGGAAGCTATATCGATGTTGCAGGAATCTGCTCGCCGGGACTTTCTTCGGCGCTGGCTATCGGTGAATATGTCAGAGAATTATTGGAAGCATGGAATGCAGAAAGTCATCTTCTGAACATGCAGAAAAAGGAGAATGTTATTACAGAACGGAAAAAGATCCGTTTTAAAGAATTAAGTCCAAAAGAGAAGCAGGAACTGATCCAAAAGGACCCTGCTTATGCACATGTAGTATGCCGATGTGAAACGATCACAGAAGGAGAGATCCGCGATGCACTGCACTCTCCAATCCCTCCGGTCAGTTTAGACGCTATTAAACGCAGGACAGGAACCGGCATGGGACGCTGCCAGGGAGGTTTCTGTGGACCTCAGATAGCCCGCATTCTGGCGGAAGAACTGGGTATTTCAGAAACAGAGATCCTGCAGGAAGGGACCGGATCGAAACTGCTGGTTTCTGAAATGGCGGAGAAAGAAAGGCTCAGCAAAGCACCGGAAGGAGGTGCCAGATAATGTATGACTTGATTATTATCGGCGGAGGACCTGCAGGGCTTGCCGCTGCAAAAGCGGCTTGGAACAATGGGCTGAAAAATGTACTGATCGTGGAACGTAACTGGGAACTGGGAGGTATCCTGAACCAGTGCATCCATAACGGATTCGGACTTCATCATTTTAAAGAAGAACTGACTGGTCCGGAATATGCAGCCCGCTATATTGAAGAGGTGAAAGCAACTGGTGTGCAGGTACGTTTGGACACCATGGTGCTTGATATTCATAAAGCAGCACCAGAAACTGATG
>JAFWLF010000028.1:0-3517 GCA_017511185.1 Lachnospiraceae bacterium | reverse complement strand
TTTTGATTCGCATGTGTCGGCAGATGCAGAAAAAGAGATCAAGTCGGCGCTGACAAAGCAGGGCATATCAGCCGCTGCACTTTCAACCGGAAACTACGGATATGGTGCTGATGGAGATATGCTCCTGACAAAAATATACTGCGGGGAACCGGAATCGATCCGTGCAGGCTACCGGCTGGAACCTGCAAATCCAAAGGAGACGCTTTCTTTCGGAGACCATGGTGTTCTGATTTCTGAAAAAATAGCGAAGATGCACGGATTTCAGCTTGGTCAGAAGATTACTCTGTATGATTCGGATCTGACCCCTCACCAGGTAGAAATCACAGGAATATATGATAACTATCTTGGCAACTATTTCTTTATGTCGAGAGAAGCATTCCGGAATGTTTTCGAAAGAGAAGAGGTCAATAACATCCTGTGGATATCATCCAACCTGGATAAAGGGACTCTCGGAAAAATGCTGGATGGGATCAAGGGCTACAGTGGTATATCTGTGAAAGCAGATGTAAAAAGAACATTTACATCCATGACAAAAGTTCTTACGATCATTACCTTAGTGCTGATCGTTGCGGCGGGAATGATGGCATACTTTGTCCTTCTGAACCTGGTGAATATGTACCTGAACCGGAAGAAGAGGGAACTGGTGGTTATGCGTATCAACGGTTTTACCACAAAAGAAGTGCTTCGTTACGTTTCTATGGAAAGCGTTGTGACGACGATCGCCGGGATCATTCTCGGGCTGGGGATCGGAACGGTTCTGGGGAATCTTATTATGAGCACTCTGGAACAGGGCGCCCTCATGTTCTTCCATGGGATCAGCCTGAAATCCTGGCTGTATTCCGCAGTGATCACAGCGGTATTCTCCCTTGTGATCAACATGATCGCACTGCGTAAGGTGAAGCACTTGAAATTGAATGATATGTAGGAAATTAAGCCTCAGGCGGATCTTCTTTATGATCTTCAGAAACGACAGGCGTGTCGATGTTATCTTTCAGGGTAATATCTGACACGTCTTTTTTCTCTTCCGGAGTGATTTCGGAAGAGTCTTTTTTCTTTTTGAACATATTCCGGATCATATCGGAATATCGCAGAGTTGTTGGCGCTTCCTCCCGTTCGACCATAACCGACAGGCCTTTTTTCTCCAGTCGGTTATTGACCAGTTCTTCTGCGATATGAGCGATGACAGCCATGACCGGCACACCAAAGATCATTCCGCCAATTCCCCAAAGCCAGCTGCCAACGGTGATTGCAAAAAGAACCCAGATCGGACTTAAACCAGTCGAATTGCCGATGATCTTCGGACCGATCAGGTTTCCGTCAATCTGCTGCAGAACGATGATGAAGATCGTAAAGATCAGGGCTTGTTTCCAGCCTGTCATCAGCATGATCAGAATACTCGGGATCGCACCGATAAAAGGTCCGAAATACGGAATGATATTTGTAACGCCGACTATGACAGATATCAGAAGCGGATACGGAAGCCTTAATATCAGCATGCCGATACCGCATATAATACCAATGATCAGGGAATCAAAGATCTTGCCCGTGAAGAAATTGCTGAAAATATTGGAGCATTCCCGGGAAATACGGGAGACTGTGGCAGCCTTGTTTTGTTTAAATACTGCGTAGTATAGTTTCCGGATGTTTTTTTCCAGATTGATCTTATCCGATAAAATATAGATAGAAACAAAAATGGAAAGAATGGCAGTAATAATGCCCGAGATCACCCCCACGCCGGTTGATACAAGCCCGCTCAAAAAGTTTTCTGCCCACTCCTGCAGCCGTGTAAGAAGCTTTGGAACGAGTGTGTTGAGGTGTTCTGTCAGAAAGGCCAGATTCAGGTTTTTGAAATGGTCTTGTAAATTCGCGATCCATTCTTGTACCGTTTTGGAGAAGGCCCCGATGGTGTCGATCAGTGACCGGATGCTGCTTACAAACTGCGGTGCAATAATATAGATCAGGGCAGCAATAATACCAAATACGATAATATAAGCAAGCAGAAGAGAAAGCGTCTTACGCAGCTTTCTCCTTTTTGTCATATGGAGCCATTTCCCAAAGAAGGTGAAGTCAAAAAACTTGAACATCGGGTTGATCAGATAAGCAATGATCGCACCGACAACAAATGGTGTCAGCACACCGAGGATCACCTTGACAGCATTCCAGATAATGGAAAACTGGAAAATGACTTTTACCAGGAGCGCACAGATCAGAAAGCCTACCACTGCATAGACCGTGATCGTAAAATATTTGGAATTGCGATGAAACTTGTTTTTTTCCATATTACACAAAATACAGAAGCCGGCTGTGATTGCTGTTAAAACGGGGAAGCCGGCTGCTTTTTTGTTATTATACACGGAAATGTTAGAGAATAAAAGACGGACATGATGAAATATCGTTCATCATGTCCGTTTGCATCATCAAGTATTACTGCTGCCGGTTATAGATTGCAGAGACCGATTTGCGTCCGCCACCGATCACGACCACGGCTGAAACGGCACATAGAAGCAGAGCAGACATCAGAACAAGCCGCTCCGGCATGAACAGGGTCAACAGTCCTGCGATCAGCTCGCCGCCCAGTGCGCCAATGGTATTGATCATACCGAAAACTCCATTGAACCGGCCTTTTTTCTCATCCGGCACATAGCTTTGGGTGGCAGAGATGCGGATGGTATAGCTAGTCACACCGCCAAGCCCGTTCAGAAAGCATAAAATCATCATAAACGGGATAGGAAGGAACAGGTAAAAGGCCTCAAATAGAGAGATCAGGATATACACCGACAGCGCGATACCATACCTAAGGTGTGCCGGGATCTTCAGCTTATAATGCAGACCGCCGCCAATCGCCCGGGCAACAAGCGCAGATCCCCAGACAAGCATGTATATATATTCGCCGTTCGCAAAGGTGCTTTTAAAATAGGGCAGTGTGATCACGCTGGAAACACCCATGGCAAATGATGAAAAGCCAAAGTAAACGGCAATTGCCAGCAGACCTTTTTCGGAATAAAGATATTGGAACCCTTCCTTTGTATCCTTAAACATCTGCCGGATGTGGCCAAGATCCTTGGAAGCGGTCAGTTTCTGACTCTCAATATATTGCTCATCCTTATGGATCTGCGTCTCCATAATGGCCGCCACGGCAAAACAGATGCTGTTGACAAACAAAAGCGGAGCCATGCCGATCCGATTGTACAGGAACGTGGAGATCGGGATCATGACGGCCGAAAATGTTTCCAGCACGCTGGCGATGGAGTAGGCCTTCTGGTAATTTCCTTCCGAGATCAGCAGCGGATAAAAGCTCTCATAAGCAACCATGTAGATGCTCTCGATCGATCCGAGTATAAAACAGTAGATCAGAAAGAGAGGGAAGGAAAACCAGCCGATAAAAAGGATTATGGCCATCAGCAGATACAGCCCTGCTGAGATAAAATCCAGTGTATAAATAGTCTTCTTCCTGGAGAAGCGGTCTAAAATAGCGCCGGAAAAGACCGGCATGACGATCTGCGGAAGCGTATACATG
>JAFWLF010000027.1:0-3767 GCA_017511185.1 Lachnospiraceae bacterium | reverse complement strand
CTGTCAGGTAACCATCCTTCAGTTCAATTGTAAGCTCGTCTTTCGCAAAACCGGGCAGATCGATATCCACTTCATAGTGGTCTTCATGCTCATGCACATCCGTCTTCATCAGCCGATCCGCATGTCTTCCATAAAGCTTTCTTTCGGTCCTGTCCAGGTCTCTGAAATCCGGAAAATCAAACCAGTCATCAAACAAATTATCTCTGAAAATACTCGGCATCAACATAAATCATTCCTCCTTTTACTCAATCATCATCTCGTTAATGCTTCATGAGCAATGGGACGGAGGGTTTAGACCGGTGAGTCTTCGCTGTCCTGATCTTCTTCGTTCCTTTGTTCTGACTATGTTATAGCACCGAAACTAGCACTCGTCAAGTGAGAGTGCTAACAATTATTGTGAAGTTTTTGTGTTCTTCCGTTTCTGAATTCTATCGTGGAAATCTGATGAGAATGATATAATTGGGTTCACGGTAAGAAGCCAAAGCTCGGTTTGGAAATGATGTTCATCCGCTTGCTTATTATTCAAACAGATCGTCCATCGTAATCACGTTTGTGAAGACCCCGCTGTATTCATTATGCTTTAATCCAAATGTTGTGATTAAAGTGCTGTATATAGATATCTTTGGAGATACCAACTCTCTGATTCGTTCCGGCCTGCTGAGAAGAACTCTGTAATAGTTTTTATCTACCTTAAATTCTTCACTCAGGAATTTGATCTCGCACATGTTGATCACGTTATCATTTCGATGGATCAAGAGATCGATCTGCAAGCCATCTTCATCATCGCTCTTTTTAGACCATGCAGAGTTTGATGAAATAACTCCTGTGATGCCCAGAGCCGCCTTTATCTGATCAATATGATTAAAGCAAACATTTTCAAAAGCAAATCCGCGCCATGTTACCACCTGTTGTGCAGATATATTCTGCTGCCAGAACTTTTCATTTGTTCTCGTCTGACTCTGCATAAAGTGAAGGTAGAACAGGCAGAACGGATCTACCAGTTTATAGTGCTCTTCACGCTTGCTGAAGCCAAAAGGAACATATCTGATCACAAAATCACTGGCCAGCAATGCATTAAGGTGCTTTGTTAATGTTCCTCCATCAGAGATTCCCAGCTTCTCGGTTATTTCTTTTCTGGTATATCCTGCATTTCTTGTGTAAAGCACTTTGACGATTGATTTGATTATGTCCGGATTCGTAAATACAGAATCAAAAAGCCGGTCAAATTCATTTTTCAGTACTCCGTTGCGATAGAAGAGAAGACGGTCAACATTTTGGGCAAGGCTCTGGCTGCTCTCAATATACCCCAGATAATATGGTATGCCTCCAAAAATCATGTAACTTTGTACAATATCATACCGCGAGAGCTGTATCTGCCTGCTTTGGTAGAACTGTTCACATTCCCGAAGCGTAAATGGAGCAAGCTTGATTTCATGAGTCAGTCTGCCATAGAGCCCCCCATGATTATTGATCAGCTTATCAAGAACCCATGAATTGGCACTGCCGCAGACAACAACCATAAGATTTTTGCGATGGCATCCCCATGTGTTCCAAAAGCCCTCAAAGGCTGTCAGAAAACCGGATCTCGGGCTGTCCAGCCACGGAAGCTCATCCAGAAAGACCAGCTGCCGGGATCCATCATCTATTTTCTGAAGGTGTTTTTCCAGCAGAAAGAAAGCGTTCAGCCAATTCCCCGGTTTTTCGCACGGTTCCATCCCCTGCAATACCAGAGAATTGTAAAAATGTTCCAGCTGTGCCTGCAGCAATCCTTTTGCCTCTTCATCTGCCGGAGAGAGGCCTGCATGTCTGAATGTGATACGACCGGAGAATGTCTCATCGACAAGAAACGTCTTGCCAACGCGTCTCCTCCCATATATGGCAACAAATTCAGCACGCCCACTGTTATATAGTCGGTTTAATGTTTTTTCTTCGGAAGCTCTTCCAATCATAGCCATTCTTTCCTTTAAGCAGCGTTAAACTTCTGTATTTCCTTTTCGCCGCTGATTAAAAATATCCATCTGCATTATATCTCGTCTTTAATCAGCGGTCAAATACATTTTCTTGTTTTTGATGCTTATTAAGGAAAGCATATCTTGAATGTGGTACTCAATACCAATCAGGAGCTGAAAAAAAGTCCCCGCCGGTAGTGGTGGGGACTTTGATATTTTGGCTTTACAACAGTAAGGCAACCTGGAATGCTTCGTGAATCGCATCCGGTATGCGTCTTCCTCCTCTTTTTGCATCACCTGCCGTAAATACTTTCATATCGGGTTTTAAGGCCTCTTCAAGCGTATTCTGCGCTCTCGCTCCAAGGGCAACGATTACGGCGTCACAAGCCTCTTCAATCCGGTATCCGGCATTATCCTCCAGAAGGATACTGTTTTCCCGGATCTCCAGCAGTTTATGCCCGGGCATGGTTCTCACCCCAAGCTTTGCCAGTGAGCTTGTCGCATCCATGATCATAAGCGGGAATCCTACTGCGCCCATTGCATCCACCATTTCCACTTCAAATACTTCATTTCCTCCGGTCTGCAGATATTCCGCTGTTTCCATTCCTGTCAGACCGCCGCCGATCACAGCAATCTTCCGGCCGGAAAACCTTACCCTCTCTGTCAGGACATCTTCCGCAACATACACATTCGGTCTGTCTATTCCGGGAATGCTTCGAGGCAGCACCGGCACGGAGCCTGTTGTGAGAAATACCGCGTAAGGGGAGAGTGCACGGATTTTATCCGCCGTTGCTTCTTCATTCAGATGAATCTCCACACCCAGATCTTTCAGCTGTTTTTCGGCATAGAGGATAAAGTTGCCCATCTTTGCCCGGTGCGGAGGCAGGGAGGCGAGATACATCTGACCGCCCAGTCTCTCCCTCTTTTCAAACAGAACCACATGGAAGTTCCGTTTTGCAAGGATCATGGAAGCTTCCAGGCCTGCAGGTCCTCCGCCGACCACCACAACACTACGTCCTTCTCCATCAGCAACGGAATCATCACAGGAAGCTTCTTCGCCCATACAGGGATTGACGGAACAGAATGCATGTGAACCGCCGCTGATCAGATTGTTTCCTGCTGTCTCAAAGCAGTACATACATCCCAGGCACTTCCTGATATCCTCATCCCTTCCGCTGATCGCTTTCTCACCCCATTGCGGATCGGCCAACCAGGAGCGTCCCATAGCGACGAAATCCACATCATCGTCTGTCAGGATCTTCTCTGCGTAAGCCGGGTCCCGGATTACACCGGTTGCAGCTACCGGGATTGAGACTTCTCTCTTAATCGCCGCGGCAAAAGGTATTTTCCAGCCCTGTTCATAGGTTGTCGGTTCCACAATGGTATTGCCGGTAAAATGAGTTCCCGAAGAGATGTTCAATAGAGAAACCCCTGCTGCCTCGCAGGCTTTCGCATCGGCAATCGTATCCTGCAGTTTCAGGCTCTCATCATACAGATCACTTAAGAATTCTGAACTGCTGAGCCTTACGCTGATCGGATAATCCTCCCCGCATACACGTCTGATTTCCTCTATGATCTCCAGCAGGAAACGTCGCCTGTTTTCAGGAGTACCACCGTACTGATCTTCGCGATGATTGTCAAAAGGAGAAAGGAACTGGTGAATCAGATATCCATGTGCAGCGTGGATCTCAACTCCGTCGATCCCTGCCTTCTTCGCTCTTCCTGCCGCTCTTCCGAAATCTTTTACAAGATCACCTATTTCCGCTGCAGAAAGAGCTCTCGTCGGTTCCGGCGCCACATAACTCGGAACAGCCATAG
>JAFWLF010000004.1:0-53496 GCA_017511185.1 Lachnospiraceae bacterium | reverse complement strand
TGATAGATCTGTTTTTCCAGATCCTGTGTCATGGAAAGAAGCTGATCAGAAAAGTTTTTCAGAGACTGTCTGTCAACTCGTATTCCTTCTCTCTCCATGTAGTATAAAGAATAGGTAAGCGGCATTTCCATCTGCAGGAAAAGGTCCCACATTTCTTCCCGGATCAACTGCTCTTTCAATGGAATATATGCTTTAAATGCGCTTCGTGACGCAAACGCGGCGATTTTTAAACACTCATCATGGGTTTCAGGATCTGCAAGTGCCTGCTGAATAGTTTTCTTCCCGATCAGATCTTCTTTGGATGGTAAGATCTTTCCGCAATAGTCCTTGGAAACAGAGTCATAAGTATACCGTGAGATCAAAGGGTTAAGCAGATAAGCCATGATCCCCAGATCATATATAGAATCCGAACGCAGATCCCTGCAGTCCAGAGCATGCAGCATATCTTTTAAGTCATAAACACAGATATCGACTCCGGAAAAGAGAAATGGCAGGATACCGGAGACATCTCCTTCCATGACATATGTTTTTTCTTCTGGAGAGTCGTTCTCGATATCCGTAAACGTTAATCCTAAAAGAGAAAGATCTGTATCAACGAACAGTCCGATAGGACTCTTATTTTTGTTCGAGACCGCCTCCGCGATCTCCAGGATCTCCGTTAATTTCTCAGAAGAAATTAAATTGAATTCCGTTTCTGTATTGGCTTTGCTCTGTGCACTGTCAAAACGTTCCAGAAGCTTATTCAGTTCGAGCCGCTTATACAGCTCATAGGAAGCAGGGTTATAAAACTCACTTTCATCGTTGATCTTTGCTTCGTGATAATCCATCTCAACCGGACTGTCGACTTTGATGGTAGCCAATGTCAGGCTCATTCGTCCCTGTTCGATAAATTCTTTCAGATTCTCCCTGGCTTTGTTTGGTTTGATTTCATCAACATGCGCATATGCATTCTCTAATGAATGATACTGTACGATCAGATTTGTCGCCGTTTTCTCCCCGATTCCCGGAATGCCCGGAATATTATCAGAGGAATCACCCATCAGAGCCTTTAGTTCTATGAACTCCTGCGGAGTGACCTGATAGGCATCCAAAACATCTTTCGCATAGTAATACTCAATCTGCGTCATTCCGGATTTTGTCTTAGGAATGGCTACAAGGGTTGTATCGGAAGCGAGCTGAAGCAGATCCCGGTCCCCGGAGAGGATCACGACCTCTGTTCCTTCTTTTTCAGCCATCTTTGCGTATGTACCAATTACGTCATCCGCTTCATAACCGGGAAGTTCTGCTGTTTTAATATGCATGCTCTGCAGCACCTCTTTTAAAACAGGCACCTGTTCATGCAGCTCTTCAGGCATTCCCTTCCGGTTCCCTTTATAGGCATCATACATTAAATGACGGAATGTTTTTTCCCGAACATCAAAAGCAACAATGACATAATCCGGCTGAATTTTGGAATAAGCATTAAAAAAAATGTTCAGAAATCCGTAGATTGCATTGGTATGAAGGCCATCAGAATTGGTAAGAGGCGGAACCCCGTAAAAGGCTCTGTTGACAATACTGTGACCATCGATCAATAAGATTTTTTCTTTCGTATTTTCCATGTGTTTATTATACTTCAGACAAAATCCATTGGCAATTTGTATTCATAAGAATATAATAGGCTCATGGAAAAAAACGGCAGAAGATCGGGAATAAGCACCTTTTTTTCGTTTCTGTTTATCCCGCTTTCTCTGATTTATTATGAAATTTTGTTAAAGCTTCTTACTGGGCAGCATTTCTTGCTGCCAAATATTTGTGCCATGGTTTTGACTTCTGTGGCAGCAGGCAGCATTTTTTACCTGATCTTTACTCTGTTTCGTTCAAATATAGTCAGCCGGTGGCTGGCACTGCTCTTTCTGGAGATTGCAGCTCTCTTGTTCCTGCTCTCGTATTTTGTTTTTGATTCTTTTAAAGTTTTCAACGATATTCAAACGATTGCCGAAGGCGCAGGAGGGATCGCAAATGAATTTGGTTCTGCAGTCTGGGCTGTCATCCTGAAGGGCTATTGGATCATCCTTCTGTATGAAATTCCTGTGATCCTTTTTATCCTTTTCTTTTTCTTTTTTCATATTCTGCATATGGATCAGGCAAAAAGAAGGACACGCTGGATCCTGCTGCTCGTTTTTCTGGTATTTGAAGCATCAGGAATCCTTTTAATGATGCGGAATGACAACTATGCCAGAAGACTGACCCGTAATTATAATTTCAATTTAGTCACACAGTCCTTCTCCCTTCAGACAGCTTACAAAACAGATGCCATATATCTGGCTTTTGGCAATCCGTTCCGTTCCTCTTTCTATAGCGGCTATCAGTATCTGGACGACTCATCTTCAGACGGGATTACTTACGGAATGCAGGAACTGGATCTGACATTCCCGGAGACAACCAATAAAAAGATCAAAAAGATGAACGATTATGTTTCTTCTCTGACTCCGTCTTCCAGGAATGAATATACAGGTATGTTTAAGGGAAAAAATATTATCTTTATTTCAGCAGAATCTCTTTCCTCAGAAGTGATACGTCCGGATCTTACCCCGACATTATACAAGCTGAAAACAGAAGGGATCCAATTTGAGAACTATTACCAGCCTTATTACAACAGCAGTACAGCGACTGGTGAATTTGCAAACCTTATGGGTCTTGTCCCAACTTCCGGCATGCGTTCCTTTACCTCGACAATCGGAAAAGAACTGTATTTTACGATTGGTAATGAAACGTTACGCCAAGGATATCACAACATTGCTTATCACAACGGAACAGTTGAGTATTATAAACGGTATCTGACACATCCTAATTTTGGATATTCCGACTTTATTGCACAGGGAAACGGTATGGAAGAAGGTCTTTCTGATTCATGGCCGGAAAGTGACCTGGAAATGTTTCAATATTCTCTTCCGCAATATATTGATAAGGAGCCATTCTGTATTTATTACATGACATTGACCGCTCATTTCCCTTATTTTAAGGATTTGTCTGTAATGACTGACCAATATGGTTCTTTAGTCGAAAACATGGGCTATTCAGACGTTTTGGAGGCTTATTTTACCGATATGATCGATTTTGACAGAGGATTGGCATATCTTCTGGATGAACTGGAAAACAAGGAAATTGCGGATGATACCGTCCTTGTGATCAGTCCGGACCATTTCCCTTATGGATTAACAAAAAGTGATTCTTACGGCACGGATAAAGATTATTTGCCGGAACTGTTTGGCTTCGATCCTGCTAATGAGATTGAACGGGATCATAACAGTCTGATCATCTGGAGCAAATCCTTAGAAAAAAAGGCTCCGATCATCGTATCAGAGCCTGTGTACAGTGTCGATATCCTGCCAACCTTATTAAATTTATTTGATTTAGATTACGATTCCCGTCTTCTGGCCGGCCGTGATGTATTTTCCGATGCCCTTCCGCTTGTGATCTGGCCGGATTATTCCTGGGTCAGTGACAAAGGATACTATCTTTCTGAAACAGACACGTTTGTCCCGAAAGAAGGAACCGATATCCCGGATGATTATCTGCAGAATGTGCAGATCATCGTATCGAATAAAATGAACTTTTCTTCCCTTGTATTAGAAGAAGATTATTACCGGTATCTATTCCCTTAAAAAAGACGAACGACATCTTCTATATAGTCATACATATTGTCATAAATGTCTTCATAAACTCCGGATGCAAGTGCTGCGATTCCGATGATCAGACATAATACAACAAAGATCAGTCCGACAATACATAAAACCCTGCCAATTCTGGCGAGTCGGAAATTTGACAGCTGCAGTGATTTGGACCCCAAAACAATACCAACGATTGCCATTGCAAGGAAAATAACTCCCAGGATCTGTCCAACGATCGGCAGAATGCCGACCCAGCTCCAAACGATAGAGATCAATCCAAATACAAAACTGATGATGCCAAATACTTTTGCTTTTGGCGGAAGTGCCGGGGTGCTCTGCGGCTGCATGTTGGTATATACCTGCTGTGGTTCCGGCTGTGTATAAAAAGATTCTTCTGAATTGTATTCCGGTTGGGTGAAGTTTTCAGGTTCTTCGTATGTTTCAGGAGCAGCATAAACCTCAACTGGTTTATCCGGCGCATTTGCAAACTGTTTCCCACATCCGGAGCAGAATTTTGCATCTGTATCATTCAGCGTTCCGCAAGTACTGCAGTATCTCATTTCATTTCCTCCAAAAATGTGCTTTACTTTTATTTCAAAATCTACGATAATACTTAAGTCGTGCAGGTGTGGCGGAATGGCAGACGCATCAGACTCAAAATCTGACGAGGGCAACCTTGTGTGGGTTCAAGTCCCACCACCTGCATTTATTCCCCCGACCATAGGTCGAGGGAGCCCGCGCGGCTTAGAGCGCATCAAAAGAACTCGAGAGAGTTCTTTCTTTTTTTATTCCGTCAGACTTTCACAAAACTCTTTGATCCGATCCATACCTTTATCAATTTCAGACACCGAAATCGCATAAGATAAACGAAAATGATCGGAAAAGCCAAAATCATCACATGGGATGATGGCAACATAATAATCCTCGATCAGGTATTTTCCAATATCTGCAGCGCCTGTGATCTCCTGGCCTTTATATTTCTTTCCGATCAGTTCAGACGCATCAACAAACACATAAAAGGCTCCTTTTGGCTCGATTGCAGAAAGTCCTTCTATATCGCAGACCCTGTCATAAGTATATTTTCTTCTTTCATCAAACGCTGCATTCATAACGCGAACACAAGTCTGATCTCCGGAAATAGCAGCCAAAGCAGCCATCTGTGCGATGGAGTTTGGGTTTGATGTCTGATGAGACTGTACACTGCCCATAACTTTAGCGATCTCCAACGGGGCTCCTGCATAACCGATTCGCCAGCCAGTCATTGCATAACTCTTTGCCAGACCATTGACTGTGATCGTTCTTTTATAGATCTCTTCATTTAATGAAGCAATACTGACAGGCTCTTCTTTTCCGTAGCAAAGGTTTTCATACATCTCATCAGAAACAACATAAAAGTCATGCTCCACTGCAAAATCTGCGATCACCTGCAGATCATCACGGTCATAGATCATACCGGTAGGATTGTTCGGTGAATTCAGGATCAATGCTTTCGTTTTTTCAGTCCATGCACCTTTCAGGTCATCCAGTGTGATTTTGTAATTATTGGCTTTCGAGCAGCGGACAATAACCGGGATGCCGCCTGCAAGTCTGACGATCTCCGGATAACTTAACCAATACGGAGCTGGAATAATGACTTCATCTCCCTCATTGATGATTGCTGAAAAAACATTCGTCAGGGAATGTTTTCCTCCGTTTGAAACTACGATCTGTTCCGGAATATATTCAATGTGATTAAAATTACGGAATTTCTTTACGATTGCCTCTTTCAGTTCCGTGATGCCGGAAGCAGCTGTATATTTGGTGAAACCATCATCGATGGCACGCTTGGCAGCAATACAAATATGCTCCGGCGTATCAAAATCCGGTTCACCAGCTCCAAAACTGATGACATCTTTTCCCAGGTTTTTCATTTCTTTCGCTTTCGCAGTAATCTCCAGGGTAGATGACGGCTTAACAGACAATGCTTTTCTCGATAATTCTAATGACATAACTCAACTCCTTACCTGAGCTTGTGAAAAACGATTTCACACTCTACTACGTTAAAAAATTAAAAGATATTATAACACAAAAAAAGAGGACGTAAACCTTTCTTTTGAAAAATTTACGTCCTTTTCTTTGTTGTGAATGAATGCGCTATTTAGCGTAATCGGTCACGCGGGATTCCCGGATAATGTTGATTTTGATCTGTCCCGGATACTCCAGCTCATCTTCGATGCGCTTAGCAATATCCCGTCCCATGATGACCATCTGGGCATCATCGACTTTCTCCGGCACGACCATAACTCTGACCTCTCTGCCTGCCTGAATAGCAAAGGATTTTTCTACGCCTTTGTGCTCGTTACAAATATCTTCGAGCTGTTTCAGCCTGTTGGTATAAGTATCCAGAGTTTCTCTTCTTGCTCCCGGACGGGCTGCACTGATTGCATCAGCTGCCTGTACGATACAAGCGATCAGAGATTCCGGTTCTACATCTCCATGATGGGAAGCTACTGCGTTAATGATAACATTGGATTCTTTATACTTCTTGCAAAGATCCACGCCGATCTGAATATGGGATCCTTCGATCTCATGATCGATGGCTTTTCCGATATCATGTAACAGTCCTGCTCTTTTTGCGAGTCTGACATCACAGCCAATCTCGCCTGCCAGCAAGCCTGACAGAATCGCTACTTCAATGGAATGCTTTAAAGCATTCTGACCATAGCTGGTACGATATCTCATTTTTCCAAGAAGACGGATCAGTTCCGGATGGATGCCGTGCACACCAACTTCCAGTACAGCGGCTTCACCTTCTTCTTTGATGATCTTTTCGACTTCTTTCTGAGCTTTTGCTACGGTTTCTTCAATTCTCGCCGGATGAATACGACCATCAACGATCAGTTTTTCGAGGGCGATTCTAGCGACCTCTCTTCTGACAGGGTCAAATCCTGATAAAATAACAGCTTCCGGTGTGTCATCGATAATAAGATCAACACCTGTTATAGTCTCCAAGGCTCTGATATTTCTGCCTTCTCGACCTATAATACGGCCCTTCATTTCATCATTCGGCAGCTGCACGACAGAGATCGTGGATTCAGACACATGATCAGCAGCACTTCTCTGGATCGCAGAAACAATATATTCCTTTGCTTTCTCATCAGCGATCTCTTTTGCTCTGACTTCGGATTCCTTGATCATCTTGGCAGCGTCAAGCTGAACTTCTTCCTCCAGGCTTTTCAGTAAGATTTCCTTTGCCTGTTCGGAGGTGAGACCAGAGATTCTTTCCAGTTCCTTTGTACGCTCTGCATTCACCTGTTTCAGTTCTTCTTTCTGTTTTTCCAGTTCCTGTGCTTTTTGGTTCAAAGAATTCTGCAGTTTATCTACCTGCTCATTCTTTTTGTCCAGGGACTCTTCTTTCTGAAGAACTCTTCTCTCGTATTTCTGTAATTCGTTTCTGCGCTCACGGGTTTCTTTTTCCAGGTCATTCTTAACACGAATAGACTCTTCTTTTACCTCCAAAAGCGCTTCTCTCTTTTTGCTTTCTGCTGTCTTTAATGCGTCATCAATAATGCTTCTGGCTTTTTCTTCCGCACTACCGATCTTGCTCTCATAACTCTTCTGTGTAGATGATTTTGATACAAACCAGAAGATCACAGCAGCAATACCAAAGCAAATTACAGCAATAACTATAACCAGCCAAATTGGTAGCATACGAGGAGCACCTCCTTATTTAGTTTTCATTGTACATATTACAACTGATTAATTTTATACTCTTTATTTATTTCTGTCAATAAAAGAGGATTGGCCGGATCTGGTATGCGGTCCGGCCGCATTTTAGACAATGAGGACTGAATGGGGGTTAAAAAGATGAATCATAAGATAACGGATGGTTTCGATGATACCGTCATAGATACTTCCTTTCTGAATTTATTTATATAATACCGTCATACCCCGGATCATATATCTATTTATTCAGTTTTTCCATGGAATAACTTCCCTTGGGCAGATCGATCAGGGAAACATTTCTGCCATTTGGCACTGCCACATAGATATCCGCTCCGTCATCCTCTGACAAAGCAGAATCAAGATTTTTGAGCTTATAAACAAAGATATGCTCTTCCGGTTTGCTGGGATCTTCGGCAAATAGAATTACTTCGCCTTTTTCTTTGAGATTGATGATCATAATGAACCCTCCTGTAAGATGTGAAAGAGGAAAAAGATAACTGTAAAAGGGATTTTCTACCGAACGGTAAAAGAATGACCCGAATTGGTAATTCCGAATTATACTCGTAATTTCAGGTTTTGCAAGCATATTTTATTCTTTTTTTCAAAAATCCTGCCTGCCTTCTTTGATTATAATATGCAAATAAAAAAGGCACTTAGAAAGTGCCTTATTTTTTGATCTCGCTGAGTTTGTACGGTGTGACCTGATAGACATAATAATTCAGCCAGTTGGTATACAAAGTGTTTGCGTGTCCTCTCCAGGTAAGCACCGGTTTGTTATCCGGATTATTCTTCGGATAATAGTTCTTTGGTATCTGCGGATTGAGACCTTTTTTCATGTCCCGTTTGTATTCATAATCCAATGTCGTGCGGTCATATTCCGGATGTCCCATGACAAATATCTTCTTGCCTTCCTGAGCCATGGCAAGGAAAAGACCTGCTTCATCGGAATCAGCCAAAATGGTAATCTCTTTGTTCTTCTCAACCAGGCTAAGCGGCACTTCTGTATTACGGGAATGCGGTGCCCAGAACACATCATCAAAACCACGTACTAATGGGGTTTTCCGGTTATGAACCTTATGCTGATAAACGCCGGAAAGCTTTTTGCGTAATACGGTTTTGTTGATCCCGTAAAAATGATAGAGCGCAGCCTGCGCTGCCCAGCAAAGGAATACTGTTGAAGTAACATTTTCCTCCGACCAGTCCATGATCTCCACGATTTCATCCCAGAAATCCACTTCTTCAAATTCCAGCATTTCAATCGGCGCACCGGTAATGATCAATCCATCAAACTTCTGGCTCTTAATCTCTTCAAATTTCTTATAAAACTGATTCAAATGCGAGACAGGAGTGTTTTTGGATCTGTGATGGGAAGGGATCACGAACGTCAGATTGACCTGCAGCGGCGTATTGGAAAGAGACCGGATCAACTGGATCTCTGTATCCTCTTTTAATGGCATCAAGTTAACAAGGGCAATCTCCAATGGACGGATATCCTGCGAAATAGCCCTGGTCTCATCCATGATAAAGATATTCTCTTTTTCAATGACGGCTCTTGCCGGCAGATCTTTCTGTACTTTAATCGGCATATTATTGTTCCTCGAAAATCATTGCATCTTTTATACTATACCTTCTGATGCATTTCAACCTTTTTAGCAGAATCGCTCGATATACTCTTCTTCAGTTATGATCGGGATTCCAAGCGATTTTGCAGTCTTGTTTTTGGAAGAATTTGATTGAATATCATTATTGATCAGAAAACTGGTCTTAGATGATACACTTCCCGCCACTTTTCCGCCTTTTTCTTCAATCTCTTTCTTCAACGCATCCCGATTTTCATATTGATTTAATGATCCGGTGATCACAAAGGTCATCCCTGACAGGGTTTCTTCCTGTGTATTGTTTTCTTCTTCAAACTGGATCTCTTCCAAAAGATCATCCACGATCTTTTTATTCTTTTCGTTTTGGAAGTAATCTGTGATTGATTTTGCCAAAACATCTCCAATCTGATCGATCTGTACCAGCTCGTCCGCTGCTGCATTTCGGATAGCCGCGAAATCATTCTTATAATAACGGCTGATCAGTTTTGCATTCGCCTGTCCGATTCCAATGATCCCTAATGCGTTTAATACTCTAGCGCAGGTCGTATGACGGGATGATTCGACTGATTTCTGTATGTTTTCAAAGGATTTTTCTCCAAATCCGATCATGGATGTAATACGGTCTTTATATCGTTCCAGTTTATAGATATCTGCATATTCTGCTATCAGACCATGCCCAATGAATTTTTCAAGTGTCTCTTCTGATATCCCTTCAATATTCATAGCATTGCGGCTGACAAAATCTGCAAAACTTTTGATCTTTTTAGCTGGACATTCCGGATTTGGACAAAGAAGAGTCTTGACCCCATTTTCATCATGGACCACCGTCTTTTCACCACATGCCGGGCAGGTATCAGGAGGGACAAGATCATTCTTTTTAGTCAGATTCTCCGCCACTTGCGGAATGATCATATTGGCCTTGTATACAGTGATCTGATCTCCGATCCCTAATTCCAGTCCTTCAATAATGCTGATATTATGCAGACTGGCACGGGAAACAGTTGTCCCTTCTAATTCAACAGGTTCAAAAATAGCGACCGGATTGATCAGCCCGGTACGGGATGGAGACCATTCGACTTCCAGCAAAGTCGTTTGGGCAATTTCATCTTTCCATTTAAACGCGATTGCATTGCGAGGGAATTTTGCAGTCCGTCCCAGACTTTGTCCATATGCAATGTCATCCAATAAAAGGACCAGCCCATCCGAAGGGATTTCAAAATGTTCTATCTCTCTGGCATACTCGCTGACCTTTTGGGCTACATCAGCACCCGTAACCATCTTGTAAGGAACAACATCAAATCCCTGATTTTTCAGCCAAATAAATTTCTGTTCGTTGGAATTGTGGAAATCAGGTGCAGGAATACCGGCTGTTTCACTGCCTTCCGCGCTTTCCAATGAGAACGGATATAAACGGACCTTTCTTTTTGCCGTTATAGATGGATCCAGCTGTCTGACAGAGCCGGAACAAAGATTCCTTGGATTTTTATATTTAGCAGAAAGATCCTCAATCTCTTCATTAATCTGTTCGAAGTCTTTGTATAAGATAACTGCTTCGCCACGAAGGATCAGTTTCCCTTTAAAAGGAATGGAAAGAGGAACATTCAAAAACTGTTTCGCGTTTGCCGTTACAATCTCACCTATTTCCCCATTTCCTCTGGTTACGGCTTTATACAGCGTTCCGTCCTGATACGTTAACACGATTGTAAGGCCATCTAATTTCCATGACAAAATTCCTTTTTTATCTCCAAGAAAAGCAGCAAGCACTTCCGGATCTTTCGTTTTGTCCAAAGAAAGCATAGGAGATTCATGAGCTTCTTTGACCAGTTCTGCTGCGCTTTCATATCCGACATTCTGGGTCGGAGAATTTGCAAACACAAGACCCGTCTCTTCTTCCAAGGCAGCAAGTTCATCATAAAGCCGGTCATACTCATAATTCGGCATGATCTCCCGGTCTTCTTTATAATAGGCTTTCGCTGCTTCGTTTAATAACTCGATCAGCTCTTTGATCCGTTCCTGTTTTTCTTTCATTCTTTTACCAATTCCTTTATTTCTTCTTCCGACAGCTGCCGATATTTTCCTTCTTTTAATCCACCCAGATGGATGTTCATGATCCGGATCCGTTTCAGGGAAGTGACTTTATATCCCAACTCTTCACACATACGGCGGATCTGCCGATTTAACCCCTGCGTCAGGATAATCGAAAACTCTTTTTTGCCGATGCGTTTGACCTCGCATTTTCTGGTCACAACTTCTTTTTTCCCATCTTCCAGAAATATATGGACACCGGAACGCATTTTTACCAGAAAGGATTCATCGATTTCTTTATTTACAGACACAAGATATTCTTTTTCATGATAATTAGATGCTTTTAAGATCCGGTTCACGATCTCTCCGGTATTTGTCAAAAGGATCAACCCGGTGGAGTTCTTATCCAGACGTCCGATTGGATAGATCCGTTCCGGGTAGTTAATATAATCAATGATGTTATGTGGATTCTTTAAATCTGTCGTGCATTCAATACCAATAGGTTTATGATACGCAAGAAGGATCAGCTTGTCTGTTGGTTTCAGAATATTACCTTCAACGGAAACTGTCTGTCCGGGAAGTACTTTCTGACCGAGTTGAGCAGGAACTCCATCTATCAAAACTTTTCCATTTTCAATGAGGCGGTCAGCTTCTCTTCTGGAACAAAAGCCTGCATCGCTCATATATTTATTTAAACGTACAGACTCAGTTTCATTATCGGATCTGACCAGGTCTTTTGATAATTTTTCCATGTTGATATTTTAACATAAAACGATGTTGAATCCTACTGATAAAAGAAAATGGCGCTCATGCGAGCGCCATGTTTTTCACATAGTTGATTGCCTTTTTTACCGGCGGAATACTGATCAAAATGATCGTAATGATCGCTTCTGCAAAAATATAGGCTCCATTATAGCAAAGGGAATATGGAAGGGCTGCCCAGCCATCCCAGGCGTACTCACCAAAAAAGACCCACCCGGATATCACCGAAAAGACCCATCGTCCTACGACGCCGATGATATAGCCCTTTAAAAGACCATTTTTGCTCTTCCAGAAAAATCCTGCAAGGCCAAGAGCACCAAACGCTAATGGATAATCCACAACCACCTGGATCGGTGTATAAATGTATGGTCCCAGGATAAACTGCAGAACACCATATGCGACTGCAGTCAGAATACCGGTTCCAGGTCCGTAAAAGTAACCGATCAGACAGATAAACAGCATACTAAAAAGGGTTATTGAACCGCCAAATGGAAAACGGAATAGCTTGATCATAGATGTGACCATCGCCAAAGCCAACGCAACGGCACAAAACGCCAGTTGTTTTGCACTCATCTTTTTCCGCTCTCCACGTTTGGAAAGCAAAAGCCCGGCGATCAGGACCAGGACTGCTAAAATGACAGCAGCTGCAATATAGCCGCCTGTTTGGAGAACCAGATCTCCATCTACTTCTTTGATAAAAAATGACATAAAAAAAACCTCCTTTCGCAGGGGGATTACTTGAAAAAAGGTAAGCTTCCTTACGTCGGTATTAACCGAATCAAGTAATAAGGGTTCTTCTGGTGAAATCTCAGCCTTACGGCTCCCCTAGCTCGCTGATTATGATATCACAAAAGGAGGGCATCTGCAACTTCCAATATCACTTTGTATTAATAAAATACGAACTCTTTTTCAGTTTTAGATTCAGTAAAATGATAGAAGCCAGAATCAGGACAATACCAAGAATTTTCTGAATATTATGAGGCTCATGGAATAATGTCATGCCAATCACACAGCCAACTAATGGTTCCACGGCAACCAGGATTGCTGCTTTGGATGTTTCCATTCTTCCCAGGCCCCAGGTGTAAAGGAAATATGGAAGAACAGTGGATAAGATCCCAATTCCAAATGCATACAGGATCAGGATCGGTTCGCTTGACAGAGCACGGAACGTCGCTGCTGGTTTGCCCAAAGGCAGGGAGCCTATAAGGCCAAATATAAATGTCCATACCGTTACCGTCATTGTGTCATACTTTCTCAGTGCTATCTCTCCAAAGATCGAATACAAAGCATAAAACAGGCCGGAGGCGATACCTGTCAGAAATACAAGAGGTGCGATCGTTACATTCCCGCCAATCACCCCTGCCACCAGAACGCATCCGCAGATAGTAAGGATCAAAGCGATGATCTTTTTTAAAGTTATTTTTTCCTTAAAAAATATTGCAGAAAAGATCATTACAAAGACCGGAGATGTATAAAGCAGAACTACAGCAATGCTGGCCTGTGAATGAATGGTTGTATAAAAATAGCAGGTATTAAACAGTACAATACTTACTATGCCTGTGCAGGCAAACATCCAAAGATCTTTCCATTTGATTTTAAATTTGGAACGGTCTTTGATCAGAACGAATAAAGAAAAGCAGACTGCAGCGATCAGCATACGAATCAATGAGATCTGCAGCGGATCAATAGCTGAAGAAGACAGTTTTTTTACAAATATACTAATGATACCCCACAGGACACCTGCGGCAATGACAGCTAAGACGGGTTTTGTCTGTTTCATATGATAATGCTGCTCCCTTTTCCGTCTTTCGTAACTTCCTGTACGGTTATTCCTAATTCATCAGCAAGGATCTTTAATACTGCCTCTTCACATTCAGCGCCCTGGCACCTGCCCATTCCGGCACTCGTACGACGACGGATTCCATTAATTGTCGTAGCACCTCTTTTAACAGCATCACGGATCATCCTCTCTGTGACCAGATTGCAGGCACAAATGATCGGCCCGTCGACTGCACTATTATACCGAAGGACAGAAAATGGTTCCGGTGGAATGCGGATCGGATCATAGTTGGAATTTTCTTTTACTGCTCCGATCTGTTCCAGTGCTTTTTGGGCAACTACTTTGCCTAATTCATAGGCACAGGTGATCCCAGGTGTTTTAATTCCGATCAGACTGATCATTCTGTCATCTTCTGCAATGTTGAAATCTGAAAGGTGCGCAGTTGGATCATCATACAAATATGGATTTGGTCTTGCAGAACCAAACTGATTTAATAAAGTGGATGCATCCATATCAGGAAGAATATCTCTGGTAAAAGAAAGCAATCGTTCCAAATCTTCCCGATCTGTTGCATACGTTGGCTGATCATCAGAATCTGACTCTGTTGCCCCAATGATCAGATGACGATCAAGTGTAGGTGCTAATGTCAGTGCTTTATCTTTTTGTTCCGGTTCATAAAATATGACACGGGAAACGGTACGCTCTTTTCCCTGTTCATATACCAGATAATTTGCTCTGGTATGATGAATACCAATCGTTTTTGGAAACATTAATTCTCGTACAGCTGGGGCTTCTGACCCGGCACAATTGATCACGTACCTGGCAATATAGGTTTGTTCGGTATTATCCTGGCCACTGCTGAAAGACGTTTTCAATATGATCCCTTTGTCGGATGACTCACATGATTTCACTTCTTCCATAAATCGGAAAGAAACGCCATTTGCTCTGGCATTCTCAAAAGCGGCGATTCCTAATTCCCATGGATTGACGACACCTGTTGTTTCCGCATATAGCGCCTTAGTGATGCCCTTTTTCAGGTTTGGCTCCACCTGTTGAGCTTCTTCCCCGCTGATCAGCCTTAGGTTTGGAACACCGTTTTGTCTGCCATGTTCCAGTTTCTTTTCCAGTGAACGATCTCCCTTTGGGCCATAAGAAATCATAAGGGAGCCGCAGCGATAGAATGGTACACCAAGTTCCTTGCACAGGTCCTCAAATTCGCTGTTTGATTTTACGGTCAGCTCTGCTTTCAAGGAGCCCGGATGCATATCATATCCGGCATAGACAATGCCGGTATTCGCTTTGCTGATCATCGTACAGACATCTTCCCGCTTTTCCAATACTATGGTTTTCAGATCATATGCAGAAAAAGCCCTTGCTGCAAAACAGCCAAGAATACCTGCTCCGATGATCACAATATCTGCGTATTCGATTGTTGTTTTAGAATTGTTTTCATTCATGGCTAAACAAATATATTCTTTCATAGCGATATCAAATTATCAGTAGAATAACACGCCTTTATTCTTCGCACAATATTGAAAATGGAGCTGAGCCTCCTTGTTCGATTCCTTCATATGAAGACAAGGAGATCCTGTTAGGATCTCCTTGTCTTTCATGGAGCTGGGGGGAATCCCACCGGCGGCTTAGCCGCCTTTCAGGCCACGTCGGCGTCGAAGGTCCACCGGACCTTCTCCTTCCGCGAGTCCCTCCGGTCCTCGCTCCCTCCTTGTTCGATTCCCCCCAGACTCCTGCATAAACAAACAGACGGGAAAACCCGTCTGCTTGTTTATGGAGCTGGGGGGAATCGAACCCCCGTCCGAAACCTCATCCGTAAAGCTTTCTTCCACTATAGTCATTGAAATTTTATTTCCCCTGCCCGGATCCCCAATGACAGACTTCCGTTCAGAGTAGCTTCATCAATGTTCTGTGCCTGCAAAGCTTAGGGTACAGAGTTCCCCGCAATGATGACGCCGGTGCGGCAGCAGCGGGCCTCTGCCGGCCGACGAGCTGCAACTTAGGCAGCTAAAGCTAAATTATTGTTTTTAGCGTTTATTTTTAATTGGATCTTTTTAGGTAGTTACCCGCTACCAGTGGCTTACTCTATTTCAAAAACCCCGTCGAAACCTTTACAGCCCCGTATTCAATTATTCCTGTTTTGGCATATTCGGATCATACCGAAATGCAAAAGGTTTATTCCTCCTGTCATAATATTCTGATCGATCCCTGACAATAATCGCCTGTGAGCCAAGCTGTATATATCTTTTTTTGACCAGATCCAGATCGTACTCCACGGGTCCCGCCAGCGGATCATTGACAAACGCAGTCTTTTTACCCAGATCATAGCCGATCAACACCATGCAGTGTTCCTGACTGATCCACGTCAGGGTATCTTCTCCCAGTTTAAATGTGGAACCCCAGAAAGGTTCTTTCATATACTGGGAGCCCCAGATAATGACCGGATATCCTTTGCCTACTGCGTTCAACAGCGTCTCAAAACTGTAACCGGTATAGTTAAAAGCAAGAAGATCTGATTCACATATTGCAAAATACCGGTTTAAAGCAAGGACAACAGCCGGTGCGTAGCAGCCCAGGCCATATTCCGAATAAGGATCACCCACAAAAGAATAACGGTAGTCTGTCTTTTTTTCCTTCACCTCAAAATACTTATTTCCAAATCGAACTTTTGAAATTGGAAAATGATGGTATTTTAAGATCATATAGGAGGCAGTGATCTCACATCCGGTCGGGAGTTCCGGTTCCTGGTAGACACATTCCATTTTAATCAGTGCCTTTTCTTCCTTAACACTATCTTTATCGACTTTCCGTTCTTGTGCAAGCCGGACTTCTTGACGATAACCGAAGTCATCATCCCAGATATACCAGATTCCGTTAAATTTTCTCTTTATGATCTCTCCGAAACTATCGTAAATGACATCCGGTTCCGGTTCTTTTTCTTTCGTACTATCTTCTGCTTTGGTTTCCGTCTCAGTTACAGTCTCCGAGTCCCGCTTTATCTCCTTTGGATGAAAAGCAGCCCCGCTGCAAAACAGGAGGATAAAGCATAAAAATAAGATAATAAATAACCGTTGCCAAGCTCTCAATGGATTAATGTAAACCCTTTTTCTTCCAGACTCTTTTCTACTTCTTCTACATTTTTGATCTTAAAAACAATTGCCTGCTTGTCTTTTTCTGTAGAAAGGACATACATATATTCAATATTATACTCGCTTGTTACGGCATCCGTCACACTTTTTAAGCTGTCAAAACCACCCGGAAGGCGAACCGCAACCACATCTGTCAGGGACGCAGAAAAATCAACTGCTCGTAATTCTTCCTTCGCAATTTCCGGATTAGAAACTATCAATCGCAGGATTCCATATTCACTGCTCTCAGCAAGAGAAAATGATTGGATCTCAATATTATTTGCTTCAAAAACCTGAAAAAGATCTTCCAGTCTGCCTTCTCTGTTTTCCAGAAAAACAGATAACTGTTTCAATGCCATGAATCTGCCCTCCTTCTTTTATTCAAATTTCCGGTTATCGATCACGCGTTTTGCCTTTCCTTCGCTGCGTTCGATCGATCTCGGCTCAACCAATTTAACTTTTGTTGCAAGTCCGATCATTTGCTGGATCGCATAAGCGATCTTCTTTTCCAACTTCTCTAATTCACGGATCTCGTCAGAGAAGAATTTCTCATCCACTTCTACTTTAACGGTCAGATTATCCAGAGAACCGACTCTGTCAACAATGATCTGATAGTTTGGTGTCGTTTCATCCAGGGAAAGAAGTGCTGTCTCAATTTGAGACGGGAATACATTCACACCGCGAATGATCAGCATATCATCGCTTCTTCCTTTAAATCTGGAAAGTCTGGCAGTAGTCCTGCCGCAATCACACACATCATGTGAAATACTTGTCAGATCCCGGGTCCGATATCTTAGAAGAGGCATCCCTTCTTTGTTCAGATTTGTAAGGACCAATTCTCCAGTAACATCATCCGCCAGTGTTTCCTTAGAATTCGGATCAATGATCTCCGGAAGGAAATAATCCTCAAAAATATGCATGCCTTTATGGAATTCACAGTCATTTGCCACGCCAGGCCCCATTAATTCGCTCAGACCATAAATATCAAACGCTTTAATATTCAAACGCTCTTCAATCTGGATTCTCATTGCTTCCGTCCATGGCTCTGCACCGTTGATCGTGGATTTCAGTTTGATCTGATCTTTCACGCCCATTTCTTCGATTACTTCAGCAATATGCATCAGATAAGAAGGTGTGCACATCAATCCGGTAACTTCAAAATCAATCATCATATTGATCAGTTTCTTTGTATTGCCGGTCGACATAGGAACTACGGTTGCCCCCAGGTTTTCAACACCATAATGAGCTCCCAGACCACCTGTAAACAATCCATACCCATAGGCGACCTGAATAATATCATCCTTGCCAAGTCCGGCCATCGTCAGACATCTGGCCACACATTCACTCCATGTATCCAGATCTTTTCGCGTATAGCCGACAACCGTCGGTTTACCAGTTGTGCCGGAAGAAGCATGAATCCGAACGATCTCCGTCTTTGGAACAGCGAAAAGTCCAAACGGATAATTATCACGAAGATCTGCTTTCGTTGTAAACGGAAGTTTATTAAGATCCTCGATCCCTTTAATATCACCAGGTTCCAATCCCATTTCCTGCATTTTCTGCCGATAGAACTTCACATTGTGATAAACATTGCTTACCACCTTTTTCAGACGGGCACTTTGCAGCTGGGTCATCTGGTCACGACTCATACATTCCTTTGCTTCATTCCAAATTTCCATACTTCCTATTCCTTTACTGTTTCAGATTCCGGATCTTCAGATCGCGTTCTGCTTCTCTCTTCTGGTCTTTCTTTGCGATAGCTTCTCTCTTATCATAAAGCTTTTTACCTTTGCACAGACCAATCTCCACCTTACAAAGGCTGTCTTTAAAATAGACCTTTAATGGGATCACGGTATATCCCTGCTGGGATGTTTTCTGCATGATCTTTCGGATCTCATCTTTGTGCAGAAGAAGTTTTCTGATTCGGAGAGGATCCCGGTTAAAGATGTTCCCTTTTTCATACGGAGAGATATTCATTCCGTATACAAACATTTCTCCGTTTCGATCCTTGATAAATGCTTCTTTAATGTTGCATTTCCCCATCCGCAGGGATTTGACCTCCGTTCCTTTCAGAGAGATCCCCGCTTCATAAGTATCTTCCACAAAGTAGTCGTGATATGCTTTTTTGTTGTTTGCGATCAGTTTTATGTTTTCCATATTTCAAAAAAACACTCTCATGTGAGAGTGTTGTAATTGATCAAAATTTTGTGAAGAGCCCCACGTTCAGCAGTATGGCCGCTACGAAGAAGATAACCATCATGATGATCGTGATCTTTTCCAGCCTACCTTCCTTGGACCGGCCTTTATTCCTGCTCCAGTATGTTTCAGAACCACCGCTGATAGAACCGGAAAGCCCTGCGGATTTACCTTCCTGCAGGCAGACCGCAATGATCAAAATAACACTCGCTATAGTAACTATAATTGTTGCAATCAAGTAAAACAAAACATAACCTCCATCTAATTAACAACTGCGAGAAATAATAACATAAAAAACCCTCAAAGGCAAGGATAAAATACGGGTTTTTACTTATTCTAATGCGGGATCCGATCGATCATCCATGAACCGAAAACACTACCTGCTTTCTGTTCGAGCAGTGATACAGAAAAGTCTCCGTCAAAGGATAAATACGTATCATGGACATCTGCCAGATCCTGTGTGTAATCTGCCAGATAATATGTCTGGATAACAACCGGGTCACCTGTTTTATCATTATGTGTAACAACTGGGATCACTTTCGCACTGTCTTCCTTGATATGTGTCCCCTGATCATCCTGTTCAATTACAAGATACGCCATGCCGCCCAATACCAGATCTGTATACTGCTGATTAGAAACGAAGTTCCCTAAAGAATAATAACAAAGTGCCTTGTTACCGTTATCGGCTGTGATCCATTCAATATCTTCAATAACATGCGGATGCGTCCCGAGGATCAGATCTGCACCAGCCTCTGTGAACAGCATTGCCCAGTCTTCCTGCTCATAGGTTGGCTCACCGACCCGGTTTTCTTCTCCCCAATGCGGACAGACAATAACAAAATCTGCCTGGGAAGAAGCTCTTTCTACCTGATCTCTGATAAAGTCCCTTGTTCCGTCATTCATTAGTGTGATCAGATAATCTTCCTCATAAGGAAGTTCATATCCGTTCAATCCATAAGTATAGTTTAATACTGCAATAGAAATGCCATTTACAGTAATGATCGGTATTTGTGACTCTTCTTCCGCAGAATCGTGCAGACCCACCATTAAAATCTGATCCGCATGGCTCTTCCAGAAACGGATGGCATGCCTGATTCCGTCCGTCCCGGAATCCATAGAATGATTCGATGCCTGCAGCGCAACATCAAATCCTGCATCGATCACCGCCAGTCCCATTTCATCCGGCGTATTAAAACTCGGATAACCGGTATAAGGACCGCCGCCTAATGGTGTCTCCACATTGGCAATCGCCAGATCCACGGAAGAGATATCATTTTTCAATAAGGCAAACAGAGAGGAAAAATCATACCCATTCCCTGTTTCGGCCAGATTTAAAATAGTATCATGCGCAATAATATCGCCGACTGCAGCTAAAGTGACTTGTTTCTTCCCATCTTCCTGGGAAATAGCTTCTGTCGTCACATTTTCTGTTTCCGGCTGCGGTTCATTCTTTTTCTTGTGATTGCATGAAATCGCTCCCAACACAAAAGTTGCGATCAAAGCTACTGCAACCAGGACCGTAATGATCCGGATGATCAGACGCTGTCTTTGTTTCTTACGTCTGGCTATAGCTGCCTGCCTGCTTCTGTTGGAAGAACTCCTATTTGTGCTGCTTCTTTTCCGATTGTTTCTATTGTCCATAATTAATATTGAATGATCCAGGAACCGAAGATCTCATTTGCCAGTTCATTTAAGCGGTCATAATTGAAATAGTCCCTGCCATTGACATAAATATCATGTTCTTCCGCTAATGCTTCAGAATAATCCTGCAGTTTATAGCAAACTACATTCTGCGTAAATCCACCCATTGGGATATTGTGTGTGACGACCGGAACAACGCCGGTTGCACTTTCATCAATATAGGTACTGCCGTTTTCTTTCACGATCCGAACCTTTGCCATACCGCCTAATACTTCCGGTGTTTCCTGCTGATTGGACGCATAGTTGCCGATCGAGTAATAGCAAAGTGCACGATTACCGTTATCAGCAGTGATCCATTCGATCTTCTCACAAACATGCGGATGTGTACCTATGATCAGGTCTGCACCAGCTTCGGTAAAGACTTTCCCCCAGTAATCCTGGAAATCCGTGATGTCTCCAACCAGATCTTCTGTGCCCCAGTGCGGGAATACGATAACAAAATCAGCCATTTCTTTTGCTCGTTTGATATCTGAAACGATCAGATCATAGTTTTCATCATCGATCAGGGTGACCAGATACTGCATGTCATAAGGCATCTCAAAGCCATTCAGACCATACGTGTAGTTCAGCATTGCAATTTTAATGCCATTCTTTTCATATACAAAGATCGTATCCCGGTCTTCCTGTGAAGCATTTGCTCCGATCATTTTGATCTGATCTGCTCTGCTTCTCCAATAATTAACGGTATTGATCACGCCTTCCGATCCCATGTCATAAGTATGGTTAGAGCTCTGCGTTGCGACATCAAACCCTGCATTGATCTCTGCGTCAACAATTTCTGTAGGCGTATTGAAAATAAAATGGATGCCTCCGTCAGGGTCTGAATACGGATCGACCGGGGTTTCCTGATTGCAGACTGCTATATCGGCGCGGGAAATATCATCTTTCATAACAGCAAAAATACTGTTGAAGTCATATGTTCCATCACCATTATCTGCATAGTTTAATAGAGGTGTATGCATCAGCACATCACCAACCGCGATCAGTTCCACCGTTGATTTTTCCGGCAGCGTAACAACTTCTTCTGTGGTAGGCTGAACCACCGGCTCATCACTTCCTCTGTTTTTCTTTTTGCTGCAGGAGACCGCTATGACAACCACAATGGCAATAACGATCACGCACAGCACGATAGCAAGAATACGCAGCAGGCGAGCCTGTTTTCTTCTCTTTTCTCTTTCCTGTGCTCTTCTGACAGCTTCCGGAGATGGCCTTCTGGCTTGATTTCCGTTTGTCCTGCGCGGAGCGCTCTGTGCTGGTCTTCGGTTTGTGCTTTCAGGGCGTCTGTTTTGTCTGTTATCCAATCTGTTCATCCTCCTAACGTCAATCTGATGATGAAATCAGTAAACTTTTTCCGGTCATCTCTGCCGGCTGTTCTAATCCTAATAATTCTAACAGGGTCGGGGCAATATCGCAAAGCTTCCCGTTTTCCCGCAGGGCAGCCCCTTTCGGCCCATTGATCAATATAAACGGGACAGGATTTGTAGTATGCGCCGTCCATGGTTCATTCGTTTCCAGATTGATCAGTTCTTCTGCATTGCCGTGATCGGCACAAAGGAAAAGAACACCGTCCGTTTCTTTGATCGCCTCTACAACTTTCCCCACACAGGAGTCTATTGTTTCAATAGCCTTAACCACGGCGGGCATTATGCCTGTATGTCCAACCATATCCGGATTAGCGAAATTAATAATAATGCAGTCGTATTCTCCGGAACGGATTTTTCCCGTCAGAGTATCACACACTTCATACGCACTCATTTCCGGCTGCAGATCATATGTAGCCACTTTCGGGGAAGGGATCAGAAAACGGTCTTCCAACGGATTTGGCTGTTCCACACCTCCGTTAAAGAAAAATGTTACATGTGCGTATTTTTCGGTTTCCGCAATCCTTGCCTGCCTCAGATTATGAGATGCAATATAAGCTCCAAAGGTATTTACGATTTCCTCTTCTTTAAAAACAACGGATTTATTTGGAATTGTCTTATCGTAATCCGTGAAACAAACATAACAAACAGGGAAACGCGCACCTCTGTCAAATCCATCAAAATCGTCACAGCAAAAAGTACGGCTGATCTCTCTTGCCCGGTCCGGACGGAAATTAAAGAAAATTACAGAATCATTTGCTTTTATCAAAGAAAGTGGTTTCCCGTCTTTTTCGATCACGACCGGTTCGATAAACTCATCCGTGATCTCCCTGTCATAGGAATGCTGCATAGCAAGGATAGGATCTTCTTCCCGGATTCCCTCACCAAAGACAAGACTGCGATAAGCTTTTTCTACTCTTTCCCATCTGTTATCCCTGTCCATGGCGTAATATCTTCCGCAGATAGAAGCAATCTGTCCAACGCCGATGGTTTCGGTTTCCTTTATCAGTTCACGAATATAATCAATTCCGGATGTAGGAGAGGTATCTCTTCCATCCATAAAGCAATGAATATAAACTCTGTCCAGTTCTTTCTGTCTGCAAAGTTTCAATAAGGCATACAGATGCCGGATATCACTGTGCACACCTCCATCAGACATCAATCCGTAAAGATGCAGATCAGAACCATGTGATTTGCAGTTTTCAATAGCCTCAAGCAATTCTTCCTTTTCAAAAAAGTCACCGTCTTCAATGGATTTGGTGATCCTGGTGAGGTCCTGATATACGACCCTTCCCGCTCCCATATTCAGATGGCCTACCTCGGAATTTCCCATCTGGCCATCCGGAAGACCAACTGCCAGACCGCTGGCGTAGCCTTTTACAAAAGGGTATTCCTTCATCAATCCGTCTATGATCGGTGTTTTGGCCGCAGCAATTGCATTTCCCCTGGTCTCCTCACTGAGACCAAAGCCATCCAATATCATCAGTACGACTGGTTTCTTCATGTTTACCTCATTTTCTTTCCCAGGTGTTCAACAAAGCTGATATCATCCAAACGCAGGATCTTTGTGATCTTATCAGATTTCCGTACACGGATCACATCTTCATTTTCTAATACGATCTCACTCTGTCCGTCAAAAGATACGATCTTCTGCTGATTTCGTTCCGAAGACCTTCCTTTCACGACCACTTCAATCTCAGCATCTGCAGAGAAAACGATCGTTCTGGAATTCAATGTATGGGCACAGATCGGTGTCGCTAAGATGATCTCTGCACTTGGATAGACGACTGGTCCTCCGGCAGAAAGGTTATAGCCGGTAGATCCGGTCGGTGTGGATAAGATGATGCCGTCCGCGCTGTACCTGTTTAAAAACTTCTGATTAACGCGAACTTCATAGTCTATGATCCCTAACGTCTGGCTGCGATTTAATACAACGTCGTTTAATGCAATATCTCGGTTGATCACCTGACCATCACGAAGGATCTCCCCATCGATCAGCATACGGTCTTCCACATGATAATTTCCCTCCGCCAGCTGCTCCAGGTCATTTTCATAGTGATTAGCATCTATTTCTGTCAGATATCCAAGATTTCCCATATTAATGCCAATGATCGGAACCTGCAGATCGATCAGATCTTTCGCCGTATGAATAAAGGTACCATCGCCGCCAATCACAATGATCAGTTCTGTATCTGCCGGTACCTGTGCAGGATCAGCATACAGATATCCCTGATCTACGATTTCCTTAGAATACATATTCCCAGAACAATGCATGCCGTGCTGCTCCAGAAAAGAGCAGATTTTCCCAGAGTACTCCCTGTTTGGATCTTTAAAGGTATTTGTTACCATATAAAAGTTTTTCATTTATCCAGTACCTCGTGCGCCTCTTTCACGACTTCTTTAATTTTGTCATCTTCAAATGGGATTAAATCCTCTTTTTTGCTGACACGGATCAGGTATTCTATATTTCCTTCCGGTCCTCTTACCGGAGAAAACGTCAGACCTTCTACTTGCAGACCCTTCTCCTCAGAAAACCTGACGATCTTTTCGATTACTTCTTCATGGGTCTTCGGATCACGGACAACACCCTTTTTCCCAACTTTTTCTTTCCCGGCTTCAAACTGTGGTTTGATCAGCATGACCAGATTTTTATTATCATCTAAAAGCGGCAACGCGGCCGGAATCACTAATGTCAGAGAAATAAAGGATACATCCACACTGGCAAACTGAATCGGCTCAGCTATCATGTCAGGAGTTACATAACGAATATTCGTTTTTTCCATCACAACGACTCGTTCATCCTGACGGAGTTTATAATGGAGCTGCCCTTTTCCTACATCGACAGCATATACTTTCACTGCTCCGTTTTGCAGCATACAATCGGTAAAGCCGCCGGTAGAAGAACCAATGTCCATGCAGACCTTTCCTTTCAGGTCGCAGGAAAACACTTCCATAGCTTTTTCCAGTTTTAATCCTCCCCGGCTGACATATTTGATGCTGCCTCCCCGGATCTCAACTTGTGTATCATCCAGAAACATACTGCCCGGCTTCGTTTCCTTTTGCTGCTGTACGTAAACAACACCGCTCATGATGATGCGCTGTGCAGCAGTTTTTGATAATTCAGGATTCTGTTCGCAGACTAGTTCATCCAGTCTCTTTTTCATATCAATTCCGTTTCCAGTCTTTTAAGGATAGATTCCAGATCAAGTCCGCATTCTTTCAATTGATCATCTCTGCTTCCTTGTTCCACATAAGAATTCGGAACCGCAAAATTGATCACTTTTACATTTGTATGACGCGTATTGTAATAACGTAATACAGCCATGCCATACCCGCCGTTGATAACGTTTTCTTCCATTGTGATGATAACAGAATGTGTCTGGGCAAGCTGATCCAGCATTTCTTCATCTAATGGTTTTACAAAACGTGCGTTAACCAAAGATACGTTCTTCCCCTTCTGCTTCAGTTCATCCCTGATCTTGACAGCAGACTCTACCATACTTCCAACTGCAAGAATCGCTATATCACGTTCCTTATATATGATCTCACTTTTACCAAAACAGATTGGCTCACGGAATTCAGACAGACCCGTATATGCCTTTCCCCTAGGATAACGAATCGCCAAAGGTGCCGGGAAAGTTGCTGCAAATGTAATTGCTGCATCCAGTTCCCACGCATTTTTCGGAACAAGAATATTCATGTTCGGAATGATGGATAAATAGGAAATATCAAATGTTCCCTGATGTGTTTCCCCATCGTTTCCCACAAGACCTGCACGATCGACGCAAAAAACAACCGGAAGGCTTTGAATACAAACATCATGAAGGATCTGGTCAAACGCTCTTTGCAGGAAAGAAGAATAGATAGCCACAAAAGGTTTTAAGCCTCCGACTGCTAATCCGGCAGCAAAAGTAGTTGCATGGGATTCTGCAATGCCAACATCGAAAAACCTTTTTGGGAACTTCTCCTGAAATTTAGCCAGGCCGGTTCCGTCTTCCATCGCCGCAGTAATCGCAACGATCTTGTCATTCTTCCCCGCTTCTCTGCAGATTGCTTCTGCAAATACATCTGTATAGGACTGCGGAGCGTTCAGATTGTTCGGAAGACCGGTTCTTGGATTAAATGGTCCGATGCCGTGGAACAGAGATGGATTCTCCATTGCCGGACCATACCCTTTCCCTTTCTTTGTACATACATGGATCAGAACAGCATGATCAATATTCTTAGCCTCCTGAATGATACGGATCAGTGCCGTTGTATTATGTCCGTCAACCGGCCCTAAATACGTGATCCCCATATTTTCAAAAAGCATGCCCGGAACAAGCAGCTGCTTAATACTGTGCTTGGTCCGTTTGATACTGCGAACGATCTTTTCGCCGGCCCCAGGAATCTTTTCCAGCGTCCTCTGTACACCGGACTTCAATTCGATATAAGTCTCTCCGGCACGTGCATTCGATAAATAGGTAGAAAGGCCTCCGACATTCCGGGAAATAGACATATTGTTATCATTCAGAATGATGATAAAATTTCTTTTTAATTTTGACGCATTATTGATTGCTTCCTGCGCCAGGCCTCCCGTCATAGCGCCATCACCAATTACAGCAACGACCGTGGAATCATTTCCGTTGTTCAGTTCATCTGAAACAACCAGACCTAATGCCGCACTGATACTGGTAGAGGAATGTCCGGTATTAAATGTATCATATTCGCTTTCCCTGCGTTTTGGAAAGCCGCTCAGTCCCCGGTACTGACGCAGGGTGTCAAACGCATCTTTTCTTCCGGTAAGGATCTTATGGACATAAGACTGATGTCCTACATCCCATACGATCTTATCCTTTGGCAGGTCCAGACAAATATGCAGAGCCATGGTCAGCTCAACAGCACCCAGATTGGATGCCAGATGACCTCCGGTCTTACTGACTTTATCCACCAGAAACCGTCTGATCTCACGGGCTAATTCTTCATATTCTTCCGGTTTTATATTCTTTATATCGTTTGGTTTTTGAATTCTATCTAAAATCATATTAGTTATCTCTGTCCATTAAGTATGTGATCAACTCTTTCATTTCATCGGTCGGATATGGAATTTCATCCAATAAGCGGATAGCATCCAGGGAATACTCTTCCACTGCTTTTTTTGCCTGCTCCAATCCAGCAAATGAAACAAATGTCTTTTTACCATTCTTTTCATCACTGTGAATTGGTTTTCCAATTACTTCTTCGTCACCGGTCAGATCCAGAATATCATCCTGAATCTGGAATGCAAAACCGGTTTTGCCTGCAACATCTTCTAAGATGGATATCTCCTGCTCAGAAGCTCCTGCCAGGATTGCTCCGATCATAAAGGATGCCTCTAACAAAGCAGACGTCTTGGTACGGTAAATATACTCCAGCTGTTCCTGTTTTGTATCTGCATCCTGCGTCTGATCCAGAAAAACATCCAGGGACTGGCCTCCGACCATTCCCCTATAACCTGCCTTTTCTGCTAAAACGCAGAAAGCGCGTACCTCTTTCGCAAGAGCTGCAGTATCCTCTTGCAGCATCCCTTCTGCGATCAATTCAAATGCATAATTAAGAAGGCCATCGCCTGCAAGAATGCCAAAGGCTTCACCATATTTGGCATGAGTGGTCAGATTCCCTCTGCGGTACATATCATTATCCATTGCCGGAAGATCATCATGGCACAAGGAATAGGTATGAATGCATTCGATGGCAGCCATAAACCGATGTAAAATCTCCGGCTCTTCTGTGTCATTCGCAAACACATGAAAAGCCGTCTGCATCATTAACGGGCGAAGACGCTTACCTCCTGCCAAAACAGAGTAATTCATGGCATTAACGATCAATTGATCATACTCTCCTTCTTTCGGCAGAAAAGCCTCTATCACCGTATTTATTTGTTCTGTTTTCTTCAACAGGGCTTGTTTATTCATTATTCTGTCACTTTCTTGATGTCACATTCCACTTTTTCAATCTTTCGATTGCAGAACTCAACAAGAGAAAGCCCCTGTTTATAAAGGCGGAAAGTCTCTTCTAAAGGAAGCTGTGATGTTTCCATTTTTTCGATCAAGCCGTCCAATTCTTCAAAGGCTTCTTCCAATGACATTTCCTCATTGATTTTTGTTTCTTCATTCATACTGAACCTCTTTTGTTGAAATCACTCTGGCCTGTGCAACGCCATCTGCTACATACAAATTGATTGGATCATCCGGGGCAATCTGCTTAATACTGCGCAGTGACCGCTCTTCTTTATCAGTTACAAAAGCATACCCTTCAGAAAGTCTTTTTAACGGAGAAAGACCAAGCAAATGCTCTGAGCGGACAGTCAGCGCTTCACGTGATTTTCTCAGGACTTTATCCATTTCGTCCTCCAACCGGTCAGCCAGATCTGTCAAAAGCTGACTTTTTTGCAGCAGCTGGTTCTGAGGGGATAATGTTTCAATCTTCAGACCGTACTGCTTTGTCAAATGTTTTACCTTGTCAATCTTATTGGACAACGAACGATAAAACGAATATTGATAGTCTGCCAGTTCTTTTTCAAACAAGGCCAGATCAAATACTGCGAGCTCGGCAGCAGCGCTTGGTGTCGGTGCTCTTAAATCTGCGGTGAAATCTGCTATCGTAAAATCTGTCTCATGACCAACTGCAGAGATAACCGGCTTGGAACATTGAAAAATTGCCTGCGCAACGATCTCCTCGTTAAAAGCCCAAAGATCTTCTGCAGATCCGCCGCCACGACCGATAATGATCACGTCCACATCCGTTTGATCCAGGTAATGGATGCCGGCTGCGATGCTCTCTGCCGCGCCTTCTCCCTGAACTTTAGCCGGATACAAAAGGATCTGGCAGTAAGGATTTCTCCGGCTGGCCACATTGTATATATCACGGATCACCGCACCCGTTTCTGCAGTGACAACACCAATCTTTTGGGAGAAACGAGGAACCGTTTTTTTGTACTCTTCGGAAAAGTACCCCATTTCCATTAATTTCTTTTTCAGTTCCTCAAACCGGGCAGCCAGATCGCCTTTTCCTGCTTCCTGGATCCCTTTCGCATAAATCTGATAGCGTCCGCCCGCTTCATAAACGGATATATTTCCCTGAACCACGACCTGCATTCCATCTTCCAGGCGAAATGACAATGCTCTTACATCGTTTTTCCACATAACACCCGGAATCACGCCGGACTCATCTTTCAGGGAAAAATATACATTCCCGGTAGAATGATATTTACAGTTCGACAATTCTCCGCGTACAAAAATATTCCGCAGGATAAAATCATCCTCCAGAAGACCTTTTATATAAGAGTTGACCTGTTTTACGGTATAGATATTCGTCTTACTGCTCATTTTTAACGACCTTAGCTAAAATGCCGTTAACAAAGGAAGGGCTGTTCTCCTCCCCATAGCTCTTTGCCAGTTCTACTGCTTCGTTTATAGCGGTAGAAACCGGTACGTTATCATCATATTGAATCTCATAACAAGCAAGACGCAGGATCGTCAGATCCACGCGCGACATTCTTTTTACCTTCCAGCCGACACTGATACGGTTTAAAAGATCATCGATCTCGTCTGACAATTCACAAATAGCAAGCACCTTATTAGCAACAGCCTGCTTCTCTTCTTCTGTGAAAGCGTCTTCCCCTTCAAAAAAATCTTTTATCTGTTCCGGCATATCCTGTCTGGAATAGAAGTCAAGACGAAATAATAGTAAAAAAGCTGCTTCCCGTAACTGTGTCCTTCTGTCTATTTTCATAATTGATTTCCTTAAAAGAAAAAGGGTATCGAAATGACACCCTTTTAATGATTTTTCATTATCAGTTGTCAATGTTCACATTCGCGATCTTGATGTCTACCGTGTCGACCGTCAGACCAGTCATATTCTCAATTGCCGTTTTGACTCGTTCCTGTACGATCCTGCACACTTCCGGAATATTAAACCCGACTTCTATGACCAGACTTAATGTCACTTGAACCACATGTTCCACACAGCTTACATTAACACCAGCTGCCAGGTTTTTGCGGCCAAGCTTTGCTACGATCTCATTTGTGATGCCTCCTGCCATAGAATGAACACCTTCCACTTCTGTAGCAGCCAGACCTGCAATAATTGCGATCACATCTTCCGAAACCCGGACTTCACCGATGTTTTCTGCTTCGTAAATTTTCAATGAATCCATTTTCATTACCTCCGCAATAAAAAAGCATAGTCATTTTACATCCCGGCAAGGGGAAAGTAAAGTGAACTATTTGTGATAAGGCTCATTCCGATTGATCTTACAGGCTCTGTAAATCTGTTCTAAAAGAATGACCCTCATGAGCTGGTGAGGAAACGTCATATCAGAAAAACTGATTTTTAAATCCGCACGGTCTATGACACGCTTAGACAGTCCCAAGGAACCGCCGATCACAAATGTAATATTGCTCTTCCCTTCTAATTCCAGCTGACGGATCTTCTCCGCAAACCCTTCGGAAGAAAACTTCAGACCTTTTATGGCCAGAGCAATTACATAGTCTGTTTCCTTCAAATGACGCAGAATCTTGTCTGCTTCCTTTTCCAACGTCTTGTCATCGCATTTTTCATCTGCGACTTCAACAATCTGCAATTTATAGTAACCACTCAGCCTTTTCGAATACTCATCAATGGCCTGTGTAAAAAAGTTCTCTTTGATTTTCCCGACAGCAACGATTCTGATCATTATCCAAAGGAAAAGGTGTTGGCAGATGACCGATTCAGTCTGTACAGTTCTCCTGTCTGATCGTTAATGCCGTAATACGTTGTTGCCTGAACATTCTGACCGTCATTCAGATAATCTACCTGGATCACGTAATAGCATTCATTCTCTATGATCGTGGTTCCTCCACGATTGATCCTGCGGATGCCGCCGCCCGGAACCTTATACTGTCCGCTGTCATCTGGTTTATCATCTTCGATCAAACCTTCCTCCAAAAGATCATATAAAACGACCTCAAAGGCGTAGTCTTCGGAAACCTGTGGTTCAACGATCAGATTATAAACATAAGACGCCACTTCACTTTTTACTCCGCTTTTATCTATAGCGATCGCGTTGAGAACATAATTCCCGCGTTTCATCTGGATTGGTCCTGTATAAAGCGTAGAGTTCTTGGATGGCGTAGATCCGTCATACGTATAATAAATGTCAGCACCTTCCGGCCCGTAAATATAGATATATTCCGCTTCCCAATAATCTCCGCTGTCCGGTTCCATATAAGGAGGCGTGATCTCAGAACGTACGAGTGTAAAATGGAACGTTGACTTGCCTTTAATGATAGGAGCATTCGGAGAATAAGAAACCACTTTTAATGTGATATCCATGTAATCTCCGTTAAGGTCTTCATTTGTAAACCGGATAGGCTGGCCGTAAGGAACGGACTGTCTGTTCGGCTCATTCCCATCCAATGTGTAATACATTTTATTATTCTGATCTGACATTATGGTAAGATCAAAAGGCGTGGAATATGTTCCGCCTTCTTCCACATTTGATGTGATCACATCAGGGGCATCCTTGTCAGATTCTTCTTGTTTCTTTTTGCCTGTAACGCCAATAATAATACCAATTGCCGCAATCAGGACAACAGCACCAATGATCGAGAACAGAATGATCCGTTTTCTCTTTTTCCGTTTCCGTTCTTTTGCACGTGCTCTGATACGGGAAAGATCGCGGTCAGAACGTCTTCCGTTCTCATTCTTTCCAGTTTGTTTTCCATCCTGTTCTGTCAGTTCTTCCTGATCATCTTCATAGTCATCTTCATCTTCATCATCAGAAAGATCATCGTAGATCTGTGTTCCGTCAACAGAAAAGACCGTGTCTTTCCCGTAAATGGCTTTCGTGATCGCGATCGTATCACCATTTTCGCTTTCGTGACGCGGTTTTTCCCCGATAATGGTCAATTCAGGAACCGATTCGGAACGGCTGTCTTTTTTGCTGACAACCACTGTTTTTTCTGCTTCCTGATTCTCTGCCGTTTTTCTTACCGGCTTATTGGATTCAGAAGGATAGAAATCTTTATCATTTAAGAATTGATCGACCTTACCTCCGATTTCTGCCTGGATAAAATCATAATCAGCAGTCATCCGTAAAGGTGCTCCACAATTCGGACAAAATACTTCCAAATTGTCGACTTCAATTCCGCATTCTTTACAACGCATTACGGTCTCTCCAAATAAAACTAAAAAGTACCTTTTTATTATATGTTAAGAATTTTAGCAAATAAACATTGATAATAAGTTAAAAAACTATTACAAAAGTATTACGCAAGAAGAGCGGTTTTTCCGCTCTTCTTATCACTCTTCTTCTGTTTTTTTCTTTACAACTTTGATCTTATTCTTCACTTTCACCTGCACAATAAACAGAAACAGGGAAAGCAGAAACAAAACAAATGCTCCGATCATCCATAGCAATTCCGTTTGAATAGAAAAGTACTCTTTATAGATGATCAAAAAGACAACATTACCAATAATAGAAAGTAAAAACAAAACCGGCAGGATCCAGCTTGCTACTTTGATCCTTCGATAGCAGGCGTAAATATCCCGATATGTCATTTCCGGTTGCAGCTTAAATGCACCTGCAGCTCCCATGACCATATAGATCATCGGGATCACACTGACATACCAGAATGCACCAACATATAAAACCGTGTCTCTCCCGATACTTTTGACCAGAGAAAAGAAGATCCAAAGAAGCACGATCAATGCCGGTACGGCAATAAAGCAGATCTTTAAAAGCCGGAAGGCTTTTGGGGACAGGTCAAACGCATAGTAATCATCATTATATGTCCAGACCGTCCTTACCCTCCCGGAGGAAGACATCTCTTTTCGGCTCTCCCATCCGTTAAAATACCAGTTTCTTTTACGACCTAACATATTTACAGAAGTGTTTTGACTTTCTCTAACGCTTCTTCGATTCCAGCAGGATTCTTGCCGCCGGCCTGAGCCATATTCGGACGACCGCCGCCTCCTCCGCCAACAATTGGAGCGATTGCTTTAATAATATTTCCGGCATGAGCGCCTTTATCCATCGCCCCTTGTGTTACCGTTACGATCAGGTTCACTTTGCCGTCTACGACAGATGCCAAAGCTACAACTCCTTCTCCGATCTTCTCTTTGATCTGATCGCCTAGTTCACGCAGCTGATTCATATCGACACCTTCCAGTTTGCGTGTAACCAGATTCATACCATTGACAACTTCTGCCTCAATATCACCTAAAGCATCTTTTGCAGAAGCACTCTTGATCTTAGCGATCTCTGCCTGAAGGTCACGGATCTGTGTCTGCATATCTTCAATCTTTTTCACAAGCTGCTCCGGCTCTGCTTTTGCTTTCAAAGCAGCCTGATGGAACTGTTCTTCCATCTTAGCGTAATACCGAAGCACCTGCTGTCCTGTAATAGCAGTAATTCTGCGTACACCGGAGGCTACACTGCCCTCAGAAATGATCTTAAAGTTTCCGATAACAGATGTATTATCGACATGAGTTCCGCCGCACAATTCCTTGGAAAACTCACCCATCTTGACCACACGAACTTTATCGCCGTATTTTTCACCAAAGAGAGCCATTGCACCGCTCTTTTTGGCTTCGTCAATATCCATAACATCCGTATGAACTGCAATTCCCTCTGCGATCTTATCGTTAACGATCTGTTCCACTTCTTTGATCTCTTCTGCCGTCATTGCAGAGAAATGTGTAAAGTCAAATCGCAGTTCCGTATCTGTTACGTGAGATCCCGCCTGCTCCACATGACTGCCCAATACTTTTCTTAAGGCTGCCTGCAGCAGGTGTGTTGCGCTGTGATTCTTTGCTGTATTTTTACGGATCACGGTATCTGTTTCCAGTCTTACCGCATCACCGACCACAAACTGACCTTTCGATACAACTCCGACATGACCCGTCACTCCGTTAGCAAGTGCAATGACATCTTTAACAAGAAACTCACTGCTGTCGGTTTTGATCACACCTTTATCCGCTTCCTGTCCACCCTTGGTAGCATAAAACGGAGTCTTGGCCGTAATGATCGTACCCATATCTCCCTCTGCAAGTGTTTCGACTACTGCATCTTCAGAAGTCAAAGCAGTGATGACCGATTCATCTTGCAGAACATCATATCCGGTAAATTCCGTTGTCAGAGTTAATGGAAGCTCTTCATAAACAGTTGCGTCCGCACCCATGTAATTGGTCGTAGCTCTGGCGCTTCTGGCTGTCTCTCTCTGAATCTCCATTTCTTTTTCAAAGCCATCGACATCTACTGTCATACCGGAATCTTCCAGTACGTCGCTTGTCAGATCGAGCGGGAATCCATAGGTATCATATAAACGGAATGCATCACTTCCGGAAAGTTCTGTCTTTCCATCTGCTTTTGCACTCTCGATCATTTCGTTCAGTTTTTTCATGCCCTGATCCAGTGTTTTATAGAACCGGTCTTCTTCATTAGCCAGTGTCTTAAGGATCATAGCCTTCTTCTCTTCCAGTTCCGGATAAGCATCTTTTGAACATTCAATAACGGTCTCGCTCAGGATCGGCATAAAATGATCAGCGATCCCCAGCATACGGATATGACGTGCAGCTCTTCGGATCAGTCGTCTAAGGACATAGCCTCTTCCTTCATTGGAAGCGTTAATACCATCAGAAATCATAAAGGTAGCACTGCGAATATGGTCTGTGATCAATCGGATGGAGATGTCTTTTTTCTCATCTGTATGATAGATCACGCCAGCAGCCTCACAGACTTTGTCACGGATCGCACAGATCGTATCTACATCAAAAATGGAATCAACGCCCTGGGAAACAACAGCAAGACGCTCTAAGCCCATTCCTGTGTCAATGTTCTTATTCTCCAGTTCTACATAGCCGCCCTTGCCGTCACCGTCAAACTGTGTAAACACATCATTCCAGACTTCCATATAACGGTCACAGTCACAGCCTACTTTGCAGTCTGGTTTTCCGCATCCATATTCCTCGCCTCTGTCATAATAGACCTCGCTGCAAGGTCCGCAAGGACCAGCGCCATGCTCCCAGAAATTGTCTTCTTTGCCAAAACGGGAGATTCGCTCTGCCGGAATACCGATCACTTTATTCCAAATATTAAATGCCTCGTCATCATCCAGATAGACAGATGGATAAAGACGATCCGGCTCCAGTCCAACCCATTCCGTCAGGAATTCCCAGGTCCACTGCAATGCTTCTTCTTTAAAATAATCTCCAAAGGAGAAATTACCCAGCATTTCAAAAAATGTACCATGGCGGGCTGTCTTTCCTACGTTTTCAATATCACCGGTACGGATACATTTCTGGCAGGTAGCAACTCTTCTGCGCGGTGGAATCTCCTGTCCGGTGAAATACGGTTTTAATGGTGCCATACCGGCATTGATCAAAAGCAGACTCTTGTCATTATGCGGTACCAGTGAAAAACTCTTCATGACTAAGTGTCCCTTGCTCTCAAAGAAATCCAGGAACATTTGTCTTAATTCATTTACTCCATATGATTTATGCATGATATGCCTCCAACTAATAATATGCTTTTTCTGAAATAAGGCGGCACATGCGGTGCCGCCTTGATTGATTATTTCACAATGATCTTAACTGCTTTTTTCTTTCCTTTTTTCAGAACAAGCGCTCCATCTGTAAGATCATTGTCGGAAAGTGTGCGTTTCACTTCTGTGACTTTTTCATCATTGACCAGAACTCCGCCACCTTCAATCAGACGTCTGCCGTCAGAACGGGTCCCTGCCAGGCCTGTGTCTACAAGAGCCTGGATGACATCCGCGGCAGCAAATGCTTCCTTTGTATATTCATAACTTGGCATGTGTTCACTCATACCAGAGCCGGCAAATACTTCTCTGGCTGCGTTCTGTGCCTTAATGGCCTCTTCTTCACCATGAACGATTTTTGTGACTTCAAATGCCAGAACTTCTTTTGCTTTATTGATTTGGGCACCCTCCAGCGCACCAAGTCTTCTGACTTCGTCCATCGGCAGGAATGTCAGCAGTCCAAGACACTGCTCTACTTTTACGTCCTCAATATTTCTCCAATACTGATAGAACTCGTATGGGCTGGTCTTTTCCGGATCTAACCATAATGCGCCATTAACAGTCTTACCCATCTTAATGCCTTCAGAGGTCGTCAGTAACGTAAAGGTCAGACCGTAAGCCGGTTTCTGCTCTTTTCTGCGGATCAGTTCAACACCGCCGATGATATTAGACCACTGATCATCGCCGCCCATCTGCAGACAAACGTCATACATCTGATTCAGTTTCAGGAAGTCGTAGGACTGCATGATCATATAGTTAAACTCGAAGAAGGTAAGACCTTTCTCCATTCTCTGCTTGTAGCATTCTGCTGTCAGCATACGGTTAACAGAAAAATGCACACCAACTTCACGCAGGAATTCCACGTAGTTCAAACTCAAAAGCCAATCCGCATTATTGGAAAAGATCATCTTTCCTTCAGAAGTATCCAGAAAATGACTGATCTGTTCTTTAAAGCGTTCCACATTGTGGTCGATCGTCTCTTTGGTCATCATTTTACGCATATCGCTTTTCCCGGATGGGTCACCAACCATCGTTGTTCCGCCGCCCATTAATGCGACCGGAATATGACCGGCTTTCTGCATATGGATCATCGCCATGATCGTCAGGAAATGACCGGCAGTCAGAGAATCCGCAGTTGCATCAAACCCGATATAAAACTTTACTTTTTCTCTGCCGAGCAGATCCCGCAGTTCTTCCGGATGTGTACACTGCGCGATAAATCCTCTTTCGGCTAAAACATCATATACATTTTGTGACACTTATTTTCCTCCCTCCGGATGCTCGCGTGTATATTCCTCATGCATCCATTTCATGATTTCTTTTCTGGTCAGGATCCCGACAAATATTTCTTCATCATCCACGACCGGTACAAAATTCTGATTTACAGCTTTGTCCAGGATTTCTTCGAATCCAGCATGAACTCCAATTGCTTTATAATCCCTTGTCCTTCTAACATTACGAACAGGGAACTTAGCTGAGTCTTTTACGGATAAATTAAAGTTTTCTTTGATACATCCCAGAATATCACCTGATGTGATCGTTCCAATGTATCTTCCTTTTTTATCAATGATCGGGATCGCGGAAAAATTCCGGTGTTCCATCGTTTGCAATACTTTAAATAAAGTAGCTTCATCCGTAACATAATCGACATCGCTTTTCGGTGTCAGACATGCAAGAATGTTCATTTTATTCCTCCGGGCATGTTTCCAATCGTACTTATTTCAAAAACATGCCAAATAATTATACTAAAAGCCTTCTTATTTCTCAAGTTTTATAATAACAATCCGGTAAACCCATAAAAGGCAATCGACATCAAGCCGGCTGTTACTAAAAGGATCGGTACCCCTTCAAATGGTCCCGGGATATCGTTATATTTGATTTTTTCTCTTACTCCTGCCATCAGGATCATGGCAATTCCAAAGCCTACACCGCCAAAAATACTGAAAACAGTGCTTCGGATAAAACTATAACCAACTTCCACATTGTTCAGAATAATTCCAAGAACTGCGCTGTTAATAATGACCAGGGCCAGGAGTTCCTTGTAGTGATCGTACAAATGAACACTTATCTTCTTCATAACAAAAAGGACAAACCATACCAGCGCAGCTTCTACCAGAAGGAATAGTATCGTCGACAGAAATGATATCTGCAGTTTATCCAGGACATATCTTCCGATCGGCCATGTGATCAGGGAAGACACGACTGTGACGATCAATACACTGACTGCAATCCGGACAGAAGTTGCAATATCTTTGGAATTACGGATAAAACTGTCCATGCCAAGAGACTGAGTAAGGACCAGGTTATTTACAAATGCAGCAATAATGGCAGCATAGAATAACTTTGTCATGACCTGTGCCCTCCTCTGATCTTATTTGCCAAAGCCATAATAAAGGCTAAAATGATGCAGGCGCCAGGAGCCAGAGCCGTGAACGATATGGTATAGTCAGCAGGGATCAGACGAATACCAAAAATGGTGCCAAAAGCAATAATCTCACGGATCGCACCTAACAATGTAATAATAAACGTGTAGCCAATACCCGTACCAATTCCATCAAATAAAGCAAGCCCCGGATTGCTTACATACGCACATCTTTCCGCACGATCGTAAATAACTCCATTAACAGCTGTCAATGGGACAAAAATACCAAGCGCTTCGCTGAAATCAGGAAAATATGCTTTCAGGAACAACTGACCTGCCACAGTGAAGCTGGCAGCCAGTAAAAGATAACCTAGTAATCTTTGTTCTTTCGGAATGATCTTTTTCAGGGCAGAAACAAATACATTCGTCAGGATAAGCACAGCTGTAGTAAATGCACCCATCGCAAGTGCATATGCAGCGGTCGTGGAAACAGCAAGAGTCGGACAAAGACCCAAGCACAATACCAGGGTCGGGTTTTCTTTCCACAAGCCGTAATATAATCTTCGGAAGATGTTGTCTTTTTTCTCTTTCACTCCAACAATCCTCCCATACTCTCGTCAATAAATTCCAAAGTAATGATAGCTGTATTGATCCCGTTAACAACTGTACCGGACGCATCTCTTGCCCCATTTGGTGCTTCTATTTCTGCATCATTATGCGGCTCATCAGAAAGCACAAATGCGGAAACATTTTTTCCGATAAACTGATTTTTAAAATCATCTTCCTTAACTTTACTTTCCAGGCCTTTTGCGTCAGAAATATCCAGGATCGTATAACCATTGATCGTCCCGTTATTCTGAATTCCAACTGCCATTTGGATCAGACCTCCAAATTTCTTATAACAGTTAACGTAGACGATCAATCCTTTCACTGCATTCTGTTCATTTCTGGCGTAAACAACATGATCAACGACCACATCCGTTGTTTCATATCCTTGTTCTTCCAGATAAAGAGCAAGAAACCGTTTATTATAGGTTGCCTCCGAATAGCGGACAGCATCCGGAAATACATCCGCAATCACTCCATTTGCTTTTGCCGCTTCATTTGCCTTGATGATCCCGCGCGTATAGAAGAAAGACCCTGTGATCAGAGCAATGCAGAAGATTGGAATAATAAGGAACCATAGATTTTTATTGATCTTCATTCTGTCACGCCTCCTTTCCGAAGGTCTTTCTTCGGGTGATCCGCTCGATCAGCGGAACAACAAGGTTGCTTAAAATAATGGCGTAACAGATGCTGCCATTTGTAGATCCGAATAAGCGGAACGTACAGATCAATGCTCCTACTAAAGCACCATAGATCATTCTTCCCGGACGGGAAACCGGGCTGGTCACATAATCAGTTGCCATGAAAAAGGCCCCCAGCAGCATGCCGCCGCCAAGCATATGTGCGCCGATCAGTGTAAAATCGATTCCGCCACGAGTCACCAGGGAATAAATTGCTATATAGATGAATGCAGCGAGCAAGTAACAAAGAGGTATCCTGAAATCAATGATTCTCCGGATAAACAGATAAATTGCTCCTATGATTAAAGCAATTGCACAAGTTTCGCCGATACAGCCGGAGGTATTACCTAAAAACAGCTGCAGAAGATCAACACTGCCGCCTGCACGCAATACATCTAAAGGTGTCGTACTCAAGACTCCCTGATAGACAAAAAGATTCATCTGTCCGGTAAAACAGATCATCAAAAAGCACTTTGCTGCAGCGGCAGGATTCATAAAATTCTGTCCTAAGCCGCCAAAAAGCAGTTTAACGATCACGATCGCAAAAGCAGACCCGACTGCAGCCATCCATAATGGGAGTTTCGGCGGAAGATTCAGGGATAATATCATGCCTGTAACGACTGCGCTCAGATCGCGGATCGTCATTTTCTTTTTTGTAAGAACATCCCATAAAAACTCCAGGACTACGCAGGTTGCTACGCAGACAAGAATCAACAGAAGTGAATACCAGCCAAAATTAAACACACCGAAAATACAGGCCGGTAGAAGCGCAATCGCTACATCCAGCATGATACGGCTTGTAGAAGCCTTATCTCTGATATGTGGGAAAAATGATATTCTCAGTTTCGTGTTTTCGTTCAAATCTACTATTCCTGTTTCTTTATTCGTTCGTCATCATCCGTTTCATGGAAACAATGATTTCTGCCAGGCTCCGCTTTGCCGGACAAATATATGAGCAGGAACCACATCCGATACATTCTATGCCATCGTTGTCCCGGAAAAAGTCTGTTCTGCCCAGAGCTGCATAATCAGCCAGCTTTGTAGGAATCAAATTACTTGGACAGACTTCCATGCATCTTCCGCAATGAATACAGTTTGTCTGATGCACACGGATAACAGGATCCGATCGGAAAGCCAGGATCGCATTTGTATCTTTTGTAACAGGCCGATCCAGATCCAGTACAGATTCTCCTGTCATCGGCCCGCCGATGATCACTTTTTCCGGAGGAGCAACAAATCCACCGGCTGCAGCGATCAATTCCTGAATATTCGTACCGATATTGACCCTGAAATTGCCCGGGTTTTTAATAGCATCGCCAGCCACAGTAACCATACGGCTGATCAACGGTCTGCCTTCTACCACCGCTTTCCAAATTGCGTAAATAGTTTCCACGTTCAAGACCAGGATACCGGCATCAGATGGATTCATCTGTGAATTTAGTTTTCTTTTAGTAAGTGCATAGATCAGCTGACGTTCGGCCCCCTGCGGATACTTGGTATAAAGCATCCGGGTGCGGATCCGCGGCTCATCCAACAGATAATTTTTAATTTTAATAACAGCAGATTTTTTGTCATCTTCGATCGCGATAATACCCATGGCATTATCGAACAACTGCAGAACGATCTTCAGACCCTCTACGATCTTGTCAGGTTCTTCGATCAGTCTGCGGAAATTACAGGTCAGATACGGTTCACATTCACATCCATTGACGATCACATAACGGATCTTCTCCGGGTCTTCCGGTGAAAGTTTGATGTGCGTCGGATAGCCTTCTTCTCCGCCCATACCAACGACACCTGCTTCACGGATCAGATCGATGATCTCCTGTGGTTCCATCAATGTATAATGCCGTGTCAAAAGACGCGGTTCTTCATGCAGCTCACCCGCGTTTTCAATCACGATCGTATCAAAATCTACATATTTTACGATACCTGCAACAGAAGAATGCACATTTGCAGAAACGTAACCATCTGCTTTTGCGATCAGGGTTCCCGCACTGACCCATTCGCCGCCTTTTACGACCGGACGCGCGTGCAGACCATGATGAAAAAACAGCGGAAAACTGACGTCTCCTCTGGTGTAGCAGTCTTTAGCAGGTTTATTTGCAGTTATTTTTTTATTTCGCGGCGGATGCACACCGCCACGGAATGTCAGTACAGCCATGAATTGTTCCTAAATAACCCATAACGGGGTTCAAAACATACCATGAGATTATATCTTTAACTGTTGATGATATCAAGAGCATATTCTGTCAACAGCTCCTGATCTGCATCGGCAATCTGACTTAATTCAAAGTAGGATCTTTTTTTATCGCCTTCCACCATATAAGCAGGCTGAAAATACGGATGGTTCTGCGGGAGAAAGCTCCCTTCTTTTTTTAAAAAGCAGTTCTTTTTTGTTGCTTTCTTCCTGTACTGCCGGTCAACAAACTGCGCAACATCTTTATGGATCACTTTATCTTCAGCTGGTAAATAGTAATAATTCTCTACATCTTCCAGCGGGAATCTGGCAGTCCCTTCAAACATCCGAATGCTGATCTGCAGCATGTGTCCTTCCGCACAGACGATCACATCCTGTTTCTCATCTGATCTTTCAAATGGTACAGGCATTTCATCATTTAATTGAAACGTCAGTATTGCATAGCCCGATGAGGTCTCCAGATGATCAAACGTGAAAGCGCCGTCCAAAATGGATAAGTACTTCAGGATAGCAGGAATCTCCAGCATTCCCTGCACATCTTCAAAGTTATGCAGTAAAAGAAGCTCTTCCGCTTTCGGATCTCCGGTACGCTCGAATTCATAATAATATGGGATCAGAAGGCCGCCGTTCAGCTGGTCTTCTCTGTCAATATGCAGGAATTCTTCGATTGATTTCTGGCTCAGGCTTTTCCGGTCCAGCAGCTTTCGCAGCGGCTTGGCATATTTATAAATATCCACACTGTGAAACCGGGTGAAATCAAACCCTAAACCGTAGAATTCCTGTTTAAAGTCCAAATAAGGGATATCAAAACCATCCCCGTTAAAATGCACCAGATATTGATAACCGGAGGCAAATTGGAAAAAACTTTCCAGGATCTCTCTTTCATCCAGTGCACTTTCCGCAAGATACTGGCGGATCATCCAACTGTCATTCTCATAAAATGCACATCCGATCAGATACGTCTGGGTTTTTACCTTGCTCAATCCTGTTGTTTCTATGTCAAAAAGAAGCATGTCACCTTTCGGCGCAATGCTTTCAATTTGAGGTTCTCCATGCAGTTTCGCAGGTGCTGTGATGATTTTCATGATTTCAGGAAATCAACAATCTTTGAAAAATTCATAGAGTGAGAAGCCTTGACCAGAATATTATCATCTCTGCGCAGAAGATCCGGCAGGAAACGGATGCAGTCATCGACATTAATAAAATGACGCACTTCATTGTCAGTACTCAATTTAGCTCCAAGCTGCATCTTCTCACTAATCGGACCTACACAAATGATCAGATCGATTCCTGCTTCTGCCACATATTTTCCAACCTGATAATGATATTTTTCCGTATCTTCTCCTAATTCCAGCATGTCACCTAAAATAGCGACTTTTCTTCCGTCTGTCAGTTTCAATACATCCACTGCAGATTCAACAGATGCCGGCGAAGCATTGTAGCAGTCATCTAAAATAGTGTAACGGTCAGTTTTTACGATATTATTTCTGCCGGCCATACCGGTGGAAAGATGCTCTAACGCCTCCTTGATCTGAATCGGAGAAAGATCCATATTAACTGCAACCAGATATGCTGCCAAAGCATTATAGATCATTTGTTTTCCAGGAACTGGTAAATTGATCCGCATGGAAAGCTTTCCGCCATGATCCCGCATCACGATATCAAAAGAACTGCCCTTAATGCCGTGAAGCACAACATTCTCTGCACAGACATCATTCTGTGAGCCAAAACCAAATAATTGCGGGCGGATTCCTTTTACACTTTTGATCAGGGATAATTTATCGTCATCTCCATTCAGGACCACTTTACCGTCGTCGGAAAGATAATGGAATACTTCTGCTTTTGCCTTCAAAATTCCATCTCTGCTTCCCAAAAACTCCAAATGACTCTGCCCGATATTGGTCATAACGACGATATCCGGCTGTACCATCTTTGCAAGACGGTCCATTTCGCCAAAATGATTGATGCCCATTTCAATGACAGCAACATCTGTTCCTTCTTTGATCCGGAAAATGGTAAACGGAACACCCCATTCATTATTCAGATTACCCTGTGTTTTATGAACACGATAGCGTCTGCTTAATACTTCTGCGATGAATTCTTTCGTACTGGTTTTTCCTACACTGCCAGTCACACCGATAAAAACAACATCCAGCTGCTCCCGATAATACTGCGCAATTGCTTTTGTAGCCTCAAAAGTAGAATCAACCAAAAGATAAGGTCCTTCAAAGCCTGGAAGCTCCTTCTCAGATACTACTGCCAAAGCGCCATTCTCGATCACAGTCTGTGCAAAATCATGCCCATCTGCTTTTGCTCCTTTGATGCAGATAAAAAGGCAGTCATCCCGAACCTTTCTGCTGTCAGAAACAATGGCACTGATCTCCACATCCATCACACCTGCGGCGTGGAAAAGGCGTCCCATCGTTACTTTTTGTAATTGTCTTAATGTAACATTCTTCATTACTGATACTTCCTGAGTGATACTTCTATAATCTTTTCACAGAGCGTTGGATAATCCATTCCGACAGCTTCTGCTTCCTGCGGCACCAGGGATGTGTCTGTCATTCCAGGCAAAGAATTTGCCTCCAACGCATAAAGAGCGCCATTTTTATCCAACAGATAATCGATACGGTAATAAACATCCAGTCCAAGCAGATCTCCAAAGCGGACTGATTTTTCAGACATCTCCTTCAAAACGCTTTCCGGAATATTTGCCGGACAGATTTCCTTTGTTTTTCCATTGTATTTATTAGAATAATCGTACCATTCATCTTCATCCGGACAGATCTCAACCGGAGGAAGAGCTTTTCCATCAAATACTGCCTGTGTCAGTTCACGGCCTTCCACAAACTCCTCAACGATAGCGGTGTCATCATATTCAAAAACGGTTTCCAGATTCTTTTGGAAATCATCCCCTTCTTTTACGATCATAACACCGACGCTGGATCCGCCATTACTTGGTTTGATGATACAAGGAGGTTTTATTGTCGATTCTGTCTCGCCCTTATGGAGTACGATTCCTTTCGGCATACGAATATGTTTCGCAACGATCTCCTTCGTCTTTTCCTTACTCATTGCCAGTGCACTGGAGACGGAATCAGAACCAGTGAATTTAATCCCTTCTTTTTCAAAGAATGCCTGCACCTTTCCGTCTTCGCCGTTCGCACCATGCAGTCCGATAAAGACAATATCTGCCTCTTTGCAGATTTCAACGACATTTGGTCCAAACAAGCCGGTTTTTGCGATCAATTCCGGTGTGATCAGATCGTTTTTGCTTCTGTACTCATCAGCTTTCGCCGTAAAATCCATTGGAAGATAAAAAGACGGGAGCTTTTCTTCTCCAAAAAACACGTCGATCATTACAACCTGATGCCCTCTGAGTGCCAGCGCAGCGGAAACCTTTGTGGAAGTACGAAGTGAAACCTCTCTTTCTGTACTGATTCCGCCGCAAAGAACGACTATTTTCATATTCTGCCCATCCTTCTATATTAATTAGATAGATTTTAACACAATTTATAAAAGTATGCCACCTTTCGCTTGGGCACATTTCTCATCTAGGACTTGCATTTCTCTTTCATTTGGAACGATTTTCTCTGAAAGAAGAAGATCCACAGCTTCCAAAGCTTTTTGAGCAACATCCGCGTCCCGGTAAAGGTCAAAATTCTTAAAAGACAGTGCTCCGCTCTGCCGGATCCCCATAAATTCTCCCGGACCACGGATAGAAAGGTCTTTGGAAGCGATTTCAAACCCATCATTGGAAGTTTTCAGAATGTTCAGACGGTCCATTGCCTCTTTGGATGCATTATTTGACACAAAAATACAGTAACTCTGATCACTGCCGCGTCCAACACGCCCTCTCAGCTGATGCAAGGCCGCCAGTCCAAAGCGATTTGCGTCTTCAATAACCATCACAGTCGCATTTGGTACATCCACACCAACCTCTACGACGGTCGTAGAAACCAGGATCTGGATCTCGCCATCCGAGAACCGCTGCATGATCTCATTCTTTTTTGCTGCAGGCATCTGTCCATGAAGCATTCCGATCGATATCTGTTCATCCATGATATCACGTAGCATTTCAGAATAATCTATCACATTGGACGCTTCCATTCCTTCTGAATACTCCACCAGCGGACAAATGATATATGCCTGATGGCCTTTTTTCACTTCTTTTTCCAGAAAACGGTATATATTATCGCGATAGGAAATATCGACAACTGCATTCTTGATCGGTTTTCTTTTTGCCGGGAGTTCATTGATGACGGAAACATCCATATCTCCATACAGGATCAGTGCTAGAGTCCGCGGGATCGGCGTCGCACTCATGACGATCATATGTGGTTCGCTTCCTTTTTTTGCCAATGCTTCCCTTTGCTTGATACCAAAACGATGCTGTTCATCTGTGACCACCAGACCGAGCGAGTGATAATTCACCTTTTCCTGGAACAGGGCATGCGTTCCGATTAAAATATCGATCCGGCCGTCTTCTAATGCATCATAGACAACTTTCTTCTCCAGATTTGTCATGGACCCGGTTAAGAGAGCTGCGTGAAGATCAATTCCATATTCCCTGAAAAGATGCGTTATGGTCTCATAGTGCTGCTTTGCCAAAACCTCCGTAGGCGCCATAAACGCGCTTTGATAGCCGGCATAGCCAGCATTCATTAATGCACACAAAGCGACGATCGTTTTCCCGGAACCAACATCGCCCTGGATCAGACGGCTCATGACTTTGCCGGAGTCCATATCAGCAGCGATCTCGCCGATCACTTTTTGCTGCGCATTGGTTAAATCATATGGAAGATTTTCCAGAAAACCTTTCGTCCGGTCATCAAATGGGATCCGAATATGACTATCCGCATGTAAACCGACCTCATTTCGCTTCATCGCAAGTATGAAAAGAAAGATCTCTTCGAAAGACATTCTTACCGCGGCACGCGAAAAAGCTCCGTCATCCATTGGAAAATGCAGATTTCTTATAGCTTCACTTTTTGAACATAGTCCGTAACGTTCCCTGATTTTACCTGGAATCAGATCATTTTGATCAATCTTTAAATAAGCATCCGTTGCGAATGCACTTTTCACTGCCTTTGTGATTGCAGCATTTGACAGGCCTTTTGTCAGCGGATAAATAGGCTGCATCTGCCCCATGAGAGCCATATACTCGTCCGGTGTGTATATTTTCGGCTGATCGATCTGCAGAATCCCGTGTTTCCGGCTGATCCTTCCGCGCAGAATGGTCAGCTCTCCAGGGTGGATCGCATCCTTCATAAACGGAGCATTAAAATAACAGACTCGGATACTTCCCCCGACCTCATCCTTAAACTGGGCCGTTGTTAGAGTCATTTTTTTGATCCGTCTTTGAAAAACACTTTGGGTGAATACGCCGCGAATTGTGGCAAATGTCCGGTATCCGATCTCACCGATCGTGACCGGAGGGAAAAAGACCTCATAATCACGAGGGAAGAACTCTAAGAGTTCTTCCACCGTACTGCAGCCGAGTTTACCAAACAGTTCGGCTGTCTTTTCGCCTATTCCTTTTAAAGATGTCAGTTCCATTTGAGGAGTAATTACTCTGCTGAGATAATATAATAATAAACAGGCTGTCCTCCGTAAACGACTTCGATGTCAATATCTGCAAATGCATCATCTTCCTCAAGAAGATCTGCAATTTCCGTCGCTTCATCTTCGGATGCATCTGCTCCATAATAGATCGTCAGGAGTTCGGAATCCTCATCAACCATTGCTTTAACGGCATCGATTGCAGTCTGCACACGCTCTGTGCCCACAGCAAGCATATGTCCGTCTCCGATTCCCATATAATCACCGGTATGAACCTGTTTTCCGTCGATCTCTGTATCACGGATCGCATAAGTAATCTCACAGGTTCTGATCTCTTTCGCTGCTTCTGTCATCTCATGTGTATTATCTTCAATAGATAAAGCAGGAACATAATTGATCACGGCCGAGATACCCTGGGTAACTGTTTTGGTCGGAATAACGATCACTTTCTTATCCTGTACCAGGTAACTTGCCTGATTAGCAGCCATAATGATATTTCCGTTATTTGGCAGTACAAAGACATTTTCTGCATTGACTTTATTAACAGCTTCAACGATGTCTTCTGTACTTGGATTCATCGTCTGTCCGCCTTCGATCACTTCGTCAACACTCATTCCTTTAAAAATCTTGGCAATACCATCGCCGGCACAAACTGCAACAAATCCCCATTCCTTGCGCGGTACCGAAAGGAACTCTGCGGTTGCGTTTTCACTTTCTGCCATTGCCATCTCAGATTCCTTGATGACTTTTTGATTGTGCTCTTCCCGCATATTATCGATCTTCAAGCTGGAAAGAGAACCATATGTCAGGGCCTTCTCAATGATCTCCCCCGGATGATTGGAATGAACATGTACTTTTACAAGATCATCCATATTGACACAAACAATAGAATCGCCAATGGAAGAAAGGAATGATTTAAACTCGTACTCTTCTCTTTCATCAAATTCTTTTTCCAGATTGATGATAAATTCCGTGCAATAACCAAACTTAATATCTGAAGTTTCAATATTAGTTGTATCGATCCGCTTTCTCGGGGCTTCTTCTGGTGCGGTATACTCTTCCTCATCCGGAGTGGTGATATCTTCCCATTCCGTTACATCGTTAACATATGCTTCATAAGCACCTTTTAGGAACTCAACCAGTCCCTGTCCGCCAGAATCCACCACACCAGCTTCTTTTAAAACAGGAAGCATATCCGGTGTTTTGCCCAGGATATATTCTGCATAACGGTTAATAGACTGGAAAAACTGCTGAAGCGTAATATCTTCTTTTGCAAGTTCTTTTGCCTTAACACTGGCTGCTTTAGCAACCGTCAGGATAGTTCCTTCTTTTGGCTGCATAACTGCCTTGTAAGCAGTTGCAACCGCACGTTCAAAAGAAGCGGCCAGCAATTCTTTATCAATGCTCTTAACAGGCGTGCTTTCGATTTCTTTCGAAAAACCGCGGCACAACTGAGATAAGATGACGCCCGAATTACCACGGGCTCCACACAGAGTCCCGGTCGCAATCGTTTTAACGATTGCTGCGATCGAAGTATCTTTTGGCAGTTTTTTCAGGTCAGTGACTGCATTCTTAACTGTCAAAGTCATATTCGTTCCGGTATCTCCATCCGGAACCGGAAAGACATTCAGTTCATTGATCCAGTCTTTCTTTGACTCCAGATTTTTTGCTCCTGCCAGGAACATGATTCTTAATGTTCCGGCATCAATATATTCCAACACGTATCATGTCCTCCTTAGTCGATCACCCTGACACCTTCAACAAGGATGTTTATTTTTTTCACTTTAAATCCGGTTGCACTTTCCACCTGATAAGTGACTGCATCCACCAGATTATCCGAAATTGTCTTAATGGAAACTCCATAGGCAACGATCACATGAAAATCAATAACGATCTCATTTTGCTCGATCGTGACCTGGATTCCTTTTGTCAGGCTGTTTCTCGTCAGAAGTTTTACAATACCATCCCGCTTGCTTAACGCTGCCATACCGACAATACCAAAGCAACCGATTGCTTTTAAACCTGCCATTTTGGCAATGACTGACGTATCAATGATGATTTTCCCGTAGTCCGTGGTATATATACCTTTCATTTAAGCCCTCCATTCAAAATTAACCACACAAAAAACAACACATCAAATGTGTGGAAACGTATTAGAATTATAAACTACTTTATTAAAAATGAAAACAGAAAATTTCGCTTGCAATCAATATCATTATTTGTTAATATATTGAGCGTGCTGTAAAGCACTACATCGCAAGAAGGAGGTGCAATGAAATGGCAAAATGTGATATTTGTGGAAAAGGCGTTCATTTTGGAATTCAGGTCAGCCACTCACATAGAAGATCTAACAAGATGTGGAAATCGAACATTAAGTCTGTAAAAGTTAAAACTGCCGGCGGAGCGAAGACAATGCATGTTTGTACTTCCTGCCTGAGATCAGGGAAAGTTGAAAGAGCTTAATTGAAATCCATGAGAACCGAACGATCGGTTCTCTTTTTTTTACCTTTTTGCATCCAATCTATTGTATAATAAGAAAAAATCAAACCTGTTTTGTTAAGGAGGAATCATTATGCCACTGGTTACAACAAAAGAAATGTTTGAGAAAGCTTATAACGGCGGTTACGCAATCGGCGCTTTTAACGTGAACAATATGGAAATCGTCCAAGGTATCACAGAAGCTGCAAAAGAATTAAATGCTCCGCTGATTCTTCAGGTCTCCAAAGGAGCTCGTGCCTATGCAAATCATACCTATCTGATGAAGCTGGTGGAGGCTGCTGTAATAGAGACCGGACTCCCGATCTGTCTGCATTTAGATCATGGTGACAGTTTTGATCTTTGCAAGAGCTGCATCGACGGAGGATTTACATCTGTCATGATCGATAAATCATCTTTGTCTCTGGAGGAAAACATTGCAGAAACAAAGAAGGTCGTGGAATATGCTCATGATCACGGCGTTGTTGTGGAAGCAGAACTGGGAACACTGGCTGGTATTGAAGATGAAGTAAATGTCAGTGCAGAAGATTCTTCTTACACCCGTCCGGAAGATGTTCAGGAATTTGTGGAACGGACAGGATGTGACTCTCTGGCCATCGCGATAGGAACCAGCCATGGTGCTTATAAATTCAAACCAGGCACAAAACCGCAGCTGCGTTTTGATATTCTGGAGGAAGTCGCAAAACGTCTTCCTTCCTTCCCGATCGTTCTTCATGGTTCTTCTTCTGTTCCTCAGTATCTGGTGGAAAAGATCAATGCCCATGGCGGAAACATGCCTGGTGCGATCGGTGTGCCGGAAGATCAGCTTCGTCAGGCCGCTTCTCTTGCAGTCTGCAAGATCAATATTGACTCTGATCTTCGTCTGGCAATGACCGCTACTATCCGTGAATACTTCGACGAGCATCCGGATCATTTTGACCCTCGCCAGTATCTGAAGCCATCCAGAGAGGCTATCAAAGAACTGGTCGCTCATAAGATCATTAACGTTCTTGGCTGCAACGGAAAAGCATAAATCAAAGGAGAAACTTATGGCAGAAAAACTGATTGGCAGTGCAATTTTCGGACAATCCGGCGGACCTACATCCGTCATCAATTCCAGTGCATACGGTGTGATCCGTACCGCTTTGGATTCCGATGAGATCACCAATGTCTATGGTGCAGAAAATGGCATCATTGGCGTTCTGAATGACCGCTTATTTGACATGTCCAAAGAAGATGCAGACGAGCTTCTTCTTCTGGTCAATACTCCATCTTCTGAACTGGGATCCTGCAGATATAAGATCGCAGACCCGGATGAAGATGATACAGATTACAAAAAGATCCTGAAAGTATTCAAAAAGTATAACGTCCGCTATTTCTTTTACAACGGCGGAAATGACTCCATGGATACCTGCAACAAGATCTATCGTTATATGAAAAAAGTCGGTTATGAATGCCGTGTGATCGGTGTGCCAAAAACGATCGACAATGACCTGTCCGGCACAGACCACTGCCCTGGATATGGCAGCGCTGCAAAATACATCGCAACTTCATGTATGGAAGTCAGCAAAGACAATAAAGTATATACAACAGATAACATTACCGTTATGGAGATCATGGGCCGTCATGCAGGATGGCTGACTGCCGCTTCTGTCCTGGCTTCCGAAAAAGGAGAGGGACCGGATCTGATCTACCTTCCGGAAACAGACTTCGATCTGGACCAGTTTTTTGATGATGTTCAAAAAGTCCATGAGAAGAAAGGTGATGTTTTTATCGCTGTCTCAGAAGGCATCCACTATGATAACGGGCGTTTTGTCGCGGAAGTTCAGACATCCACCACAGATGGTTTTGGTCATGCACAGTTAGGCGGTGTGGCAAATTATCTTGGCGGACTCTTAAAAGCCCGTACCGGGATCAAGACCCGTGCGATTGAATTAAGTCTTCTGCAGCGGAGTGCCGCACATATGGCATCAAAAACAGATATTGAAGAAGCGATCGAAGCCGGCAAGTTTGCTGTCAAATCTGCGCTGGCCGGTAAGACGGGAAAAATGGTTGCGTTTGAACGTGATCCGGAATCAACTTCTTACAAATGCAAGATGATCCTTGTTCCGCTTTCAGAAGCGGCAAATGCAGAGAAAAAAGTCCCTCGCGAATGGATCAATAAAAAAGGCAATTTTGTTAATAAAGAATTCCTTGATTATGCACTTCCATTGATCCAGGGAGAACCGGTCCGGTATTTTGAGGACTCTCTGCCTCGTTATGCAAGACTAAAGAAAGTCATCGCCGAGAAATAACAACTAAAAAAGGCCGCCATTCGGCGGCCTTTTCTTTTCAAATATTATCTATGCTTCAGCAAGCCCTTCTGCAATGCCCAGCATAACAATACCAACAATTACAAGGATAACACAGACCGTCTGAGATGGTTTCAGTTTTTCTTTGATGAAAATCCTGGACAGGATGACAGATATGATGCAGTAGGAGCCAACCATCGGAGCAGCAAGAACAGGCTTTGCTGCCATAGCATAAACGTAAAACACCTGTCCAAATTCCTCACAGCAGGCAGCAATTCCTTTATTGACTTCCGATTTTCGGAATGGATTATATGGCTTTTTATTTTTGATCCAAAGAAATATAAAACAGCCGACCGCAGCAAGGAAAAAGGTCAACCCATAAAGGATCAGGACATCGATCTCATCCAGCCCCAGCAGGGATTCATCACTTAAAATAATACCGTCAGCAGCCGTACCGATCGTATCAAAGATGCAGTACAGGATCGGAAATAAAAGTGCCAACGCTCCCAGACGATATTTCCGTTCACTTTTTGGCAAAGGCTTTTCACGATCGGCCAGTTTCTTTTCCACAACAGCCAGCAAAATGACGCCGGCTACGATCAATACAGACCCAACAATCTCAAGAACAGAAAACTCCTCAAAGAAATGAGTTATTCTGCCGGTCACTGCAAAGAATACAGCCATACAGACAGCGGAAAGTGCTCCAGATGCGTTTTGAACCGGCGAAACGATCGACAATTCCAGATACCTAAGGCCGGCATAACCGATCACCATCGAAATGATATAGGAAAGGGACGCTGGTGAATATTTCACCATGTCAATAAAGAACGAGCCAAAGGAGAACTGTTTATGAAAGATGATCAGCAGTGCGATCGCACAGACTCCCATGACCAGACCGACCCAGACAGCGATCTTTAAATGCGAATATCTGTCCGAATCATCCGTACCTTTCTTATAAAAAAGATCTGCGCATCCCCAACCGAACACGCAGATCAGTGCAAGGAAAAACCACAACATATTTATAAATAATCCTCGATTCTCGGCGTATCATCGCCAGTCTCATCTTTTTTTGTATGACCGAGAAGCTTGTTCATAATATCAGGAATGATTTCAATCAGTTTATTGATGGAATCTTTATCTTTGATATTCACAACTTTTGAGGTCCCGTTCTGAATGATCAGCACTGCAGACGGGGAGATATGAGCACCGGCACCTCCGGCCCCATTGTTCTTTGTCTCTTTATTGAATGCCCCGGCAGCAACGCCAAAAGAAACATCTGCCATCGGGAACACAACAATATCTTTATATTGGATCGGCTCGCCTACAATCGTTTTTGTGGAAACATAGTTTTCCAGACTGCTCATTAATGCGCCGACAGTATTTTCAAAATTCTCAGCCATTAAATCATCCTCCTAACAACTCGGACTACTCTTCTGACATCTTTGTTAAAGAACACCCGCAAAGCACACACCAGAAGATAACCGATCAGGATCCTGCCCTGCATCACCATATCAAGAGAAATACCTTTCTGATAGAACTCTGGTGTGATGATCAATTTGCCTTCTGACATCGCAATCGCAAGAATATCAATGGTGCCATATATTATAGCGGTATTTGCCGGATCTTCCAAGCCAAAATTAATATTTCCCGCAATTTTTTTTGGTTTTATATGATTCAGAATATGAAAAAGCTGTTCTTTGACTTTTTTTACAGCTCTCCCTGTTACTTTTGATGTGAGGACTGCTTCTGTCTGTTCCAGTTTTTTGATCAATCCTTCATATTTTTCAGAAAGCCTTTCAAAGAAATGCTCGATCCTGTCAGAAAGATCATCTTTTTCTGTTTCTTTTTCTTTTTACTT
>JAFWLF010000003.1:0-4341 GCA_017511185.1 Lachnospiraceae bacterium | reverse complement strand
GCAGCAGCTTCCATCTCAAACGCGCCCACGCCTTCGTTATACCACCGCTCAATAATGTCTTCGTCTTCCTGTGCGTAATAAATCTCCTCCGTGAGAACGTTGCCGTTAAAGAACCGGACATTCCTGTGCAGAGCGATATCAATCGCCTTGTTCAGCAGCGCCTCATCCGGATGCGGCACATAGCCTTCCGGAAGACGGAAATGTTTTATAAAATCAGAATCCGTGTATGCCGTATTGGCAAATAGAAGATCACCGATCCGCATTCTTGGGTCAATACTGCCTGCTGTTCCTACGCGGATAATGGTGTCGATATCATAAAAATTATAAAGTTCATATGCATAGAGGCTAATAGACGGAATGCCTATTCCGCTTGCCATAACAGTCACGCGCTTTCCCTGATACAGACCCGTATAGCCTTGTATCCCCCGGATATCGTTGACCAGCGTCGGCATGGAAAGATATTCCTCCGCAATAAATTTGCTCCGCTGCGGATCACCCGGCATGATCACAACATCAGCCAGATCTTCTTTCTTTGCCTCAATATGCGGTGTTGGAATTCTTGTCAGGTCCAGACTCATTTTTTCACCTCATCATACACATCCCGTTTGGAAATACCTCTGTCATTTGCCACCTGCTTCATTGCATCCTTTTCGGAAAGCCCTTGAGATAAATACTGCTCCATGTGATCCTGTATGCTGATCGCATCCCATTCTTTTCTGCTTTCCGCCAGGATCTCTTCCGGGTCTTTCCCTTCTATGACCAGAACCATCTCTCCTTTTGGTTCGGTCTCTTCAAAATAACGCACGGCTTCCGGAATGCTTAAGCTTAGAACACTTTCATGAATCTTGGTCAGCTCTCTTAATATGCGGATCTGTCGCTCTCCAAGAACTTTTTCCAATTCACGCAGTGTAGCGAGTACATGATGCGGCGCTTCATATAAAACGATCGTCCGCGTTTCCTTCTCAAGCCGTGCCAGTGCTTCTTTTCTTTCTTTTTTCTCTGCCGGCAGAAAACCTTCAAACACAAACCGGCGGGAAGAAAGACCACACATGGAAAGTGCCACGACTACGGCCGATGCTCCAGGCAGGGATGTAACTTCAATTCCTGCTTCATAACACTTCTTCACCAGTTCTTCACCCGGATCGGAAATACCTGGCGTGCCGGCATCCGTCACCAGCGCGACATTTTCTCCTGCCAGCATTTTTGCCACCAGCTCGTCTGCTTTCTCATATTTATTATGCTCGTGATAACTGGTCAGTTTTGCTTTGATATCATAATGATTCAAAAGCTTTCTGGTATGCCTTGTGTCTTCTGCCGCGATCAGATCCACACTTTCCAGAACCTTAATGGCACGGAAAGTGATATCTTCCAGATTCCCAATTGGCGTTGCACATAAATACAGTTTTCCACTCATTGTTTCAGAAATGATAGATCTCATGGATCTCATCTGTGTACTCGTTTTTTGCTTTATAAATGATCAGCGGCTTCTCCACCTTCATAAACACATTGCCGCCGCTGACTGCTTCAATCAAAACCATAGTTGCCTGACTGTCAGCAAAAGAATGCACCATTCGCATGCGTTTGATCTCCAGACGATTTTTCTTCAGTTCAGCAAAAATCTCGGTCAGGCGCTCCGGCCGATGCACCAGGAAAAAGTGTCCGCCCGGTACCAGAAGTGCCGCGGTTTCCCTTGCAACATCTGCAAAAGTGCATTTGATCTCATGTCTGGCAATGGCTTTTTCATCCGATGGATTAGTCAGTCCGCCATCTGGTTTCATATAAGGCGGATTACTGACGATTACATCAAAAGAAGCTCTTCCGAACAGATGCGACGCTTCGCAGAGATCACCCTCCACAATTTTCACACTGTCTTCCAGATCATTGAGTTTCACACTGCGGCCAGCCATTTCGGCATAGTCTTTTTGAATCTCCAGTCCGGTGATATCCCGGGATAAAGTCTTGCCGCGCAAAAGGATCGGCAGTATCCCTGTTCCGGTCCCCAGATCAAGGATCTTTGTTTTCTCCGTTATCTTTCTTCCCATTCCTTCGCAAAGGAACCCGGAAAGAAGGACCGCATCCATTCCGAAACAAAAACCATTCTTGTTTTGTATGATGCGGTACCCATTTCTCTGCAGATCATCAATTCTTTCGTCTGGTAATAATTGAATATCCAATTTATTCTTTTTCCAGTTCTTTCAGTGCCTTCATTTCTTCTGCAGACACTTCCTGTTCATTGCTCTTATTATTGTTTTTCTTTTTTCTCCGCGTGAACTTGATATCTCCAGGTCCGTATTCCCTGGCTTCTCTTTCATCATCATCCAAGTCAACGATAACGCGGATCCGCTGCTTTAAGATATTGATGGAGTCGACCACACAATGATGGCCATCCTCCGTGGTACCTTCATCGCCTACCTTTGGCAGTTTTTTGCTAAGATCCAGATAGGCCTCCTCTTCATATTTGATGCAGCACATCAAACGTCCACAGCTTCCAGAGATCTTAGACGGGTTAAGGGACAGATTCTGATCTTTTGCCATACGGATAGAGACCGGAACAAAGTCAGACTGGAAAGCGTGACAGCAGAATTCTCTGCCGCAGATTCCGTAGCCTCCCAAAGCCTTGGTCTCATCTCTAACACCAATCTGGCGCAGCTCGATCCTTGTTTTATAAACCGATGCCAGATCCTTTACCAGCTCACGGAAATCTACACGTCCGTCAGCTGTGAAATAGAACAGGATCTTATTTCCGTCAAATGTATATTCCACATCTACCAGCTTCATCTTCAGATCGTGTTTTGCAATCTTTTCCAGACAAACCTGAAATGCTTTTTTCTCTTTTTCTTTATTGGCTTCTGCCTTTTGGGTATCTTCCTCTGTTGCGATCCGGATAACCGGCTTTAACGGGCTGACGACCTCTTCTTCTGTAATTTCTTTCGGTCCGGTCACAACCACACCGTATTCGATGCCGCGTGCCGTTTCTACAATGGCATGGTCCCCAATATCGATCGGCAGATCGAGCGGATCAAAATAATAGATCTTTCCTGTTTTCTTAAATCTGATTCCAACTACTTTTATCATAGGTTTCCTTTCACTTCTTCACTTCTTCCCGGATCGTCAGGAACAGTGTTTCAAAAACTGCTTCACATTTGACGGAATTATCCAATCTTCGCTTCGCCTCTGTCATAGCGGTAAATACCCGCCCAAGACCATCCTGTGAAATCTGTTCCGCCTGTCTGCGAAGCACCGCCTTTTCTTTTTCAAAATACAGCCTTCCGTCTCCGGCATTATTTTTCACAAGAGCCAGATCCCGGTACCACATCTGCATATAAGAGAGCACCTGTGCACCATCCAGTTTGTCCAGATCTGCTGCAAACTGAAAAATCTCCAGTGCATCCAGATTGCTCAGATTCTTTAACGCTTTGAGAGTCTCGTTCTTTAGGGCGGCCTTTTCTTCGTCCTCTGTCAAACTCTTTGCCAGCCCCAGATTACCTTTGCTCAAAGCGGCGTTCTCTTCGATCAGCGCCTTTTCTGCTCCGCTTTTTCCTAATTCACGGATAATGATCTCCTGGTCCAGCGGCTCCATCCGCAGCTTCATGCAGCGGGATTTGATCGTATCCAGAAGACGGTCATAATTGTCCGTCAGCAGGAAAAACAGTGCATATTCCGGCGGTTCTTCTAACGTTTTCAGCAGTGCGTTCTGCCCATTGTCATTCAGCAGCTGTGCATCCTTAATGATATAGATCTTATATGGTCCGTAATAAGGGACAATATCAACCGTGTCGATCACCTGCTGCCTGATCTCATCAATAGAAAGGACGGTCGGCTTGTCATGCTCCACCCAGATGATATCCGGATGGTTATGCGTGTCTGCCTTTACACAGGATCCGCAGACCATGCAAGGGCCTTCTTCGATTCCTTTTTCACAAAGCAGTGCAGCTGCGATATAGCCGGCAAATGTCTTTTTCCCAATGCCTTCCGGCCCGTCGATGATATACGCATGTGAGACCTTTCCCTTACGAACGGCCTCTTTAAAATGCTCAATATTATGTCTGTTTCCGAGGATCTGTTTCAATTCTGACATAACAATATATTATAGCACTCCAAAGCCTGCTAGGAAAGCGCACCCTTTTCCCGGATCTCCTGTTTGATGGCTTCAATACAGGTATCCAGATCGGTGTTCTCAAACCGTTTTTTGATTCCGGCTTTCTGAAGGTTTTCCTCACTGAAGTCCTCACTGTCTGCAAGGAAGCGTCTGCACATTTCCGCATAGCCCGGCACCTTCTGCTGCCGTTCTCTATTCAGCGCTCTCTCCAGGCGCAGCCCATCATCCAGTTCAATATAGAG
>JAFWLF010000026.1:0-31496 GCA_017511185.1 Lachnospiraceae bacterium | reverse complement strand
TTTTTTTATCATTGAAAAATCATGTATGATGTGCTATTTTATTTTAGTCCGCGGAAACGCGTGATATGCCTCAATAGCTCAGTCGGTAGAGCACTTCACTCGTAATGAAGGGGTCGCAGGTTCAAGTCCCGTTTGAGGCTTCTCTTTAAAAAAGGAAAGTCTGCTGAAAGACTTTCCTTTTTTGATTACTGCTTGGTGTCTATCTGTGAACACATCTGTATGATCAGCTCCAAAAATTCCTTTCGAAACTCTTCATAGTGTTCTGGATGTTTCGTTCCCATAGCATTTAAAGTCTTCCCATCATCAAATCCAAAACTCATCTGGAACCACTCTTTATTTGCATAATCTTCATCCGTCTCATCATAATTGTACCAGGTGATCAGATCATATTTCTCAATTAGTGCCTGGATCCCGGCAAAATCGATCTTATCTGCTTCTACAGCCTCATAATACTGATAGGTGCCTTCCGGAAGCAGTTCCCCGCTCTCCGAGGATATCTGCACGTCAAAATTTTTCTCTCTGACTCCCGGCATAGTAATAAAGATCTCATATTTATCGCTTCCGGATGCCCCTCTTTGCATATAATTGACCATCATAAACTCTAGTTTCCCAGATATGCCTTCTGCTATCTTTTCCTGTCTTTTCTCTTCCAGCAATTCCTGCTTCAGAGGGGAAAACAGTGCTTCCATTTTCTCGCAGAATTCCTTATAGCCATCCGGGGTGCTGTTGCTTCCGTATGCAGAGAGTGATTTTCCATCTCGAAACGTGATGGAAAGGGAAAAGCCGTCCCCATCCAATACAAATTCGTTGGTCTTGTCAAAACCGTCCCATGCGGCCAGATGGCAGTCCTGATAGAGTTGCGTCAGCTGGTCCAGAAACGCGTCATCCACTTCTCGGGTCAGTTCTCCGTAATCCGGATATAACATGCTCTCATAAACGAAGAAATGTTTCCCATCCTCCGCATTGACGGAATAAGAATAGGAGTCGCCCCCAATCGAACCGTGATAAGCATAATAAAACGTATCTACGCCGCTTTGATCACCTTCCGCATTCATCCCTGCTCCATCAGATCCGCTCATGCCGTTTTCCGGGTCCGGATTGCTCATGCAGCCGGTAAATGCTCCGATGATTCCCATCGCTAACAAGATCGTGATAATACTTTTTTTCATTGTCATTTCCTCAACAAACTCTACCGTTTTCTTTGCTTCCAAACTTTTTCCAGGGTTTCATATACAACAGGATTCGGATGCCCTGTTTCAAAGTACCGGGAGTTATCTGTTCCAAGCATTTTGGCAGCAAACGCAGCTACCGCTCTGGAACGGGACTCTCCTCCGTAGCAGTGCACCAACAGCGTCTCCGCTGCTTTGTTTTTCTGCAGAAAATCGATGATCTTCTCTGCATGTTCCTGATTGAATAAAACCGCACCGTCCACTTCTTTCACGGTATCGTCAAAATAAAGAGTCAGGACATCTTTGCAGTATTTATTTGCCCGAAATTCAAACCCAAATCCCTCTGTATGTGTATCCTGAATAGAGATCACCACATAGGTATCTTGTTTTTGAGCCATTTCCTCCATCCCTGCAGGCGCATAATGTGCCATTACATAGTCAAATGCGTCATAGACGGAGCGCAGCATAATCCGTTTCATATTTATACCACTCTTTAATATGTATTTTCCGTTCCGTAATAATCTGCTGCATTCTGTACTGGTTCGGTCTTGTACCAGATTGGGCTGTCATTTCTGCGGACTGCAAACAGAAAGATCGGATAAAGGAATGAAAATACCAATGACAAAACGAACAGCACGATGTATTTCCCGGAGCAGCTTTTATATATGTGAAATAAACTGACATTGAGAAAAACCGTAGCAATCGCCAATAAAATATAACTGATCGCGGCAATCGCAATCCCAACATAAAAGACTGGATCAGAGACGGCCTCTTGTGCATGCCGCTGCAATATATCAAAGTCTCCCCGGTATATAGAATCAATCAGTTCCGGTGAGAAACGGATCGCAATCAGATTCAAAAAAGTACTAATACCGGAAAGGACACCACCTGCTATTAGAAAGATTGGATAAAGCACAACGTAATGGGTTCTCCTGCCACGTTTTTTGAGCACTGCGTCATCTGCAATCTGTCCTAACTTAAACATAGAAATGAATGGAATCCAGGCAAGCGCACTGGCACTGAGATGGCGTCTCCTGCTGATGGTATACATCCCGATTCCCTTAAAAACATAAAAAACCAATGCAAAAACCAGCCAAAGCAGAACAAAAGCTGCGCATGTAATGATAAGAATAGGTCCTACTGCCATTATTTCTTCCTCTTTTCTATATATTTAACGAATCCATTTATTAGCCAGAGTCGGATGGTCATATCCCCAATCCTCCTCTGCTGCAGACTTGACCAGTGAAAAACCGTTCTTTTTCAATGCTTTGGTACAGGCGTCATTTTCAATCATGGAACTTGCTGTAACAATTTCTATATCCGTCTGCGTATATAAATAATCCACCATTAAGGCAATCGCCTCAGTCGCGATCCCGCATCCCCAGCATCTCTCCACCAATCGGATTCCGATACAGACTGCATGGATCGCATCTTTGAAGCCATAATACTCTGCAAGTCCACAGAAACTCCCATCCTCTTTCCTGCAGACTGCCAGGATCAGGGATTCTTTCGCAGCAAAACATTCATCGTAGAGTTTTCGGATCATTTCATGGATATCTTCGTATTGCTGCTCAAATAAAAAAGTCGGCAGATACCGATACACTTTTTTGCTCTGAATCATCTCCTGTAATTCTTCGGCATCTGCGTCTGTAATTTTCCGGATTATGATATGCTCCCCTTCGATAAAAGGAATTTCATCAAATACTTTTTTCATGCTTTCTTTTTAAAGGAAAACTTGTTCTCTTTCCCTTGTGCAAGACGTTTCAGGTTTTCCCTGTGAGTCCAGAAAACAAGAAGTGTCATCAGCACCATAATAATGATACAGTCAGGGTACCATCCCCGGCTCACTTTTATCAAACCAGTCAGCAGAAAAACGATAAATAGAATGCATTCTGCTGTCATCATAGACAGAGATGCTAAAGAGACAAATCGGGTCAGGATGCAGATCCCAAAGAAAATGATGATGCCGATCACGATCATCTTCCAATCGCCCAACATAATAAGGAGTGCGGCAGAAGGCGCAACACCTTTTCCGCCTTTAAAATGCAGATAGAATGGAAAATCATGACCCAGGATCGCTCCGAAGCCTGTATACAGGTACAATGGGATCCGGTCGATATCGACTTTAAGCCCTTTTACGACAACAAAATAAACCAGCAGTACAACAATAACGACCTTCAGCATATCTCCCACGCCAGTCGCAATGCCGCCGCCAATTCCAACAGTACGAAACGCATTTGTCGTACCCAGATTTCCGCTTCCCTTTTTTCGGATATCAACTTTTTTTGCCGTTCCGACAAAGAAAGCTGCAACCATGCAACCGAAAAAATAGCCGATGATCAAACCTGCAAAACAGATCAGCCGTTCCATAAAATTCCTCTCCCGGGTTAACCGGTATCTCCTATTTCGGCAATTAAATTATAATTTTATACGCTGCAAAGTTCAAGCAAATGTCCTGTAATAGACGTGTTTTTATTGCCGTACAAAGAAAGCTTGAAATGTTCCAGAAAAAGGAAGAGCTCTGTCTACCGATATAAAAACAGGGTCAGTAACAGATAGATCACCAGCAGACTGCTGAGGATAATGATTTGTTTTCCTTTATGTCCTTTTAGCAGGCCAATAAATTCGCGCACTGCCGCATTTGGCCAGAAGTACCATTTTGTAGGGGCGCCCATGCCTACTGCCGGGAGTTTTACCCTTCTAGCATAAAGTCCGCTGCGGAAAACATGATAATTCGTAGTGGAAAATGCGGTCTTTCCATTCGGGTTGGTCTTCTGAATGATCTCCTTTGAAAAAGTCATATTCTCAAAGGTATTCGTGGATCGATCTTCTTCTATGATCTGTTTTTCCGGGATGCCCTGTGACATCAGATACTGTTTCATGCACGCACTTTCTGATATTCTTTCATCAGATCCCTGTCCGCCAGACGTAATAAAGATCAGTTCTTTGCCTGTCTCCTTTTTTTGCTTCCGGTAAAAAGCAATTGCACGGTCGCACCGTCCTTTCAGGAGCGGGGTCGGCGTTCCATCCTTCCGGATACTGCAGCCTAAAATGATCAGAAAATCTTTGTCCTTTGCAGGATCGTGAAGTGCCGCGATCAAATCTGCTATGATCGTCCCGATCATCATGCATTCCAGATACAAATAGATTCCCGCAAACAGGTTGAAAATAATCTCATGTGCACGGATCTGGGCAATGCTCCCGGACAGGTTTGCAAAGCGGTCAAAAAGAAAAATAACCGCCTCTCCAACCAGAAGAATAACTGACAGCAGAATTCCAAGGACATTGACAAAACGCCGTCCTTCATGCCGGATCAACGAGATATTGGATATACATAAAGCGATAGAAAAAACCAGAATAAACGGAGAAGAAATCAGCATATAATTTTTAGCAGAATCAAGCAGACCATGCAGCATCCCTTCGACAGAATAAACCGATGGAAATAACGCCATTCGAACGGTCAAAATAATAAGGGTTGTACAGATAGAAATAATAAACAGCGCAAATCCCATATAGTAAATCGTATTATAAGAATACGGATTATACTTAAGCTGCTTAAAAAAAGTAATGATCAATTCTGCCAGAACTGCCAGAAAGAAAAGGGATAGACTTCCGCAGATATATACTGCGTTTTGCTCAGTCCCAAATATTACAAAAACTACCACGAGCCCAACCAGAACAGCAAACCAGATCAGAATATTATAAAGAGTTGGTTTCTTTTTTGGAGTATCCACATTCATTAAGCAAGGATCTTCTTCATCGTCAAAATATTTTGTCCATCCGTCCGCTCGTAATCGATCTCATCCATTACCTGTTTAGCAAGGAAAACGCCCAAACCGCCAATATCTCTTTTATCGGCAGATAACGTCACATCAGGATCTTCCTTTGCAAGCGGATCATAAGGAATGCCCCAGTCAAGGATGCTGATCGTAATGGAAGAAGGCCTGTCAGAAAGCATGACACGAATAATGGCCTTCCCTTTTTCCTCTGTATAAGCATAGGATGCTACATTGGTGAAAATCTCTTCAACTGCCAGAAGTATCTCCATTTCTGTCTTTACAGAGCACTCTGCAGCTTCCAGGTAACGACTGATAAAAGCATTGACTTCCGCCAGCTTTTCCGTATCTGCGTCTACGACAAGCTCATTTGCTGCTTCTGTTTTTTCCTCTTTCCGTTCAAAGAGAAGCGAATCCGTCTCATCAAGCAGCTTGAAAAGCTGTTCTTTTCGGAATTCAAATGCTTCTTTTCCCTGCTCTGTGCTGATCTCATCACGGCGGATCGCTCGGCGAATCAGACGAGTATAGCCCAGAATTCGGGCTTTATTTTCAACTGATTGGATATACGCTTCATCTTCGGTTCCAAGATAGGCAACTAAGACTTTATGCCAGAATGTTTCTGCGGTCGGATAATCAAACCCCTGGAATTCTTTAATAATGTTGTGGTCCAGTTCTGAAAAGCCAATAAACGCATTAAACATGGACGCCAACTCAAAGATCGGATGACCGACTGCGAGTGTATCCATATCGATCAGCAGAACCTCATCACCTTGCAGTTCCAGATTCTTGGTATGGTAATCACCATGAATCATATGATCATCATGAGGGACAGCTTCAATTAATGCCCGCAGTTTCTGTACTGGTTCATCAGGCAGATACCCTTTCAGGAAATCCGCATAGTCCAAAAATGTTTCCTTGAGATCCGGGAGTTTCCCTTCCGGTACTAATGTGTTGTGGATGCGCTTCAGCATTTCCACATATTCATCCACACACCAGTCCATCTTTTCCGGCTGTGTAGAAAGTATCTTAGAAAAAGAGCTGGCATTTAAAAGTTCGAAAACAGAGCCATAGCTGTCTCCTACTCTGACAACATCGTAAGAGATAGCTGTAGGGATTCCTAAAATAAGTGCAAGCTTTGCTACCTCCCGCTCATGCTGAATATCATCTAAAGCATCCGGATAATTGTACACCTTTACTACATTATCCTGATCGATACGGTAGATCGTTCCATTTGCACCCCGTCCAATTTCTTCACAGCCTTCTACAGAAACGACACGGTATGCTTTTCCGACTTTCATCATCTCTGTAAAGCCTGTCATTTCCAGGATTTCGTAGACTGCAGAATTGGCATTCGTAATACAAAGATCAGAATTGATCTTTCTCATATGCAGGATCACACGAAGGCCGGCACTGGAAATATATTCCAGCTTTTCTGCGTCGATCACAATTGGCAGGTGTTCTTTTCCTTCCAGCTGCGCAAAAATCTCTTTTTCTACTTCTGCCGCATTATTTGAATCGACACGTCCTTCCAGGCCGATCACAAATCCCTGATTTGTCTGTTCAAAAGTCATAGGTCTTCCCTTCCTGCTGTGTTTATTCCTTTGTATTCTACACAAAGCATTGTCACATCATCAAATTGCTCAGCCTCTCCTACGAAAGCATCAATTGCTTCCGTCATATTCTTAAGAGTCTGCTCCGGAGAAGCTGAAATGTCCTGATTCAATACAGAAAGCATGCGTTCCGTACCAAACAGCTGCTCATTTGTATCTGTTGCTTCCGGGACACCGTCCGTATACAGGAATAGTTTGGATCCCGGTTCCAGCTGTAACTCATATTCTTTGTAATGAATACCTTCCATACCACCGACAACAAAACTATGCGGATCTTTGAATAATTCATATTGTCCATTGCCATGTTTGATGACCGGATACTCATGACCTGCATTAGCTGCGATCAGTTTTCCTGTCGACAGCTCCAGAATTCCCAGCCAGATCGTTACAAACAGTTCGCCCTTGTTCCGCTGTATGAAAGCGTCATTACTGCTTTCTAATGCCCTTCCCGGAGATAATCCCATACGCACTCTATTAGCGATTGAAATCTGTGAAGCCATCATAAAGAGCGCGGCCGGTATTCCTTTTCCGGCAACATCAGCAATGACCATGCATAAGTGATCATCATCGATCAGATAGAAATCGTAAAAATCGCCTCCTACCTCACGAGCAGGTTTCATACTTCCATATAGATCAAAATCTTTCCTGTCCGGAAATGCAGGGAACTTGCTTGGGATCATGCCGGCCTGAATACGGCTTGCTACGGAAAGCTCTGTATTCATTTTCTCCCGTTCCGCTGAAATAGTTTCAATGTCCTGCAGATACTGGTCAATTTCTTCTGTCAGAGTACCAATATCCTCTGCCAGCTGTCCGAGTTCATTATTTGAGTGAATCTCAGAGAGAGTTTTTTTGACTTTTTGACTATCTTTAGAAACTGTATATAAACGGATACTCTCCTGAAGTTTTTTTAACGGCTGAATGAAGAAAAATGCAAGAAGCGCAAGAGCGATCATCGAAAGGAGGACCTGGTAGGCAACCGCCACTCCGGTTCCCTGCTTGGTTGACGTTGTTATATTACTTCTTAACCCCGTCATATTAAAAGTCAGGCCTATTATTACATCCTGTTCTCCTTCCATCCCCATATAGGCATAATAATCAGCATATAATCCGGCATCTGCCAGGTGACCTCTTTTCTCCCGCGCGTTCCGCATAGCCTGCTGCTGGCTTCCGCCTACAGTTGCCTTTGTTCCTAAAATATAAGCATTCTCATATTCTGTTCCTCGCACAGAATCCTCATCAGCAGCGCTGAAAAGAAAGAACTGATCTGTGTATGGTTCCTGTGAAAGGACACAAAAAACAAAGTCTATATTATAAGTTTTCTTTATTTGATTAATACGGGTAATAAGCCAGGAATAGGTGATTTCCGCATATAGTTTCTGATCCTCCTGCGGAAGGGAGGCAACTTGTTCACCGCTCGCATACTTTAACTGGATATCCGGATGCCGTTCACTAAAAAGGCGGACCTTCTCCTCTGTTTCGGTACCCGGTCCGTAATCTACATCATATTCAATATCCAGATCATCTGCGTGCGTATACCAATAGTGGATCAACCAGTCTGAAGCAGGATATTCCCAGACAGACTCCATCACATTCGCTGCTGTTTCGGATGCAAGGAACTCCACTTGTTTTCTGATACTACGATAGGAAAGAAGACGCTGCGCAAAAAATGTCAGCATACCTATAATAAGAACGCTTGCTCCAAAAAGAGCAGCGACCTGTACAATGAGGCTGCCTCTTTTTTTTCTTCTTTGCATGATACTCCAATTTACTCGATCGTCAGGATCTCGTTAAAACCGGTCACCTCAAAGATCTCCATGATAGTATCATTGACATGGATCACTTTCATGGTTCCCTGATTGTTAATGATTTTCTGCGCAGAGAGCAATACTCTAAGGCCTGCAGAAGAGATATAATCCAGTTTTTCAAAATCCAGAACCAGATTGGTTGTCTCTACTAATGCCTCCTGAAGGGATGCCTCCAGCTCTGGCGCTGTAACGGTATCCAGTCTGCCCTCCAGCTGGTAAAGAATGGAATCATTTCCCTGTGTTTTCTGAATATTCAGCATAGTTTTCTCACTTTCTTCAATGCATTCTTACGTGTTTTTATTATGAAGATACAAGTTTTATTTGTCCAGTATTTTTGAAGATAGCGGAAACCCTGTTCCATGGATTTCCGCTATCTTTGTGCGAGTGACAGGACTTGAACCTGCACGGAAAGTCCACCAGATCCTAAGTCTGGCGCGTCTGCCAGTTCCGCCACACTCGCCTTTTTATTCCTGTCCGGAGCTGGAAACATCCGGTGTTGGCACCGTCTCTGATTCCGGTTCGGTTTCCGTCTGTGCATCCCGGGAAAGAGTATCTACAAATACTACGTTTCCTTCCAGTGCTTCCATCGCCTTATCATATTTGAAATCCAGGTTTGTGAATAAGTACAGCCATTCTTCCCCGGACTGCTCCTTGAACTCTTCTAATGTATAAGTATCGTTGTATCCGCTTCTTGCCATATACTCTACGATTGCCTGATCTACTTCCTCGTCTGTATAGGTCAATTCTTTATCCTTAAAAATCTGATCGATCAGCATGATCAAGTTCAGATAATAATGTGCTTCATCCAATGCATAGTCCTCTGCAGAGGTATAGCCATACATCTGTGCATATGTATCTGCATCATAACCATACATTGCAGCATTGTATTCCAGAGACTTTTTCGTATAATTCACCAGATTTGCTTCCTGCTCAGGATCATAGGTCTTTACAACTTGTTTCGCCTGCAGGTCCTGCATCATAGCTTCATGCAGATAAAAATGATAGATGTAATCACGGATATATTCTTTCAGCTCATCTACTGTATTCAGCTGCTTCGGCAGGTAGTTATAAGAATAATCTTTTACAAAATCATCATTGCACTCCGGCGTTTCATTCTTGGTTCTGGATTTGATCGTTATCTCAAACACAGCAGGTTTTCCAGCCAGATCTTTATTATCATAATCTTCCGGGAAGACGACGTTAACATTAACGGTCGATCCGATTTTCTGTCCAACAAGGCCTTCTTCAAATCCGGCAATATATCTGCCAGCTCCGACTGTACAGGATTGATTTTCTGCTGTTCCGCCAGCAAATTCTTCTCCTGTTGCAGTCAGTTTACCTTTAAAATCTATTGTCAGAAGATCTCCTTCTGCAACCGTTCCTTCAGTTTCCTGGATCTGTTTGGTTTGAGACTGCACCAGGCTCTGCAGATAACTGTCAACTGTTTCATCTGTTACTTCCACAGCAGAATTCAGAACCTCGATGCGGGAGTAATCTGCCATTTCCATCTCTGCTTCGACCGGTTTTTCCGGGAATTTGATCCAGTTCAATTTATAAGCAACAAAACCAAGGCAAGCCAGAACGATCACTGCACAGACAACGATGACGATCACATTCGTCTTGTCCAGTTTCTTTTTCTTTTTGATGATCGGCTTTTCTGTTGTTTTGCCAGCTGCATGTTCCAGTTTTTCGGCTGCTTCTTCTACTTTCTCAGCTGCCTCTTCCACTTTTTCTTCTGCAGCTTCTACTGCCGCTTCCGCTTCCTGAACAGCTTCCTCAGCATTTTCCACTGTTTCTTCCACAGTTTCTTTTACCTCGGCAACCGTCTCTTCTGCAGTTTCTGCTGCCTCAGCGGCCGTCTCTTCTGCGGCATCTGTCATGTTTTCCAAGTCTTTTTTCATTTCTTCCATGTAATGACCTCACAATTATTATTTATCGTTTCGCATTCCAAACGATTCTACCACAGCATTTTATATTTATAAAGTTAAAAAACTGTGAATCTTTCCGTGTATTTATTCTGTCCGCAGGGCGATCACCGGATCTTTTTTTGCGGCTTTTCTGGACGGGATCAGACCTCCTATGATAGTGATCACTATACTGATCGCGATCAGGATCAGCGCACTTGTCCACGGCAGTTTTGCGTTCAGCGACAGGTTATCCGTAAGCGCATGTATGATCGAGTTGATCGGAAGGATCAGCAGCAGAGACACTCCCACGCCGATGATTCCTGACAGACACCCGATAATAAACGTTTCTGCATTAAACACCTGCGAGATATTTGCCTTGGATGCACCAAGTGCCCGCAAAACACCTATCTCTTTTGTCCTTTCCAGAACGGATATATTCGTAATAACGCCAATCATAATACACGAAACAAAAAGGGAGACTGCCACAAAGCCGATCAATACATAAGAAATTGCATTAATGATCGTTGTAATAGATGAGGTGAGCAGTGCCACGTAGTCCGTATAGATGATCTTGTCTTCCTCTTCTTTGCCTGCGTTATAATGTTCGATCGATGCAGATATTCCATCTTTTGCCTCAAAGCTGTCTGCGTATATGCTGATAGAGGAAGGAGCGTCATAGCTGACCAGGCCAAACTGTTTCATGTTATCGTCATAAGTGGAACGGCCCATATATTCTTCATAAATACGCACCAGGGACTCTTCTTTCGCAAAGTTGTCCAGCCAGTATTGTACGATCTGCGCCATGTCTTCTTCATCCATTGAGAAGTCAATTCCAGAAGCAACCGATCCAAGATCCAGATTGATATTCAGATTATCTCCAAAGTTAAAAGAATACGGGATCCGGTCTAATGGGAGTTTTTCAAGTTCCTCTCGCAGTTTTTCCCAGTCGATCCGCGGCAGAGTACTGGTTTCTTCCGTCGGTTCTTCTGAGGTTGGCTTTTCCGAAGTTGGCTCTTCCGAGGTCGGCTCCTCCGAGGTTGGCTCTTCTGAGGTCGGCTCTTCCGAAGTCGGCTCCTCCGAGGTTGGCTCTTCCGAAGTTGGCTCTTCTGATGGAGTCTCTTTGGTAGTTTCATCCGGCGGAAGCGTTGGGATCTCAATCGGCACAATACCGCCTCCGGTTACTTCCTCTATTGCTCCGGCAACAGCACCTCTGGCGGACTCAATTGCGGAATAGACCGCCTGATTCAGAGCCTGGCGGATGGCATATTCAATATTCGCACCAAGAACAGTCCCCAATTCTCCCATTTGCGTCGTCATCAAGGATTCCATACCGCCTTCATAATCCAGCATCATGACAAGTGAGAAGAAAGAGGCCTTATCCGTTATTCCCAGATCATTGACATACTGTCTTGCTTTTTTTGCTTTATCAGAATCCTTCAGATCGCTTTCGTCAAATATTTGACCCGTCAGTACATTCACATCCGGGGTCTCTTCCTGCGCCTTGATTACAGCACTTTCCGAGCCATGATTGATCAAATAGTCTGTCAGCAAGGTGGTATAACCGATTGTCGCATTGATTCCTTGTATGTCAGAGCCTTCTTTTCTTTTCACGAGACCAACGATCTTCAGCTGAACACCATGATCGGCTGCTGTTTTCAGTTTTGCTTTATCATCGCCTATATAAGAAAAGGTTCCGTTTTCCCGTTTTTCATAATAATCAGAGGCCGAAAGCAGATAGAAAGTGCGGTCCATCAGCTGTTCATAACTAAAACGAACCTCTTGTGCTTCTTCCTGCTTTTTAATTTTATCGATCGCATTTTTGTATTGTTTTTCTGTCAGATATCCCAATTGATACAATGTGCCGGAAAATAAAGTGTTGCTCCGGTTCAATACCAAAACTACCTCATCATAAGCATCTGGCCAGCTGCCATAGACCACATCATAATTATCCTTGATCATCGGGCTGACGACATCATGATTGGTGCCCGCAGGCATCTCGGCAAAGTTTTCTGCATGATTCGTCCCGGATCCTCCTGTCAGTGTGGACATGTTGCTCATCATCAGGGAACGGACTTCCTCCAGGTTTCCAAAGATACTGTTCTCGGAAGAAAACTCACTTCTGGTATCCGCATCCGTGTCGACAAGTTTCCCGTCTTTGTCATAGGTGTACACTTTAAAATCCACATTGTAAGAATAAACGACCCCGTGCTCTCCAATATATTGATGGATCTCACTCTCCGGATCATCCAGATATTTTTTAAAATCTGTCAGATTGTTTTCTTTGATACTGGCATTAACAGATGTGTTCAGTTCCAGATCCTGATAATTGGCATAAACCATATCTTTTTCTCGTTCCGGTTTCTCTGCCGTTGGATCTTCCTGAATGTTCTGCGGATTTGGTCCCATCAAAGCAGACATATCAAAACTGGTTGACGTAATGGATATAGGATAACTGGTCAACGTATCCTTCTGAATCTGATCAATATAATTGTTCACACCGGTTGAAAGAGAAAGAATCAGAGCAATACCAATGATGCCGATTGCTCCGGCAAAGGCGGTCAGAATGGTCCTTCCTTTTTTTGTTCTCAAATTGTGGAAGCTTAATACAAGAGAGGTCAGGAATGACATGCCGGACAGGCGTTTCCGTTTTGTCCCCGTTTCCGTATGTTCTTCTGTTTTGGCCAAAAGATCCGCCTGCACCTGTTCATCTGTATACGGCATACTATCATCAGTGATCTTGCCATCCTTCAGCTTCACGATCCTAGAAGCATATTCATCAGCCAGGTCCGGATTATGTGTCACCATCACGACCAACCGGTCATCTGCCACTTTTTTCAAAAGGTCCATAACCTGAATACTGGTTTCAGTATCCAATGCGCCAGTCGGTTCATCAGCAAGCAGAATGTCCGGATCGTTTACAAGCGCCCTGGCCAATGCAACACGCTGCATCTGCCCTCCGGAAAGCTGATTCGGTTTTTTATGGATCTGATCCGCCAGTCCAACATCTTCCAACGCTTTCATGGCACGCTCTTTCCGTTCTTTTGGCGAAATGCCTCCAATCGTCAGTGCCAGCTCTACATTAGATAAGATATTCTGATGAGGAATGAGATTATAACTTTGGAAAACGAATCCTACAGAATGGTTCCGATAAGTATCCCAGTTTCGGTCTTTATACTCTTTGGTCGAGGTTCCGTTGATGATAAGGTCACCTTCATCATAACGATCCAAACCTCCGATAATATTCAACAGGGTCGTTTTCCCGGAACCGGAAGGTCCCAAAATAGCGACAAACTCATTGTCGCGAAGATTCAGGCTGACATCATCCAGTGCTTTTTGCAGGAGGTCACCTGTTTTATATTCTTTTCTGATATTTCGAATCTGAAGCATTTATTTCATAGTACCTTTAAATGTTTCCAGATTATTCTGCATCAATTCCAGGTAAGTGATCTGGTTATCAAAGTCCTCTTTAGACACATTATGGCAGGAATGAATCATCGCCGTGGAAACGCCCGTCGATTCCGCGATCACATCAGCGATTTGATGATTCGACATCTCAATATAGTAAACTGTATCGACGGATAATGCTTTTGCCTCATCGATCAGTTTTGTAATATCCGCAACGGATGGCTCGCTTCCTTCATAGCAGCCGGGGAAAGCCGCGTAATAAGATAAGCCATACTCTTTTACAAAATACAGAAATGGAAATCGGTCCCCAAAAAAGACAGTCTGGTTGGAAACCGAATCAAAGAATTCCACGAACTCCTTATCCAAGGTTCTGACTTTCTCTATATATGAATTTGCATTCTCTGCAAACTTATCCGCAATCGGCACATAAGAATCGATGCCCATTTTCGTCTGTCTGGCATTAACGATCTCGCAGATCGCATCGCGGATCGATTCCAGCATTTTGATGGCATTAGCCGGTGATGTCCAGATATGTTCATCATACTCCGCCTCTTCTTCCTCTTCTCCTTCCTCTTCCAGAAGATTGACTGTTTCCATCAGGCGAAGAGCTTTTACCGGCTGATCCATTGAGGAGAGGATCTCCTCCACCCAGGCATCACTTTCCCCTCCGATATAGAGGAAGAGATCGCAGTCCTGGATTTTTATCATATCCTGCGGGGTCGGTTCATAAGAATGTGTTTCCATCCCAGGAGCTAAAAGCATAGTGATATCTGCAGAAATAAACTGACTCCCTTCTCCGCAGACCGCCCTTGCGAAATCATACAGCGGAAAAATGGTCGTCACGATATGGATCGTACTATCTGTCTGTGTTTCTTCTGTGACCGGTTCCATTCCTCTTTTCTGGCATCCACCTAATACCCAAATCAAGCATACCAAAAGAAAGAGGTAAATCACCGGCAAAGCTTTTGCTTTCTTCATCCGTTCCCCCTTAAAAATCTTTTTTATTATATATTAAAAGATGAAGAAAAAAAATATCTTTCTTGATGACATTTCAGGATGTCTGTGCTATTCTTGGGGGTAGTATTTTTATCAAAAAACAAGGAGAGAGCAATGAAAGTTATATTACAGGATGGCACCGTACAAGAATGTTCTTTTGATGATGAAGTAGGCCGCGAAGCGTTCCGCCATACCACATCACATATCATGGCTCAGGCCATAAAAAGATTATACCCGACAACAAAGTGTGCCATTGGTCCGGCAATTAAAGATGGCTTTTACTATGATTTCGAATTTGATTTCGATTTCACAGATGATAATCTCGCAGCAATTGAAGCAGAGATGAAAAAAATCGTAAAGGAAAACCTCAAACTTACGCACTTCACCATGGAGCGTGAAGAGGCGCTGAAGATCATGCGCGAAAAAGGCGAAGATTACAAAGTTGAGCTGATCAACGATCTTCCAGAAGACGAGGTCCTTTCCTTCTATCAGCAGGGAGAGTACCTGGAACTCTGTGCCGGACCTCACGTTACCTATACAAGTGCGATCAAGGCATTCAAGCTGACATCCGTTGCAGGCGCATACTGGCGCGGCAATGAAAACAATAAAATGCTTACCCGTATTTACGGTACTTCCTTCCCGAACAAAGAAGCTCTGGAGGAGGAACTGAACCGCATTGAGGAAGCAAAGAAACGTGACCACAGAAAACTCGGTAAAGAACTGGGTATCTTTACATTAATGGAAGAAGGACCGGGATTCCCGTTCTTCCTGCCAAAAGGCATGATTTTGAAAAATCTGCTTTTGGATTACTGGCGTCACATCCATACCCGTGATGGCTATGTTGAAATCTCCACCCCGATCATGCTTGATCGTGAACTCTGGGAGACTTCCGGTCACTGGGATCATTATCGTGAAAATATGTACACGACCGTGATCGACGACGAAGACTTTGCCATCAAGCCGATGAACTGCCCTGGCGGCATGCTGGTTTATAAGATGGAACCGCACTCTTATCGTGACCTTCCGATCCGTATGGGCGAGATTGGTTTAGTCCACAGACATGAAAAATCAGGACAGCTGCATGGTCTGATGCGTGTGCGCTGCTTCAATCAGGATGATGCACATATCTATATGACTCCGGAACAGATTCCTTATGAAATCAAAGGTGTTGTCAAACTGATCGACGAAGTTTATTCCAAATTTGGGTTCAAATATCACGTGGAGCTCTCTACTCGTCCGGAAAATTCCATGGGATCAGACGAGGACTGGGAAATGGCAACCAACGGTCTGAAGAACGCCCTGGATGACTTGGGCCTTCCATATGTGATCAACGAAGGAGACGGTGCTTTTTACGGTCCTAAGATTGACTTCCATCTGGAGGATTCCCTCGGACGTACCTGGCAGTGCGGTACTATTCAGCTTGACTTCCAGCTTCCGCAGCGCTTTGAAGCAGAATACATCGGACAGGATGGTCTGGCTCACCGCCCGATCATGATCCACCGCGTCTGTTTCGGATCCATCGAACGTTTCATCGGAATCCTGATCGAGCATTTCGCAGGCAAGTTCCCGTTCTGGCTGAGCCCGGTTCAGATCAAGATCCTTCCGATTTCCGAGAAATATACCGGATATGCGGAAGTGGTCGAGGCAAAACTGAAAAAACTCGGTTACCGTACAGAAGTGGATGAGCGTTCCGAAAAGATCGGTTATAAGATCCGTGCGGCAAGAAACGAGCGTGTTCCTTACATTCTTGTTGTCGGTGAAAAAGAAGAGGAAGCAGAAACGGTTTCTGTACGCCGTCGTGATGACGGAGAAAATCAGGATCTCGGAACTATTTCTTTCGATGAACTGGTTGCTAATTTAGAGAAAGAAGAAAAGGCTTACTAAGGAGCTTATCAGATGACGCTGAAGGAAAGTTTTTTAGAATTCCTGCATCACGGCAAAATCTACAGTAAAAAACAAATAATAAGCGCGGCTATCTTTCCCGCTGCGCTTATTTATTTTGAAGTTCTGTTTCGTATTATATCTGTAAAAGAATGGCCGGGCTTCTGGTGGTGGCTGGCTATGATCTGTGCTTCGATCGTAGGCGGGCTTCTTCTCACTATGCTCTGTACGATCACCAAAAATGAAAAGATCAATAATATTATCGGCTTGATCGTTCTGCAGGCAGCCAGCATCATATTTATGATCTTTCATTTTGTTGGATTTGAGTTCAATATCTATATAGGACCGCAGGGAATTTTCGGAGGAGCCGGTGGTGTAGCCGGGGAGGCAAGTGATTATATCTTTCAGATCATCCTTGGAAACTGGACCACGATCCTCATTTTCGAGATCCCGATCCTTCTCTATATCCTTTTCCTGATCCTGAAAAAAATCAGTTTTCAGCGATTTCGGGGAATCGGTTATGTTCAGATCCTGATGATCGCAACTATAATAGAAGTGATCGCTGTTCTCCCAATCTGCAATCTGAATCCTTCCTGGAAAATTGCAACACGAGAATTTACGTTTGATACATCCGTAAAGTTTTTTGGCGTTCAGACATCTACAAAGCTGGATGCCCTATACGCGATTTTCAAAAACCCTTTCAAGATGCATTTTATCATTGAGAATGATCCTCCGGTGATCACCAACAAGGATTCTTATCATATGACAGACATCGATTTTGATTATATTGCAGATCACACAACAGAATTCTCCGTCCTGGAGATCAATAAATACGTCAAAAGCGAGATGCCTGCTAAAAAGAACGAATACACAGGAATGTTCAAAGGAAAAAACCTGATTCAAATTACAGCAGAATCCTTTACACCGTATGTCGTCGATGAAGAGTTGACGCCGGTCCTGTATCGGCTTATTAATAATGGGATCCGTTTTGACAACTATTATCAGCCTCTTTGGAACGGTTCCACAACCACAGGTGAATTTCTGATCATGACCGGACTTCTGCCTTCAAACGGGTACTATTCCATGTTGGAAACAGTTGGAGATAACATGCATCTGACGATCGGCAATCAGCTGATGAGAGAAGGCTACACTAGTATCGCATATCATAACGGAACCTATGATTACTTCGACCGTAATCTGACCCACTGCAATCTGGGTTATTCCCGCTTTGTGGCAAACGGAAGTGGTATGTATGGTCTGTCAGGCAGAACCGCCTGGCCGCAAAGCGATGTGGAGATGATGCAGTTTTCCATCCCACGGTATATAGATAAATCACCATTTAACATTTATTACATGACTTTAAGCGGACACTCGAAATATGATTCCAAGAACTTTATCGTCAACAAAAATATCGCCGAAGTCCGCGCATGGGCAGAACGCAAAGGGTATGACTATACAAATGCTGTTCTGAGTTATATTGCAGCGAACCTGGAGTTTGAAAAATCTATGGAATATCTGTTGCAGCAGCTGGAGGACGCCGGTCTTTTAGAGGATACAGTTATTGTTATGTCTGCTGACCATTATCCATACAGCCTTTCAGATGATTACGTTATCGATGAAAAAGGTCATGTGGATTACTTCAATGTTGAAGCAAACCTGATCAATATGTTTGGTTTTACCCCTGAATTCAACCCAGATTATCATCACAACGCACTTGTTATCTGGACACCATCTTTAGAGGGTGAAAACAGCATCGTAGTGACCGATCCGGTACAATCGGTTGATATTCTTCCAACTGTCTCAAATCTATTCGGTTTTGACTATGATTCCAGACTGCTGGCAGGAAGAGACGTACTGGATATGGATACAGAGCCACTGGTCATTTTCTCCGACTACAGCTGGCTGTCCACTTACGGGTACTATGACTACAGAACAGAAACCTTCATTCCAATAGATGAACTGAAGACCTCCAAAGAAACCATTCCAAGATGTTTTGCAGATCACGGCCCACTGAAAACCCTGACCTATGAAAACCCGATAGACAAGGCAAACGCTGCAAAAGGCATCACAACGTACGGCGGTTATGAAAAACTGGATGATTACATCAAGCATATCAGTAACGTTGTACAGAACAAGATGGTCTTATCGCAGAACGTTCCTTTGCAGGATTATTACGGTCTGATCTGGGGCAAGATCCAAACGCAGGATGATGCTCTCGGGCAGGGTGCACATGGTCAGATAGACCAATAACATCTAATCAAAAAAACAATCCTTGCCGGTATGACATAGAAATGATGTCATACCGGCTTTTTTACAAGCAAAAATGCCTTTTTTCTATCTTTTTCACGTCCTGGTGTCATTTAATTTATGTCATTATGACATTATTTTTATGACGTTAATGAAAATCGCCATTATTTTTGATTGCTTTTTTGTCTTTTTTATGACAGATTGACACGAATTAATTGTCATTCTGTCAAATTTTTATTCAAAAGATCTGTTTTTCTCTTTCATTTTTCTTCAATGTCAATCTAAAAATGACATTTTGTCATATTATCAATGTCGTAAATGTTATTATTACTTCTAATTATTCAATTTCTATTTATTTTTTTGTCGTTCTGACATTATTTTCATGTCATTTCGTCAATTTCCTTTTAAAATAAGCTCATTTTCCCTTTTGTTTTCAAAGAGTGTGAGTGAAATTATGCCATTTTGTCATTATTTTTTTGTCACTTTGTCACTTTTTAAATATTTTTTTAATTTACCTATTGACATTTATGTCGTTATGTCATATAAATAATGACGTACTGACAAGCAGTCAGTCTCCAAAACTCATTTTCAGAGCCCTATCTGAAAAAATATCGAGATTGAGGCCTGTGGTGTCTGGCACCGTGAACTTTTTCTTTAATGATCTAATCTAAAGTCCAATCATTAATTCGCCCTAACCCTTTTTCAAGTTCACGGGGTCAGACACCTTCGAAGGTACCATGAAGTACACAAAAAACGAGATCAACAAAATAGTGCACGACGAGGACGTCAGATTTATCCGTTTACAGTTTACGGATATTTTTGGTTCTATGAAAAATGTTTCTATTACCCCTAGCCAACTGGAAAAGGCTCTGGATAATAAGATACGTTTTGACGGCTCCTCTATTGACGGATTTGTTCGGATTGAAGAATCTGATATGGCTCTTTACCCGGATCTGGATTCCTTTGCAATCCATCCTTGGGGCCAGGAGCGTGGAAAAGTTGCGCGTTTGATCTGCGATGTATATAAAATCGACGGAAATCCATTTGAAGGTGATCCTCGCTATGTGCTCCGCAAAGCACTCGCTCATGCTTCGGATATGGGCTATGAATTTAATGTCGGCCCGGAGTGTGAATTCTATCTGCTGAAAAATGATGAAAAAGGCAATCCTACTCTGGATGCATATGATAAAGGCGGCTATTTCGACCTGGGACCAAATGATCTGGGGGAAGAAGCCAGAAAAGATATTGTTCAGGCATTAGAAGCCCTCGGATTTGTCATTGAGGCTTCTCATCATGAATGTGGTCCTGCACAGCACGAGATCGATTTCATGTACGCTGAGGCTTTGCAGGCGGCTGACAGTATCATGACGTTTAAATATGCCGTTAAAACCGTTTCTGAGCAGCACGATCTGTATGCCACTTTCATGCCAAAGCCAATCTCAAATGAAGCTGGAAATGGAATGCATTTAAATATGTCCCTATCTAAAAATGGAAAAAATGCTTTCATTGACGATAAAGATAAAAATGGTCTGAGCAAGGAGGCCTACTCTTTTATGGCCGGCATCATGCGTCACATTGAAGGAATCTCCATCGTGACAAATCCGCTGGTTAATTCTTATAAACGTTTAGTTCCGGATTTTGAAGCCCCGGTCTATATCGCGTGGTCTGCCCAGAACCGCTCTCCTCTGATCCGTGTTCCAAGCAGCCGCGGACAAAGTACGCGAATCGAACTTCGCAGCCCTGACCCTTCAGCAAATCCTTATCTTTCTCTTGCACTCTGTCTGGAGGCAGGTCTGGAAGGTATCCAAAAAGAAATGGTTCCTCCTGCTTCCATTGATAAAAACATTTTTGAAATGAGCCGCAGGGAATTAACACGAAGCGGTGTCAAAAAGCTTCCGGCAAATCTGTTCGAGGCAATCAGTAAAGTAGAAAAAGACCCATTCATCGCCCACGTTTTAGGTTCTCATATTTATGATCGTTATGTAGAAGCTAAAAAAAGAGAATGGAACGAATATAGTATGTGTGTCTCCGATTGGGAGATTGATAATTATCTGTTCAAATACTAAAGAATCCAAATGCCACATGCTTATGTAGATGGAAGTTATAATGTCTCAACAAAACGATTCGGATACGGAATCGTTTTGTTTACTGATGCCTTTAATGCAGACGGAACGCCGCAGGAGATCCGCATGTCTAAAGCATTCTCCCATGAGGAACTGGCTGAAATGCGCAATGTAGCTGGAGAGATTATGGGTGCCGCACAGGCAATGAAGACTGCAAAAGCATTGGGCTTAAAAGAACTGACGATCTATCATGATTATGAAGGTATCGCAAAATGGTGCACCGGCGAATGGAAGACAAAGAAGGAATGGACCAAAAAATACAAAGCATTCTACGATGAGATCAGTCAGGATATTACCGTGAGTTTTCAAAAAGTTGAAGCACATTCCGGAAATCAGTATAATGACATTGCCGATAAATTAGCAAAAGAGGCTGTGGGAAACAAATAACAAAAAAGGAGTCATCCATATGGCAAACAGACCAAACAGGCCAACCAGTCAACCCGTCAGGCGCCAGCCTGGGCGGACCAGCAGTCAGGCAGCTGCTGCAAGAAAAAGACAAAAGCAGAGACAGTATACTCGGATCCGTATTTTTACGGTTCTGGCTCTTATCCTTTTGATAGCAATCATCGTGGTGATCATAGTCGCCTGCCGGAATAAAAAGACCGATCCGAATACGCCGGGAAAACAAACAGAAACCATGACGGAACAGTCCGGCAATGATGGCATTCCGACAGAATATGTAGAGCCTACCTATCGGAGAGATAACATTGAGATCAACGATGACTGGCCAACAGTCGGAGAAAGTACAGACTACTCTCTTCATGTTAATACCGCATTAAACGCTACCATTGTTTATTCCAAAGACGGTGATGGTAACCTGACACCGCTGCGGGTCCTCGCCTGCTCCACCGGACGCAGAGATGGACATGAAACACCAGAAGGAGAGTTCTACCTGGGTGAATGGATCATCGGACCAGCAAACGAATGGTGCTATATGGCAGACGGTACAGAAGGTCTTTATGCTTACCGTATCATCGACGGCGTATATAACGACATCATGTTCCACTCTGTTCCATATTACGAGACGGATCATGGAACATTAGAATACGAAGAATATAACAAACTCGGCAATTATGCTTCTATGGGATGCATCCGGATGTGCTGTGCGGATGTCAGATGGCTTGGCCAGCTTTGCGGAGGCGGTACAGAAGTAATCGTTTATTATGACGAAAATGAAGTTCTGCCGATGGAAAAGCCGACACCTCTCTTTATCCCGGAAACAGTGGAGGAAGTCCGCGGATGGGATCCGACCGATCCGGAAAGCGCAAACCCATGGCATTCCTACACCTTTACCATGGAAGTACCTAATTCCATCGATATTGTTGCCGGTGCCGATTACGAAGTTGACCCTGTCACAAGCCAGTTCCATGCTGTGGACTGCTATGGCAACGATGTGACCCAGTACATGAAATATTCTGGAACTTATGATTCAACAACAGCTGGTAATTATCCAATCACTGTTACATTGGATTTGGGACAATATCATGCGACGAAAGATGTTGTTATCGTTGTGAAATAAATATCTTAACCGAAACAATTCTGAAATAGAAAAGGATCCGCCTTTCCACGAAGGCGGATCCTTTATTAGATTATCATTAAACTCTTTTTTCTAAAACGCTATCGGTCTTCCCGGAAGTAGGATAACCCCAGACTTCCAGGCGGTTGGTTTTCTCTCTTATTCCGCAGAGAGGTAATGATCAGCACAATGATCGTTACGACGTACGGAATACCCTTATATAATTCCTTAACTGCCAGTTCTGTACCGGTCGGAAGGAAGATATGCAGAATATACAACCCACCAAAAAGGATCGATGCCCAGATGGAATGACCTGGACGCCAGATCGTAAAGATAACCAGTGCGATAGCCAGCCATCCTCTGTCGCCAAATGCATCGTTTGCCCAGATACCGCTGGAATAATCCATAACAAAGTACAGACCGCCCAAACCAGAAATCATCGCACCAAGACAGGTGGCAAAGTATTTATATCTAGTCACGTTGATGCCGGCTGCATCAGCCGTACCCGGATTCTCTCCTACTGCACGCAGACTTAAACCAGTCCTTGTACGTGATAATATAACAGCTGCAACAATTGCCAGAATGATGGCAACATAAGCCAGGAATCCATAGGAGCAGAAAATGGTGCCAAACCAGCCCAGTCCTTTTGCAAACGGCAATTGCGTTTTAAAGAATTTTCCAGTCTGATTTAAAACGATGGATGGAACCTCACTGTTTGTGATCTTGATCAAAGAACCTCCGAAGAAGTTACCGATTCCAATACCAAATGTCGTCATAGCAAGACCGGTCACGTTCTGGTTTGCCCTGAGGGTAACTGTCAGGAAACAGTAGATCAGACCCATCAAAAGACTGCCAACCAGACAGCACACCAATGGGATCGCAATTCCCAGAAAGGCTGTCATATTCTGGGCCCCAACTTTTGTTTCATAGAAGAAGGAGCCGATAACTCCGCAGATACCACCGACATACATAATACCGGCTGTACCAAGGTTCAGGTTACCGCTCTTTTCTGTAATCGTTTCACCGACACAGCCAAACATCAGCGGGATACCCTGTGTCACTGCACGAGGAATGAAGGAAAGAAGAAACTTAAGCATCGATCTTTACCTCCTTCCTTGTTTTTTTCAGTGCAATTTGATAGTTCAGGAAGAACTCGCACCCGATGATAAAGAACAGCAGGATCCCGGCAAGGATCGAGCCAAAGGAATCATTCAGTCCGTAAATCGTGGAGATTTCAGAAGCTCCACGGCTTAAGAACACGAGTAAAAGGCTGGTCAGGATCATAAAGATTGGATTGAATTTGGCCAGCCACGCGACCATGACACCGGTAAAACCTCTTCCATTGACAATTGTTGTGGTCATTGTATGACTCGTTCCAGATACTAACAGGAATCCAACCAGACCACAAATAGCTCCAGACAGAAGCATCGTCCGAAGGATAACACGCTTCACCTTGATCCCGACATATCTTGCTGTCGGCTCGCTTTCACCAACGACAGAAATCTCATATCCATGCTTGGTGTATCGCATATAAATATAGATTGCGACTGTCAAAACAAGGACAATCAGAATATTCAAAAGGTATTGATTATTGCCGATTTGCGGAAGCCATCCGGCCATTGTATCTTGATTAATAATACCAATCTTGCTGGCACCTTTCGGGTTTTCCCAAACAACAACGAAAAATGAAACAAGCTGTATAGCAACATAGTTCATCATCAAAGTAAACAGCGTCTCATTTGTATTCCACCGTGCCTTAAATGCAGCAGGAATAAGTGCCCAAATTGCACCAGCAACAACTGCACAAACAAGCATAATAAGAATAAGAATAATGTTAGGAACTTTTCCGCCAAGAAGAATCATCGGTGTCGTTGCTCCGAGAACACCCATCAATGTCTGTCCGTCACCGCCAAGGTTCCAAAAGCGCATCTTAAAAGCAGGCGCCAAGGCAAGAGAAATACCTAATAGGATTGCCATATTCTGTGCAGTGACCCAGATCCGCCGGCTGGTACCGAAAGCACCCGACAGCATCGTCTTATAGACATCCAACGGATTGATCTTCACCAAAAACATCGTAACGATACCACAGAGGATCAGTCCCATGATCACGGCTATTACCCGGATCAGCCATGCTCGATACCACGGCAGTTCCTTGCGTCTGGTAATATGAAACAGAGGTACTTTGCTCAGAGAGTTATTCATCTGCTTCACCACCTCCAATCTTAGTCATCATCAGGCCAACTTCGTTTTTCGTAGCCGTTCTTCCATCTATAATGCCGCTCACTTCTCCGCCGCAAAGAACCAGGATCTTATCAGAAAGTTCCAACAAAACATCCAGATCTTCACCCACGTAAATCACAGCAACTCCGGCTTTCTTCTGCCGGTTGATCAGATCGTAAATGGTATAAGAAGAGTTAATATCCAACCCTCTGACTGCATACGCGGTCAAGAGAACAGTAGGTGCTGAAGATATTTCTCTGCCGACCAGAACTTTCTGCACATTACCTCCAGAAAGTTTTCGCACTGGTGTTTCCACACTAGGCGTATTAACTTCCAGCTCTTCCACAACGCGCTCTGCCAGCTTATGAGGCGACTTTCGGTCGGTGAAGATCCCTTTTCCCTGCCTAAAAGATCGTAACATCATATTTTCAGAAAGATCCATACTGCCGACCAGGCCCATACCAAGTCGATCTTCCGGGACAAACGAAAGTGAAATACCCATTTCGGCTATCTCCAAAGGATCTTTTCCGATCAGTTCTTCTTCGCTTCCGTCATCATCCACGTACGCAATACTGCCTGTTTCCACTGGCTGCAGACCGGCAATCGCCTCCAACAGCTCTTTCTGGCCGTTTCCGGCAATTCCTGCAATTCCAAGGATTTCACCACTGCATGCAGTAAAGCTGACATGATTCAGACGAACAACGCCATCTATACTGCGGATCGTCAGGTCTTTGATCCGGATCCTTTCCTTTGGATCTACTGGTTCCGGTCGGTCAATGTTCAGTGTAACAGCATGTCCAACCATAGCATCCGTCAGTTCCTGAGCGGTCACATTCTTGGTTTCATAATCGCAGATATATTTCCCTTTGCGCAAAATCGCTACTCGGTCAGAAATATCCAGGACCTCATGAAGCTTATGGGTAATGATGATGATCGACTTCCCATCTGCTTTCATGTTACGGAGAACTGCAAATAATTTATCCGTCTCCTGCGGTGTCAGAACGGCGGTTGGTTCATCCAGTATCAGAAGGTCTGCACCTCTGTACAGGACTTTTACAATCTCGACCGTCTGTTTCTGGGAAACGCTCATCTCATAAATCTTCTGATAAGGATCTACTTCAAATCCGTATTTTTGGCAGATTTCAGTAATTCTTTCTGCTGCAGCTTTAACATTCAAGCCGCCTTTTTCCTTTAATCCCAGAATGATATTTTCTGCTGCTGTCAGCACATCGACCAGTTTAAAATGCTGGTGGATCATACCAATTCCAAGATTGAAGGCATCTTTCGGATCACGAATGCTGACCAGGTTGCCATTTACATATATTTCACCTTCATCCGGGAAATAAATGCCGCTCAGCATATTCATAAGTGTTGTCTTTCCGCTTCCATTCTCGCCCAGCAGAGCCAGGATTTCTCCCTTATAAACATTCAGGGAAACATCATCATTTGCGACGACTTTATCACCAAAGCGTTTTGTTATATGTTGTAGCTCTAATATCGGAGACTGATGATCCAAGATAGTTCTCCCTCCTATTAATCTCTATCCATACGATACAGGCAAAACGAAAAAACCGTTTTCGGTTTGCCTGTGCCGTTCGGTTTGTTAAAAACAAGATAGGGAGGCTTTACTAGAAAGCCTCCCTACGTTGTTTTCTGTGAAATTAGAATGCGGTATCAAGCAGTGTGATGCCATCGATCTGAATATCAAAGTACGGAGCAGAACGGAATTTGGATTCTGCAAATGCGCCGTCAATGATAACTTCAGTATCTGGTTCATAAGCCGGATCGCTGTCAACGTCAGCCTTGTAAGAGGTAACCGGTGCACCATCTTTTGTAAATGCAGCGGTATCAAATACTTTAAGTTCGCCGGAAGCAAGTTTTGCTTTTACTTCTTCGATAGCTGCTGCAGTGCCTTCTGCTGCAACTGCTTCATTTACTTCGGTCAGCTGAACGCTGTCTGTCTCCAGAGTTCCTGTCCAGTCTTTGTCAACCGGTTTGCCAGCTTTCACACACTGGATAGCGTATTTGTAATATGGAGCCCAGTTGATTCTGGAAGAAACGATGAATGTGTTCGGGCCAGCTGCCTGCGTAGAGCCATTGTAGGAAACGTTCGGAACACCTGCATTCTCGCAAGCGGTCGGAGCGCCAAGGGAGTCAGCATGCTGAGAAATCAGAGCACATCCTCTCTTGATCAGGTTTTCAGCACCTTCCTGCTCAGCTGCCGGATCATACCAGGAACCGGTAAAGGTTACATCCATGGTAACGGTCGGGCATACGCTCTTTGCGCCAAGATAGAAGGAAGTATATCCGGAGATAACTTCTGCGTAAGTGAATGCGCCAACATAACCCATCTTAGCCTGATCTGCAGTGATCTTGCCAGCTGCGATCATCTCGTTCAGTTTCATTCCTGCTGCAACGCCTGCAAGGAAACGTCCTTCATAAATAGATGCAAATGCGTTTGCATAGTTTGGTAAATTCTCGGTATGCGCTTTTGTTCCTGTTGCGTGGCAGAACTGCACATTCGGGAATTCCTTAGCAGCCTGGATCATATAATCCTCATGTCCAAAGCTGTCTGCACAGATCAGTGTGCATCCTTTGTCAGCCAGGTCAACTGCGGTATCGTAGCAGTCCTGTGTTTCGCCGATATTGGTTCTGATCAGATACTCAACGCCCTCTGCTTTGCAAGCCTCTGTGAAGCCATTGATAAAGTTAAGGTCGTAGGTGGAGTTCTCATCATGTAAGCAGATGAGGCCAACCTTCATCGTTGATGCTGCAGGAGCTGCAGAAGATCCTGAGCCAGCCGGTGCCGGTTCTTCTTTCTTCCCGCATGCTGCCAGCATTCCAACTGCAAAGATCGCAACCAGTACCAGTGCGAATACTTTTTTCATGCCTTTCATTTTCCCTAATCCTCCATGTTTTTAAAATTATTTTTAATTAATATTTCAAAGGGACTATCCCTTTATTGCACAATATCAATCGATAAATTCAATTCCTGTTTCCGGATCCATACGAATGATCCGTGCTAAGCTTTCTACCCTTACGCCCATTTCGCGCAGCTTCTGACCGCCGTCCTGGAAAGCCTTTTCGATGACGATTCCACAGCCCACGCACTTTGCTCCAGCCTGTTCGATCAGATCCAAAAGCCCAACCAATGCACATCCGTTTGCCAGAAAATCATCAATGATCAGAACGGTATCATCCTTGGAAAGATACTGCTTTTCGATCCGAGCCTGGTAAGAATTCCCGTGTGTATATGACATGATCTCCGTACAGTAACAATCATCTGAAAGATTCTTGGTCTGATGTTTTTTGGCAAACAAAACTGGCACGTTAAAACAGACTGCCGTCATACAGGCAATCGGAATTCCGCTTGTTTCTATCGTTAATACCTTTGTGATTTTTTCGTCCTGAAAAAGACGGTGAAATTCTTCCCCGATCTGCTGCATAAACGGAACGTCGATCTGATGGTTCAAAAAAGAGCCCACCTTCAGGACATTCCCCGGGTATACCTTCCCTTCACGACAGATTTTTTCTTCCAGTGCCTTCATTATGCTAATCCCCGAATCTTTGCAAAGGCCTCAAAGAATGAAAAAAAGATTTCAAATGCGTTTTAAGCAGCAACTACGATTAAGCCTTACACATTCTGAAATCTCAGAACTTTGAGCCGGTAGTCGTAACTTCCAGGCGTTACGGTAGAAACATTTGGGCCTGTGAGTTGAACTCCTCGAATCCAAAACACACTATCCAAACCTATACTGGCAAGTATAAAATTGTCAAAATTCTCACCCTAACTGATAAAGATTTCCTTAAAAATCTTACGGAATGATAATATCAGCCGATGTGGAAAAAGTCAATTGAACTTTCTGGTTTTTTCCACATTTTGTGTATTATTTTGGTACACCATAACTAAATATGGTGGTTTTCCTCTGATTCAAGCTTTAGCTTTTTCATCTGCCTGGTTCCCAGCTCTGTTGCCTGCTTCTCAAACCAAATGTCATCATATGGCTTGGATGGTTTTTTACCCAATTTCTCACTGATCTGCCGAAACCAGTACCTAAGGGAGGATGGCAATGAGACCAGCGGGATCATAAGCGGCCCATAGCAGCAATTCTGGATCGCATGTCCGAATTCATGGTTTTTCAGGCTGTCACCGGAATATTTATCCTTTAAAAAGATCAATCCCCATTCTGCTCCGCCCCACGGTTTTTTTCCGGTCTCGAAATACCAGCTCCATCCCCATTTTTTAGGTTTATGACCGGTCAGGAGCATGATCAATGCTATAAACAGGCCTGCCGTAGTATACAAAAGGCCCCATGTAAATGATAAGAAATAAAATGTCTTTTTTGTCATTCGGATTCTGTATGTTTCCCTGGCAGTATTTTTTTAGGAAGGGATTTATTTACAGCAGCGATCCTGTTATCTGAAACTGTGATGATCCCATATTCTCCATTCGCAACACTTCCCGGATTAAATAGCAGCAGACCATTCTTTTTTTCTTTTAATGGTCTATGTGTATGTCCAAATAGAACAACCCGGCAGTTTTCTAAAGCGGCACGCTCCGCTATTTTATCCGTTCCATATTTTACCCCCTGTTCATATCCATGGGTAATGTAAAAACGGACCCCATTGATCGGACGAATTAGCGTAACTTCCTCAAAGCTGTCCCTATCACAATTTCCTTTCACCTGCATCACCTTTGGATCATCTCCGCAAATATCAATATGAAGATCCGTCAGAACTGCTTCCAGGTCTTTTTCTCCGTCTCCAAGGTAAATGATCACATCTGAAAGATTTGAGATTATGATGTTTTTCAGTTTTCCAATACGCCCATGCGAATCAGAAAGTATCAGTATTTTCGTATTCATGCGTGTATTGTACACGCGAGCAGTCGCATTCGCAAGCATTGAAAAAGCATCATAGAAAGTGCATTCGCAGACTTCGTCTGCTCATGCATTTTGCTTCGCAAAAAATAATATACACTTATTCTTGCGTAAAGCGCATTCGCAGGCAAAGCCTGCTCATGCATTTTGCTTCGCAAATATTCATAACCAAAGCAAAGCTCGCATTCGCAGGCAAAGCCTGCTCATGCATTTTGCTTCGCAAAATGTAATCAAAAGAAAAAGAAAACAGTCTCATAAATGGACTGTTTTCTTTTTCTTCCGATTTCGCTTTGCTCAACACGTGCCGCAGATCGGAATCGAACCGATACGATGTTGCCACCACGGGATTTTAAGTCCCGCGCGTCTGCCAGTTCCGCCACTGCGGCAGTCACGTTTTTTTAACGCGATTCGTATTATATCTGAAAAGTATTGATTTTTCAAGGAAAATCGCGCAAATATTGTTGTTTCTTTTTTTATCCATCTGTGCATACTTTCAGCGTTGTTTCTATTAATAATGTGTAATAGAATACAGGAGAAATGGCAATTCAAATTGAAACAGTAAAAACCGATAGCTTTGACATGAAGTTCTTTCGTTTTGGGAAGGGAAAGAAGCCTTATGTCATCATTCCCGGAATCAGTATTCAAAGTGTCATGAATTCGGCAGACACAATTGCCGAAAACTACGCTGCCATGGCCGACGAATATGAAATATATGTATTTGATCGACGGGAAGATCTGCCGGCATCTTACTCCATCCAGGAAATGGCTAGAGATACAGCAAAGGCCATGAAGACCCTGGGGCTTCACGATGTCTATCTTTTTGGTGCTTCACAGGGTGGAATGATTGCACTTGTGATCGCCATAGAGTTTCCGGAATTAGTCAAAAAAATGGTTCTTGGCTCCACTTCCGCACATATAGCCAAATGGCAGGATTCTGCCCTCGACCATTGGGAGCATCTGGCAGAAGAGAAAGATGGTGTCAAATTATATCTGGAATTCGGAAAAGTAATCTATCCGCCGGATGTATTTCATCAATATAAAGATGCCCTCATATCAGCTGGTGAAAAAGTTACAGAAGAAGAAATGGACCGTTTTCTGATTCTCTTAAAAGGATCAAGAAATTTTGATGTCACCAAAGAGCTCGATAAGATTCAATGTCCGGTCCTAGCTATAGGCGTTTATGAAGATGCAGTACTGGATTCAGATGCGACAATGGAGATTGCGGAAAAACTGGATGAACGGAAAGACTTTAAACTCTATATGTATAAAGGTTATGGGCATGCAGCTTTTGACACCGCACCAGATTACAGAGAGCGGATCATGAAATTCTTTGAACAATAGATAACAAAAAAGAGGCGCACAGCCTCTTTTTTTGACGACCCAGATGAGACTCGAACTCACGACCTCCGCCGTGACAGGGCGGCGCTCTAACCAACTGAGCCACTGGGCCTTATTCTATATAATTGTCCCTTATTGGGCAGTGGACCCTCAGGGACTCGAACCCGGGACCTACCGGTTATGAGCCGGCTGCTCTAACCAACTGAGCTAAGGGTCCAAAAAAGCCGATGGGGGGACTCGAACCCTCAACCTGCTGATTACAAATCAGCTGCTCTGCCAATTGAGCCACATCGGCGTAAAAATGAAAACTATATTTTCAAGTGACCCCGACGAGAATCGAACTCGTGTTACCGCCGTGAAAGGGCGATGTCTTAACCGCTTGACCACGGGGCCATAATATGAAAGAACTCCCCGAGTAGGGCTCGAACCTACAACCCCTCGGTTAACAGCCGAGTGCTCTACCATTGAGCTATCGAGGATCATTCAGTCATGAGGAAAAGCACCCTCAAAACCACAGGAAATATCGGAAAAGACGTGTCGGACGTCCACACTTCGGATGGCCTTCCGGTCAACTCCTCGACCTATTAGTATCAGTCAGCTCCGTACATTACTGTACTTCCACC
>JAFWLF010000025.1:0-2759 GCA_017511185.1 Lachnospiraceae bacterium | reverse complement strand
TATATCCGTCATGTTTATCTATAAAAAGAAGAACTTGTAAGGAGGACATCATGGAAAAAGGATTACTTGTGATCAGCTTTGGAACATCCTATCAGGATACCTGTGAAAAGACGATCGCAGCATTGGAAAAAGATCTTGCTGCAGCATTTCCGGACCGTGCTTTTTACCGCGCCTGGACCAGCGGTTTTATCCGTAAGAAATTAAAAGAGAGAGATGGCATTGAAATTCTTTCTCCGGAAGATGCATTTGCAAAAATGAAAGAAGACGGCATCAAAGATGTCCTGATCCAGCCGACCCATATGCTGGCAGGCGGCGAGTTTGAAAAAGTAACTTCTGCGCTGCAGCCGTGCATGGATGCGTTTGAAAAAGCAGTGATCGGAAGACCGCTGATGGAATCTGAAGAAGACATCCGTGCGTTTGTAGAAAAGCTTGCAGAAATAACCGGAACAATCGCAGAAGATGAGATGGCTGTCTTTATGGGTCATGGCAGCAGCGAAACCAAGATCCCGGTCTACGATATGATCAACCGGATCTGCGAAGAGTCGGGACATAAGAATATTGTTGTAGGCACCGTGGAATTTGAGCCGGGCATCGCACCGGTCCTTGCCAAAGTGAAAGAGCAGAAGCCAAAGAAGGTGTATCTGGCACCGCTCCTGGTAGTGGCAGGCGATCACGCCAACAATGATATGGCCGGCGATGAAGAAGACTCCTGGAAAAACCAGATCGCCAAAGAAGGACCAGAGGTGGAGTGCATCATCAAAGGTCTGGGAGAATATAAAGAGATCCGCGCGCTCTATGTGCAGCACGCAAAGGAAGCATAAAAAACAAAGGGCTTGATAGGAAGCAAATGAGTAAAACGAAGCTGGCAAAAAGAATAGGACTTTCACTGATCCTGATGGGACTGCTCCTGTCTCTTTTTGTCGTGCCTTCGTTTGCAGATGATACAAATGGAACATCTGTTATTGCAGAGACGGAAGAAAACCCGGACGGTGATAATGCAGGCACAGTGACGACCGATCCTGCGGATGGAGCTGACGATGATTCCGCCGATGATGAGGCATACTGGAATCATGTGAAAAGTATCCAGCAATGGGTCCGCGGCAGGCACGCCGGAAAATACGGCATGTCTCCGGTCTATGCGCAGGATATCAAGGAAGGAACCTATGAAATCGAAGGTTCTTCCAACTCTGCCTATTTTAAGATCGCAAAAGCAGAGCTGACGGTGAAAGATGGACAGATGACTGCAAAGATCACGATCCCTAGTATGAGTTATCTGTACGTGTTCATGGGGACAGCAAAAGATGCAATCGCTGCAAAGAAATCCGAGTGGATCGATTTTAAAGAAGTCAATAAACAGACGGTGTTTACCATTCCGGTGGAAGCGCTGGATAAAGAGATTGACTGCGCAGCCTACAGTAAGGCACGGAAAAAATGGTATGACCGGAAGATCGTGCTGGATGCATCATCGCTGCCGGAGGGAGCCCTCTTGATTGAGCTGCCGGATTATGCTTTAATCGAGGATGCGCTGAAAGCGTACGGCATCGATTCCGCAAAGGCATCGGAGATGATCAACACGCTGCCGGATACAGGTGAAGAAGATCCGGATGCCGATCCGGATCAGGTAAAAGATAATGCCGTTCTCTGGGAAGGAACGCCGGTCCCGGTGGATATCAATTATCCGGACGGTGAATTTTCCATTGAGGTGAATATGATCGGCGGCAGCGGACGGGCCAGCATCAGTTCTCCGACGTGGCTTTTTGTGCGTGACGGAAAAGCTTATGCAAGGCTTCTCTGGAGCAGTGCATATTATGATTATATGATCATCGGTGATCAGAAGTTTTACAACCTGACAAAGGACGGAGGCAACTCCACTTTTGAGATCCCGATCGTTGTGATGGATGAGGCATTCCCGGTGATCGCAGATACAACGGCCATGGGAGATCCGGTTGAGATCCGCTATGAACTGACGTTTTATTCCATGACGGTCGGATCCAAGGGCAAGATCCCGCAGGAAGCAGCCAAGAAGGTGCTGATCATTGCGGCAGCCATTCTGGTGGTTGGATTTGTACTGAATCTGATCCTGAAGAAAAAAAGGAAACAATAGTTATGCGTGAGGAATTGTTCTTTCCACTGTTTGTGGACCTGACAAAAAAGAGTATTATTGTAATTGGCGCAGGGAAGATCGCGGCTCGCCGTGTGAAATCCCTTCTTCCTTTTGTAGGGGACATGAAAGTGATCGCACCGGAGGTTTCTTCTGAGATCACGGAGATGGCAGCATCATCAGATGGAGTGCTTGTGATCGAGCAAAGGCCGTTTGAACCATCCGATCTGGATGATGCAGACATGGTCCTTGCTGTTACGAATGACAAAGAGCTGAATACCCGGATCGGAACTCTCTGTAATGAAAAGAAGATCCTGGTAAATGTCAGCCATGAGAAAGTACTCTGCGATTTTTATTTTCCGGGTGTTGTGCAGAAAGACAATATTGTGGTCGGCATTACTGCCAGCGGGAAAGATCACAGCAAGGCACGGAAGGTGACGGAACAGATCCGTGCCATGATGGAGGATACAAAATGAAAAAACTTGCATTGTTAATAGCGTTGGTATTCTGCCTGGTCCTGGCAGCAGGATGTGGAAAAGATAATGGGAATGACGGCGGAAGTGAAAAAGAAAGCAGCATCGACAGCGGCAGCTCACAGGAGGCTGGCGTAATGCCGGATAAGTTTTCTTTCAGCGGCGGTACCGGAAAGGTTGGCATT
>JAFWLF010000024.1:0-3091 GCA_017511185.1 Lachnospiraceae bacterium | reverse complement strand
GAGTGAGGAAGAGATCCGTGCAACATTGGAAAAAGACTTTGCAGATGTGATCGCAACCAAGAACAAAGGTCAGATCATGAAGACGATCATGCCGGCATTCAAGGGCAAAGCTGACGGCAAGCTGATCAACCAGATCGTTGCTGATCTGTGCAAATAAAAATAATAAGGATTAACTTGCAGGCTGCTGCGCGCATCAAAGCGCAGCAGTTTTTTTGTAGTTTTTATGTTTTTTTCCGGACTTATTATAGGGAAGGAAAAGACACAAAAAAGATACAAACATGTAGATAATAATGATATAATTAATCGGCTGACGATTCAGCCATTTTTCATGAGGAAACAACTTATCAGAAGAGCAATCTCGGACGAAGGACAGAGATATGAATAAAAAGAAAAAGATTTTAATAGGGATCATAGCAGCAGCTGTCGTGGTCATTGCGGTGGTGCTGATCATTCTGTTTGCAGGAAAGTCATCCGGCAAAGGAAAGATCTATGTGCAGAGCGTCAAGAGCCTGATGGGACAGGATGCATTCTCCAACCGCTTCAGCGGCATCGTGGAGACGCAGAAGACCGAAAAGATAGAGCTGGATCTGTCCCGCGAGATTGCAGAGATCTATGTCTCAGAAGGAACCAGGGTAAAAGCCGGACAGGCACTGTTTGCTTACAATACAGACGCGCTCCGCCTGGATATCGAACAGCTGCAGATTGAGATTGAAAAGTGCAATACCACCATTGCAAACAGCAACGAAGAGATTGCAGAGCTCCGCAGCATCATGAACAATCTGTCTGCTTCTGATCAGCTGGAGTATACCGCACAGATTCAGGTGCTGCAGTCAGACATTGCACAGGCACAGTATGACATCAAGACCAAAGAAGCCAATATCACCGCAAAGAAAAATGCGATCGATAAATCCACAGTGACAGCAACCATGGCAGGCACCGTTGCAAAGATCAACGATGAGAATGCCATCCGGAATGCAGACACGGGAACGCCGAACGTTTTTATGACAGTGACGGCAGAAGGTGATTTCCGTATTAAAGGCAGTGTTGGTGAGCAGAATATTTTTGAGATCACGCCGGGTGAGCAGGTGATCGTCCGCTCCCGCGTAAATCCGGATCAGACCTGGACCGGCACCATCACATCCATCAATACACAGGGCGAAGAAGAGAACACAAACGATATGTATATGGTGAAAGATGGTACGGAATCTTCCACCAAGTATTCTTTCTATGTCAATCTGGACAGTACGGAAGATCTGATGCTGGGGCAACACGTGACGATTGAGGTTGACCATGGACAGAATAAATCTAAGGACGGCGTCTGGCTGAGCAGCGGATTTATCGTTTATACGGAAAAAGCGGAGCCAGTAATCTGGGCAGCAAAAAAAGACGGCGCCAGACTGGAACAGCGGAAAGTCACGCTGGGTCTTTATGATGAAGAACTGGATCTTTTTGAGATCAAAGAGGGAATTGAAAAAGATGAATATGTAGCATGGCCGTCGTCCGACTGCAAGGTGGGCATGACCACTACGACTGTGGCTACAGATACAGAACCGGAAATATATAACGAAGGAGACTATGGCAAAGAAGACTACGGCTTTGGAGGAAATTCAGGCAACGAAGGAGCCGGCGTCGACGATGCGATAACCGGAGACTACTCGGAGATTCCGTAAGGAGAAACGGATGGCGCTTTTAGAGCTGAAAAATGTGAATAAGAGCTACGAAAACGAGGGCTTTTCCGTCCCTGTTCTTTTTGATATCGATCTGGAAGTGGAAGAGGGAGAATATCTTGTGATCATGGGACCTTCCGGATCGGGCAAGAGCACGTTGATGAACATCATCGGCTGTCTGGATGTACCAAGTTCCGGGGAATATTATCTGGACGGCGAGGATGTCTCCGGCAAGAATGAGAACCAGCTGGCTGATCTTCGCAACCGCACGATCGGGTTTGTGTTCCAGACATTCCATCTTCTGCCAAAAGAGACCGCGCAGGCCAACGTGGCGCTGCCGCTTCTTTATGCCGGCGTACCAAAGGAAGAGCGGATGGAACGCGCAAAAGAAGCTTTGGAAAAAATGGGAATGGGCGACCGTCTGGACTTTTACCCGAACCAGCTTTCCGGCGGACAGAAGCAGCGTGTGGCAATCGCGCGTGCGATGGTCAATCATCCAAAGATCCTTTTAGCAGATGAACCGACCGGCGCTCTTGATACCACCTCCGGCTTTCAGATCATGGAGCTCTTTACGGAGCTGAACAACGAGGGCATTACCATCATCATGATCACGCACGAACCAGAGATCGCCGACTTTGGAAAACGAAAGATTCTGATCCGTGACGGCCGCATTACAGAAGGCGCCACGGAAGAGACGATCAGTGAACATAGAAGATTACGATGACTAAGAAAAAAAGGATCCGTCTTATCATTATTATTGCTGCCATTGTAGTGGCCGTTGCGGCCGCTCTGGTTTTGGTGCGGATCCTGAACAAAAATAAAAAAGTGGAAGTCTACCCAGTCAGCATGATCAATGATTCCTACTGGGGAAATGATGCACAGTACACCGGCAATGTGTCTGCCGGCCGCGTGATGAATGTGAAGCTGCGCAACGCACTGGTAGAGAGTGTGCTGGTGCACGAAGGGCAGTATGTTTCCCAGGGCGATGTGCTGCTTGTTTACGATGCAGCAGAGTATCAGCTGACTCTTCTTGCTGATGAGGCAAACATTGCTGTGCAGGAAGCCAGGATCGAGCGGGCAAAGAAAATGGTGCGTCATTATCAGTCGCTGAGACCGTCGGAAGACGCTCCACAGCCTAAGAAAGAGACTATCGACCATGGACCGCTTCCGATCAAAAAAGAACTGAAAGCGGAAGACATTAAAAAAGAAGAAACGGAATATATGATCACGCCAAAAACAGTGATAAAAAAAGATTTCCTGAAACGTTTACGGGAAAAAGGTTGGATGTGCCGCCTGATCTTATATCAGGATGACACTAATTTCGGCACGTATATCATTGACGGATTGGATATCCCGGAATGGGTCTATGTCTATGAAGCAGATGATGAAACCCTGCCGGAAGATCCGACGCTGCCAGACGAAGG
>JAFWLF010000002.1:0-12076 GCA_017511185.1 Lachnospiraceae bacterium | reverse complement strand
TATAGCACATTCTGCTATATCTCATACAACGATTTTCACGCTGCTTTCTCCGCTTTTTTCCTTTGTAACCACGATCTGCCGGTCGATTTTTTCCTTCAGCTCATTTACATGAGAGATGATGCCGACCAGTCGGTTGCTTTCCGTCAAACTCAGGAGCGCGCGCAAAGCCTGCCTAAGGGATTCTTCGTCCAAAGTGCCAAATCCTTCATCCACAAACATCGTATCCAAACGGATACCGCCTGCCTGTGACTGAATCTCATCGGAAAGTCCCAGTGCCAAAGCCAGTGACGCTTTGAAGGATTCGCCTCCTGATAAAGTTGCAACGCCCCGCTCACTTCCGTTATGATGGTCGATCACATCCAGCTCCAGGCCGCTCTGTTTGAGGAGTCCTGCTGCCTCTGTTCGTCGTTTTAATTCATACTGACCATCCGTCATGATCATCAGCCGAAGGTTTGCCCGCTCGATGATGCGGTCAAAATATGCCATCTGTACATAAGTCTCCAGCATGATCTTTTCCCTGCCGGAAAGATTCCCGTTAGCGGTATCAGAAAGTGTCCGGATGAGCGTCCATGCCTTTTCGGCTTTTCCCAATTCTTCTTGTTTTTTTACTAACTGTTCAGCAGTGGATCGATTTTGAGAAAGACGTTCTGTAATCTGCTCCTGCCTTTCGACGGTTGCCTTTTTTTCTGCTGTATAGGTATTCTTGTTTTCCTCTTCTTTCGCAGTATCGATCACAATACGCCCGGCTAAGAGTTTCTCTGCTTCCTGAATGGCTGCAGTAAAAGCAGCAATCGTTTTTTCCTGCTCAGCGCTTGCTTTCTGTGCCTCTTTGAGTTCTGTCTCCAGATTGTCCTGTGATTCTTTCAGCATCCTGATTTCATCTTCTGCTTCTGCTTTAGACACGAATCGGAGTTTCTTCTGCAAAGCCTCAATATTCCGTATGCAGGATTCTTCCTTTGCAGAGACGGCTGTGCTCTCTTTTTCCGCATTAGTCAGCTCTGTCTTTTTTTGTTCCAGAAGTGCTTCTTTTTCCGGAAGCTGCTGCTCCAGGAGCAGTTTTCTATCTATCTTTTCTTTTAATACATTTATCTGCGATTGGATCTTTTTGATCTCTCCTGCCAGATTCTCTTCTTTTTCTTTCGCAGTCTGCTCTGCCTGTAACAGTTCCGTTTCATTTTCAGTCAGACTGGAACGCTCTGTGCCCTGCAGGTTTGTGATATGCTCCAGCTGCGTCTGAAGAGAGGCACTGATTTTCCCCGCCTGGACGCTGGCATCCAAAGCTGCCTTCTGGGCCTTTTCAGCGTCCTGCTTGTAGCCGTCCAGTTCTTCCTTTGTTGGCGCGCCATCTGTCAAAACCGCCAGATGCGGATGCTCTTTGGATCCACAGACCGGGCAAGGTTCTCCTTCTTTCAATTCTTCTGCCAGGATGCCGGCCTGATCATCCAGATATGCTTTATGAGCATGATTATAAATTGACTTGGCCTCTGCTGCCTCAGCGGCCTTCTTTCGATAGGAATTCTGCGCAGTTTTCAGATCTTTGGCCAGCTTCTGCGCAGATTGAATCTGCTTTCGGATATCTGCTGCGGCCTTTCGTTTTGCCTCGGTCTCAGCAAGAAGCGCATCCTGCTGCACCTTATCTTTTTCGCAGCCAGATAAAGCTTTTAGTTCTTCTTTTTCAGCACAGACCGTTTCTGTATCTGCTTCTATGGTCTTGCGTAAATCTTTTTGCGTCTGCGTTAGTTTTTCTGCCTGTTCTTTCAGTGTTTTCCGTTCTTCCTGCAGACCATCTAAGGTCTCATATTCAGGAAGTTCCGCGGACAAAGAGGCTCGCTCATCTGTCAATTTAGCAATCTGCGGCTGCTGTGCCTGTGCAGCCTCCAGACGGACAGTCGTTTGTTCCTGCACTTCTTTCGCCTTTGCAAGGCCTTTTTCCGACTGCGTTTTCTGCTTTCTGATTTCTTCCTGTGATCTGGCTTCCGTCAGGTGCTGCTCTACCACCAGCAGTTTCTGGTCGATTTCTGCAATCTCTTTTGCCACTGCGTTTTTTTCAACCTGGTCCAGACGGATCAGCTCCTGCAGCATTTCAGAAACCTCTTTTGCAGGCATATCTCCAGCCCGGGCTTTTTCCACCTGTTCGAAAAGTGCGTTATCTTCCTCACAGATAATACCCTGCTGATACTGCGAAATAGAAAGACGGATGTCATCCCAGGCTTTCCGCTTCCTGGCGGCTTCGTCCTTAAGGCGGTCCTGCAGAGTGGCAAAATTCTTTGTACGGAACAGCTTCTGGAAAATCTGGATCCTCTCTCCCGTCGGAGCCATCAGGATCTTGCGAAAGTCTCCCTGAGCGATCATAGCAATCTGCATGAACTGGCTGCGGTCAATCCCCAGGATTGACTGGATCGCATCATTCACGTCTTTCACTTTCGTGACTACACTGCCATCCGGCATTGTTAATACCGCATTTGCATTTTCTTTCGTTGTGCCTTCTCCGCGCGCTTTTTTTCGTTCATATTCCGGATTTCGCTCCACACAATATTCCACGTTGCCATAGGAAAAGACTAGGCGGACTTTTGTCGGGACGTCCGGAAGCGCATATTTGGAGCGGAAGCTCTTTGCTTCCCGTCCGCCTCCGCTCGCTTCACCAAACAAGGCAAAGGTGATAGCGTCAAAGATCGTCGTCTTTCCTGCGCCGGTATCACCAGTGATCAGATACAAACCGCTCTCACCCAGTTTATCAAAATCAATAACGGTCTCGTTTGCATATGGTCCGAAGGCGGACATGGTTAATGTGATCGGTCTCATTTGTCCCCCTCCCAGATCTTTTCTATTAGTGTTTCCACATATTGTTTCTGCTCTGCACTCATTGTCTGTCCGTTCTGCATTTCAAAGAAAGCGTCAAACAGTTCCATCGGCGTTTTCTTTTCCACTTCTGAAAGCGCCGTAACACGCTGCTGGTTTCTGGTGCGCGTGTTATCATAATCCAGCTTCATCAGGAGCGGATAGATGACGCGGAGTTTTGCAGCCGCATCCGGCACATCCTCTTCATCCGTCAGTGTGATGTGCAGATAGGAATCTTTCAGCTCCGGATGCGCATCGTAATACCCTTTGAATGTCAGGTCCGTATAGTTTCCTTTGATTTCTTTCATTTCATGCAAAGGAGTAAGCGGAATCTCCCGCACGGAAAGACTGCCTTTTTCTTTCAGTTCTGCAATGGTCACACTTTTTACATCATTCACTTCGGAGAACGAATACTTGAGCGGTGTCCCGCAATAGCGGATATTCTCCTTTACATTCTGAGGCCGGTGCAGATGTCCTAAGGCGACATAATCAAATGCTTCAAATACCTCTGCACTGACCTGGTCTGTTCCTCCAACAGACAGGTCTTCCGAATCAGATACTAATGCGCCAGTCACGAACTGATGCGTGATCAGGATGCTTCGGTTTTTCTCATTCACCTGCATAGCGCAAACAGCCGCTTTCAGTGCATCCTCATAACTTCTGATTTCTTCCTCCTGGAAAAACCTGCGAACATTTGCCGGCTTTACGAACGGCAGCATATAGAGATCTACAGTTCCATACTCATCCTTAAAGGAGAACGGCGCCACTTCACCTCTGTAGACCGGAGCCAGGTGAATACCACTGGCATCGATCAGCCTGTTGGCAAATGCCAGCCTCTCTGCCGAATCATGATTGCCGCTGATGATAAATACCTGAGTTTTTGCGTTTGCCAGCTGCACCAGAAACTCATCAAACAGTTCCACCGCTTCGGCTGAAGGCACACTTTTATCGTACACATCCCCTGCGATCAGCACCGCATCGGGCTGTTCTTCTTCTATAACAGCAATAATCTTATTCAGGATATCCTTTTGATCTTCCAGCATGGAAAACTCGTTCACACGTTTTCCCAAATGGAGATCTGACAGATGGATCAGTTTCATAAAAACATCCTCTCATTTTATTAATATGATTATAGCATGGATGCCCCTTTGCTTGCACCATCACAGCAGGCATTTTATAATGTCTTTACTATGCTGTATGACAAAGATATCCGAGAGCCGTTATTTGATTATCTGGAAGAATATTACGGTAAGATCCGTATTCTGGAAGAAAAACGCACGGGCCGTTCCCGTGCGGATATTGTAATGGTTTTACCGGAAAAACTCTGCGGCATTGAGATCAAAAGCGATGCTGATTCCTATCAGAGGCTTTCCCGTCAGGTCAAAGACTATGACATGTACTTCGATATGAATATCATCGCCGTGGGCTCCAGCCACGGAGCTCATGTAGAAGAGCATGTGCCGGAACACTGGGGCATCATTACCATTGATGAAGTGGACGGCAAACCTGATTTTTATTTTCTCCGCATGCCTTCCCGCAATCCTTCCATGAAACCCCTGCGGAAGATCGAGATACTCTGGAGGCCGGAGCTGGCCCATATCCAGGAACTGAATGAACTGCCAAAATATGCGCAAAAAAGCAAAGCTTTTGTGCAGGAGGTGATCGTGGAGAAAGTGGATCCTTCCCTTCTTTCCATTCAGATCAGTGATGAACTGTTTGAACGTGACTACAACACCATCGGAGAACGTATTAAAGAATACCGTCAGCAGCATACAAAGCGGAAGGTGCGCGCCCGGTCAAAGCGCAAACTCTATCGTCTGCCGCGTGCAAAGAAAAAATGATCCCGCGATTCTGCAAGTGAGGAATGCAGAAACACGGGATCATAATTTATGTAGTGTAACGTATTTTTTTATCGATGAAAATCTCCATGCACCCCGCCGGATTTTTGCAGCAGGCAGACATCTGTAATGAGAATATCCTTCTGGACGGCTTTGCACATATCGTAAACGGTCAGCGCCGCGACAGATGCTGCTGTTAATGCCTCCATTTCCACTCCGGTCTTACCGTCGCAGGTGACCGCAGCTTCGATATCTACAGAGAGTTCTTCTTCATTCAGCCGCAGATTCAGATCGATCCCGGTCAAAGTGATCGGATGTGCCATCGGTATCAGATCCGGCGTCTTTTTTGCTCCCATCACACCAGCAATCTGCGCAACTGTCAGCACATCGCCTTTTTTCATTCCGCCAGTTTTGATCAGTGCAAATGTCTCTGCACTGACTTTCACCCGCGCCTGTGCAACTGCCTGCCGGTTTGTGACTGGTTTATCTGTGACATCAACCATCTTGGCCCTGCCCTGTTCATTGAAATGGGTAAAATCTTCCTGATTCTGCATGTTTATACCTCTCGGATATAGGTATCCAAAATCCAATTTGTAATGCCATCCACATCATTCAATGCAAAGACAGGCGGAAGGTTTGCATCTGTCTTATCCAGATAGGTTGTATCATCTGTAACCAATGCCTTAAAATGCTGCGGATCATCCGGAAATCCCTTTCCGGTCTCCATCCGGCTGATGCCTACTTTATCGAATGTTCCTGTTTTATAGCCCTCTATAAGGATCAGGTCCACATCTGTGATCATACCGATGGCTTCTTCCAGTGAAAGCGGACGGCTTACAAAAATAGCACTTTGCTCCGGTCCATTTACAAGGGAATAATCAGCTCCGGCGTTGGAAAAACGCCAGGAGTCTTTTCCTTCTTTATCAAACTTCAGCCCATGCGCATCATGTTTGATGACTGCCAGGCGAATTCCTTCATTTTTCAATCTTGGTATGATCTGCTCGATCAATGTTGTTTTTCCGGTTCCTGAATAAGCAGCGAACCCTAAAACCGGTATCATCTTTATCCTCCGATCTGATTCATATCTCGGTGCGTATGTGTCCGCTCTGCATAAGACATTTCCCCGTGCCACTGTGGTTTATGAAGGATCGCGTCTTTCATCACCGCTGTCATTTCCTCGCGGGAACATCCTTTGATACGATATTCATCATCCGAGTGCAGGCACGGCTTGATCCGTCCGTCTGCCGTAATGCGCAGACGATTGCAGTCTCCGCAGAAATGAGCGCTGATCGGACTGATCAATCCCACATTGCCCAAAGCGTTTGGCAGGCGGAAAAGTCTAGCAACGCCGCCATCTGCATCCTGCGGCACTGCCTCCGGCAGTTGCGCAAGAACGGTATCTCCTTTAATATAAGCTTCGTTCCCGAAATCGCCGCTGTCATACATCGGCATCAATTCGATAAACCGCACATCTATCGGCATTTTCAAGGTCAGTTCCGCCAGATCACGTATCTCATTGTCATTGAATCCGCCGATCAAAACGGCATTGATCTTTACTTTTTCAAAACCTGCATCCAAAGCGGCGTGAATCCCATCCAGAGCATCTTTCAGCTCGCCCCGTCTTGTGATATGCCTGTATTTTTCTTCATCCAGTGTGTCCAGGCTTAAGTTGATCCTCTGGATCCCGGCTTTGCGCAGCGGCACGGCCATTTGCGGAAGCAATGTCCCGTTTGTCGTAATAGCTGTTTCTGTAATGCCTTCAACAGCACATGCCCGTTCGCAGATCTCCAGGATATTCTTTTTTACGAGCGGCTCTCCGCCGGTGATCCGCAGCTTTCTAATGCCTAACGATGCAGCCACCTCTACTGCGAGGATCATTTCATCCTCCGTCAGCATATCATCATGCGTCAGTTTGCAGACGCCTTCTTCCGGCATGCAGTAACGGCAGCGCAGATTGCACCGGTCTGTAACGGATAACCGTAAATATGTAATTTCCCTTCCAAAGGAATCTTTCATCTTAATATTTTCCGTATGGGCAGCATGGGAAGTGACAAGGCTTGCACTGCATGCAAAGACCGCCATCTCCCAGGCGCATTAATTCTTCTTTTGTAAAACGATCTCCTGCGAAGATCTGTGGAAGCAGCGCATCCAGCACGGTAGTCGGCTGACTGATGGCTGCAGAAGGGACGCCGGTCAATACCACATCCCCACAATAAGCGATAGTTGTCATGTTCCCCGGCTGAGATGGGACGCCCTGTGTTACAAAATGATCTGCAAGCTGACGCATCGCAGTCGGTGTCAGATCGTCCGGATCCACACTCATGCCGCCGGAATAGATCAAGAGGTCTGCTCCCTGTTCCATGAACGTCTTCGATGCAGCAATGATCATATCCAGATCGTCATCACAGATGGTCACGCCCAGCACTTCCGCAGGATATTTTGTCAGCTTTGCACGGATCACCGGTTCAAATTTATCCTTGATCCGTCCGTTATAGATTTCGGAGCCGGTGATGATGATCCCGACCCGCATGTTTTTATATGGGCGAAGCGCAAGAAGGGCTTTGTCTTTGCACAGCTTCTCCGCTTCAATGATCTGCTCTTCTTTTGTGACCAGTGGCACGATACGCACCGATGCCAGCCGGTCTCCTTCTTCTACCGGATAATGATCCGCAATCGTGGTAAACGTAATGTCTCCAATCGAATTGACCGCTGCCAAAAGATCTTTATCCACACGAAACATTCCGCGCTGTTTTGCAGTCAACATCATTTTTCCTTCCGATGGACCTGTCCACTCAGCGCCGTTCACTGGTGCCATTGCAGCCAGACGGATTGCACTTTCCTCTTCATGAATCTCTCCGGCGTTTTCTTCCCAGACAAAGATCTGCTTTTTGCCCAGATTCAAAAGACGCGGAATATCCTCTTCCGTAATGATGTGCCCTCTCTTAAATTCTGCGCCCTTAAAGCCATCACGAATGGCTGTTATATCGTGGCACAGTTCCATGCCGACTGCATCTTCAACATTAATCTTTTTCATATCAGATATCCTTTAATTTTATCTCCCGCTTTCAGCGGTCCTCTTCCGCCCGGCACGACTGCTACGCAGTCACTGCCAATGGTGGAGCTGATCATAACATTGCCCTGTCCTTTCGGCACACGGATTTTCGCAATGCCGTCTTCAATCATAAGAGTTCCCCGGATCACGCGGTCGTTTTTACTTTGTTTGCCGAAATCATTTGCCAGCACCAGGTCGATCTCTTTTGGCAGATAATCTTTGATGCCGCTCATTTTTCTTAATCCTGCAAGACCAACCAGCAAGAGATTGGTTAAGGAAGAAGATGGATGTCCGGATAATCCGCAGACCAGTTTTTCTCCGCAGACACCATACTCACAGGCTTTGCCCGGTTTCATATCCACACCCTGGAATAAAAGACGGATACCCGCTTTCTCCATAGCCTTTGGTGTTACATCAAAATCACCTACTGAAGCGCCGCCCGTGATCAGGATCACATCACACTCCTGCATAGCTTTTTTCAGAATGTCAGCGATGGCTTCTTCTGTGTCATCTGCAATTCCGTAACGGCGGACACGAAAGCCCATGTGCTCCATTGCCCCTGTCAGGGTATATTCATTGGTATCAATGATCATGCCCGGACCCGGTTCCTGCCCGACCGGCACCAACTCACTTCCTGTAGCAATAATGCCGGCGCAGATCTGCTTATAAACTAATGGCTCCGGTATATTCTGTCCGGCAAGAGTCCCCATGAGGCCGGAATCGATCACGGTACCTTTTTCTGCAAGGACGGTACCCTTGACCACATCCTCTCCTTTCCGGATGATGTTGTCATTTTGTTTCCCCGGGCAGAAGATCTTAACTTCCTGCTCGGTAAAATCTGTTTCTTCGTATTTGCAGACACAGTCTGCGCCTTCCGGCACCGGTGCTCCCGTCATCAGACGGACAGCCGTGCCCTTTGTAACCGGCACATGGGAGATGTCTCCTGCCGGAATGTAATCAATCACCTTTAATGTGACCGGCGTCTCTTTGGATGCGCCGGAAGTATCTTCCGCACGAAACGCATACCCATCCAAAGGAGAGCGGTCAAAGGATGGCACATCCTCCATTGCAACCACATCCATCGCCAGAACTCTTCCATAGGCATCGCCCAGCGGAATGGTTTCTGTCGGAACAATAGTCACAGCGTCCAGGATCTTCTGCCGTCCTTCTTCGATTGAAACAAACATGAATCTTATTCCTCCCGTATCCGGTAATTCTCAATCATAACCCTTTCAAAAATATCTTCTTTTTTGCCCATGCGGGTGATCTGCCCCTGCTCGATCAATGCAACGCTCTCACTGAGCCGGAATGCTTCTTTCTGGTCATGTGTAACAAATATAACAGATTTTCCATAATCTTTCATCAAATTATATGTTTCACGCACCAGGTTTTTGCGCAGGGACGCATCCAGCGCAGAAAACGGTTCATCCAAAAGAAGAGCATCCGGCTGATTGACCAGGATCCTGGCTAATGCCACCCTCTGCTGTTCTCCGCCGGAGATCTGTTTTGGTTTTTTTTCTTCCAGCCCGTTCAGATGCACCAGGTCAATAATATCCCCGATCATTTTTTCTTTTTCCGTTTTCGAGATGGTACGTCCGCTGTTTTCCGCTCCGGCTCTTTTCATAGCCCCTTTTACGCCGCAGACAATATTCTGATACACTGTCATATTCGGAAACAGTGCATATTGCTGGAACAGATAGCCTACACCACGATCCTGCGGTTTCAGGTTAATGTGTTTTTCAGAATCAAACAGCACACGGCCGTCCAGGATGATCCTGCCTTTATCCGGTTTTTCGATGCCGGCGATGCACTTTAATGTCATGCTTTTGCCGCTGCCTGATCCTCCAAGAAGCGCTAATACTTCATTCTGCATTTCAAATTTCATACACAGATCAAACGAAGCTAATTTTTTTTCGATATCCACAAAGAGTGCCATTATGCCTGGATCCTCCTTGCTTTTTCTTTTCGTTCCAGCAGATTGACGACCAGAAGGACCACTGCAGAAATTGCAATGTTGATCAAAACCCATTTAAAGGCTTCCGCATCATGACCGTCCCGCCACAGCGCATAGACCGTTGTGGAGATTGTTGCTGTCTTACCTTTGATATAGCCTGCGATCATGCTGGTCGCGCCATATTCTCCCAACGCACGGGCAAAGGCAAGTACGGTGCCGGCAATGATCCCCTGCCGGCAGAACGGCATGCGGATCCTCCAGAAGATATATGTATTCGATAAGCCGAGTGTTTTCCCGGCGAACCCGAGCGTCTCATCGAAACTCTCGAAGGCCGCCCGGGTCGTCCGATACATAAGAGGAAAAATAACAATAACAGTAACAAGGATCGCGGACCACCATTTCATCGGGACCGTAAGATCAAATACGTTTTTTAAAAACTGTCCGAACGGATAGCGCGTCCCAACCAGCCTAAGCATCATATAGCCTACGACAGTCGGCGGCAAAACCAACGGCAGCGTCAATATGACATCCAGGATGCCTTTAATGACCCGGGGAAGCTTTGCAATATAATATGCTGCCAGTATCCCCAGAAAGAAAACGATAATTGAACTGATCAATGCGATCCGGATGGAATTCCAAAGCGGAAACAGGTCCATAATTGATCCTTTCTTATTTCAGTACAGTAAAGCCAACTTCTTCGAAGCATGCCGTTGCTTCCGGAGTCATCATAAACTCTATGAATGCAGCTGCTGCATCCGGATTTTCGCCGGTGGTGATCTGAGCTGCCGGATAAATAACGGTTTTTCCTGTCATTTCATCGGTTGCTGTATCAATGACTTGCAGGCCTGCGGAGTATGCATCGGTTGCATAGACAACACCCGCCTTGTTTGTTGCTTCTTTGACTGCTGCCTGAACTGCTTTTACGTTTTCACAGTAATTGATCTTGCTTTCAACTGCTGCCTCATCAATGCCAAGGTATTCAAAAATAGCAGTGGTATATTCGCCTACAGGTACGTCTGCGCCGCCTTTTGCAAACAGGAACTCTGGTCCGTCAAATGCGGCTTTCAGATCAGCAAAAGATGTAAGGCCTGCCGGATTGTCATCAGGAACGACCAGCACACACTTGTTCTGAAGCATTTTGAAACGGGTTCCCGGAACGACAAAATCGCTGCCGTCTGTGTTGATCTCTGCATCAGCCGTGATATCGATCTGGTTCATCTGTTTTGCACCTGCAGAAATGAAGATATCGCAGACACCGCCTGCCTTGATTGCCTTTACAAGGTCGCCGGATGACTGATAGTTTGCGTTTACGGTTACGTTTGGATGCTGAGCATTGAAGAGTCCGATGACTTTATCCAGAGATTCCGTCATGGATGCTGCTGCATAGATATTGAGTTCCCCGGAAAGTGTATCCGGAGCAGCGATGGCACCGGATGGTGCAGCTGCGCTTTGGCCATCCTGCGGAGCTTCCTCTTTTTTGCCGCAGGCTGCAAGCATTCCGATAACCAAAATAGCAGTAATGATGAGTGCAATTGTTTTTTTCATGGTTTTCTCCTTTCGCGATTTTCCGCAGTAAAAATAAAAATGTCCGTCTTCTCAAAGAGTGCGGACAAAAACCATGCAACGCATGCACCTATGATCCGCCTCCTTTTCATTGCAGATTCCTTTGATCTGCCCGGAAGGCCCTGCCGTTTCCAGCTCGAACCCCGACACGAACTTTCCCGTTTGAGAAATCGTGTGGCTTTATCTCCATGGTTTCCTTTAGGCGATAAAGCTCGAAGACTGTCCAAATTATGCCACTTGAAAAAGAAAAAGTCAATTTTGACCAGATAATTGCTTTTTTGCACAGAAATAAAAAAGCGGCGTATAACACGCCGCTTGATAAAACATGCTTGATAAGTGAACGACTAACGCAGTCTGTCGATCCAGCTCTCCTTGACTTTTCCGTCTTTGCCGACTTTCTTTGCTTCAACCTGTGGGCCACGGACTCTCTTTGCAGAGAGAACATACATTCCGGAAACCATTGCTTTGACTTCCTGTTTCGGAAGTACTGTTTTATAGACGTCCCTGTCACAAACCAGACTGGTGATCCGGTTTCCAATCTTTACCTTAAGCATAGGCATTTTGGTGATTTTCCCAAGGCGAGGGACCTGATCATACACAGCCTTTGGAAGTCCGGCATCTTTTAAGCGTACTTTCTTTTTATCAATGATATAAAAGGACATCGGCTGAGCACCTTTCTGCAGCGCCGCTTCATTTTCCTTTGTTTTCTTCTCTGCTCGTCTGCCAAAGAAAACCAGTGCTCCCAAACCAAGAGCAACAACACCGGCAACGATAATTACGATTATTAACCATGTAGGCATAAGTTTTCTTCCTTTCTCTCTGAATGCTGAC
>JAFWLF010000023.1:0-62694 GCA_017511185.1 Lachnospiraceae bacterium | reverse complement strand
GGCAGTAAGAGAGGCCCTTCAGGGTCAGGCCCGGGAATGGAGTGCGGAAGGCGGACTTTCGGTGCCCCTTTAGGGGCAAGCCGGGAACAGCGGCTTATAGCCGCAGAGCAAACCACCGGCTAAGCCGGTGGTCATGATTATCCTTCCGCTGATCGGCGGGAGTATTTTCCAACAGTTATATAATACTGTCGACTTTATTTTTGTCGGCAACTTTCTGGATAAGACAGCGGCAGCGGCCGTTGGCGCATCGGCAACCTTGATCAACTGTACGATCGGTCTGTTTACCGGCATAGCCGTGGGTACCACCGTTGTTGCAGCCAGAGCAATTGGCGGCGGGGATCTGAAAAGAGCTGAGAAAACGATTCATACATCAGTCACTCTTGGAATTATCGGAGGCATTGTGCTGATGGCGGTAGGAATCCTTTTCTCCCCTGGTATCCTGCGTCTTCTGAATACACCGGAGTCGGTAATGCCGCAGGCAATCCTGTATATCCGCATCTATCTGATCTCGCTTCCGATGCTGTTCTTTTATAACATTGTCTCCGGAGGCCTCCGAGCTGAAGGAGATTCTTCCACACCTTTTAAAGTACTGGTGATCTGCGGACTTTTGAATGTTGTCTTTGACGCCTTCTTTATCGTGGTCGTCAAAATGGGAGTTGCAGGTGTGGCTGTGGCAACTACACTGACACAGAGTCTTTCTGCATTGATGATCGGGATCTTTGCATCCCGGAAAGGACGAACAATCCGTTTCTCTTTCCGAAAGCTGGGAATTGACGGGGCTCTTTTGAAGGGTGTCCTGCGCATCGGTCTGCCTGCCGGAATTCAGACGATCATCATCACCATTTCTAACGTGTTCGTGCAGTACTTTATCAATGATTTCGGAGAAACAGCAGTTGCAGCATTTGCAACATACTATAAAGTAGAGAATCTGATTTTCCTGTCGATCCTTGCTGTGGGACAGGCATCTACGACTTTTGCCGGTCAGAATATGGGAGCCGGAAACTACCGCAGGATACGCAAAGGAAGCATTATCATGCTTTGCCTTGGAGCCGGAATTACGATCGTTGTTGCCGGACTGATCCTGCTTTTCCCGAATGTGGTCTTCCGTTGGTTTATGAAAGATCCGGATGTCATAGCGAATGCCATCAGTCTGGCTATGGTTTCCTTCCCGTTTTATTGGATCTATCCTGCCATTGAAGTGTTTGGCGGGGCGATCCGTTCTCTGGGCTATTCCATTACCTCAATGGTTGTGATCATCATCAATCTATGTGTTGTCCGGATTGGACTGTTGTCTTTCTTTTCCAAAACGATTCATACAATGCAGTCCCTGGCTGCGGTATATCCAATCACCTGGGCAACAGCAGCAATCAGTTTTACAGTCATCTTTTTCATAGTGATAAGAAAGTTTATAAAGAAAAACGAATCGAATGACCTTCCGAAAGATATTGCATAAGAAATACACAAGCGTAAAGACCTGTAGTATAATACCTAGGTAGTTAGTAGGTAAGGAGGGTTTTATGGAGTTTAATGAATTAATTCAAGTAAGAAGAAGCGTACGCAAATACAGTACGGAAAAGAAAGTGACGAAAGAGCAGATCGAGGAGATCCTGAAGGCAGCACAGCTTGCGCCGACATGGGCTAACTCGCAGACCGGAAGATACTATTGTGCAGTAACAGAAGAAGAAATCAAGAGAATCGGCGAACTCGGACTGCCGGAGTTTAATCTCAACAATGCAAAAGGAGCAGCGCTGATCGTAACCACATTTGTAAAAGGTATTGCAGGATTTCGTGAAGGCAACCCTGCCAATGAACTGGGGGATGAATGGGGTGCATATGACCTTGGCCTGCAAAATGCTTACCTGGTATTGAAGGCAGCAGATATTGGTCTGGATACTCTGATCATGGGAATCAGGAATTCGGATGCTTTAAGAGAAGCATTTTCCATTTCGGAGGATGAAGAAATCGCAGCAGTCATTGCTGTAGGATACAGAGATCAGGAACCGGCATTCCGTCCTAGAAAAGAGCTGGACGAGATTGCAAAAATTATCTGAAAGGACCAAGAACGATGGTAAGTACGATCATTCCATTTGAAGGTGTAATGAATATCCGCGATTTGGGCGGGATGAAAACAAAAGACGGCAGAGTCATAAAACCAGGTATGCTGTTTCGCGGCAGCCGGCTGATCGATGCTACAGAGAAAGATAAAGAGCAGATTGCAAAAAGCGTGGATCTGATTGTGGATTTCCGTTCCGAGCAGGAGATCATTGAGCAGCCAGATCCGGATCTGGAGGGTGTGACAAATATTCATATTCCAATCCTGGATACGATGGCAAGAGGGGTGAGCCGGGAAAAGAAAACCGATGAAGCAGCCACCAGAGGCCCATCGTTTGCAACGGTGGAAGATGCAATCGCCTCTATGAGCAGAGTATATGCACGATTTGTTGAGAGCGATTTTTCCCGTTCCCAGTATGCAGCTTTTATGCGTCACGTGATCGACGGTGGATACGAGAAGGTCATGTGGCACTGCACAGCCGGAAAAGACCGCACCGGTTTTGCAGCTTTCCTTTTCCAAAAGATGTTCGACATTGATGATGAAAGCATCATGGAAGACTATGTCCTGACAAACCAATATATAAAAGAGGATGTCGACAGGATCAAAGACGGGATCCGCAAGAGAGAAGGATCGCTTACTGACGAGCAGGAGCGTGCGCTGACCTCTTTGTTTGGTGCAGAGGAAGCATATCTGAGGACTTCCATTGCAAAGATAGAGGAACTCTATGGTGATTTCCATAATTACCTTGTGGATGGACTGAGAGTGACCGACGAAGAGCAGGAGATGCTTAAGGAAAGATATTTGACAAAAGCTTAAACAAAATAATAGCAGTAATCACACAGGGACGAAACATTTCTTTCGTCCCTTTTTGTAAAAAGGAGGTTATCGTATGCCGGAACAGAATATTCCTAAGTTCACTTATAAAGATCTGCGCAGCATGTTTGCTGCTAACGATTCGAAGCGGGATGAAAACTTGCTTCCGCCGGATGATGTTTTCCGGATGACAGATCAGGATTATGCCCTGGACGGATGCCCTGAGCATACACTGGATGTCTATTATCCGGTCGGGACAGAAGGGGCACTGCCGGTTATCCTGAACATCCACGGAGGCGGATGGACATACGGAAGCAAAGGTGTGTATCAATATTACTGTATGTCCCTGGCACAAAAAGGATTTACAGTCATCAATATGAATTACCGGCTGGCACCGGAAAGCCGCTTCCCGGCGCAGTTGGAGGATGTCTTTACTGCGATCTCCTATATTCTGGAGAGGAAAGAACGTTATCACTGCGACATGGATCATCTGTTTCTGGTTGGTGATTCTGCCGGGGCACAGCTTGTCAGTCAGATCTGCGCGCTGATAACAAATCCTGCCTATCGGAGCCTGTTTGATCTGGAGATCCCGGAAATCAGCGTCAAGGGAGCCTTGATGAACTGCGGTGTTTATGATGTGAAGAATTCTTTCTTTGACGAAGAAGGAAACCAGTTGGGCATGGGTGCTAATTATCTTCCAGTCGATGCTCAAAAAGAGCAGATCCTTAAACAGATGGATGTGCTGGGATATATCACTGAGGACTTCCCGCCGTCCTGCCTGATGGGCAGTGTCAATGACACGATCTCTCTTACGGATACAGATGCGTTTGAAGCACTTCTGAAGAGCAAAGGTGTGGAGGTGTTGAGCTTATGGTATGGACAGGATGACCCGCAGCTGGGACATGTATTTCATATCAATATTTCCCTGGAAGCAGCAAGAGAATGCAATGAAAGGGAAATTGATTTTCTGCGGACCTTGCTATAAATCTTTTGAAACCAAAAAGCATAAAAAAAGATGGGCAGTATCTGCCCATCTTTTTCCATTGGTTTATTTTATTTTTCCAGATAGCGATTTCTCAGTATTTCCACTTCTTCATCCGTTACATGAAGACCATTCTTTAAATAACCGTCGAATCCTCCGAACAGTTCATCCATTTTTTCAATGGCTGCGAAAAGATAGAATTCGCTCGCTTCAAAAGCATATTCCAAAGCCTGCTCGTGTTCTTCGGTCAGACCTTTTTCGGAATTGCGGATGCTTTCTTTGAGTTTCTCCAGATCTCCGGCAAGATATTTTGTCGTTGCCTTGTAATCCTCAATTGCAGTCTCGCGGTCAATGCCAAGAACAGATTCAATCATAAAAGCTGCAAAACCGGTACGATCTTTGCCGGCAGAGCAGTGCCACAGGACTCTCGGATATTTACCTTCCACGAGGATACGGAAAAACTGCTCATACTGCCCGACGGAGAAATCGTTCTCTACAAATTTTGCATAGGCGCCTTTCAGACCGGTACGAACTTTAACTGGATCTGAAAAGACTTCTGCCAGATTTTGTTTGGCTGTTGGCGGGTGCGTATTCTTTTGTGCTTCTGTTCCCAGAATTGGCAGATGAATGTTTGCAACACCATCCATTTCAGGATCCGGCTTTGCGATACGCTCTTCCGGTGACCGGAAGTCTACAATTAAATCCAGCAGACTGGAAAGCATCTGTTTATCTGCATCCGTAGCATTCCCAAGATCACCGGACCGGAACAGAAAACCATCTTTAATGCGGCGTCCGTCCATTGTGATCATTCCGCCCAGATCTCTTAAATTAACTATTTTTTCAGCTGTTAATAGTTTGCTCATACCTTACTGATCCCCCCGCTTTTTTATTATTTAATCTTTGAAAAGAATCCTAAGATCTCATTGACGCCAGCCTCGTCAAAAGAGGTAGCAGTGATAGAGTATAAATAATTGCCTACCAGGAAAACGACCTGCCGCTGGAAAATATCGGAGCCCTGCAGGGAACAGGTGCTTTGGATAGTTGCATAATCATCCAGAGGGAAGTTAATATCAACCAGACCATAGTTGATATTGCTTGCACCGGCCTGCTCTAAAGCGTCAGGAATTCCTTCGCTGATCAGATCCGTGAAGGATTTGATACCCATTGATTTGATTGTGCTTGTATGTTCACTTGCATTCTGTACGATAATACTAACATTTTCATGGAATTGAGCATCTTCCACGAGCGCATATGCTTCATAGAAAGATTCCCCGATCTCAGGTTCCGTTGCGCTGCCATTGTACTCGTCAGCCAGCTGTTCCTTTGTATAGAGAGTCCATGTGGAAGGAACCTTCATCTGCAAATTGATAGCTTCATTTGTATAGGTATCACCTTTCAGTGTTGCTTCCGGATAGCCGGTATCTTCAGGTTCTGCTTCTTTCGTAGTAACCTCTTCCGTCTGTGGTTCATCTTTTTGTGTTGGTGTAGTGCCTCCGCCTTTTGGTCCGCATGCAGCTAATACAAGAACTGCAGCCATGCAAAGAGCCAGCAGGATTGATAATTTCTTCAGTACTTTCATCATTCTCTCCTTTAAATAAAACAATTTTACAGTTGCGTTGAAATCTATTTTATTATCTCCCAATGCATGCATTTCTGTCAATCGGGAAACAAGTGTGATATAATCAAAATGGTTAAAAAGGAGCTGTGTAAATGACCCCGAATAATATTCGCATCAATGTCGGCAGGAAGATGAAAAGCCTCCACATCGATGAGAATACAAAGAAAAAAATAAAAAAGAAAGTCGTCGGTTCTGCTACGGCAACAGGACTGGGTTTAAGTGTGCTTTTGGCAGGGTTGTTTCATTCTCCTGAAGAACTGACCAGGAAAAATACAGAAACGATCCGGCAGCAGGAGACCCCAATCGTTATGATGCTGGATATGGATCAGAATGACAATGCTGCGGATGATGGGGAAGAAACACAGGAAGAAGAGAAAAAGAGTATCTTTTCCCGGATCAAGAAAAAAATCCTGCAGCTTCCTGCAGCGTTGCGTGCTTTAGTCGGCGTTCCTCTCTGGGCCATCGGATGGGTCATTATCCATTTTTTAAGTCTGGCCTGGAGCAGTGTGCTCTCACCAGTGCTTGGTATCGTTCTGAAATGGGTTCTGATCGCATTGGCAATCCTTGCGGTGTTTGCCATTGCTATGAAATGCGCATTTCCAAAAATGCCGCTGAAAAAGATCCTAAGACCGCGTAATATTTTGATTATTATAGGCGGAACGATTGTGCTGGGTATTGCAGATCAGGTCGTTCCGTTATTCTGGAAGGATTATCCTTATTTTCGCTTTGCGGCGATCATGGCTGGAGGATTCGTTCTGCTGCTTGCAATCGGAATTCCTCTGATCATTTCCTGGACGAGAGAACAGAAAAAAGCTGCGGAGACCGGCCAGAAAGTGAAAGTGAAGGATGTTTTGGAAAATACATTTTTAACGGTAAAGCAGAAGAAAGAATAGTGAACATTTCTGTTTTTGGAACAGTTTTATAGAGTTAAGTTAGAGGAGAATGTAAGATGGACGAGAAATGGATATGCAGTAACTGTGGAGCTGAAAATGAATTAAAGTTCTGCACAAAATGCGGGTCACCAAAACCGGAAGAAGCTATTCCGGAGGTGAAAGTAGAAGATAATTCCTGGAACTGCTCCTGCGGGCATGAAGGAAATACCGGAAATTTCTGTCGTAATTGCGGCCTGCCGAAAGAGCAGGGAGCTGTGTTGAAGGTGGCAGAAGAGGCGGCATCAGAGCCGCTGGTTGAAGCGGAGGCCGCTGTTGGTATTGCAGCAGCTGCAGGAGCTGCTTTTGAGGAGGCTGTTCCGGAAGTTGAGATTCCAGAGATGGAAGTACCAGAGGTAGAAATTCCGGAAGTAGAAATCCCTGAGGTGGAGATTCCGGAAGTGGAAGTACCAGAGGTAGAAATACCGGAAGTTGAGATTCCGGAGATGGAAGTACCGGAGGCAGAAATCCCAAAGGTTGAGATTCCGGAGATGGAAGTACCGGAGGTAGAAACCCCAGAGGTTGAGATTCCGGAGATGGAAGTACCGGAGGTAGAAATCCCAGAAGTAGAAATTCCGGAAATGGAAGCTCCTGTAGAAGCGGTTTCGGAAGAAATAATACCGGAACCAGTCATCAACAAAGCGGGAATTCCGGATGATGGAACATGGGACTGCACATGCGGCCATACTGGAAACAGGGGAAATTTCTGCCGTAACTGTGGTCTTCCGAAGGCGCAGGGAATGGTAGCAGCCGTTTTAAAACCAACTATTAATCAGACGGAAGAGTCTGTTGAAGAGATTCCTCCAGTTATGCCTATGCCTGCACCGGAGAGCGGGCCATGGGACTGCCCGTGCGGACAAAAAGGCAATGAAGGAAAATTCTGCAAAAACTGTGGAACACCGCGGGAGCAGGGCTTTGCACCGTCAGAAACGCCGCTGGCAGCAGCGAAAGCAGCTTTCACAGAAGAAGCACCTACCATGCAGGGACCGGAAGTTGTAGAGCCGCCTGTTGATGAACCAAAGAAAAAAAGAACAATGAAACCGTTGATCTTTATCATTGGTGGTGCAGTCGTGCTTGCAGCTATTATTGTGGCGCTGGTTCTGATCCTTGGCGGCAACAAATACACCACCAATAAGAAGCCGCAGGCAGAAGTCCTTGTTGTGGATGAAGATTCTGCACTTTTTATTGATAAGGATCGAGATATTTCCTTCCTGTATCCGGATGATCTTACAGCAGACAAAGAATTCGACGGTGATTTTATTTACGGAGAAGACTATGGATCATATCCGTATATTCAGATCGACAGGGTAAATGAAAAAATCAAACCGAAAGATTACTTTAAACGGTATCAGGACGGCATGGAACAGATTTATGGAGATCTGAATTTTTCCAAGATGGAGAAAGTGGAAATAGAAGGAAAGACGCTTTACCTGATGTGGACTTCTCTGCCAACTTATGACATCAACCAAGACCAGTATCTGGAGTTATATGATGACTGTTATATCACCTATACTGTCAAAGGGTATGAATCCTCGACAGGAATCAGGGAACTGGATCGTGTAGTTGGATCCTTAAGGACATCCGCTGATGCTTATCCGGTTCCGGATGCAGTGGTCCATGAAAATGGTCTGGGCAATTACTCCGTAGAAGTACTTCCAGATTATAAGGTGCAGGAATTAGATGGCGGTCTTATTGCAGAAAAAGGAAATGCTAAACTGTTTGTTTCTTATATTCATACAGATTCAATTGGATCAATAGTTTATGGAAGGGATGATTTCCTGGATCTTTCAAGTAAAGTATCCGGATATATTGAAGATATCCTTGGAGTTGATACGGTAGATTATTTGGATTCCAGCACAACGGAAAGGATCAATGGGAAGGATTTCACTGTTTTCCCGGTGAGAATCGTTTTAGACAATGGGAATGAAGCAGAAGGAAAATTGTGTGTCGGTGACAGTGATAATACAATTGGGTGTTATCTGATGTGCTACTATCTGGAGAAAAACTCCGGCAGTATGCAGAAGGAAGAATGTGAAAATTTCCTGCAGAGTATGTCAGTGCATGGGGATCCGAATATTAAAGAGCTTGATATAGAAGATCTTAGCAGTCAGGGATTCGGACTTATCGCAATCAGAAAAGAACTGGTTGGAAAAGTTGACATTCAGGACGGTAAGGTTGTGATCCATAATCCGGAAGATACCCAAACGATTACATTTGAAAAACGGCAAGGAGCGGATTTATATGATGATATTGCCGATCCGCTTGCGCAGGAAATAGCCAACCAGTACGATCGTTCTCATGTGGCAGAGATTGAACCTCCGAAGGATGGACGGTATTACTTTGACGCATGCGAGATCACGTATACAACAGATAAAAATGTCAATCGGGTTTTCCGGATCTATTGTATTTCCACCTCCAGCGATCAGAAAAACTGTGTCGAATATGATGTGGAAGTAGGTAAGGAAGACTGGGTAAATGAAGTCTGCAGTGATATTTTCTGGTCATGGAAACGGTATTAATGCAGAAGAATAAAAAAAGAAGGCTGTCCACATTGGACAGCCTTTTTTTATATCAGTAAGTCTGTTAATTCCCGGATATCGGAAAGATCTTCCAGATGATCGATCAGCTCGATACATTTTTCTCCTGCTGTGTGGCTTAAGAGACCATAAGTATCTATTTGATCCCAATATTTATTCAGCAGCTGTTCTCTGGTCGGATACGTATGCATGTTAAAGTCAGTACTGCTTTTATTTGCCGTATATGTTTTTCCATCCTTTGTGGTGATCGTTACGCGGATCATATTGAAAGCAGTAGTCGCTCCGCCGGATTTGTCTGTCGGAAGAGTATCATCGTGGATCATTCGTGTGATAGAGCAAAGCCGAAGGAGCTCCGGATCGCGAAGATGTTCTTCTGAATAATGAGAGGTCTTAAAGGCGCCCCAAAGCAGAGGAGCACATAATGCATACTGATAACTGAACTGTGCATGTGTCAGTGGATCACGTCCCATCTCGTATGGAGGCCAATAGTACATCTCTACATATCCATCCGGAACGGCCAGCTCAATATCTGTGATATCTGCCGGATCACAGACACCATATAATTCACTGCCCGCAAAGGCAACGATCGTAGCAGGCGATCCGACAGGGAAGAGTTTAATGGATTCTTCCATGTAATATTTGTCTCCCAGATCTTTATAAAGGAATTCCGGCTGACAAGCTTCGTCCATTCCACGGTATTGGTGATAAAGGTTTCTTGGTCCTTCAAAAATATTGATCAGGCTTGGAAATCCTTTTTTCGCCAGACGAGTTGCAAAATCCGCATTGCGGATATTATATCCGGCACCCAGTTTTGCGGATGTTGCATAATCAAAAATATGTGACATAGTGCCGCCGACCATTCCCATGGCAATTCCCCAGGCATCCCGCAGCTGCAGCGGCGTCAGGCCGCGCATTCTGCCAAACTGAGCACAAACACCATAGATCGGCATGGTGAAGGAACTGTCCCAGCCTACATCGAAATTCCAGCGTCCGCCGGCTGCCATGATGCGCACAGACAGATCTTCCCCGACAACCTCATGAGTGATATAGTCTTTTCCGGAAAAGCCATAAACGGCGCCTGCCGTCAGAACAGAATTGATGAGTGTGGCGGATTCCTTGGAAGGGAGCCGGACACCATCCAGGTTCATGAACATCGGTTCATAATCATTGGAACGGGAACTCATGGCATTGACCATGGCAGCATCTCCCAAAGAAGCTCTTCCTTTTAAGAAGAAAACGGGAGCTTCACCTGTTTCTCCGTAGCTGTCTACGATCTCTAATACTTCCCGGTTGCCAAAAGCAAGCGCGCCGCCGGCCAGATTGCCGATGTTATCCAACAGCTTATCTTTGCAGATGCGGATATTATTTTCGCTCAGGTCTTCATATCGGGTATTTAATGCATTTTCCGACAGGAGTTCCGCTATTGTTTTCTGATCGCTCATTTTGTTCCTCATTTCATAATCTGCAATTATCTTCTTTACAGCATGCAGCCATATGCCACGCTGCGGACTCTGTGGTGATGATAGAGTTCTTCGTTAGGCATCATATTATGCATGTAAGCAATGGAGAATTTATCAACCGGATCTGCCTCGACCCAGATACCGGATCCGCCTGTCCATCCAAAGCATCCTAAATGTCCATTGTGTCCGTATTTGTGTGTCAGCAAGGTACGGTAACCAAAACCATATCCATAGCCTGCCAGATAATCGTTTGTGAAATCCTGCATTTGTGCTTCATTCAGCTGGTTTTCATGAAGCATCTCAACAGTTCCGGCACCAAGCAGTTTTCTTCCTTTATAGGTTCCGCCATTTGCCAGCATCTGCATAAAGATGGCAAAATCGGTAGAGGAGGTGATCAGATTTGGTCTTGCACCGACCGGCGTGTTTTCCGGATACATGGATTTATCAAAGATATCTGCTGCCGGTTCCAGTTTTCCATCCGGGTATTTCCGGTAATTGGTTACAACACGGTCCTTGTTTTTCGGCCGGATGAAGGTGTCTGTATCTTTCAGCTCTAATGGATCAATGACTCGTTCCACAAATACTTCACGTAGTGGTTTATCCGTCAGTGTTTCAACCAACGCACCGGTGATCTCGCTGCCAAAGCCGTAATACCAGTGTGTACCAGGTTCAAACATGACAGGAACGTCTGCCATAACGCGGACTTCATCGCGCAGTGCAGGTGTTCCTTTTTCCAGGAGTTTTGCGATCCGCTCACTCATTGCTGCAAGTGTAGGAGTGGAAGTGTTCGCTACCGGTCCCATACAGTAAGGAAGACCGCACATCATACAGACTGCATCGTGAATATTCAGCGGTTTTTCTGTTGGGACAATATCAATCGTTCCGTCTGGTTTTCTGATGAATTTCTTTGTCTCACTCCATTCCGGCAAATACTTTCCGACCGGATCAGAAAACAGAAACCTTCCTTCTTCATAAAGCATACCAAGTATCGCATAGGTAAACAGTTTGGTGGTCGATGCCTGTCGGAACATAGAGTGACCGTTGGCTTTCTTACCGGAAGCAATGTCGGCATAGCCGGCTGCTCCTTCGTAGATCAGTTCGTCACCCTGCATAATGCTGCAGGTGCACCCTGGAACACTGTTGTTAGCAAATTCTTCCAGCAGAGCATCCAGTCTTGAAAAATCTTTTCCCATAATCAGCTTCTCCTTTTGTATTTGATTCAAGTTATTCTTTTTATACTGTGATTTCGCCTGCAAGGATTTTTTTGTAGTCTTCCAGATTCTTGCGGAGCAGAGAAGGAATCTCCAGTCCATAAGGGCATCTAGGTTTGCAGAGATTGCATTCTACACAGTTTTCAATCTTCATCATCTCTTTCTGCCAATGCTCAGACAGCCATGTTGCGGAAGGCGCACGGCGGATCAGCTGTGACATGCGGGCACACTGATTAATGATGATATCTGCCGTACATGGTGAACAATATCCGCAGCCGCGACAGAATTCATCCAGCATTTCGCTTCGGTCTTTTACAATGATCTGCTTCAGTTCGTCCGTCATAGTGACATCCTTCTGGAAGAAAGAAAGCCATTCGTTTAACTCGGATTCACGCTGAATTCCCCAGATTGGAAGAACAGGGAATTGGCTAATAAATGCCATGCAGGCGACTGAATTATTCAAAAGACCGCCGGAAAGGCCTTTCATGGCAATGAATCCCATGTTGTTTTCTTCGCATTTCTTAACCAGTGCGACATCGCGATCGGTTGCCAGATAAGAGAACGGGAACTGCAGGGTTTCATACAGACCGCTTTCAGCTATTTCTTCTGCCACCCCAATCTTATGCGCGGTGATTCCGATGTGACGAATTTTACCCTGTTCTTTTGCTTCCAGCAGTGCTTCATACAGGCCGGTTCCGTCATCCGGACGATAGCATTGAGATGCACAATGCAGCTGATAAAGATCCACGTAATCTGTTTTCAGCGTTTTCAGGCTGGTATCCAGATCTGCTTTGAGTTTTTCCGGAGTGCCGCCCATGGTTTTGGTCGCGATGAATAGTTTATCCCGCATTCCTTCGAATGCCTCACCGATTTTTTCTTCGCTGTCTGTGTAAGCACGGGCGGTATCAAAAAAAGTGATACCTCCATCAAATGCTTTGCGCAGGAGTTTTACGGCTTCGTCTTTACTGATCCGCTGGATCGGAAGTGCACCGAATGCATTTTGCGGAGTTTCTATTCCTGTTTTTCCTAATGTGATCGTTTTCATATGTGATCCTTTCTAAACGTGCCAAGGTTTAACTTTCTAACATCAAAATTATATCATCTGGTTAAAAAGAAGAAAACAGGGTACTTAGGTGATTAATAGTTTCAGTCGGCAATCTGTTAGTGTATACTGATGATATCAGAGCAACACCGGATCGTATTACCGGTCAGAAAGGAGGATGGTGCGTTGGCACCGTTTGAGAGATGAACAAATATGCACATTTATTGTCACCGATCAAAATCGGAGGACAGCAGTTTAAAAATAGGATCTTTCATTCCCCAACCGGGGTGTCGATCGATCCGGAGCGTTATTGTATTGGCTATTATGAAAGAAAAGCGATCGGAGGAGCTGCTTCTGTCTGCGTCGGTGATGGGTGTCCGAATATAGCAGGAAGGGCAAGAAAATCACAGATCAACCTTTGGGATACAACATACAGAACTTCCATGGCAGATCTGGCACATTCCATTACACGTCACGGCGCAGTGGCATCTATGGAATTACTGGACGCAGGAAATGCTGCAGCTTATTCTGCCAGCTTAGGTTATGATCTTTACGGTCCGGTAGACGGTGTCACGGCTAATGGGACGCCGATCAAAATGATGGATGAAGATAAGATCATGGAAGTCATTGAACAGCATGCCAGAGCAGCGCTGTACTGCAAGACCAGCGGCTTTAATATGGTCACGATCCATGGCGGTCACGGCTGGCTGATCACGCAGTTCCTTTCGAAAGAGAACACTCGTAAAGATAAATGGGGCGGAAGTGTTGAAAACCGAGCACGTTTGGCTAATGCGATCATCGACCGGATCCATCAGGTCTGCGGCAGTGATTTTCCTGTCGAGATAAGGATCGTCGGTGATGAAGTATATGATGGCGGATATCATATTGAGTTTGGTATTGATCTTGCACACCAGCTGGAAGGACATGCGGATCTGATCCATGTGTCGACTGGTTCCCATGAGGTGCCGGACGTGTTTACTGTTACTCATCCGAGCCTGTTTCTTCCGGATGGCTGTAACGTGAAATATGCAGCAGAGATCAAAAAACATATAAAGAATACACCTATCGCAACAGTCGGTGCACTTTCTGATCCGGAGCAGCTGGAAGAGATCATTGCCAGCGGTCAGGCGGATGTTGTGGAACTTGCACGTGGATTGATCTGCGATCCGGATCTGCCGGTCAAACTTATGACAGGACGTGGTGATGAAGTCAGAGAGTGTATGAGATGTTTATACTGCTTCTCAAAACATATGCACTCCGATATCATCAACTGTGCGATCAATCCGGAGTCCGGTCATGAATTCGAAATAACCAATTATCAGATCGCACTTCCAAAAGTCCTGAAAAAAGTGCTTGTCGTTGGCGGCGGCATGGCAGGAATGCAGGCAACTTTGAAAGCCAGCGAAAGAGGACATGAGGTCATTTTATGTGAAAAGAGCGACTCTCTTGGCGGCGTACTGCGCTGCGAGAAAGAAGTTCCGTTTAAAGAGAAACTGGACCGTTACATTGAACTTCAGAAACACTTGATCGAAAAGGATGGAAAAATCGAAGTGCGGCTGAATACAGAAGTAACGCCGGAACTGGCAAAAGAGATCGCACCAGACGTGATTCTCGCAGCCCTTGGCGCCAGACCTGTAAAACCTCAGATTCCGGGTATTGATGGGCCAAATGTTTTCGGAGCAGAAGAGATCTACTATCATCCGGAGAAAGCCGGAAAGAATGTTGTTATCCTGGGAGGCGGTCTTGTTGGTATGGAGCTGGCAATCTTCCTGTCAATGAAGGGAAGCAATTGCACGATCATCGAAATGCTGCCGGATCTGAATACGGGAGGGAACAATCTTCATGCGCTTGCAATCTCCGGTCAGATGAAAAAGTATGGGATTCATGCATCAACCGGTACGAAGGCTCTGGAAATTACAGATAAAGGAGTACTGTGCGAATATACCGGGGCTGAACCAAGTGAAAGGTTCATCTTTGATATGCCTAAGGTCTACCCGGATGCAGAAAGCGGAACCCATCTATATGAGGCAGATACGGTTATTTATGCGGTCGGACAAAAACCATTGATGGAAGAATCCGAAGCTTTGCGTGACTGCGCACCGGAATTCTATGCAATTGGTGATTGTATCGTACCGAAGGATATCTGGACTGCAACGACTAATGCATATTACATTGCAAGAGATCTTGGAAGATATTGATTTGTTCAGTACTAATAGCATAAAAAAGGTCGGACGATTGTCCGACCTTTTTCAGTATTCTTTTTTGTTTATGCTCTGTGTTCAGCACGTGAGATGATATCGTTCTGCATCTCTGTTGTCATGTCCACAAAGTAAGCAGAGAAGCCTGCGATACGGACGACCAGGTTGTGGTATTTCTCCGGATGTTTCTGTGCTTTTCTAAGTGTTTCACCATCGACCACATTATACTGGACTTCCATACCTCCCTGATTGAAATAGGTCTGGGTCAGATTCTCCAGTTTTGTCATGCCTTCATCTCCCTGCAGAGATGTCGGATGGATCTTCAGGTTCACTGCCATGCCGTCAAGGTAGTGACCATGATCAAATTTCGTAGAGGAAGTGAGCACGGAAGTCGGACCGTTCTTATCTCTTCCCTGTGCAGGGCTGCATGCATCTGCGATCGGATCTCCGGTCTTTCTTCCATCCGGGGTTGCCCAGGTGATCTCACCCTGTACCACATGGTCGGAAGCACCGAAGGTGCCGCATTTGTAAGTCGTACATCTGCATGTAGAGAATGCACGGGTGATGTTGTAGTAAAGATCCATGACATAGGTCATTGCTTCGTCAGCGTATGGATCATTGTTTCCGTAATGAGGAACGGTATTCAGAACGATCTGCCGCAGTTCTTCATGGCCTTCCCAGTTATCCAGAACAGCCTGCAGGAACTCTTCACGGGTTGCGATCTTCTTATCATAAACAATGTATTTCAGCGCGGTCAGGGAGTCTGCTGTAGTAGCAAGACCTGTTGCCGTTCCGCCGTAGCTGTTGTATTTTGCTCCGCCCTCGGAAACGTCCTTGCCTTTTTCCATACATCCTTCTGTAGAGATAGAAAGATTCGGGTATGGGAACAGACGCGGATACTCATGCTCTGTCAGGTTATTCAGAGATGCTGACCAGGTCATCATCCAGGTGCAGATCTTTTCAAAAGCGGCTTTGACATCCTCAAAAGTATCCATGTCATACAGATATCCGGAACGAACTTTTTCCGGGCACTGTGCGCCGTTGATCGGGTTGATGCCGTTGTTGATGGCCATGAGCAGAGCGATTGCCCAGTAGATACCGTTATGGCCCATTGCGGAACCGTTCGGAGCAGGGTAGTCGTTGCCGGAACCGGTGATCTCCTGGCATCCGATGAATGCAAAGTTACGGGCATCTTCCAAAGAGAAGTTCAGTTCCTTCATGAGGGAAGGAATGATCACTTCGTCGTTCTGAAGAAGCGGCAGTCCGCCTACGCGGGTGGATGCTGCCATTGCGCAGTCCCACATCTCTTTTGGCGTGTTCTTTGTTACACGGAGTGAGATGGTCGGCTCATGGAGATCCAGACGAGCCATTGTCTCTAATACCATGTAAGAGACCGGATTCACGGCATCCTCACCGGTTTCTGGAATCGTACCGCCAATTGTGGTGTGCTGGCCAAGATGGCCGATACCTGCAGTCTGTGCGTTCTTGCCGAAGCCGCCATAATAGAAGGTGTTGATCTTCAGGAAGAAACCATCCACATAATCCTGAGCCTCCTCCATGGTGATACGGCCAGCTTCCAGATCTGCCTTCAGGAACGGCCAGGTGTACTGGTCGAAACGGCCGATGCTGGTAACGCCCGGATCATTCTCAGCTTTCAGGAATACATTATAAAGCATGGTCATCTGGCATGCTTCCCAGAAGGTACGAGGGGTTTCTGTTGCGATCCAGTCAAGGCTTTCAGCCCGGCTCTCATATTCTGCCTTCTTAGCAGGATCAGTTGCCTTTGCAGCCAGATCTCTTGCCAGGTCTGCGTAACGGCGTGTCAGTGTAATAGCACCGTCACACGCTACCGTCGCAGCTTTATAGAACATATATTTTCCGATGTCATCGCCCATGATGTTGCCTTCATGTTCATCCAGCCAGTCCTGAGCCTGTTTGCGGATCTTGCCATAGCCGTCGCGCATGATGTTCTGATAACCAGGGGTCAGATGTCCAGGTGGAAGATAGATCGGCCAGCCGTATTTCTTTCCGGATGGATTTGCCTGCAGGGCGAAGAATTCCTGAACACCGTCAGGAAGCCAGTCTGCTGCTTCCATGCCGCCTAAGATCTGTGCGCGCTCTTTTGCGATCTCACGCAGTTCTTTTACATCTTCCGGAGAGATGGCCAACAGCTGCTTGGAATAGAATGGATCGTCCAACGGAGCATGGTGAAGACCATCTTCCTGAATTGGCCAGGTATTTTCAATGTCGCAGCCAATCCACATATAGCCTCTGGCACCACCCCAGTGTTTGTTGCCCATGTCACCGAAGAAGAATTCATCTTCCTGAATCCCGATTGGCATCCGCTCCAGAACATACAGGGAGATGTATGGCTTCTGCAGCAGAGGAGGGTATTTACGATACTTTTTCAGAGCTTCCAACTGCAGCCTGTCCTTGGCTGCATCCGCGATTAAGAGCCTGTCACGGACAGCGTCGCGCAGTCTTGCGACACGCTCAGGAATAGGTTTGAATGTATACATAGTTTTTTCCTTTCTTTGGCTGTTAGGCCTTTTGTGATTCGGAATAAATATTATTTGATGTTATCGTACCACATTTGTTGCGGATTCTCTATATTCTTTTCTTCCAAATAGATTACCAGAGTGCTTTCTTGAGGCTTGCTTTTGAGACAAATGGACCCGGCACAGCCGTGATCCCTCTTGTGTCACCAAAGTAATCGCGGTCGAATGTGATGGCAGAGCCATCCGGATTCTCAAACCGCTGTTCCGGCTGGAACGCTTTGCCCAGAGTATCACTGTCTATGATCCCTGCCGTATAATCCTTGAGGATCTCGTAAATGTTGGTATCCAGATAGTACTTTCCGTTCTTTTCCTTCAGCTCCACTTTCACTTTTGCCTTTTTATCTACAAAACAGTTGACTTCTTTTTTCCACTGTTTTGCACCGCCAAGATAAGCATTGCCTAAAGCCCATACCGGGAGATGCTCCTCGTTATGCCATCTGGCCAGTTTCATCATGCTCGGTTTCGGATTATCCAGTTCAAAGTTCGGGATCCATTCTTCGTATGTCGGGTATTCATCAAACTGCCATGTACCGACAAGGGATTCTTTTTCCTTTTTCTCTCCAGTCTCCTTATCTACGATGATCGGCCATTTCTGAACGAAAATATTATTGTAGAACCGGTCGTCTCCGTGAAGGATCGTCATAAAGCCTGCAACCTCGGTCCGATGGCGGATATGATACGGTGTGTAGCGCGGACCGGTTCCGCTGCCAACAGCGAGAAAGGCACCAAGGATCAGGTTGTGTACCATTGCCACACTTTCGGTTGCGATCATCAGGGACGCTTTGGAAAGCAGAATATTATTATCGATCAAAGTCGGGCCGTGTCCGACTTCTACAAAAATATCCTGGCTGCCCATGCCGCCTTCTGCCCAGGTGGAATAATCCGGCCGCTGGTTATCATGCAGAAGATTCTGTGAAATACGTGTTCCCTGTGCTTCCCAGTCGCACCAGATACCCATGGTAGAATGGTGGATATGATTCCGGCGGATGGTGACATCGATAGCAGCGTGAAGTTTGATTCCGGAAATCTCCGCACCTCCCAGCTGCTGCATGTTGTTGATATGGTGAATGTGGTTATCTTCGATGATCGAGAATACGGCACCCATGCGCCCGACGATGCCAGTTTGTTCGCAATGGTGAATGTGGCAGCGTCTGACAATGTGAGAACCGATCCTTTCTTTGAGCCAGCCGTGATATTGACCGCGGCAGACAGCATCGCGTTCCATCTGTGTCGGACTCTTCATGTGCTTCGTCGTAAAGTAATGATCATTCTCCGGATCATAATACTTGCCTAAAGAGATACCGCAGCACTTACTGTTCGATATTTCACAGTCTTCAATGATCCATCCTTTGCTCCAGTGCGGGCCGATCAGGCCATCCTGGAATGCTGCAGGCGGAGCCCAGGTTGTTGCTGCTTTGGTCATAGCAAAACCGCTTACCGTAATATAACTGCGGCCGGTTTTTTCCGGGAAGAAGCAGCGTCTGCGGACATTGATCTCCACATTTTCTTTATTTGGATCAGCTCCCTGGAAATTTGCGTAGAGAACTGTTTCATTGCCATCCTGTTCGGTAAACCATTTGTACTTGGATTCTTCCGGAACCCAGGAAGGGGTGTAGACTTCTCCGGCAATACACTCTTCCAAAGATTCTGTTTCATAAAGCATTCGGTCATTCAGATAGACAGCACCTGTGTGGCGGACGGCCGGGGCAAAATACCAGTCGCCGTAGACTTCTGTTGTATATGGGTTGTAAGAACCGAAGATGCCGTTCGGGATCCGGACGGTCCAGACATTTTTGTATTTCTTATATTTTGTCCAGCCTTTAACAACTTCTGCACCGGTAATGACCGCCCCAAGAGGTTCTTCTGAGCGGTAAACGATGCGTGCGTCTTTCTTTCCGCCGCGTGCTGGATTTACATATTCGCGGTATATACCTTTTGCCACAATGATCTCATCACCAGGCATGGCAATTTTTGCGGCATCTCCAATACGTTTGAACGGCCGCTCCTGGCTGCCGTCACCCTCGCAGAGGGCTGATCCGTTCACATAATAATTCATAATGGTATTTCCTTTCTATTTCTTAAAAAAACGTCATTTTAGTGATTCTTTTATAGTATAAAACAATTGTCATAAAAAAAACAAATAGGTATAATTTAAACAGGTATTTATTTAGAAAACTGAAAAAAGGAGAAGGTATAATGAAGAACAAACCATATTCCAACCAGTCTCCTAAGGAGGGCTGGTCTTGGGAAACACCCCCGGATAAGATCCCGGAGGAACAGGTCAAAGAGACACTGACAAGTGATGTCGTCGTAATTGGAGCCGGCATTTCCGGCCTTGCTGCGAGCACACGTCTGGCCCAAAAGGGTCTTAAGGTCATCACCTTGGACAAGTGTGATGCAGCCGGCGGTCATGGCTGGCAGATTGCCATGCTGGATTCTCCCCTTATGAGAAAAATGGGGAAGAAGATCGATAAATACGAGTTCGTTCGCCGTTGGCTGGATGTCAGCGGCAACCAGCCGAATGAGGACATGGTCTGGCTGTTTGTCAACAACAGTCCAAAGGTGTTCAACTGGCTCATGGGTGTTCTGGATGAGGATGTGGAACAGCAGATCTATACCGGCTGCTTCAAAGGCCCAATCTTTGGGGAGTATGAAGGCAGTCATCATCTGGTGAGAAAAGAAGGCTCCCGGTTTAAGGGAAGAGGAGGGGGTCCTCTTCTGATCGAAGCCTTTGAGCGTCAGATCGCTCTTCATGGCAACCAACTTCTGCGGAATACAAAAGCCCATTACTTAGAGAAAGATGAAAACGGCAGGGTCACCGGTGTGCTTGCTACTGGTGAGGATGGCATCTGCCGCAGATATAACGGAACCCGCGGCGTTGTACTGGCAACAGGCGATATTGGCGGTGATCTGGAAATGCTTGAGAAATTCTGTCCGATCGCCCTGACGCGTGAGATCGATCTTTTCTGGCCGAAAACATCCAATTACGGGGACGGACATAAAATGGCTTACTGGGCAGGAGCAGCATTTGATGACGCGCCTTGGGCACCTGTTATGCACAATCATCCTTATGGCCGTTTTGATTCTTTCTATCTGCACGTCAACAGCCGTGGAGAGCGTTTCATGAATGAAGATACATGGATGCAGGCAAAAAGCGTTCGCATCGGTATGCAGCCGGAACCGTCCTGGGCATTTGCAGTGTTTGATGCCAAATGGCTGGATGAGTTTGGCGAGCGGTTCCACCTTCTTGGCGGACAGGGTGCAATGCCTTTAGGCATGGCCATTAATGATGTTGAATGGAATCCGGACTGCGGTCTGAAAGAGGAAGTTCAGCATTACATCGACGAAGGAAATGGTTATGTATGTGAAACCATTGAAGAGCTTGCGGAAAAGATGGAAGTGCCGTATGAAAACCTGAAGAAGACCATCGACCGGTACAATGAATTATGTGCATTAGGTGATGATCCGGATTTCGGGAAAAGACCGGAACTCTTAACGACTATCGAAAAAGCACCTTTTATCGCGATAAAAATGGGAGCTTCTCTGCTGGATGTTATGGGAGGCTGCCTGACCAATGCCGATCTGAATATCCTGAATGCAGATTATCAGCCGATTCCAGGTCTTTATGCCATCGGAAACTGCTGCGGCGGAATGTATGGAGTGGATTACCCATTGCTGCTAAACGGCAACAGCTATGGCAGGGCATTCAGTTATTCTCAAGTATTGGGAAGAGTCTTAAGCGGAATCCCTGATGAAGAAGAAGGAGGGTCTGAAAAATGAGATATTCTTATTCTGAACGTTCAGTAAAAAGAGGTTATTCATGGGAAAATACCAACCCGGTTTCAGCAACTCCTGAGAAGACCGTTGAAGCAGATGTAGCGGTTATTGGAGCCGGTATTGCAGGTCTTGCCGCAGCTGTACGCTGCGCACAGAAAGGTCTTTCTGTACTTGTCGTGGATAAGCGTACAGGAACGATCCCGCGTGGCAGACTGATCGGTGTTGTGCCAGAGGGAATAGATAAAAAAATATTTGCCAAACGCTGGCTTCGTGCCTGCGGCAGCAGAGTCAATGAAAGATTGCTGTGGAAATATATGGACAAATCCGCAGACGCTCTTTCCTGGCTGGTTTCTCTTTCTGAAGGAGAAGCAGAGGCTGTTCCTTACACCGATGTTTACGAGAATCCGGATATCGGAGCATTTCCTGGAGATTATTATTTCAAGCCGGCTGGGGAACGCTATTCTTCAGAAGGCGGACAATTAGTGCAAGAAGTATTAGAAGATGCCTTTACACGCATGGGTGGAACAATCTGCAGGCAAATGACGGCACAGGAACTGGAAAAAGATGAAAATGGACGCGTGGCTTCTTTCCTGGCAGCAGATGCAGAAGGAAAATGTATCCGTTTTGTCGGGAAAAAGGCAGTGATCCTTGCTGCAGGAGACTGTGGAGCAGATGAAGAAATGCTGTCTGCAGTGAGCCCGCTTTCTCTGCGTGCGGGGACATCGCTTTCTACTGGTACAGGCGATGCACAGAAGATGGCTTATAAAGCTGGGGCTCAGCTGCAGGGCCTTTATTGGGCTCCATATTTTGGATGCAGCGCATATGGACCATATACCTTTTTCTTTACAGCAGTCAACCGGGATGGAAAACGGTTTACGAACGAAGATACTTCTGATCCTGCAAAGGCAAGACACTGCATTAACCAGAGGAATGGAGAATGGGCTTTTACCATCTGCGATGACAAATGGTATGAGGAACTGCAGAAAGCCCGCGGGATTGCAGGCGGTCTGCGCATGATGCCGGAAAAAGGTCTGACAAAAGAAGATATTGAAGCGGAATGCAAAGAGAATCTGTTCTGTGCAGATACACTGGAAGAACTGGCAGAAAAGATACAGGTTCCTGCTGCGGAATTGAAAAAAACAGTGGAGCGTGTCAACAGCCTCGCTGCAAAAGGAGAGGATCCGGATTACGGAAAACGTCCGCAGCTTCTGACCACCATTGAGAAAGCACCATTTTACGCTTTTAAATGGGGACCAGCGCTGCAGGCTACGTTTGGAGGTCCTGCAGTGGATGCAGATCTGCATGTTCTGGATACGGATGACTGGCCGATCCCGGGTCTTTATGCTGTTGGCAGCTGCATAGGAGGTCTGTACGCGGTTGGGTATCCTTCTGTACTTGAAGGAAGTGATATCGGAACAGCTGTTACACTTGCTGTCTGTGCAGCTGAATCCATTTCTTAATAAAGTCGTAAGCAAAGAAAGGAGAATTGTTTTATGGGAGATAAATTTGTATTGGAGGTTTTAAACCCACGTAATGCCATGAAAATAGAGGAACCTTCCGGACTGGCACCGCGTGTCACAACACTGGACGGAATCCGGATCGCCATTATTTCCGAAAAGCCGGACGGCAGTCTGTATCTGGTGCGCCTGAAAGAACTTCTGGAGAAACGGCATCCGGGAACAACAGTCGACATTATTGACGGCTTTATCTTTAAACCGGAGATCCTTCTTCCGCGTCTGAAAAACTATGACACATTTATCTATGGTGTCAGAAATACAGCCGCATTTAATACAGAGCCGGCAATCATTTATGAAAAAGCCGGAATCCCGGGTATTTTCCTTCTTGCAGGCGACAACCTGTACGGACAGGCAAAGAGAAACACGATCGTCTTTGGCCTCCCGGGTCTTCGTATTCTGAAGACACCTACGGAAAGATGGCCGGGTGAGGATGAAACAGAGAGCTTTGTAAAACTGGCTGAGGATACTGTTGAAGAAATAGAAGCAGCACTGCTTGAACCTTTGACAGAAGAAGAAATGAATCCAAAACCTATGGAATTTGATACATCAAACCTCACTTTTGAAGGAGAGGATTATGATGAGGCGTTTGAAAAATTCCAGTCCTATTTCTTTGAGCATGGATATACAGACGGCATGGCTGTCGCTGCACCAACACCAGAGGCAGTTAAAAAAATGCTCACGGGAACAAGCCGTGAGCCGTCAGAGGTCCTTCCGGGAACAATGACTCCTGGATACGGCATTGTCACTATCGAGAAGATTGCGGCAAATGCAGTTATGGCCGGAGCAAAACCGGAATACCTTCCAGTTATTATTACAGCAGTGGAAATGCTCTGCGACGAGCACTTCGGCGGATTCCATGTGATCGCGACTGTCTGCGCAACAAACCTTTTGATCCAGGTAAATGGTCCGATCGCTAAAGAGATCGGGATGAACTCCGGTTTCGGATACTTAGGACCTGGCAATCGGGCTAACAGTACGATCGGACGCGCCGTCAGCCTCTGTGCCATCAACCTTGGCTGGATGGACTTCTCCATTGACGGAGGCATGAAGGGCAATCCTTCCAGGTACTGCAACCTGACATTCACCGAGAGCGACGAATATACCCCGTGGGAACCGTTCCATGTTACGTTGGGCTTTGATAAAGAAGACAGCACTGTCATGATTGACGAGATCCTGCATATCGACGGTAACTGGCCGTTTGAGATCACAAGACTTCCTTCCTGCACCTGGACGTATGGATGGCAGGCGGATCTGGACAGACTGGCAGAGCGTGCTATTGGCGCACTCCCATCCGGTCTGGAATCTGCAAATAAACAGACACATGACATCCATAAACTTGGGTTTGGCGGAACCAATGCATTCCCGCTTATCAGCCACCGGAACTATATTCTGGTCGTCTATCCGGGGCAGGCAAGAGAGCTGGCAGAAAAAGGATTTACCAGAGAAGCCCTTGCTAAATACATCGGTGATTACAGCCGTTATCCATGGGATGATCTGAAAGATGAATTGAAAGAAAGTGTACTGGAGGTCGCAAAGAGCGGACGTCTTTCCAACCTTACGGAAGACGACTGCAAACCTGGCGGAACGGTACCGGTATTCGATCCGGAACGCCTTCTGATCATGGTTGCAGGACCGTTACAGGGACAGTCGGTAGGCTTAGTGAGCATGGGCAGCTATGGCAGCATCCAGGCACCTGTTCCATTCAAAGAGCCGCCTCGTAAGCCATGGTTTATCAAGAAGATCACCGGTGCGACGCTGACCAAAGCCGGGAAATAACTGCGTAACAAAAAAAACAGTGTGTTTAAATTATAGAAAGGACCAATTCCTATGGAAGATAAGTATGTTCTGAAAGTCCGTAATCCTCGCGGTGTCCGCAAGGAAAAGATCCTGGGACTGACCGCACCGCGTATCTCCTCTATTGAGGGAAAGAAGATCGCAATCATGTATACGCTTCCTGAGAGCATTTTCTTCAGCAACGCCCTTGCCAAGCTGATGCAGGAACGCTATCCAACAGCAAAGATCGATTGTATGCTGGTAGGCATCAACACGATCGATGATAATATTAAAATGCTCCGTAATTATGATGCATTTGTTGATGGTGTCCGCCTCTCCGGCGGCTGGCAGACCGAGCCTGTCACAGAATATGAAAAGGCAGGCATCCCGGGTATTCATATGTGCATTGAAACGATGCACCGCCAGGCGGAGTTCAGTATGATCTCTCATGGTGTCCCGTCCGTGCGTCTGGTATCCATCCCGGCATTGATGTGGATCAAAGCAGAGAATAAACCGCAGAACTATCCGCCGATCGCTGAATACATGCTGGATAAAGTCGTTGCTGCTTTGACGCAGCCGCTGACAGAGGAAGAAAAGAATCCACATATTCCGGAAAGCGATTTTGATTTTGGCGATCTGACTTTTGAAGGTGAAAACTATGAGGATGCCCTTGAAAAGTTTGAAGCATATTTTGAGAAATATGGAATGACCGACGGTATCCCGGCACTCCCGCCAACACCAGAAGCAGTTGAGAAGCTGCTTACCGGTACCACGCGTGACCGCAACGAGGTTTTGGACGGTGTAATGCAGCCTGGCAACGGCATTGTGACGATTGAAAAGATTGCGATCAACGCTGCTATGGCCGGGGCAAAACCGGAATACATGCCTGTCATCATTACCGCTATTGAACTGCTGATCGATCCGGCGTTCCTTTCCTGGCATGCGCTGGCTGCTATCAACAGCGATTCACTTGTTATTTATGTGGGCGGTCCGATTGCCAAAGAGATTGGCATGAGTGGACGAGGTGCTTTCTTTGGACCAGGAAATCCGGCTAATAATATCATCGGACGTGCAGTCAGTCTATGTGCACTGAACCTTGGATGGATCGAGTTTGAATACCATGGAGGAATGTACGGTCAGGCATCCCGCTTCTGCAACCTGGTCTTTACAGAAAACGAGGAGCTCAGTCCTTGGGAAACATATTCCGTCTCCCGCGGATTCAGCCCGGAGGACAGCACAGTCATGGTGGAAGAAATATTCTACATGGATGGAGTATTCCAGCTTGGCAATCTGGCTATGCCTTCCGGACTCTGGACCAGAGGCCTTTACGGTGACATCGACAACATCGCTGCTAAGGCAGTCGGTGAACATCCGATGCTGGAGACTTTTAAAAAGAGCAATAAAACAGATAATGAAGCGGCCAAGTTCTTTGGTGACGGCGGCGTACTTCCGGCCATGATGGGGCAGGCCTATGGCGTGATCCTTTATCCGGGCGAGGCACAGCAGCTGGCAGAAGTCGGCTTTACCCGTGAGAAACTGGCTCGTTATATTGCGGATTATAAGGCCATTCCTTGGGAGGAATTTGATGAGGATACACAGGGCAAGATCCGTGAGATTGCTGAGAGCGGCATCATGCCTGGTCTGACGTTGGACAACTGCCAGCCGGGTGGTAAGATTCCTGTGATGAACTCCAACCGCCTTGCTATTTTTGTGGCAGGGCATATGTCCGGGCAGACACTTGGTCTGAAATGCATGGGCAGCTACGGCGGACGGTTTGGCAAAGTGGAAGGATTGAATCCTTGTGATCCTCCATTCCATATCAAGAAGATCACCGGAGCTACTTTGACCAAAGCAGGAAAGTAATTCGGAGGCGTCTGAATCTATGGAAATAAAACCTGTTATGGATCTGAAGATCGATTTTAACGGTCCTGTATTGAAAATGAAGGGAGAAAACGCAGAAGTCGTGATGATTCCTTTTAAAGGCACTGTAAAAGGTGAAATTTTCAATGGGATCATAGAGCCGTGCGGAGTGGACACCCAGGTAGTTAATGCTGCCCATGTCCGTCATATGTCCGCCCGCTATATGATGACCGGAAAGGACAATACAGGTGCGGATGCTCACATTTATGTAGAAAACAACGGCTGGTTTGATGATGATGCGCAGCAGCCCGGAAGCAGTTTTCGTACTGTACCTACGTTTTATACGGATAGTTCCGCCCTTGCTCCTTACCTTCATTCAACGCGTTTTACCGGAGAGGGCAGTATGGAAGCAGATGGACTTCATATCCGCTATTATGAAATCTGAGCTATGATCATCAACACCGGACAGAGAACGGATATTCCTGCCTTTTATGCTGAGTGGTTTGCGAACAGACTGAAAGAAGGCTTTGTCTGTGTCCGCAATCCCTATAACCCGAATCAGGTCAGCCGCTACCGGCTGGATCCTGCGGTCGTAGATGTGATTGGTTTTTGTACCAAAAATCCGGCACCGATGTTTCCTTATATGGAACTGCTTAAAGCTTACGGGCAATACTGGTTCGTTACGATCACGCCTTACGGACGGGATATTGAACCAAATGTGCCGGATAAGCATCAACTGATTGAAGATTTTAAGACGCTTTCCAATATTGTTGGAATCAATTCCATTGGATGGCGGTTTGATCCGGTTTTTATTTCCGAACGCTATGGGGAGGAATACCATATCAGGGCCTTTGAGCAGATTGCAGCTGCATTGGAAGGATATACGGAAACGGCAGTCATCAGTTTTATTGATCTGTATCCGAAAGTCCGACGGAACTTTCCGGAAGTGCAGGAGGTAACAAAAGAGCAGCGCATTAGCCTGGGGAAAGAGTTTATTCGGATCGCCAGCGCACATGGAATGACAGTTAAGCCATGCGCGGAGGGTGATGAACTTGCTGCATATGGAGCAGACTGCAGTGGATGTATGCGGCTCCGTGATTATGAAAAGGCTATTGGCATGCATCTGAATGCTCCAAAAAGGAAAGGCGCCAGAGCAGAATGTGCCTGCTATCTTTCCTGTGATATTGGTGCTTACAATACCTGCAAACATCTTTGCAGGTATTGCTATGCAAATGCAGAGGTTTCAGAAGTGCTCGCACAAAGCCGCATGCATGATCCAAAGTCGCCGTTCCTGATAGGCAGCTATATGGATGACGACGTGATCCACGATGTGCCGCAGAAGTCGTGGATCGACGCGCAGACGAGCCTGGAGATCTGATTCAAAAGAAAAGCCTATAAACAAAAAAGTTTATAGGCTTATACTTTTATATACTTAGTTTATTCTGTTTATCTGCCGTAACGATCAGCAAGGAAGAAGTAGCAGGAACTGGTCCAGCTTGACCAGAAGAGCTGGCTTTCACCGAATGCTGTCAATGAACGATCTCCGAACCCGGTCAGAGCATTGCAGATGTGAAAGAATCCGCTGCGATTCAACGTGCGGCAATAGCTGAGTGCGGCATCTTTAGCTTCTTGGGCATATCCGCAGTCCTCCAGTGCCATCGGGATAAAGAAGTGTGTCGGTGTAATGACACTGCCGGCAGAAAAACCATGTCGCATATATGGGCTGTCCATTGCCTCTGAGGCGTAGCCGTTTTCAGTTCTGAATCCGCCTTCACGCAGCAGATGTTCGATCGTCTTCTGGAGAATGTCCTCTGGCAGGCGGCTGCCAAGAAGTACCGGAAGACAGAATGTTATATTGTCGTTGGCAGATCGAGCTCCTGTCTCTTTATTGATCGAGAACCAGCGCTCTCCATCCCAAAGTGTTTCTACCATTTCATCAATGACTTGTTTGGACCGGCGCAGATAGGTCTCTTGTGCATCCACACTCATGCCGATCGTTGCACCAAAGCGGGCGATTGCTTCCAGATTGAGAGCCTGGAAGGTGTTATGATCCGGGCAGATCTGCGGCATGCCAACACGAAAATACTGTGGAGCATCCTCCCAACCGGTTTCCAACGCACGCTGATATGCGCACAAAGTACCTTTCCCAGGGCGGAAGCGGAAGAAGTATTCTGTCCATGCGATCAATCGATCTAACAGCCATTGCTTGTCTTCCAATGATGGTGCTGCAGCATCGATGACCCCTTCCTTCATTAGCCAGAGCAGAGCCAGACCGTGAATAGGCGGTTTCATAGATGCTTTGCCAGGAAGATGCTTGAAACCAATTGAATCACTAAGACGTCCGTTGCGGTCCTGAAATTCAAAGCAGGAGCAGAAAACATCCCATGAAAGCTGCGGGTCTTTGTGAAGAAAGACGGCCTGCATCGGCATCTGCCAGCCGAATGCGGACTCAAAAACGCTGTGCATCATCTTGACCATTGGGCGTATATAATCATTTTCATCATCTGGATCAACCATCAGAGACCATGTCTGCCAAAGAGCCTGAAGGCGTCTTGGCTCAAATTCCTCAGGAAGCTCCGGCATAACGCGTTTACAAAACTCTTCAAATTCTTCGCGAACAGATGCTACGCCATCCTGATAAGCTGGATAATCTTCCAGTTTACGCGGCAGTGGGTCAGAATTGTAGTCAACAAATGCAGCTTCGACAACACCATTTTCATCTGGTGTGATCTCAAGCCATCCCGGAGTGCGGCGGAGTGTTCCGCGCAGCGCCGTAACGCGAAGCCGGCAAGGACCAAATTCCACATCCTGGCTGCCAAGTCCATCATCGATCGGTACGGAGATCCCTCCACCCATAAAGCCAGGACGAGCCAGAATGCGCAGTGCAAGTCCTTTTTCTCCATGAGCCATCACCATTCTCCTGTCTGCAATGCAGAAGCGGATCTCTCCGGAAGTTGTTTCGATGATGACCTCCTCTGTTGTTGTGTTCAGAAAGCATGGCAGCGCAACATTATCTTGTACAGCCTGGAACTGAACCAGACGAAAATTATTTGCTTTCGTAAGGTCAGTCATTGCGTATTCTACGCTCCTGCAGTTACAAAGCCACAGACTGCTTTTTCCAAAGATATTGTCTGCGCGCAGATTGTCGTTAGCAAAACAAAAATAGGAACCACGCCGGGAATAAGGCGCATCCAGTAGATTTACAAACTGTTTTTCCATCATATTCCTCCTTAAAATAAATACTTTTTCCTGAATTGTATCGTAGCATATGCGCCTTGAGTTTTCCACTTAGGTGCGTAATAAGAAGAAAAAAGTGATAAATATTATTTAATCTGAACCAAGGATAATAAAGATAAGATAATATGATATAATCCTGATATAAAAAGGGGTTATTGAAGTATATCTGGAAATCAAATCAAGAGAGTCTGCAAAGACAGCGAAAAATAAGATGAAAATACCTGAGATCATTGAGAGGGAATATAATTACTGGATCGATTTTATGAATCATAAAGTTGAATTCGGTCTTAAAAGCGGGGTGCATACAAAAGCCCACTGTTCAAGAGTGCTGCTGTTTGCGCTTGTTATAGCGGCGCAAAAAGGTCTTGGTGAACGGGAAAAGAGTATTCTCGGGGCAGCTGCTGTTTATCATGATTCAAGACGCTTTGATGACAGCCTGGATGTTGGGCACGGTCTCCGCGCGGCCAATTATTATAAAAGCAGTTGTGGGGAGAATGGACTGGCATATGAACAGGCGTGTTATGACATCATAGCCTGGCATGACAGACATGACCGGGAAGGATACCGGGCCATAAGTGAGAAACAGGATTCCGAAATCGATACGATCACGCTTTACAAGATCTTTAAGGATTCGGATGCGCTGGACCGCTATCGGTTCGGTCCGCATGATCTGGATAAAAGATATCTCCGTTTACCGGAATCTGTTCAATTGTGCGATTATGCAAGGCAGGTTGTTGAAACATTTTAAGGAGGGAACAAATGGAAGACAGAAATAGATTTGAAAAAGTGTACTCTCAGGGTGCATTAAATACTATGGAAATCTGGATAGATAAAGAAACCGGGGTTAACTATTTATTTCACGCCAGTGGGTATGCTGGTGGACTGACCCCTTTATTAGACAGGGACGGGAAACCCGTTGTTTCCCCGCTTCTTAATAAGAATCCTAAGTGAATAGAAAAACCCTTGAAAATGCTTTGTTTTCAAGGGTTTTCTCTGTGGGCACTAAGGGACTCGAACCCCTGACCCCATCCACGTCAAGGATGTGCGCTCCCAGCTGCGCTAAGTGCCCGTGCGTATAGTATATTAACTTTCTGCCCGTAAATTGTCAATGCTGATTTGAACAGGAAGAACAAGCAGGAATGGGAAGAAGAATTGCAATATACTTGAATAATATACAGAAAAAGGTGTATTATTTTCTACGGAAAGATAATATATGGGGTTCCATTATTTTAGTTGAAAAGGAGAGAAAAAATGAGTAAGATTATCGATTTCTTAAATGAAACTGGCACATTCTTTTTAGCAACCTGCGACGGTGATCAGCCAAAGGCAAGACCGCTTGGCGCAAAGTTTGAGTTCGACGGAAAAGTATATTTTGGAATCGGCGATTTCAAAGACGTATATAAACAGCTGCAGGCAAATCCAAAATGCGAGATCGTAGCATGCAAGAAAGACGGACATTGGATGCGTTACACCGGAAAAGCTGTTTTCGCAACAGATCCGAAATATTCCGAGATGGCTTTGGAAGCAGCTCCAAACCTGAAGAAGATCTATAATGAAGAGAGCGGCCGCAAACTGGCACTGTTCACCATCGAAGATGCAACCTGCGTTGATATCGCTATGATGGGTCCTGGAGAGGATCTTCTGAACTGAAAATAACCGTTTTGAACGGAAGCAAAAGGGCCGCTGTCAAGCGGTCCTTTTGATAAAAAAGATAGAAAGAAAATACTGGATAATATAAGTAGAAAAGTGTATAGTGATACGATGCAGAAATGAGAAACTTCGGCTTTAAGCCAAAACGAAGGGAAATCAAAATGAAGTTTAAGCAATTCTTGAAAAAGCAGGATATCGTTTTCTCGCCAAAGCGTTATTTTATTGATGCATTGGGAGCTATGGCACAGGGTCTGTTTGCATCACTCTTGATCGGCACGATCCTGGATACGATTGGTGTATACGGTCATATCGCAATCCTGGTAACGATTGCGGCTTATGCAAAGGCCGTTATGGGACCGGCTATGGCGATCGCAATCGGCAGGGCATTGAATGCACCTCCGCTGGTGTTGTTCTCACTGGCAGCAGTTGGCTGGGCAGCCTGTGCGGAAGGAGGCGCCGGAGGTCCGTTGGCCGTTTACTTTATTGTTGTCATAGCTTGTGAATTTGGCAAACTGGTATCCAAAGTCACTCCTGTCGATATCATTGTGACCCCTCTTGTAACGATCCTTGTCGGTGGAATATTGAGCGTTCTTATTGCGCCATACATTGGTATCGCCGCAAGTTATGCAGGCAATGCGATCATGTGGGCAACCGAACTGCAGCCGTTCCTGATGGGGATGCTGGTATCACTCCTGGTTGGTGTCGCACTGACACTTCCGATCAGCAGCGCAGCTATCTGTGCAGCGCTTGGACTTACCGGTTTGGCAGGCGGTGCTGCTGTAGCCGGATGCTGTGCGCAGATGGTTGGATTTGCAATCATCAGTTTCCGTGAGAACCGTTGGGGCGGTCTGATCTCGCAGGGAATTGGAACGTCGATGCTGCAGATGGGCAACATCGTAAAGAACCCGCGTATCTGGATCCCGGCTTGCGTTGCGGCAATCGTTAATGGACCGATCGCGACATGCGTGTTCCATCTGGAGATGAACGGCGCTGCCGTCAGTTCAGGCATGGGAACCTGCGGATTTGTCGGACAGATTGGTGTGATCACCGGATGGACGAATGATATCGCTGCAGGCGTAAAGGCATCAATAACTGCAATGGACTGGATTGGTCTTATCATTGTCAGTTTCATTGTTCCGGCTATCGTATCCTGGCTGGTATCACTTCTTCTCCGTAAAGTCAACTGGATCAAGAAGGATGATATGAAGCTGACTGTTTAATTCAAAAATCATCTTTTACGGATGTCTCTTTGAGCGTATAATAAAGAAAAAACAAGGAGGGAGAATCTATGCAGGAATTTTTAAATACAGTGATCAATTGGGCGACACATACCGGCGTGAAGATCATTATTGCACTGGTTATCTTGTTCATCGCCTTTAAGGTCATTAATTTTGTAGCAAAGAAATTTACAAAGAAATTCCAGGATAACCCGAAATATGATAAGACACTGACTAAGACTTTCATTTATATCGGCAAGATCGCTTTGAAGATCCTTGTTGTTGTTTGTCTGATCGGCTATTTGGGTATCGAAACCAGCGGCATCTCCGCGCTGATCGCTTCCGTAGGCGTTGCTGCAGGTCTTGCTATTAACGGAACACTGGCCAATCTTGCAGGCGGCGTAATGATCCTGATCACTCGTCCGTTTAGAGTTGATGATTTTATTGAAGCACAGGGAGAGCAGGGCGTTGTAGAAGAAATAAAGATCTGCTATACCAAGATTCATACGCTGGACAACAGGACCATCTATCTTCCAAACAGTGCACTTTCCACAGGAACGATCATCAACTATTCTGAGAAAGATCTCCGCCGTGTGGATCTGGAGTTCTCTGTAGGCGGAAACGATCCGGAGAAAGTAAGGAATATCCTTCTGGATGTCTGCAAAAACGAAGAAAAGGTTCTTTCCGACCCAGAACCATTTGCACGCACTACAGATTATGGCGCAGGCAACGGCGTGAAGGTTACGCTCCGTGCATGGTGCAAAGGTGCAGATTACTGGGATGCATATTTCAACCTGCTGGATGGTGTAAGAAAAGCATTCGAAGAGAACAAGATCGTTATTCCGTTCCAGCAAATGGATGTACATATTAAGAACGACTAAATGCAAATGCATGGGAGCGCGGCTCCTGAAACAAAAAGAAAAACAAGGCCCGGGTAAGTCCTGGGCCTTTATGCGATGAGTGATAGAACTGTAAATCTTGATTATTCAAATAAAGATCTGGTCAAACTGATCTGGCCGCTGATCCTGGAACAGTTCCTGACCCTTGCGGTCGGACTGGCAGACTCCATGATGGTCGCGCAGGTTGGAGATGCAGCAGTTTCCGGCGTTTCGCTGGTGGATTCCATCAGCGTTTTAATGGTTTACATTTTTTCGGCGATGGGAGCCGGCGGAATCGCGGTATGCGGACAGTATCTCGGCAGGGCAAATAAGGAGACATCCAAAAAGGCGGGGCATCACCTGGTCGTGATGATGTTCGTCGTCTCTACCGCTCTGACGCTGCTTCTTTATCTGTTCAGCAGTGTGATCCTGAAGAATCTTTTCGGAAAGATCGATGCGGATGTCATGAGCGCAACGTCGACCTATTACATGATCGTGATGGCTTCCGTGCCGGCAATCGCTCTTTATAATGCCGGAGCAGCCCTGTTTCGCGCCATGGGTCTCACCCGGATCACGCTCCGGACTTCCATGCTGATGAATGCTATCAATGTTGCAGGAAATGCATTTATGATCTTTGGACTGCATTGCGGCGTTGAAGGAGTAGCTGTTCCGACAATCGTTTCCAGATGGATCGCGGCAGTCCTGATCTTAGGGCTTCTGTTCAACAAAAAGTATCTTCTGAATCTGCGCGGTTTTTCTAAGTTCAAACCAGAAAAACTCATCATGAAGAACATCATTTCCCTGGGAATCCCGAGTGGGGTGGAAAACGGAATGTTCCAGCTCGGCAAGATCATCCTGTTCAGTTTTATTTCTACTTTGGGAACAGCCAGCATTACTGCCAACGCAATCGGCAGTGTTCTGGCAGGTATTCACTGTATACCAGGGCAGGGCATCAATCTGGCCATGGCAACGGTTGTCAGTAAATGCATCGGAGCAGGAGATTTTGATAAGGCAAAATACTATTTCCGTAAACTGATGATCTGGGTACTGATCATGACTGCTGTATGGGTTGGTATCATCCTGCTGTGTACACCTATGATCCTGAGAATCTATGATGTGTCACCGGAAGCCACTCATTTGGCTTATATCGTCAGTACCATGCATGGGGTCTCTTCTATCTTTTTATGGGTACTCGCTTTTGTGACGCCGGCCTTTTTGAGGAGCACCGGTGATGCAACCTATACGATGGTCGTCAGTACCATCACGATGTGGATCGGAAGGGTCCTGCTTGGGATCATTCTCGGGAAATATTTCGGCTTGGGGATTGTCGGTGTCTGGATCGCGCATACGATCATCGACTGGATCATCAGGACGATTTTCTTTCTTACCCGCTACAAGAGCGGCAAGTGGATGACGAAGGCGATCAAACAATAGAATGACTACTTTAAAGAGGAGAGAACAAATGAAATGTCCATTTTGCGGCAGCGAAAGAATTGAACAGGGAATAGCGTGGGGAAAAACGGCTGAGACAGGAAATATAGGGCTGGAATATACAAAAGGAAATGGCCTTTTACCGTTTACTGCTGTGGCAGAGGTATATTCGGATCTCTGTCTGGACTGTAAAACAATAGTAAGAACCTATATTAAAGATGATACGGATAAAAACTGGATAACGAAAGCCTGAGAGCTCAGAATCTCCTTGTTCAAATCCCTGCATTGAACTCAGACAACAAAAAAACATCCCACCGGGATGTTTTTCTGTTGTCACGGAGAAGCAGGGATTTGAACCCTGGCGCCGCTATTAACGACCTACTCCCTTTCCAGGGGAGCCCCTTCGGCCAGCTTGGGTACTTCTCCATACTTGCCCGAATTACGAACAGTCAATACTTTACACGATTTTTCCTGTAAAAGCAAGGACTTTCGTGCGATTTATTACCATAGATATTCCCGAATGCAGCCGAAGTGCAAGTTGATTGTTCCGGGGTGAAATGATACACTTTATCTATCAATTAATACATACTGGGGGGAAATCGACAATGTACGTTAATGATGCTGCAAAGAGACTGACAAGTTTCTTGGATCTGACATTAAATATTCAGGCTGTTAAGTTCATAGAGGATCCGGCAGATGTACCGGAAAGTGCTTTGATCGCGAGAGAAGCATTTGGGCATCTATCTTTGTGCCAGGCATTTGCACTGGTTAAGCGTCAAGGGAAAACACTTTATACTGACAAATCCTCAGAGTGGTGCTGGGCGCCTGTCGTCGGCCTGGGATATGCCGAGACAGGACCGGAAACCGACTGCTTCCTGGAGATCAGCCGCAGGATGGGAATCCAGGATACAGAAAAAGCAGACCGCTTCTTTGAAGAATTTCCACGTCTTCCAGTCGGGAAATACCAGGGCGTTCTGTTAGCGCCTGCGCAGTCTGCTGAATTTGAACCGGATGTACTGCTTATCAACTGCAATAACAATTTCCAGCTCAGAACTCTGCTTGCGGCAATCAAATATAAAACGGGGAAACGTCTGGAAGTACATCTGGATCCGGTAGACTCCTGTATGTACACTTTAGTGGATGCGATGATCAAGAAAGACTATACGGTTGCCATCCCTGATCCTGGTGAACAGGAGAGGGCACTCAGTGACAGAAACGAAATGATCATGGCTGTCCCGATTGAAAAGCTTCCGGACCTGCTTGAAGGTCTGGATTATCTGGAAAAATGGCACATGGCATATCATGATTTCCATGCAGAAATGATGTTTGATTTTGCACGCCCGCCATTCTATAACACAGTTTTTGAATCATGGGGTATGGGCCAGGGAAAAGACTGGACCTCACACCAGTAAAACTAGAAATCCGTTATTTTAGGAAGGAGTTAATCAAATGTATCAATTTAAGCCAGTTAGTGAACGGATTCTTCGTATGCGCAACAGGATCCGTGATCGTGTACTTATTTATGATTCTGAACGTATGCGTATTCTGACAGACAGCACCATGCGAAATGAGCATGTGATGCCTGCTATTCGGAGACCACTCTTTTTCCGTGACTTATGTGAACAGATGACAATTTTAATTGATGATGATGAGATCATTGTCGGCAATAAGGGGCCTCATTTGTTCAGCAGCGTATCTTATCCGGAATGGAGCGGAACCGACTGGGTCATCGATGCGGTGGATAAAGGGGAATGGACTATGCGCGATGACGGCCTTTATCATAATCCGGACACGGATGATATCCGCTACTGCATCACCCCGGAAGATTATGAATACATGAAATCCGTGCAGGATTACTGGCTCTTCCGGAAAAACGGCACGATGATCGATGCATGGCAGCCAGAGTGCTTTGAAGAGCTCCGTGATCTGGATATCAGTAACTACAAACTGCATGGACAGAGCATCTTCGGATTACCGGCAGGCCATTTGATCGCTGGTTACGCAAAGATCATTAACACAGGATACAAAGCCCTCTATGAACAGGCGCAGAGTTGGATCGATGAGCATAAGAACCGCCTGTTCGGTGAGGATATGAACAAGTACATTTTCTACAAGGCAGCAGCTATCACCTGTGAAGGTGCGATGACGCTGGTACGCCGTTATGGCGAAAAATGTAACGAACTGGCGGCAGCATGCACGGATGAAAAACGGAAAGCTGAGCTTGAAAAAATGGCAGAAGCACTGCTGTGGCTTTCTGAGAACCCAGCAAGAAACTTCCGTGAGGCTGTACAGGGAATCATGATGTATCAGGTCATGATCCAGATCTATGACCGCACACCAAGTCCTTCCATCGGACGGTTTGACCAGTACACATGGCCATTCCTGAAGAAGGACCTGGAAGAAGGAACTATCACAATGGAAGAGGCACAGGAACTGGTAGATGCTTTCTTCCTGAAACTGAACTGCTTCTATTCCGGTGCACCGATCCTCATCAAGGATACGGTCGGAGTTGGTAATACTTATCAGAATGTAACGATCTCTGGAATGGATGCGGATGGAAATGATGCAACGAACCCGGTCTCCTTCATGGTATTTGAGACGATCGGACGTTTGAAACTGCATGACCCAACGGTTATTTTCCGTACAAGTCCAAATACGCCAAAAGAAATCTGGGACTGCGCAGTGGCTACCAGTCAGCTGGTTGGTGGTCTGCCTCTTTATTACAACGATGAGATCGTTATTCCGGCACTGCTGAAAGAAGGCTATGAACTGAAAGATGCACGGAACTATGGCTGCATCGGATGCCAGGAAATCGTTGGCTGCGGAACCGATTATCCAGCTCCGAATGGGCTGTATCCGCCTCATGCCACGATCTGGTGGGGCAGTATTATGGATATGGCGATCAATAATGGTATTAACCCTCTGAACGGAGTGCAGTCTTCCCTTCATACCGGGTACCTGTATGAAATGAATTCCATTGAGGAAGTCCGTGAGGCTGTGCGCAAGATGGGACAGCATATCATGGATATGTATATCACTGTACAGAACTATGCAGAAAATCTTGCCATGTTCTTTGCTCCGGAAAGTGTACTTTCCCTGTCTATCGAAGGATGTATGGAAAATGGCAAAGACTGCACACAGGGCGGTGCAAAGTACAACTCATTTGGAGGCACAGCTACCGGTCTTGCAACCGTTGCAGATTCCCTTACCACGATCAAGTATATGTGCTTCGATGAAAAACTATGTACGACAAAAGAACTGTATGATGCGGTGATGGCAAACTGGGAAGGCTATGAGAAACTGCGTCAGATGATCTTAGACCGCGTGCCGCACTTCGGCAACAACGATCCATATGCGGATATGGAATTCAAATGGTGCTGTGATACCTATTATGAGATCTGTAAAACGTTGTCCACCAGCCGCTGCTCCCTGTATAAAGCAGGTTTATACGGCTCTTCAGACCATGTCAATCAGGGCAAGCAGACCTGGGGTACACCGGATGGACGTAAATTTCCTGAACCGCTTGCAGATGCAGCATCTCCTGCACAGGGCCGTGATAAGAACGGACCGCTGGCTGTTTTTTGCAGTTCTGCCTGCTATGACCAGACAAACTTCCTGGGTGGTATCGCACTGAATATGCGTATGCATCCATCTGTATTGAGCAACGACAGCGGACGGGATAAACTGATCAGTGCAACGCAGGGCTACTTTGATAATGGCGGTATGGAGATTCAGTACAATGTAGTAGACAGTGATACACTGCGTCATGCACAGGAAAATCCGGAAGAGTATCGTGACCTGGTTGTCCGGATCGCGGGTTATTCAGCTTATTTCGTTGAGCTTGGCCGTGACCTGCAGAACGATATTATTTCCCGTAACGAATACAAACTGTAACAATAAAAGAGAAAGGAATTGTGACAAACTTTATGGAAATCAGCGGAATGGTATATGACATACAGCCGTTTTCTGTACAAGACGGGCCGGGTATCCGGACTACAGTCTTTTTAAAAGGCTGTCCGCTGCGCTGCCCATGGTGTCACAGTCCGGAGTCTCAGGAATTCTTCCCGCAACTAAGCTGGATTTCCATGCGGTGTGTCGGAACAGAAATATGTGAAAGCAGCTGCATCAAAGCCTGCCCGAAAAACGCTGTGGAATTTGGAGAAACAAGCGTGGACAGCAGGACAGGTAATTCAATCCAGCTTGTGCATGTGAAACGGGATCTTTGCGATAACTGCGGAGAATGCACCAAGGAATGCTATCCACATGCGTTATTCATTTGCGGTACCAGTTACACTGTTGAGGAAATCATGAAAAAAGTGCGTCCGGACCGCAGCTTCTTTGCTCGGTCCGGAGGTGGTGTGACTATTTCCGGCGGAGAAGCGCTCTCCCAGATCGAGTTCACTTTAGCGCTGTTAAAGCAGCTTAAGGCAGAAGAATTCAATACTGCATTGGATACCACAGGCTTTGCCGCCTGGAAGACGGTAGAAATGACATTACCATATACGGACCTTTATCTTTATGACATCAAGCATATGGACAGTGAACGTCATAAACAGACCGTGGGCGTGCCGAATGAACCGATATTAGATAATGCCAGAAACATTGCGGTCGCAGGAGGCAAGCTCCAGATCCGTATCCCGGTAATCCCGCTTTTTAACGACGATATGGAGAATCTGAAACGCACGGCGGAGTTTTGTGCGGAACTTGGAAGTGCAGTGACATCGGTGCAGCTTCTGCCATATCATAATCTCGGAGTTTCAAAACATCTGCGGATCAGCGATACACCTGTAGCGGAAGCGACGCCGCCATCTGAAGAAAAAATGGAAGAGATCAAAGAATTGTTTGAAGGATTCGGACTCCCTGCAATGATTCACTAAATCTGCCTGAGTACGAAAGAGGAACAGTATCAAACCGGTCTATGCATAGTGCATGGACCGGTTTTTTATCCTAGTGCAACATCCAATGCCATCATGAGACTAAAGCCTATGGCAAAGAATACGACGCCGATATTCGAATGAGTGCCGGTGGACATTTCAGGGATCAGTTCTTCTACGACAACGTAAAGCATGGCTCCCGCGGCAAATGTCAGAAGATAAGGCATGGCAGGAACGACAAGACTTGCGATCAGAATAGTCAGTCCCCCAAAAAGCGGCTCCACGGCACCGGAGAGAACGCCCAGCCAGAAGGATTGTGTTTTGCTTTTTCCTTCCGTAAAAAGCGGCATGGAGATGATCGCTCCTTCCGGAAAATTCTGGATTGCGATACCCAGTGCCAGGGCAAGCGCACCGCCGGCTGTAATATTTGCTGAACCGGATAATAATCCGGCGTAAACGACACCCACAGCCATGCCTTCCGGGATGTTATGCAGTGTTACGGCGAGGACCATCATGATGGTACGGCTCAGATGGTTTTTCGGGCCCTCGGCCTGTTCGGCCTGATCGATATTTCTATGCAGATGAGGTATCACATGATCCAGTAAAAGAAGAAAAAGGATGCCCAGCCAAAAACCGATAAAAGCAGGAAGGAAGGCCCATCGTCCTTTTGCAGCTGACTGTTCTATGGCAGGGACGATCAGACTCCAGATGGAAGCCGCGACCATGACACCTGCCGCAAACCCGGTCAGGGCACGCTGCACACCATTCTTTAATTCCTTTTTCAGAAAGAAGACACAGGCAGATCCGGCAGCAGTGCCGATAAAAGGGATCAGCAGACCAAATAACACTGTCTTCATTTCCCGCCAAACAATCCTTTCTTGATGTATTGTTCTGAATTCACTTCCAAACAGGTGTAACCTGTTTCATCAATCGCAGCTTTCAGCTGGATTGCATCTACAGGATCTTCTGTCAGAAAGGAAGCCTTTTTTTTTCTTCTGGAGGCCTCGACCTTTTTTGCAGAAGGAAAAACCTTGCGAATTGCGTCACAGATATGTGCTTCGCACATTCCACACATCATTCCTTCGATTTTCAAGGTTGTCTTAATCATAATTGTTCCCCCGTTTATAAACCTTTTTTGCTATTGTAGCACAAGTTTGGCAAAAAGGTTAGCATAAACTAACTTTTTTGCTAAAAGAATACTATTCCTTGATGAAAACATTAAAAATAGTGTATGATGCAGACAGGGATCAACGAAAATGAATCAAGTGAAGCAGAATGGTAAACGAATTCCCTATATTGATGCATTAAAAGGACTTGCCATCCTTTGCGTAGTTTTGGGACATATTGCGAATGGGCAATTGATGGACCCTTTTACACAGACTGCGTATTTTTTTGTTTATAACATTATTCATACGTTCCACATGGTGTTGTTTGTTCTTCTGAGCGGTGAAGTTTTTTATCACGCCTACTGCAAAGAAACATCTAAAGGGGGGCAAAAAGGGCGAATAGGAATCCAGATTGCCAGACTATCGATTCTTTACTTTTTGTGGTCGCTTATCCTTGGCATTTTCCGAATGGTTTTTGCGGAAGCGGTCAATACACCGGCTAGCTGGTCAGATATTCTTTTAATTCCGGTCAAACCGATTAAGCTTTATTGGTACTTATTTGTCCTTGTCATTTTTTATCTGTTTTTCGGCATTTTCCGGTTGGCTAAAGCCAATATATGGATCGTGCTTTCGGTGACTTTCCTTCTGAGTATCGGCAGCTATTTTCTTCCTTATGGGCTCTATTTTGATTTAAAAAGAGTGTTATGCTATGCCTTTTTCTTCTTTGCAGGCATTGTTCTTGCCAGAATGAAGGAAAAAGTCCTTTCACTAAAGGCGCAGAAGATACTTCTAATGGTGCTTCTGTTTTTTATTGTTCTGTCAATTGTTTTGTGCGTCGTTTTCTGGACGCCAGCCAAATTTCTGAACGACCGCTTTTTGGTCAACTGGATCATTGCGATCAGTTTTTCCCTTGGCTTTTATGTTCTCTTTCAAAAGGTCAGATGGCTGGGAGAGAGCAAACTGCTTAGCTACCTTGGGAAACACAGCCTTGAAATTTACCTGATGCACACATTTATCCTTTCTGCAGTTCGAAATCTGTTAATGAAGATTGGCATCTCTTCCCCAGCGATTCACCTCATCATAGGTCTTCTTTGCGGTGTCCTGATTCCGCTCCTTATTTCATTTGTGCTGCGAAAGATCCGTTTGTATAACGTTTTCTTTGATCAATTGAAACTATTTACCAATCGAAAAAAAATTGAAAAGCAATAATGGTTTAGTTTTAGATTATGGTATGATAATAAAAGATCGCCAGTCATATAAAGGTTTATTTATTACATGGAGGTGTTAAAAATGAAAAAGAAAATAGTTGCTATTATGGCTGTATTATGTGCTGCAGTTTTGGCGCTTGCTGCCTGCGGCGGTGGAAACTCCGGCGGCGGTGGCAATTCCGGCGGAGGCGGTAAGGCAGAAACATATGATACCGGAGTTTTTACAGTTTCTGTTCCATCCGGATGGAAGGTATTTCCGCAGACAGATATGTTCGGTGAAAAAGACGAACAAGGCAATTATCCATTAGATCCAGAAACGATCTTCCTGGCAAAAGGTGCTTCCAGTGAAATGGATGCATACGGAAAAGCGAATATCCGTATTTACTGGTACACTCCGGAAACAACCGTGATGGAACTCAGATCTATCTATGATGATGTGACAGATCTTGAAGGAGTCACGGTCAATGGCATAGCGTGCACAGGATTCAGAGGGACTTCCCTTGGATACACATATGAAATACTTCATTACAAAACAGATAATGCACAATATGACTTTAATATCCTTGTCGCAGTAGACGGCAAAGAGACAGGTGTTACCTGGGAAGATCCGGATATTAAAACAATCATGGAGAGTTTAGTAACAAAATAGTTTTGCAGAATAGATCCCGCAGAAATGAATCTCTGCGGGATCTAACATTTTTGAGTTATGAGAAATCACGAAGTATCCCAAATACAGCCTTTGCTGGATGAGAAAGGCAACCTGAGAGAGCCTGGCTGGTCCCGCTCCCTGGTGCAGCAGTATGACCGCACCAAGATAAAAGCATCCAAGTTCCGTATCAAAGAATGGGATTATTATCTAGTGCTGAGTCAACATTTTGCAGGTGCTTTTACCATCTCTGATGACGGCTATATCGGACTGCAGTCCGTATCACTTTTGCTGTTTGATGAAACCACGTGGGAACATACAGAAACCGTTTTGAATGCATTCCCAATGGGAAAATTGAAGCTGCCTTCAGATTCCTCCAAAGGGAATACCATTTACGAAGATAAACGGCTAAAAATGCGGTTTACACTGGAAGAAGGAAAACGGCATATCACCTGTCATTATGATCAGTTCTGTGATGGGAAACCGTTTGACTGCGATATCCAATTGGAACAGCCGCAGATGGACTCTATGGTCATTGCAACCCCTTGGGATAAGGATAAGCATTTTTACTACAATCAGAAGATCAACTGCATGCGGGCCTCCGGCTATATGGAATTTGACGGCAAACGCTATACCTTTGATCCATCAACGGATTTCGGGACCCTGGACTGGGGACGCGGTGTCTGGACATACGATAATACCTGGTATTGGGGATCCGGAAACTGTGACCTGAACGGAAATGCATTTGGATTCAATATTGGTTACGGATTTGGCAATACAAAGGCTGCTACGGAAAATGTACTGTTCTATAATGGGAAAGTACATAAACTGGACGATATAACATTCCATATCCCGCAGAGCGGATATATGGATCCATGGACTTTTACTTCTTCTGATGGGCGTTTTGAAATGGATTTTGTACCGGTCCTGGACAGGGCAGCAAATCTTGATTTTAAAATTCTGATATCTGATCAGCATCAGGTCTTTGGAAAAATTAGCGGAACGGCTATTCTGGACGACGGAACGAAGATCACGATCCGTGATATTATGTGTTTCGCGGAAAAAGTTCATAACAGGTATTAAGAAAACACAAAAAACCAGTTGCTTATTTTGGTGGAATCTGTTATTTTGATTCCACTGAAATAAGCAGTTCTTTTATTTCAGTTCTAAACTATCTTTTTTCATTTGCCATCTCGGCAAACAAAACTCATTTTTAAGCACATTGAAAAAAGAATACGCAGCACCCGGCTACATTTAAAGATACTTCCGTCCAGTCACAGTCCGTGCTATAGAAACCTGACGGCCAGAGAATAGTCCCAGGCAATGAGGGCGGTCCGGAGAGATCCTCGGGAAGGTAAAAATACCTATGTTGCGCTTTTGACGCAGGCTGGTGTGTTCCCCAGATCAGGGGTGAGGGCATCAAATATGATCAGTAACGATATGAGCCTTAAAAGAGGCTTTTTTCATATGCAAAAAAAAGGAGAAATATATGGATTTAATGAAACAGAAAAGAAAAACAAACAGAAGTAAACTCCTGGTGGCCATTGCTGCTATCAGCGGCGTTATGATGCTTTGTGCGCCGATAGCTGTTATGGCGAACAGTGAAGTCACATATGGAGAAGGAAACATCCAGGTGGAAACATTTGATGAACAGGATACGGTTTCGAATGCGTTCTACATTTTCAAAGCAAAAAAGAATGAAGATGGAACTCTTTCTGATTTTGCCTGGCCATCGGATGAAATGCGAAACATTGTGGTTGGAGTGATCAGGCAGTTTACATCATCCTATTCATCTTTGGATGCACAGGATGCAGCTGATTATATTTCAGTGGCGGTAAGAAATGTGTCCGGAGAATCTATGACAGATCAGAATACTATTTTACAGGCGAATGACTTTTTGAATAAGCTTGCTGCAGCAGTAGATGATGCTGCGGGGTCTGTATCTGTTTCGAAGGGACAGAGTGTGACCTTGCCGGAAGGATACTGGCTGCTGGTTACTGCAAATGATTCCATTGACATGGACGAGAGTGGTACGTCGCCGATTTTTACCATCATTGGTGGAGGGCCTGTGACTGTTACCGAAAAGAGATCAGTTCCGACCATTGACAAACAGATTCTGAACGATGCAGATGGCGCTGCGTGGCAATATGGAGCTGATGCACAGCGGGGACAGGATATCCGGCATCAGATCACAGGAACGGTCGCTATGAATATCCAGACCTACGATTTGTATTATTATGGATTTGAGGATGTCATGAGTAAAGGAATTGATTATAATTCCGGCTCTTACCAGGTGACTTTGGATGGGACAGATGTTTCTTCATCTTTCCGGGAAACATTGACACAGCAGGCAGATGGAACAAAAAAGCTGGAAGTTGTCTGTGAGGACCTTTATGCGATCTCGAATGTTCATCCGAATGCTGACAGCAGGATTATTCTGACTTATTCCGTTAAGTTGAATGATGACTGTGTGATCGGTGCAGCTGGCAACCCGAACGAGGCATGTATTTATTACAGTTCTAATCCAAATACCAGGGAGGTTGGGAAAACTCATTCCGTCAAGGATTATTTATATGCCTTTGCACTGCATCTGGAAAAGAAAGACAGGGATACCAATGTTCCGCTTTCCGGAGCCCATTTTACGATCATGGCGTCAGCCCCGGATGATGCTTCTTCGCAGGGACTGTTCGTGCAGTCAGACGGCAGATTGGGGACGGATCCTTATGAATTCCAGACAGGCGAGGATGGAATTATTGAAGTCACCGGTCTGGATGCAGGAAGCTATCTTTTGAAAGAAGTCCAGTCACCGGATATGTATCAGGTGAAGAATGAGGATACCATCGTCACGATCCAGGCAGATTATGCGGAAGATGGAACGCTTCGGACGTTGACCAATGTAGTTTCCGGCAATGCAGATGCTGCGGCTGGTATAGACAACAGTAATGATAATCTTGTCAATGGCGATGAAGGGAGTGCGGCGATTGCAGCGAGGTGTCTGGTGAATGTCACAATTGGTAATATCAAAAAGATTCAGATGCCTCTTTCCGGAGAATCGGGTCTTGCGCTGATCATTGCATTAGGGTTAGGTGTAACAGCCATCTCTGCGGCAGGCATCATATTCAGGGGGAAAAAGAAGGAGAGTAAAAAATGAATAGAGGCAGAATCAAAAAGACAGTCATCGCTCTGATGGCTGTTTTGCTTTTGGTCTTATCGGCGTCTGTGACAGCGTTGGCAGGCGATGCGAAAAGGTTAGAAACAAATCCATTTGAAGGAAAAGATTTTTCTTCCTGCCGTCTGTTGGTGGTGACAGAAGATACCTCTGTTTTTCCGGAAGATGCGCCGATCCTTTCGTCTTATAACAACACTTTTTTATTACAGTACCAGGATCAGGAAAGCACAAAAAAAGCGTACTTGTTCTATCTGGAACAAGCAGATGCGGTCGATGTTGATGTCATTATCCGTATCTGTGATGAAGAAGGAAAAACCAATCTGGAGGGAACCAGGATGACAGAAGAAGATAATCCATTGGCTGAATTAGAAGAGGCGGTAGCAGGATCACCTTTCGGAAAATACGATGTTGCATTGATCGATACGGGAGCTAATGAGGAACATGTTAAAGAAAACGTTTCTTTGATCGGTGACGATCCTGCCGATCATAATGGGCATGGGACAAGAATGGCTCGCTTTATGGCAGAAGAGAATGAACAGGTATCCATACTCTCCATCAAAGCAATCGGCGACGATGGAAGAGGCGCAGTATCTTCTGTTTATGCCGCCATTGAATATGCAATCTCACGGAATATCGGAATCATATCTCTTTCCGCAAGTGCAGAGGCGGCAGATAACCTGATTTTGAAAGAGGCTGTAAAAAGAGCCACGGATCAGGGAATTGTTTTTGTCGGCGCAGCAGGCAATCAGGGCAGTCAGGCAAACGGGTATGTTCCGGGCTGTATTGAAACAGCTACCGTCATAGGTGCCTGCAATCAGGATGGAAAACGCATTCCTTCCTCCAATTACGGACCAACCGTTGATTATTTTGTAACAGCTGCGAGCACTTCTGAAGCAGCAGCCCGGTTCAGCGGGCTGCTTTCTTTATGGGGGATCAATGCAGTCAATGAACATTTGAATCAGGGGAAAGTCTTTACTGAAAATATTGCAACGGAGCTGGAAGATGCAGAAGAATATTATTATACGCTCATGGGAAGTGGATTTACGGTTTCTGCTGTATCACAGCAGTTTTATTCAGTGCAGGGAATCGGTGACAACGATGTTCTGTATTACACTTATATCAACGGTGCCTGGACAGCCGCTTACTGCATTGATCATGGTAAAGGGAACCCGAATAGCGATTCCTATGTCTATAATCAGACCACAAATAATATCCTCGGATATCTTATGAGGAATGGGTATCCGTACAATAAATGGGGACTTTCCTGGCAGGAAGCACAGTTTTTGACACAGGCGGCAGTGTTTGGATCGCTTGGAGTGGATTTTTATTCTGTTTCCGATGGCATGCATTCCCCCTATTGGATCTGGAATCACATTTGGGGAGATGGAAGCTGGCAGGAAGGAAACTATGTAGGAAACATAGGGAATTTTCAGTATGCCGTGAATCTCTTGAACAATGCTAGACGTAATGCTACCTCAGCAGATGCGAAATATGTGAATTATTGGAGTCCATCTAATTCAAACCTTCAGAGGATGATCACTCCGGCAAGAACGACAACATCCGTGAAAGTGATCAAGACAACAGCTGCGTCCGGTGTTTGTAAAGACCAGCTGATCGGAAATTCCATGTATTCCGGGAATTTCCAAGGAGCGAAATTTAATGTATGGATCTATGACAGTCTTGCACAAGGATGGGGAGCAGTGAAGGTTTATGAAACCGGGGCAGATGGATCCTTTACTATAAATGGACTCTTTGTTGGGGACAGGGTCTGGGCCGAAGAAATACTGGCGCCAAAAGGTTATCTGCTTTCATCGGGGCATCAGGAGATCACACTGACTTCTTCCACCAATACCATCACGTTTCAGGATGTCCCGGCCTTTGATCCCGGAGTGCCAGTCCTGAAAAAGGTGAAATACAAAGGGCAGGCATTTGTGGAAGATAAACCATTGGAAGGTGCCGTTTTCAAGGTGCAATACTTTGACAATGATTCCTGTAGTGGAGATGCAAAAAGGATCTGGTATTTTCAAACAGGAGAAGACGGAACGTTTTCTTACTCTTCGGACTGTCTTGCACAGGAATATGAAAACAGTGAATTGTTTGTAGATACACGGGATCAACCGAAACTCCCGCTGGGAAGCGTTTTATTTACGGAAATCAAAAGCCCGGCAGGGTATCTGCTTTCGGATCATTCACTGAAAGCAATAATAACGCAGCCAAATGCAGGAGCAGATGCAGAGTTTTCCTGGATTACAGAAAGCAGCGGAATGATCGAGGTCCGTTCGGATCATACGGCGATGATCGGAAATACTGAGATTGCATTGGCTGTAAGAAAGATTGATGCATCGACACGGAAAAACCTGAAAAATGCAAAACTGCAGATATTGGATGGAGAATCAGTAAAAACAGAGTGGCTGAGCGAAGACACAGAAACGGTTATTCGTGATATCTTCGAGCCGGGAAAGACCTATACACTCAGAGAAATAGAAGCGCCTGAAAGCTATCTGGAAGCAGAGGACATATCGTTCCGTTTTAATGAACAGGGAGAACTGGAACTGCTGACGGAGAATGCAGAAAGTTATACTTCTGCAGATGGGATCTGCGGCATCATCATGAAAGATGACAAAATGATAGTCCTTCCGATGACGGGCTCTGTAAGTTTGTTACTGACTATTATCGCAGGGTCTCTGCTGCTTTTGGGGAGTGCTGCAATGCTGCTTAGGAAAAAGAAAAGAATCTTTTCTCTTTTTCTTTGCATTCTATCGGCCTTTATGATAACGATTCCGACTTTCGCAGCAGGAAGTATGGTCATTGAATCCGATAATCATCCGGAACATCGTTATACCGCTTATCAATTATTAAACGGAATCGTGTTGGGAGAAGATGAACTTTGGAACATTCAAATTGCAGAGGATATTCCTAAGACATTTTGGGATAAATTGGAGGCAGATCCTTTGCAGCGTTCTTCTGTTGAAGTCGCAGAATGGCTGGCAGAAAGTATTCGAGCTGACGCTGACGGAGGTTTTGCCGTACGGCTTGCAAGAGCCCTCCTGCAGGAACCATCCATTTTGCCGGATGCAGACTTTACCTCTAATGAAACAGTTACCCTTCCGGATGGCTACTATCTGATCATTTCAGATGATGCACAGCCAATGATTCTGCTTATTGGGAAAGATAAAACCGTAACGCTTCACGAAAAATCGTCTGTCCCGACTCTGCGAAAAGAGATTGGAGAAGTGCAGGAAGATGGACAAGTCCGATTTGGGAAGGCAGCCGATTCTGGAATAGGAAAAAGGATCCCATACCGTCTTTATGGCACACTTCCATCTAATTACAATGCATTTGATGTATATTACTATTGCTTTTGCGATCAGTATGAAGCAGGACTGCAAATAGATCTTTCATCTGTTGCTGTGACGCTGCTTGATGCAGAAGGACAGGAAAAAGTTGATCTTACAAAAGGAGCAGATATTGACCTGACCGATCAATTGCTGACAGTTGCGTTTCCTGATCTGAAAACTGTTTATCCGCGTTATGCAGAGGCGGATATGCTTCTTGTTCAATATGATGCGTTTCTTACGAAAGAAGCGAGTATAGGCGCAGATTCTAATGATAATGACGCCTGGATCGAGTATACGCGCAGTCCAACTTGCGTAGCGCACGGGAAAAGCGTTCCGGACAGATGCCGCCTGTACACGTGGCAGATACAATTGGTGAAAACAGGGGCAGAAACCGGAAACCTTTTGGCGAATGCTGCATTTTCTATTAAAGAAGAAGGCGGCCTGTATCTGAATCCGGATGGAACTAGAACAGATCAAATGACGGAAAGGTCCCTTTGGAAAACAAATAAAAACGGAACGGTAAAGCTGTCATTCCTGGATTCCGGAAAATATCTGATCACGGAAGAACAAGCACCGGACGGGTATATGACAATAGAACCGTTTATGGTTGAAATCTGTGCTGATTATAAGGACCCGGACTCCATTGTCCTTTCTGCCGAAGGAAAAGGGGTACAGTCCGTAGAAGCAAAAACAGGAAACGTTAAAGTACTGGCTGCAGATCATTTGATTCCACCAGTTCCAAAAACCGGAGATAAGAACTGGATGACATTTTACCTGATGCTTCTGGGAGGAAGCATTTTTTTATTTGTTATCGTTTTTGCTGCCCACAGGATAAGGAAGGGCAATAAAAAATGAAAAAGAGAATTCTTGCAGCTGTCTTAGGTATGGCAGCAGGAGTTGCCATTCTTTTCATTCCCTTTTTGATGGATCGCCGTCAGGCTTACCAAAATGCGTTGGCAATCAGCGCTATGACTTCCCGATATGACCGGTATGATGAGAACCGGAATATTCTGGATGAGCAGCTGAGCCAGGCAAGTGTTTATAACAAGTGGCTCGCTGGAGAGGCTGAAAAGGATGGAATCCGTGCTTATGAAGAGCAGTTGTCTTTTGATGGAAATGGCGTGATGGGATATCTCTGGATCCCTTCGATTGACTTGAAGATCCTGTTGTATCACGGAACTACAGATGAGACTCTTGCGGCTGGAGCAGGGCATTTGGAACATACGTCCCTTCCAGTCGGCGGAATCTCTTCTCATTGTGTTGTGACCGCACATTCCGGCATGCGGGCATCGCGGGCATTTGACGATATCCGGCTGCTCAGGAAAGGAGATCTTTTTGCAGCCTGTGTATATGGGAATCAATATGTTTACGAAGTGGAACGGACAGAAGTGGTACTTCCCGAAGAAACAACATCGCTGCAGATCGTAAAAGGAGAAGATCGGATGACGCTGGTCACCTGTACGCCATACGGTATAAACGACCATCGTCTTCTGGTTCATGGATTACGCAGTGAAAGAAAAATGCCGGAATCAATAGAAGACAAAGAAGGAGGCACGGGAAATCCACAGCCTCCTTCTTTCAGGGTTGATCTGCGCAGCATTCCACTGTTTTGTTCAGGACTCATTGTTCTGATCGTTTTGACTTATATAGTGATCAATTTTAGAAAGAAAAGGAGGAAAAAGAATCGATGTCATATGAAGAAATCGTAATGGAGAAATATATGGATTATTGCGTGGCAAGAACACATCTGGTTTTACGTGTATCCGATCATGATTTCCGGAAAAATCATCTGAAAAGGATCCCGCACAGAAGAGCAGCAGATCTTGCCGTAACTTGTCACTTCATGGAAGTGGATGAAACCGGAAGAATGGGATTTACTGTTGTAGATCAGGGACTGATGGAATGGATGGAAATATCCGAAGATCAATTGTTTTCAGATGCATTTACTTTTGGTCCAAGAAACCTTCCTCCGGTGATCCGTCCACTGGAAGCAATGGTAGAAGGAATCCTGGAAGGGGAAACAAAGAAAAAAGAAGAATTGTCATTTGATAAACAGCTGGATGCTTTTGATATCCGAAAGGAAGCAGCTGTTTTGACAAACAGCACAGGTATTTTTGGCGCGGCGTCCCTTTTCTATCCTTTTATTCTGGAGATGATCGGTGAACGGATGGGTGGAAACTATTATATTCTCCCTTCTTCTGTTCACGAGACGATACTGATTCCGGATAATGAGGATTACCTTCTATCGGAACTGGAGGAGATGGTTTGGGAGATCAACCGCACGGAATTAATGGCAGAAGACTGGCTGTCAGATTCTGTTTATTACTATGACAGGACCAGAAACATTTTTGCCAGGGCTGCTTCTGTGAAAAGAAATTGACCTTTCCTGCCCATTCGGATAATATGTGAACAGATTTGTTAGTAATACAACATAGGTATCAGGGAGGGCTATTATGTATTGTACTAATTGTGGAAATAAAATCCAGGATGGAGCAAAATTCTGTGTCAATTGCGGAACCCCGGTCATGCCGGACGAGCCTGCAGCAGCAAAGCCTGTTGTACAGCAGCAGACACAGCAGATCTACCAGCAGCCGGCACACGCTGTCAGAAGTTCAGTCGCATCTAATCAGGTTTATCAGCAGCCTTACACCTCAGCATACGCAGCACCTGCCAATAAGAAAGTGACTTCCAAATGGCCTGTATCGACTGGCATTATGGGCATCCTTTACTTTATATTCACATTAGTCAGCCTGGTTCCATATCTTCTTTATTATGTGGAAGTCATTGATTATCCATCGGCATTTTTAAATGTCTACCGTATCATCCATATTCTGTTGGTGATCGCAGTGCCGGTCCTGTTCTTTGTTCATACGAAAAAAGCAGCATTTGTGACAGCCATTCCGATGTTTGTCATGCTTGTCATGGATCTGATCAGTTTCTTTGGAAATGTCCGGTATTATTATTCCGATATCCTGCTGCGGGAGATTGCTATGCTGCTTCCGTATTTCATTCTGGTTGTTTTATATGTGATCCAGATGTTTGTGCGTTCCCGAAGCGCTGCTATGCCGGTCGTTTACCTGATCATTGCGATCCTTTATATGATTGCTTCCTTAGTTTTACGTCTCATTGGATTTAGAAATATGATATACAGTGACAGCTATTTTGCCATTGGGAATCTCATTTCCTGGTTCGCGGAGATTTTTGCGTATATCGCTTATATCATTGCTATGTTCTCCTCACGCAAAAGATAAACAACATGTCCCGAAAACAAAAATGGATCTTGAGCATAAGCCTGATCGTACTGCCAATCACATTTATTATAATTGTTGTGGATTGGCTGACCCGCTATGCCTATGACCGCAAAAGTCCAAAACTCCCTAAATTTCTGGTCGATATCGTAATGGGAAATCAGAAGACCAATGAAGGGAAAAAAAGAGCGACTAAAATACTTGCGGAAGATCTGAAGAAAAAAGCCGGGACAAAAGTGCAGATCGTCAGTTATGACGGAGAAATCCTGACTGGCCATTATTATCCATGTTCCAATGCAGAACGGATCATGATCGCCTGCCATGGATGGCGCTCCGGATGGAATTATGATTACAGGACGATTGCGCCTTTCCTGCATGAACACAATACAGCTGTTCTTATGATCGAACTTAGGGCACATGGAGAAAGCGGCGGGAGATATCTGTATTATGGGAAAAAAGAGCGGTTTGATATTGCCAGATGGACCCATTATGCTGCAGAACATCTTGCACCGGGAATTCCAGTCTATGTGATGGGAATGTCTGTCGGTGCTCTGTGTACGCTAATGTCAGCGGCTGCAGGCCTGCATAAAGCTACAAAAGGGCTGATTGCAGACAGCGGCTGTGCAAGCGCAAGGGCGTTTGGCATGAGCGTGATCGATAATCTACATGTAAATCCGAGGATCCTTTATCCGCTCATTCGTCTGGATGCGCGCTTAAGGCTTGGGATGGATGATAATGCTTATACAGCAACAGATGCATTAAAGAATAATCAGAGGCCAATCTTATTTATTCACGGTACCAAAGATGTGGTGGCAGATATCCGTTCCATGGAAAAACTGTATGAGAACTGTAAGTCACCAAAATTTAAGCTGATTGTGGATGGGGCGGGACATATGCAAAGCTGCTTTGTTGATCCCTGCAGCTATCAGAACGCACTGCTGGATTTTTTCCGGTTTTGCGAATCAACCTGAGTCATTATTCCTTTCGCTCCCGTACCTGCGGGAGCCCTTTTTCATCCAGATAAAAGACGTTATCTTCATCCGGATCATGAAAGTCATACCAGATCTGAGCAAAGAACGGGATATTTTTTGCAAGATCATCATATTCCCAGGTATCTTTCGGACTGCAGCATTCCGGACACCAATGACCGGCTTTCAGAATGGTATATGGGGAACTTTCAAATACATGTCCGTTGTGACATTGCCAGGTGAGCTTTGTTCTCAAGTCTCCAGGCACCATAGTAGAGGACAGCATTTTACCCCCTCGGAAAGCAGCAGCTTCTTTCATGTCTTCTATGTTCAGATTGTTATCCGGCTTTGTTTCATCGTAACCGTGTGAAAGATCCAAAGATGGGTCGTGCGTTCTCATTTGTTCGTAATCCGGATGCTCACAGATCAGGTCCGTCTTGTCCCATGTCTTTGGGATCTGGTTGTATTTTTCGATTCCGCCATAGGCAGCAGTTATTTTCGCAGTGATGTTGTTTTTTACCCAGTAATCAGGGGCATTACTGTTCTTTAGCAGCGGTTTGATGACCAGAGATTTTAGAAGTGAGGAAGGCATCAAACGTCCGAGACGGTAGATCCAGTGTTTACGGATAAACCATTTCCAAAAGTCGCTGCATCCTTCTGTACGGAAATGGAAAAGGTCTTCTAAGATCTGGCTGTCGCTGAACCAGAAACAATGGAAATTGATCTGATTGTGCCAGCGTGGTTCGAAAATCTTTTTTGCACTGCCGCCTATTAGCCGAAAACCGTCGTCATAGGTCTCAAAACCAGTCTGTCTGCAGGACGGTCCTCCGCCGATATTATAGACTTTGTTCCAAAAGTCGTTTTTTTCGCCGCCTTCGGAAATAATTTTATCCAGCAGGATAGAGGTATCTTTTGCAGTGACCCATTCGATGAATACATTGACAGGTGTCTGAAACATCAATCCATCATGAATGTTATTCATCATCATGTTATCGTAGAGAACTCCGGTTTCCCGCAGGATCACATATTTCTTTAATTCACTTTCTAAAATATAGCGTTCAGCACGAACTTTGCTGGCACCGTAGGCGTCAAATATGCTTGGCATAAGAGGATCGCCGATCCGCCCCCAGTAGTGAGGGAAAGAACGGTGACCGTATGTGGCGACTGTTGAGAAGAAGAGCAGAGCTGCCTGATTTCCATTTTGTATGATCGCGTCGACCAGATTTACGGTTCCCTGAAAATTAGTCTTCCATGTCATTTTCTCATCGTGATCGGCCTTTGGAGGGATCACAGCTGCAAGATGAAGCACATAGTCCGCATTCTGTACAAGGTCCTGGCAGCAGGAAGAATTTGTTACGTCTCCAAACACAACAGAGATCTGCTGTGGGAATTGTTTCTGCAGGCGGGATATGATCTTTCGATTCACTGGGGTATCCCTGAAAAGGAGTCGGCAGTGATTCTCTTTTCTTTCCAAAAGTTTTGGGACAATATTTTTTCCTACAGAACCGCTGGCACCGGTCACGGCAATGAGCATTAGCGTATCCTCCAAAAATAAACGGTGCATGCATTATAGCATATTGCGGCAGCCCGTGCAGTAGTGTTGCATGGCAGCAGAACGCTTGCTATAATATGCAAAATTCAGGAGTAATAATGACAAATAAGGGGAAAAAGATATTTCATATTGTTATAACCATTGCGATCATGGTTTTCATTTTCATCCAGTCTGCATTAACTGCAGATTTATCTATGCATGAGAGCAATGTGATCGTTCAATGGCTTTCATCTTTTTTACATGTCCAGCCTGAAACGCTCTCCTTTATCGTACGAAAATGCGCTCATTTTCTGGAGTATCTGATACTGGGGATCAGTATGTTTGTTTCTGTGTGTGACTTGTCCCGGTGGAAACGATGGAAAAGTGCCATATTAGCGTTTTTTATCTGCGCAGCATACGCAGCTACGGATGAGCTGCATCAGATGTTTGTGCAGGGGAGAAGCTGTGAGGTACGGGATATTCTGATTGATAGCCTTGGAGCTTTGCTGGGAATACTGATCGCATTTCTGATTTCTTTTCTCAGATCGAAGAAAAAACAAACAGAGGAAAAGAAGTGAGCCTTTCTTATTATTCTCTTAATCAATATCTGCAGGAAGCATTTGGGTGCAAAGTTTATAAAATTGCTCTCAATGGAGGTTTTACCTGTCCTAACAGAGACGGAACTATTGATACCAGAGGGTGTATTTTTTGTTCTGCCGGAGGGAGCGGAGACTTTGCGGGGAACCCTGAAAAGAGCATTCAAGAGCAGATTGAAGATGGGAAACGCCTGGTTTCTTCAAAAATCCATGACGGAAAGTATATCGCTTATTTTCAGGCGTATACAAATACATATGGACCAATCGAAAAATTGAAAACGCTTTACGAAGAAGCCATTCATCATCCGGATATTGTGGCTTTGTCAATTGCAACGCGTCCGGACTGCCTGCAAGAAGAGGTGCTGAAGCTGTTGGAAAAATTGAATCGGATCAAACCAGTCTGGGTGGAACTGGGACTTCAGACCATTCACGAAAAAACAGCGCAGTATATCCGCAGGGGATATCCTCTTGCAAAATATGACGAGGCAGTCAGGAATTTGCGTGCGCGTGGTCTGGAAGTGATCACTCATGTGATCCTTGGACTTCCGGGAGAAAGTAAAGCGGATATGAAGGCGACAGTCGCTTATGTCTGCAGTCATCAGGCAACAGGTATTAAGCTTCAGCTGCTGCACGTTCTGGAAGGAACAGATCTGGCAGAAGAGTACAGAAGAGGAAAGTTTTCTGTCATGTCAGAGGATGAATATGTGAACCTGCTTATAGAACTGCTTGCTGTGATCCCGAACGACATTGTTATTCACAGACTTACAGGTGACGGACGCAAAAAAGATCTGATCGCACCGATGTGGAGCGGAAATAAGAAACAGGTTTTAAATCACATTCAGAAAGCGCTAAAGGAAGCGGAGTCCAGTTTGTAAAAAAAGTGTATACAGAATCTGCCTGTATAGTATAATCAATACAAATATAAAGGCGGCGGAAGAGATGAGTGAAGTTCAAATTGTGGAAGTGAATAATAAAAAACAACTTCGTAAATTTGTCAGTCTTCCAAATAAAATGTATAAGAATGTCCCGCAGTTTGTTCCTGCTTTTTACGGGGATGATATGAGCGACTGGGATAAATCTAAAAATCCTGCCTTCCAGTATTGTGAGGCCAGGGCTTTTTTGGCGTACAGGGATGGAAAAATCGTTGGACGGATCGCCGGAATCTTAAACCGCCAGGCAAATGAAAAATGGCATACGAACCGTATGCGTTTTTCACAGGTCGATTTTATTGATGATCTGGAAGTTTCCAAGGCTTTATTTGATACGGTGGAAAAGTGGGCAGTTGAAAAAGGATGTACAGAATTACAGGGTCCATTAGGCTTTTGTGACATGGATCGTGAAGGAATGCTGGTGGAAGGATATGACCGCCGGAATATGTTCATCACGTATTATAATCTGCCTTATTATAATGAGCATCTTTCCCGCATGGGTTTTCACAAAGATACAGATTGGGTGGAATATAAGATCAGCGTTCCAAGTGAACAGGATGAGATTTACCAAAAAATCCATCATCTTTCGGAACTCGTAATGAAGAGAGGACATTTTCATAAAGCAAACTTCACCAAGCGGTCGCAATACAAGCCATATATTAAAGAATTTTTTGAACTGGTAAATGTTGCATATAAAGAACTTTATGGCGTCGTAACATTGAATCAGGAGCAGATCGATAAGTATGCAGATAAGTTTATCCCTTTGATCAATCCGGATTACTGCTGTCTGGTTTTGGATGAGGAAGAAAATCTGGTTGGATTTGGCGTATGCTGTCCTTCTGTGGCGGACGCGATGAAAAAGAACAAAGGAAAACTATTTCCATTTGGATGGATCCGCGTCTTACATGCACTGCACAAAAACAACGCGGTTGATCTGTTATTAATAGCTGTCCGGCCGGAACTGCGCAGTAAAGGTGTCAATGCGATCATCATTGACCATATTATGCAAAGCTGTATTAAAAATGGAATTGTCTACGCAGAAACCGGTCCGCAGTTGGAGACAAATACAAAGGTTTTAAGTCAGTGGAGAGAATTTGACACGGAAGCGCATAAACGCAGAAGATGCTACGTAAAAGAACTTTCACTGAGACATGCCTGATTTTGACCTGAAATTAACGATTGGGACCACCCATTCTTTGGAATGAGTGGTCCCAATTTTTTTCTGTTATTATGGACGTTTTTCAGGCAGATTCTGGTCTCAAACGTAAATTCGCGGTCAATTTGAGAGAGAAGTGTGTTTCCCGGAAGGAGGAGAGCAGGCGTGACAAGAGGCACAGTTGCCGCCGCAGTGTTTGCAGTCTCCACAGCTGATTGATTTCCCCGCTTTCTTATCTTTCCGCAGTTTTAAAATAATTGCAGTGATGATGGCAATCAGGATCACGCATATCACGATCGTTCCCCAGTTAGCTGTCAAAAAGCCTGCCATGATCATAACCTCCTAATGAAAAAACTTTTACACTCAAATCTTGCTGGAAAGCTTGTTCGTGAACTTCGTTGCTTCTTTATATTTTTTAAAGAACAGCATGTAGATCATCAAAGCAAGCAGCAGGATTGAAACGATCAACCCAATGATATTCACGTTTCCAGTAAAGATCCCGCCAAACTGATAGATCATCAGCGCAATTGCGTAAGCAAACAGACATTGGTAGGCAATAGCAAACCAGGTCCATTTATGGCTGTTCATTTCACGCTTGATAGCTCCAATTGCTGCAAAACAAGGTGCACAGAGCAGATTGAAGACCAGGAAGGAGAAACCGGAAAGACCGGTAAATACTGCCGCGATATTCTGGTAAACAGTTCCGTCTCCAGCTGCCCGGTACAGGATACCCATAGTACCAACAATATTTTCTTTAGCAACCAGACCGGTGATAGAAGCAACGGTTGCTTGCCAGGTTCCCCATCCAAGTGGAGCAAAGATCCATTTGATCGCATTGCCAATGGTTGCAAGGATAGAGAAACCAATTTCTTCTTCTTCCAGCATACGGAATGTACCGTCTACCACACCGAAGAAAGAGAGGAACCATACAACGATCGTGGAAAGAAGAATGATCGTACCAGCCTTCTTAATAAAGGACCAGCCGCGCTCCCACATGGAGCGAAGCACATTTCCTACTGTTGGAAGGTGGTAAGCAGGAAGTTCCATAACGAATGGTGCAGGATCTCCGGCAAACATTTTGGTTTTCTTGAGCATGATACCGGAAACAATGATTGCTGCGATTCCGATAAAGTATGCGCCGGTTGAGACCCATGGGCTACCACCAAAAATAGCTCCGGCAATCATAGCTATAAATGGTACTTTGGCGCCGCAAGGGATAAAGGTTGTTGTCATGATCGTCATACGGCGGTCACGTTCATTTTCAATCGTTCTGGAAGCCATGACACCCGGAATACCGCAGCCGGTTCCGATCAGAATTGGAATAAAGGATTTTCCGGACAGACCAAACCGACGGAAGATCCTGTCAAGAACGAAAGCGATACGTGCCATATAGCCACAGGATTCTAAGATTGCAAGAAGCAGGAAGAGTACCAGCATCTGCGGAACAAAACCTAAAACTGCACCAACACCGGCCACGATACCATCAAGTACAAGTCCCTTGACCCAATCAGCGGCATTCAGTTTATCTAACAGGCCCTCAATTAGAACCGGAATACCAGGAACCCAGACACCATAGGTGGAGGTATCCGGAGCACCGTAGCTTTTCTTGTAATCTGTAGCCAAATAATTTGCAACAGCATCTTCCAGATCAGCTTTAGTGGAATCTACATATTCTACTGCAAGTGTTTCTTCATCTTCCAGTTCGTATGTTAAAGCAGCATTATCCGGAGTTGCGGCAATCAGTTTTGTCAGAGCAGCCGAAGCAGCGGCTTCATCAAATTCTTCTGATTCAATATCAATTGCCTCTGCCATATCTTCCGTGCCGTATTCTGCAATATAAGCATCAAGGATCGCATCAGTATCCCCATAAGTTTCTTCAGCTACTGCATATTTTGCAGAACCAATGCCAAAGAGATGCCAGCCATCGCCGAATAATCCATCATTTGCCCAGTCAGTACATTTATTTCCGACGGCGACCATGGAAATCCAGTAGACCAGGAACATGACAATAATAAAGATTGGAAGGCCAAGCCAGCGGTTTGTCACGATCCGGTCGATTTTATCAGATGTGGTCAGTTTTTCTTTGCTTTTTTTCTTGTAGCATGCTTTTATCACGTCTGCAATATAGACGTAACGATCATTTGTGATGATACTTTCTGCATCATCATCCAGTTCTTCTTCTGCCGCCTTAATATCTGCTTCAATGTGAGCTTTTACTTCTCCTGACTGGTTCAGCTGTTCCATGACTTTTTCATCACGTTCGAAGATTTTTACGGCATACCATCTCTGCTGTTCTTCCGGGAAGTCATGAACGACAGCTTCTTCAATGTGAGCAATCGCATGCTCTACAGGACCGGAAAACTTATGCGTTGGAATCGTACGGGCTCCCTGGGCGGCTTTGATTGCTGCTTCAGCAGCCTCCATAACACCGTCACCTTTCAGAGCAGATATTTCAACCGCTTTGCAGCCTAACTGACGAGAGAGCTCTTCGATATTAATCTTGTCGCCGCTCTTTTTTACGATGTCCATCATGTTGATGGCGAGCACGACTGGAATACCAAGTTCTGTCAGCTGTGTAGTCAGGTAAAGGTTTCTTTCCAGGTTTGTTCCATCAATAATGTTGAGGATCGCATCCGGACGTTCTTTGATCAGATAGTTTCTGGCGACTACTTCCTCTAATGTGTACGGGGAAAGGGAATAAATACCAGGAAGGTCAGTGATCGTAACGCCTTCATGTTTTTTTAATTTTCCTTCTTTTTTCTCGACAGTAACGCCCGGCCAGTTACCCACGAACTGGTTGGAACCGGTAAGGGCATTAAATAAAGTTGTTTTTCCGCTGTTCGGATTTCCCGCCAGCGCTATTTTAATATCCATAACTGTTATCCTTTCTTAGCATAATTAGCCAAAGCTAACCATTGCTTTAAAAAATTTTCTCTTTAGTTATTTTTTTACTTGCTGGTCAGGAAGCTCGACCTCGACCATCGCTGCATCTGCTTTCCGCAGGGAAAGCTCGTAGCCGCGAACGGTAACTTCCACTGGGTCTCCTAAAGGAGCTACTTTTCGAATATAGACATCAACGCCTCGCGTGATTCCCATATCCATGATCCGACGTTTGACGGCACCTTCTCCATGCAGCTTTACGACTTTGACGGTGTCGCCGATTTTTGCATCTCTTAGAGTTTTCATTGTTGCTCACCTCCTGAAAAATGAATGACTGGACAGCATGATCAGATCATGATCCTGCGTGCCATTTCGTCATTGATCGCAACCCGTGATTCTTTCACTTTAACAATCAGGTTGCCGCCGATCGAACTGATGACACTGACACTTCCGCCTGCGACAAAGCCCAGGTTTTCCAAATGTTTTTTTACTTCCGGACTTCCTCCGATTTTTCGTATCGTGTACTCTTCATCTTTGTTGGCCAATGATAACGGCATCATTTTTCATCCCTTCTTATTGTTTGATATTAATTAGCTTACGCTAACCGTATTACTTAGAAAAAAGGTTAGCGCAATCTAACCATCGTCATTATAGTTACCCTATGCTAATCTGTCAAGATATGGAATAGAACAAAATGGTTTTTTCTTGATAGAAAGGGATAATTGTGTTACTTTTTAAACGTAATCAATCGTTATGTATTAACAGGAGAAGGATAATGGCTATAAAAGAATCAGGGGAAATGTATCTGGAAACGATACTGGTTTTATCCCAGAAAATGGAGATTGTCCGCTCAATTGATGTGGTAAAGGAATTAGGCTATTCCAAACCATCTGTCAGCCGGGCAATGAGTATATTAAAAAACGATGGTTTTATTAAAGTTTCGGATACTGGAGCCATCACTTTGACGGCAAAAGGCAGGAAAATTGCCGAAACGATTTACGAAAGACATAATGTGATCTCAGATCTGCTGGAGATGATTGGTGTCAGCAAAGATGTGGCAATTGAGGATGCCTGCAGAGTGGAGCATTATATCAGCGAAGAGACCTTCGATGCACTTCGGAAATTCCATAAGAAAAAAGAAAAAAAGTAAAACGCAGTGAAACGAAGCAAAAGAGGGATCTTTCGGATCCCTCTTTTTATTATTAATAAAAATGAAAGAATATAACAATAGCATCAATAAGGATTTGATTTATTTGGTGGAGCCGTCGGAATGGCAAACACAGGATATCCGGGCTTGTGAAAAAAATCTGCTGTTGAAGTTTGCTTCGTGCAGACCTTTTTCAGAACATCTGATGAAATGGGACGATCCGAAGCTGAAAGATAAATACGATCATAATTTCTTTGCTTATGAATCACAACCATTGGAAGAAGAATTTCAGGCAGCTGTTTTGTATCAGAAAAAAGAAAAAGCTTCCTTTATAAAGTTACAGGGATATGTTCCTTTAGAGAATCCGTTTGGATTGGAGGAGAACGTTTGTCTGACGATGCAGTTAATGCAGGAAACGAATGGATGGAAGACTAATCCAAATCTCACATTCCATGTTCCTCGTCTATTAGAATTGAAAGAAATGGAACGAAGACATTACGGCCCTTTATGGGGAGAAGATTTTGCAGTACGAAATGTGGAACGTCTTTATGAGAAACTAAATTACCTTGGTGCTTATCAAAATGAGAAATTGGTCGCTTCCTGCTATTATTTTTCTTCTGGTACCTATACTTGTATTGACGGATTGATTACGGCAGAACAAGAACGGCACAAATATGCCGCAACATCTCTTTTAGCAGCAGTGATCAGACAGGTTCCGGGGCATACTGTTTTCCTCCATGCAGATGCAAATGATACACCAAAAGAAATGTATCTGAAAATGGGCTTTCAGATCGTTGACCGATGTTATGAATATATGTCGAACAAAATTAATAAAATTTCCCGAAAAAACTTGAAAAAACTATATTGACAATAGGGAAAGCGGGTGGTATTATATCCAAGCTGTCCCACAAAAAACAGGGACAGAATGCCCTGGAAAAGGGTAGGCCATAAGGGTTCCTCCCAACTGCGTTGGGTCCCTCCTTGTGGCAGGCACCATGATAACTGAACAGTATAGACCATCCCTGAAATTTCTTAAAAATTTCAAGATGCGATCGTTTCAAAACGAGAACAGTAAAAAAACGGATGATTAGCCAAGCAAAGGCTTGAGCGAATCAGACTCAAGGATGTCCACGGATATCCTGAAAACAAAGTCATTT